>CAYWXM010000047.1:0-3530 GCA_964462595.1 uncultured Actinomycetota bacterium
GGACAGGCTGCCCCCGCAGCAGTCGGTCTTGTATGACCATTTCTTTACCTCTGCCCCCAGGGTTCCCAGGAGGCTGTCCATGAGGCGGGGGTTATCGGGGTCGTCGCCGGTGATCATGCCCTTGGGGCGCACCATGAGGCATCCGTAATAGGAGACGGGCCTGAGGCCCTGCAGAGGCCTGCGTACCCTCTCGGCCAGTTCATCCAGGCCGACTTCCTCGGCGATGACGTCCAGGAGGTGGACTATCCTGCCCCTGAAGCGCGGGTCGGCGCCCACGATTTCCTCCACGCGGCGGGCCAGCTCCTCGTCCGCAAGTATCTCCATCTGCGCCGTCTTCAGGTTGTGGTAGCAGGCCGCGCAAACTATGACCAGGTCGCCCCCCTTTTCCTTCGCCTTGGCCAGGTCGCGCCCGGGCAGGGCGACGGAAAGCAGGTGGTTGGTCATGTGCGCCGACGAGGCCCCGCAGCAGTTCCAGTCCTCCAGTTCCTCGAGGCGGAACCCCAGTGCTTCGGAGACCTCGTAAGAAGAAAGGCCGTACTCCTCCGCCGAGGATATCTGGGAGCAGCCGGGGAAGAAAGAGTAAGTCTTCATGGTCTCCGCCCCCCGTCCGATGCGAATCCCGCGACCCGGATACGCCAAGCCCGTGCCGCGATCATGGCCTTGCAGGCCCTGCCTTTGCCCTGGCATCTCATGGCTTCGACTCCTTGAAGATACGCCTCACTTCACGCCTTGCCTTGACCATGCTGGGGATGAGCTTTATCTTCCCCTTGCCGAGCATCTTGACGGCAAGGCCGATGTCGCTGAAAAGGTCGCCGGAGATGGTCTTGTAGGAACCCATGAGGATGGGCTCGTTGATGCGACCGGTGGCCTGGATGTTGCCCAGAAAACAGGAGTGAAAGGTGGGGATCCTCTTCTCGGCGGGCTGGAAGCCTTCCTCCAGCGCCATGGCGCGCAGGGTGTCCATGACCCTGGCCACGTCGATGCCGTTGGGGCAGCGTGCGGTGCAGGTCTCACACGAGGCGCATATCCAGATAGTGTGGCTGGAGAGCAGGCGTTCCTTCTGCCCGTACTGGATCAGCTTCATCACCTGGTGGGGAAGGATATCCATGGCAAAGCTGAAAAGGCACCCGGTGCTGCATTTTCCGCACTGGTAGCAGAGGCGCACTTTCTCCCCGCTCCGCTCCTCCACTTCCCTCTCTAATGCCGAACTCAAGGTGTTGATCATCTCACTCCCTCCCACGGAACTGAGGCTTATGCGTCTTACAGATTTTATTAGGCGCAGTCGTCTTGCGCCATAGCCAACGTCATGTTATGTAACCATTATCATATATGACCAATAGGTTCTAGTTAATAACCATTAACCAAAATCCAGTCATATTGTAACCTTTTCCCGCGCCCTCATCCAGAGGCTATTTATAGGGCGGATACCCTTTAATCTCCGTGAGTTCAGATTTTCGATCTCCAGTGTGAGGTGAAAGCGGAACCCTCGGGCATTTCCTTGCCGTTAAAAAGCCAGGTGTTCGGTTGCGGAGCCTCGGCCCGCCTGCAAGGACGGGCCTCGCCTTTCCGACCGGGAGAGAGCCTCAGCCCCTTGAGGGGCGCCTAAGCCATATAGATGCATCGACGGGTTGAATGCCGGGGCAAAAAAGCTGGTTAGCAAAACGGCTGTGCTGCCGCTTCGCGGCGCGGGTTTGCTGGCGCAGATTACTTTTTCAGCTCATCTATGAGGTGATTTTCGGGAAGCTGGATAAGGCCTTCGTCGACGACCTTGCGCGAGATAGCCTGCTTCGAGTACCTTCCTCGCCCTTTCCAGAAATCCGGCTCGAGCATCTGCATATCTTCTTCTCCTTCTGTTTTCCGAATTCCAACAATATTATAATATCTTTAACTTTGGCAATCAATACTATAACCTTATTAACGAAACCAACAGGCGTTTCTTTATGGCAATCATCTCATAAAGCGATGACAGGCATACGGTCCAGGCAGACGAGCTGGAACGCGGGCAAGGGATTTCATGCATTCGTGCCGCTCAAGTATTGCCTGCATACGGCCGTATAGAAGATATGTAGCGGTAGCGGGGCAGGCCGGGAAGCTTTTCCCGCCTTTTCAGGCATTATATGTAAATCGTCGGGATGAAAAGAGAGCTTGCTTTCTCTTCAGGTCCCGACCGGGTACTTGAAAGGCAGCAGCATGGGCATCTTCAAGCGCGAGATCTCTTTCGACATGGACGAGGGCGAGGGGGGCGTGCTGTCGATAGCGGGCACCCTGCGGGATACGCGCCTCGACGGTCTCCTCCACCATATCGTGGTGAGGGCGGAGGTAGGCATGGAGGACGGGCGCATCCATGCCATTGAGGGAGAGATGCCCTGCGTCCCTTACTCCGACTGTCAGCATTCATTGCTTACCCTGCAGAAACTGGTAGGAGAACGCATCGTGCCCGGCTTCACCCAGATGGTGCGCGACGTCGTCGGTTCCCCGCAGGGGTGCACCCACCTTTCCGTGCTGGTGACCAACCTGGGCCACGCCAGCGTGCAGGGGCGGGGAGCGCTGGCCGTGTCGAAGATGGGCGGTGGCGACGAGGCGCTTGATTTCATGCGCAGGCAGGCGGTGGAGCTGGAGATCATAGGCAACTGTTATTCGTGGCGCGAGGACGGCCCACTGATGAAGATGATGCGCGCCAGGCTGCAGGCTTCCGGAGAGGATACGGAGGAGGAAAGGGGATAAGATTCCGGTTAAGACGTTCCGGCGGAGTGATGTACGAATATATGTATCCCTTTAATCTATTGCGCGTGGGAAGTGATGCGGTGCCGTTTAAGGCGTTCCGGCGGATTGACGTAATAATATGGGTTACCTGAAGGGATTGCGCGCGGTCGGTGATACGATGCCAGACATGGCGATCGGGCTGATGCGTATGAATCCGTTCCTCCGTATCTTAGAAAGAAGAGCAGGCGATGCTGGGTAAGGTCTATTATTCCGCGGTGGTCTTCCTGTTCGGGCTGGTGATAGGCAGCTTCGACAACGTGGCCATCTACCGCATCCCCGAGGGGAAGTCCCTGTGGGCTCCGCGCTCCTTCTGCCCGGGCTGCGAGAAGACCATCGCCTGGTACGACAACATCCCCCTGCTCAGTTACCTCATCCTGCGGGGGCGCTGCCGCCATTGCGGCATGCGAATATCCCCTCGCTATCCGCTGGTGGAACTGCTGAGCGGGCTGCTCTTTTTCGCCGTTTTCGCCAAGCTGGGTTTTCGGTGGGAGGCGGAGCTGCTTCCCTACCTGTTCATGGTGACCGTGCTCATCATCGTCTCCGCCATAGACCTCGAGAGGCAGATCATCCCCAACAAGGTCATGTACCCCGCCATCCCGGTAGCGCTGGCCTCCATGGGCATCGTTGCCCTGGCGCTGGGGGATTACCACGTCATCACGGACAGCCTTATCGGCGCGGCGGTCATCGCCGTCCCCTGGGCCCTGTTCGCCATCATCTTCCCCAAGGGTTTCGGCATGGGGGACGCCAAGCTGGCCGCCTTCACCGGC
>CAYWXM010000048.1:0-39780 GCA_964462595.1 uncultured Actinomycetota bacterium
CATTCGGAAATGTTCAGGCGCTGGACACCGCCGCGCCGCCCTTCGGGCGTCGCTGTCGCTTTCGCGATGCATACTGTCGAAACGTTATTCATAAGTAGATACTAGGTCGGCGGCGATGGCGCCCGAGGCCATCACCGACGGTATCCCACCGCCGGGATGCGTGGAAGACCCGGCGAGGTAAAGCCCTTTTATGCTCTTGGACCTCGACGACGGCCTGAACACGGAAGCGGACATGAGGCCCATGTCCATCCCCAGGTGCGCGCTTTCGGGGATGAGCAGGCGCCGCTCGTAATCCCTTGGGGTCAGGACGTCCATAACCTCTACGTGGTCAGCGAGCCCCGGTATCGCCTTCTCGCTCAGCATCTCCAGCTGCTTCTCTCCGTAAGCCTTCTTATCCCGGTCCCAGTCTATCTCCTTTACGTGATAAGGGCCGGACAGGACGATGTTCAGCACGTGCCGCCCCTCGGGGGCCACCGAGGGGTCCGAGTAGGTCGGGAAACAGACCAGGCCGCCAGCCTCCCTGGGCAGCATGCCCTGCTTCATGCCCCCGAACCAGTAATCGTTGAGCTTGTCCATGGAGGCCGTGAGTATGGTATGGTGGGCGTCCAGGGGGGGCCGGTAGTCGAGCCCCACGTTGATCATGGGTGAGGGGTTGGAGAGGGTGTAACTCTTTATGCCGTATCTGGCCAGCCAGGGCAGGTTCTCCTCCCCGATCATGTCCAGGTACAGCATCTTGGCGTTGATATTGGAGACCACAACCTTCGCGGTAATCTCCGTACCGTCCGCGAGCAGCACCCCTTCGGCCCTGCGGTCTCGGACCATGACCTTTTCCACCTCCTGGCCGAGACGCACCTCCAGCCCGGACCTCTCGCCGCACCTGCGCAGTGCCTCGGGTATGGCGATCATGCCCCCCTCGGGATAGTAGACCCCCTCGTGCTCCGCGTAGGAGAGGAAGGCGAAGATACCGGAGTTCAGGGCGGGGGGCTGTCCGACGAATTTCCCCTGGTAGGACATGGATTCCTGTACTTTTTCGTTCTTGAAGTATTTGCGTATCACGTCCTCGAAGGACTTGCCGAACAGCGGCAGGAACTTGAGGAGGCGTGGGTCCTTGAGCATGACCTTGTTCATGTCCATCATGGTGTTTGCCGGGCTGACCAGAAAACCTCCCACGGCGGTGTCCATGAATTCGCCGAAATAGCGCGCGAATTCCAGCCAGGCTTTGCCGTCCTCGGGTGAGATGCGCGAGATGATCTCCGCCTTCTCCTCTATGGACGCGGGATAGGTCATGCGCGACCCGTCCGGGAAGATGATGTTGAACACGGGGTCACAGGGAATGAGTCTGACCTCGTCCCAGAAGGTCGTGCCCAGCTTCTCGAAGGCGCTTACAAAGGGGCCTAATATCTCCAGCAGGGTGGCGCCCACATCAAAGCGGTAACCACCATGCTCGTAGGTGGAGCAGCAACCGCCTATCTTGTCGCTCTGCTCCAGCACCAGTGTCCTGCGCCCCTGTTTGGCCAGCAAGGCCCCCGCGGTCATGCCTCCGAGTCCCGCCCCGATCACGATGACGTCGTAGTCGGCCATAATACTCCCCCTCCTAAACTAGACACGAACAGTGCCAGACCTCCCTGCCACTGAGTTCCGTCCATACACCTTATACGGCCGCGCCGGAAGCCGCCCAGTCACTTCGGCGACGAGAGCTGCTAAGACCCCGTCTGCATCTACATACCACAGATACATATCCGCGTAAGACTTCTTCCCATATCGCCCCCGTCCGTACAAACGCATCTTCCACTCCGACATCCCACGCCGTGGCCTATGGGGTCAGGTCTTGCTTTTTTCGTCTTCTTGCATTTGCAAGGTTTGCTAGAAGCCCGATCAGCAATAGATAGATGGGTGGCTTTTTTCTTGGATACCCGAGTATGCAAAAAACAAGACCTGACCCCTTTCACTATATTCGGATTTTGAGGTCGGTGAGGGGGTAGCTCATGCAGGGGTGGATGTAACCCGCTGTCGCGTCCACCTCGCGGTGGAGCACCCGCTCGGGCACGAATACCCTGCCCTCGATAAGGCGGGTGCGGCACACGGTGCACTCGCCGGCCCGGCACACCGCCTCCACCACGATTCCCGCCCGCTCCAGGGAGTTCATCAGCGGCTCGCCTGCCCGCGCCTTGATGGTCTTTCCCGTGCGCTCCTCGACCACATCGAAGACGGCATCCGGGTCGGCGCCCGGCCATCCCGGCTCCGTGGTGATGTCGGCGGGCGGCCCGTATGCCTCCCTGCGTGCGCGCCTTCTGGAGACCCCCAGCGACTCCAGCGCACCCTCGCACAGCACGTACATCTGCGGGGGGCCGCAGATAAAGAACGTCTTGCCCTCCACGTCTCCCACCAACTCGTTGATCATCTTCGCATCCAGCAATCCGCACGGGCCGTCCCAGCCCTCGGTCGCCTCGGAGATGACGTAATCCACCTTCAGGCCCGGTATCTTCGCTTCCATCTCCTTCAGCTCGCCTGAGAAGATGATGTCCGAGGGGTCCCTGCTGCCGTATATGAGGTGCATCTTCGGGGACGAGCCCTTCTCCGCCGCCTCGCGGATGATGGAGGCGAAGGGGGTGATGCCCGATCCTCCGGCCATGAAAACCAAGTCGCCTGTATCCATCAGGGGTTCGTAATAGAGGCTCCCGAAGGGCCCCGTGGATTCGAACCTGTCGCCCACCTTCACCTCGTCCAGGAGGTAGTCGGAGACGAAACCGTCCGCCATGCGGCGCACGGTGATGTCCCAGTAGCCCGCGCCGGGGGCGGAGGCGATGGAATAAGGCCGGGAGGTGAGCACCCCGCCCACCCCGCAGAAGAGGTTCACGTACTGCCCCGCCCGGAACCACGGGAGCTCACCCTCCGCCGGCTTCATACGCAGTGTCCTGGTGGAAGGAGTCTCCTCGACGATCTCGGATACCTCCAGCTGCACGCGGTCGGGGTGCAGGCCGGCAAGCGCCCTGTCCACCAGCGTGGTCGGGCTGTCCGGTAGCTCCATGCCCTCGACCTGCTTCTCCAAGTCAGTCTTGATTTTCTCGATGGCCTCGGGCCTGGCTCCACCCGCCTCCATATCCTCGAGCACCTTGCGCGCGGTGAGATAGCCCGAGTACAGGGACGGCTCGTAACCGCCGCCGATGTTCACCCAGGCACCGGAGAAATAGAGCCCCTGCAGCGGACCGGTCGCGGGCATGCGCACCAGCCCCGTACCTGCGAAGGTCTCGTCGAAACCGATAATGCTCCCGCCCACGTTGTGTGACCAGCGGATGTTGGTAAGCGGCGTGGCCACCTCGATGACCTCGATGTGGTCGCGCAGGCCGTGGGCCACGTTCTCCGCCAGGTCGAGGGCCCTGTCCGCAACGCGGTGCTTGGCGTCCGCGTACTCGGAGGGAGGGACCTTCATCCAGGGCTCGGAGAAGGCGATGAAGGTGCACACCAGCGAGGATGTGCCTGGCGGCGAGAAGTCCGGGTCCACGGAGTTATAAGCCGTCACCGCGATGTCCGAGGGCTCCAGCATGACCCCCGCCTTCATCTTCTTCCAGTTGCCGTCCACATCGTAGCCGTCGCTGTAGAAGGTCTCGTGGTGTGCCAGCCCCAGATCCTTATGATCGCAATCCACTCCCAGGTACAGGTTCACGGTGGAGGCGCCGCCCGACCAGGCCCCCAGGCGCCTGAGGTACCAGTCGGGGGTGTTCTCGCGCCCGATCAGCTCCAGACAGGTGGCATAAGGGTTGGCGTTGCTGACCACGGTGGGGCAGATTATCTCCGTGCCGTCCTCGGCGACCACGCCTCTGACCTTGCCGCCCTCGGTGAGGATGCGCTGGGCGCCGTTCTTCAACCACACATCGCCCCCCATGTCCTCTATGGAATCCACGAAGGCCTGGGAGAGGGCCTGGCTCTTGCCCTTGACGTGCCAGGGGCCGAAGCGCAAGTAGCTCACCGTCCCCAGGGCGAAGGTCATGAACGACAGCGCGGAGGGGGGGTTGCAGTAATAGCCGCACACCACGTTGAGCACGGTGCGCGCTTTCTCGTCCTTGATGAAGACGTCCATTACCTCCTGCAGGCTCTTCCCGAAGTAGGTGAGCAGGGTGGGAAATTCCTCCTGGTGCTCCATGACCATCTTCATGCCCACGCGGTTAGCGCGCAGCGCCTCCTGTGCGAACTTGAACATCACGTCCGAGAACTCCCTGATGCCCTCGGCGTCGGATGAGAAATACTCAGCCATGGCGTTCTCGAAGTTCTCGCGACCTATGGGGACCACGAAATCCACGTCGGGCAGCACACAGCGGTAGAATTCGGGTATGCGCAGGAACTCCACCCTGCGGGTCACATCCACCTGCTCCAGCAGCCTCCAAAGCGGGCCCGGGTTTTTCTCGTCGCCCAGCCCGGACAACTCGTGCAGCGATATCTCGAATTCGAAGCGCCCGCGCACGAAGGACGAGGCGTATCCGCCGGGCACGTAATGGCGCTCCAACATAAGCACTTTCTTGCCCTCCTTGGCGAGAAATGCCGCCGTGGAGAGGCCCCCCAGCCCGGCGCCGATGACCACAACATCGTAATCTTTCATAGCACAGCTCCCTCCCGATCAAGCCTTACTTGAAACCTTCGAGGCCAGGCGCGTGGCGATATCCTGCGCCTCCGCGACCATGTCCGTTATTACTTCTCTCAGCGTCTTTATGTCGTGTATAGCCCCGACGCTCTGGCTGCAGGCCAGCACCCCCAGCTCCACCTCGCCCCGTTCGATCATGCCTCGCGTGTTGGTGCCGGCGACGACGGCCAGTATCTCCTTGAAATCCGCGCCGCTTTTCTCCAGCTCCGCCGCCTTCTCGGCGGCCTGGTTCCTGACCACGCGGAGGGTATTGTGGACCGTGCCCAGCAGGGGCACCGTGTCCATCTCGGTCGCCGCCAGCAGGCTCCGTTTCACCGCCTCGCTGATGGGGCATTCACGTGTCAGCAGAAGCCTGGTGCCCAGCACCACCGCCTCCGCCCCCAGGCTGAAAGCGGCGAGCATGCCCCTGCCGTCCGCGATCCCGCCGGCGGCGATGACGGGGACGGAAAGGGCATCCACCCCGCAGGGGAGCAGCGACATGGTGGATACATCGCCGATATGACCCCCACCCTCGTGCCCGAACAGGGTCACCGCGTCCACTCCCGCCTTCTGCGCGCTCAAGGCATGCCTAACGGTCACGCACTTGTGCATGAGTTTCAGCCCGCCTTCCCTGAGCAGGGCGATGAGGTCCTCCGGGGGGCGGTGCCCGCTGGTCTCCACCGCCACCGGCCCGCCCTCCTCCAGGATCACCTCGGCGTAGAGGCGGTTGTCTATGGGACGCAATGCCGGGAAGAGGTTCAGGTTGATCGCGAAGGGCTTGTCGGTAAGCTCTTTCAACCTGCGCAGAGCTTCTCTGAATGCATCCTGGGTGGTGTACATGGCGGATGACATGATGCCCAGTGCGCCGGCGTTGCTCACCGCCGCCGTGAACTCGGGCCCGGTCACCCACTGCATGCACCCGCCTATGACGGGAAATTCGATACCCAGTAGTTCGGTTATGCGTGTTTCGAACATCGATCCTCCTCGGGACCGTACGGCCTGCGCCGCCGGTTATCTCTCGTCTTCAGCCTTTGAACTGCTCCTTCATCACGTGTTTCAGCACCTTGCCGCTGGGGTTCCTCGGCAGGACGTCCACGAAATACACGACCTTGGGCCGCTTGAATCCCGGCAGGTGATCCTTACAGAAGTCCAGGATCTCTTCCTCCGTCGCCTGCTCGCCCGGCTTGAGGACCACCGCCGCGTGGATCTTCTCGCCCCACTTGGGGTCGGGAAGGCCGAACACCGCCGCCTCCGCCGCCTTGGGATGCTTGAGCAGGGCGTCTTCCACCTCCTTGGCGAAGACGTTCTCGCCCCCCGTCTTGATCATGTCTTTCAGCCTGTCCACGAAGTAAAGGAAACCCTCCTCGTCCCGGCGGACGATGTCCCCCGTATGCAGCCATCCCTCGCGGAAGGTCTTTGCGGTCTCGTCCTCCCGCCTGTAATAACCCTTGATTATCGCGGGTCCCTTCAAAAGCAGCTCCCCTATCTCGCCCACCGCGGCGTCATCGCCGCTCTCGTCCACGATGCGGTAGTCCATGAGCGGGTTTACCACCCCGATGGAGTCCGCCTTGGAGAAGGCGTTGTCGTGGTGCAGGACGGTGGCGTTGCCGCCGCTGCTCTCGGTGAGCCCGTAAGTGTAGAAGAGCTGCGCGGAGGGCATCTTCTCGAGTACGGCCTTCTTCAAGTCGACCGGGAAAGTGGCCGCGGCTGTGGCGAAGATCCTCACGTGGGAAGCGTCGCAGGCCATGGCCTCGGGCACGCTCATGATCCAGCCGAACAGGAAGGGGGGCACCACGATGAGCATGGTCACCTTTTCCTCCTCGACGGCTTTCATGTACGCCAACGGGTCGAAGCCGCGCTGCAGCACCACCGTGGCCCCGGCGGCGAGCAGCGGGTGCAGGCAGTTGTTCTGGATGACGTGAAAGAGGGGGAGCATCTGGATGCCCACATCGTCCGGGCGTATGCCCAGGGCGTTGATGGTGGAATATATGGCGCAAAGGGCGTTGAGATGAGTGCCCATGGCCAGTTTCGATACCCCCGTGGTCCCACCCGTGCAGAGAAAACAATAGAGATCGTCGGGCAGCACCTCCACCTCTGGCTCGGTATCTTCTCCTCCCTGCAGGAATTCCTCGTAGTCCAGGATCCCTTCCGCAACATCACCGCCGATCTGTATATAATGCTTCACCTTGCCGAGGTTGGGCTTCATGCCCTCCACAGCCGCGGTGAAATCGGGATGATAGAAGAGGACGGAGGCGTCGGACAGGTCCAGCAGGTACTGGATGTCCGGGGGGTTCAACCTGGACATCACGGGGAAGAAAACCATCCCCAGCTTGGCGCAGGCGTAGTTGACCTCGACGATGGCGGGGACGTTCTCGGTCAGGACGGCCACCTTGTCGCCCTTGGCGAGCCCCAGGGCCATCAGCGCATCGGACAGCCGGTTGATGCGTCCGTTGAGCTCTCTCCAGGTCCACCTCTCGTCCTCGTAGATAAGGGCCACCTTATCTGGGAACTGGATCGCGTTCCTCTTCGGTATGTTTCCGATATTCATATGACGCCCCTCCTCGCTCGGCTGCGGCGGCGCGAGCCGCCGGTATTATCACCAACTTCCTTGTTTCCCTACTCGTCCTTTTTACGGGAGGCCTTGTCAAAAAAGCGCTTAATATCCTCGTGGTGCTCGGGGGCCAGCACCGCCAGGGACTGCGTATATGCCTCCAGGTCCAGGAATGTCTGGAGATCGACCTGGTGGCCGGTGTTGAGCCAGCGCTTGGTCAGAGCGAGTATGTTGGGAGAGCGTCCCGCCATCCTGCGGGCCACCTTCATCACCACGTCGGATATTTCCTCGCTGGGGACAACGTGGTTGATGAGCCCGATGCGCAGGGCCTCCTCGGCTTCGATGGTCGCTCCGGTCAGGGCCAGTTCCTTGGCGATGGACAGACCGACCCTCCTGGTGAGGAAATAAGCGGACCCGAAGTCGGGGAGTATGGAGAGACGCACCCAGCTGAGGAAGAAGCGGGCCCTTTCCGTGGCGTAGGTGATATCCGCTGCCAGGGCCAGTCCGAACCCTCCTCCCACCGCCCAGCCGTCCACCTCGGCGATCACCGGCTTGGGGCCTTCGTGCAGTTCGTAGATGAAAGCGCCCATCTTGCGCATGTTGTCGCAGAGGAAGTTGGGGTCCATCTTGTCCCCCATGATGGTCAGGTCCGCCCCGGTGGAGAAATTGTCCCCGTCTCCCCGTATGACTATGACCTTTACCTCCTCGTCGTCGAGCACGGACCTCAAGCCCTCCATCATGGGCAGCAGCATCACGCTGCCCATCGCGTTCATGTTGGGCCCGCTCATGGTGCATCGCGCCACGCCATCTTCAATCTCGATCTTGAAGTTCTCGGAATCCATGCAGACCTCCCCGTCTCTGTTCCAGACCCGATATTCCTACGTAAGACCCTTACCCCATACCGCCCTCGGCGATACGGAAACCGGGTTATTGCACCGCTTCTCCGCCTTCCACCCGGCATGCGCCAACATGAGCGTCCATCCCTCAGTTCTCGTTTCCCTGGGAAAAATGCTCCTGAAGCTGCTGGCGCAAGACGAACTTCAAAGCCTTGCCGGTGGCGTTGCGGGGCAGCTCCTCCACGAATATCACCTTCTTGGGGACCTTGTAATAGGCGATGGCCTCCTTACAGTGGCCGATGATCTCCTCCTCGGTGATCTCCGCCCCCGGCCTGGGCACCACCACCGCGGTGATAGCTTCCCCCCATTTCTCGTGGGACAGCCCGATAACGTGCACCTCCTGCACGCGCTCGTCCATGTAGATGGCCTTCTCCACCTCTATGGAGGCCACGTTCTCCCCTCCCGACTTTATCACGTCCTTCTTGCGGTCCACGAAATAGACGAAGTCCTCCTCGTCAAGATAGCCAAGGTCCCCGGAGTGAAACCACCCGTGCTTGAACGCCGTTTCGTTGGATTCCGGGTCATTATAATACCCGGTCATCACGTGCGGGCTGCGGTAGACGAACTCTCCCAACTCTCCGGGGGGCAGCAGGTTGCCCTCTTCGTCCATCACGCCGATCTCCACGAAGGTCCCCGAATTGCCCAGAGACTTCATCTTGCGTATCTGGTCCTCGGGCTTGAAGGTGGTGGCGCACGGCGACATCTCTGTCTGGCCGAATTCCAGGCCCAGGTTCGGACATACCTTCTCCATGACCTCCAGCAGCAGGTTCTCCGGCATCACCGCCCCGAAGTAGAGCACGAAGCGCAGCGATGACATGTCGTACTTGTCGAAATCGGGGTGGTCGAGCAGCCCCCTCCACAGGAGAGAGAGGAGGACCATGAGGGTTACCTTTTCGTTATGGATGTTCTGCAGTATGGCCGTGAAATCGACCCAGGGGATGATGATGTTTTTTCCTCCCGCTATGATCGTGCTCACCGTGGAGCAGAGCTGGCCCACGTGGAAGAGGGGCATGACGTTCAGGTTCACCTCGTGGTGGTCGAGCTTGAAGTCCATGATGGTCGAGCAGCTGCTCATGATGAGGCTGAGGTGGGTGAGCGTCGCCGCCCTGGGAAAGGCGGTCGTCCCGCCGGTATAGAGTATCTCCACGGGGTCGTGATCGTCGACAAAAACCTCTATCTCCTCTGGAGACCCCTTGGAGACGAGTTCCCAGAAGTCATCCATCCCTTCCTGGGCTCCTCCCCCGCGGTCTATGTTGATCAGCCGCTCCACCTTCCCCAGCTTCGGTTTCAGCTCTCTGATCAAGGGAACATACCCTTCTTCCAGGATGACCACCTGGGCATCCGCGTGGTCAATAGCATACTCCACCTCGTTGGGCCGCAGCAGGGGGTTCAGGGGCACCATGATCATCCCCGTCTTGGCCGCGCCGAACAGCGCTACCAGGAACTCGCCGCAGTTCAAGCCGATGAAGGCGACCTTCGTGCCCCTCGCATATCCCAGGCCCATCATCGCGCTGCCGAAGCGGTTGACTCTCTGGTTGAATTCCCGGTAATCTATCCTCTCGTCCTTGAATACCACGGCCTCCTTGTCCGCGTACCTTCTCGTGCTCCGCCTCAGGCAGTCCCCCAGATTCAGGCGGCGCATCATGTTCTCGCCGATGTCCATCTCCGAGATGACCATGCAAACCTCCCCCTTTCAAAGCCTCAAACGCCTCCACCGTCGTTTATGCGGCGCGAAAGACCGCCTCTCCGACTTTAACCGTTACGCGAGCCTCGCTTCCGTGTCTGCGACCAGAAGCGCCCCGATCGCATCATGGCCCCATCGCCCGCGGAGTACGAACCATCCCTTGCGGTTACGCTCCGCGGGCACGGTTTCACGGTCTCCCTTACGCAGACTTTCTACTTCGCCGAGCCCCTACGGACCGGGCGACTTCTACCTTTTTCCCTTACGGCCTTTCCAGCAGCTTGAAGTACTTGATATCCAGCAGGCTCCCGGTGCGCTCCTCCTCGAAGACCGCCTTCACCCGCGCACCGATCTTTATCTTCTCCGGGTCGGTCTCGTCGATGTAGTGCAGAAGCACGGTATCCGAGCCGTCCAGCATTATGGCCGCGTAGCCGTAGGGCACGGGTTTCTGCTGGCCGGTCGCGGGGTCGACGAAACCGAAGCTGACCACGGTATAGGTGATCAGCTCTCCCTCGTCCGACACCGGCACCAGCTCCGTCAGCTCCTCGAAGCACGGGCCGCAGACCCGGCGCGGGGGCACGTAGACCTTGCCGCACTTGGGGCATTTCACCCCCACGAACTTCTTGTTATCCCTGAGCTCGGTGAGGAACTTGGAGCCGTACGTCCCGGCCGCCCACTGGAAGGGCTGCTCCATCTCGCCGCTCTCCAGGGTGATAAGCTCTTTTTTCTCCTGGTTCATGTCTTTCACCCCCTGGCCTTTTCCGGCTTTTCCTTGCCCAGCACGAGAACGTCGGACCAGAAGCATCCCCCGAACCCGGTGGCCAGGGCAAGCTTCACGTCGGGCACCTGGCGCTCTCCCGCCCGGCCCTGGATCTGCCAGGCGGCTTCCGCCACCCTGATGAGCCCCGTGGCCCCGATGGCGTTGGAGGACATCACCCCGCCCGAGGGATTGACCGGGCACTTGCCGCCCATGTCGAAAGCGCCTGCCCGGGTCAGCTCGGGCGCCCCGCCCTTTTCGCAGAATCCAAGGGATTCCATGTAGCGCAGCCCGGCGAATGAGTAGGGCAGGTAGAGTTCGGCCACGTCGAACTGCTCCAGGGGATCGGTTATGCCCACCCTCCTGTAAACGTCCTGCGAGGATTTTTCCATGGCGGGGAACCAGCCCTCCCCGGTCTTGAAGTCCAGGTACGGGTCGCTGGTGTAGGCCCAGAGGTGGCGGTCGGCCACGCCCATGATCCAGACCGGCTTCTGGGGGAAGTCATCCGCCACGTCCTCGGAGGCGAAGACGAGGGCGCAGGCGCCATCCGTGCGGGGGCACATGTCGCCCATCTTCACCGGCCACGACAGGTAAGGAGAGTTCATGACGTCCTGAATGGTCATGTTGATGTGCAGGTGAGCGTAGGGGTTGTTGAGGGCGTGCGTACGCTCGCGCACCGCCACGTAGGCAGCATCCTCCTCGGTGGCGTCCGTCGCGTGCATGTACGCGGTGGCCTCCATGGCCAGCCCGGCCACCGCGCCGGCGAATAAGGGACGGTCCCAGAAGGGGTCGAAAGCGGTGATGATGGCGCCCGTGGTGTCGGACTCGGAGTTCTTCTCCCATCCGATAGCCAGCACGCGGTCGAACAGCCCGGAAGCCACGTGGTAGTAAGCTGCCATGGCGATGGTGCTGCCCGTGGTGCCGCCGGTGGTCAGTTTCATGATCGGCTTCATCACCCCGCCGCTGCCGTCCACGGACCAGGTGTCCACGTAGTTTATTCCCTCGAAGTGGTCCATGTTCCCGATGACCACGGCGTCTATGTCCTTACGCGTCATGCCCGCGTCGTCAAGCGCCATGCGTACCGCCTCGTTGATTATCTCCTGCCCGTTTACGTCGGGGCGGGCGGAACGCTGATGGGTCATGCCCACGCCGGTTATGGCTACTCTCTTGCCCATCACTTCTCACCTCCCAGTACCCACACGCAGTGGGATTGCCCGCAGGGACCGTTGATGCCGTGCGCCAGCGCGGTCTTCACGCCGTCCACCTGGTGCTCGCCCGCATCTCCTCTTATCTGCAGGGCGGCCTCGATGATGCGGTTGAGCCCCGCTACGAGGATCGGGTTTCCCGAGAGGCAGCCGCCTGATGCGTTCACCGGCAGCTCTCCTCCCCTGGCCGTCTTTCCGGACTCCGTCAGTTTGCCGCCCTCACCCGGCGCGCAGAAACCGAGCCCCTCCAGCCACATAGGTTCCATGTAGCTGAAAGCGTCGTAGAGCTCCACCAGGTCGATGCCTCCCTTGGGATCGCTTATGCCCGCCATGGAATAGGCCTTCTTCGCGGCCTCCGAGAGGGCGCTCACGTCGAAGAGGTCCCTGTCCCCGAGGTGGTAGGAGCCGCTGCAGTGGGCCACCCCTTTTACCCATACCGGTTTCTTCGCGGACTTCTTCGCGACCTCCCGGGAGGCCAGCACGACCGCAGAGGCACCGTCCGATATGGGACAGCAGTCCAGGATCTTGATGGGATCCGCTATGTAGGGGGAAGACATTACCTTCTCCACCGTGAGCTCCAGGGGGAGCTGGGCCACGGGGTTCGCGAAGGCGTTGCCGTGGTTCTTCACCGAGACCATGGCGCACTGCTCCTCGGTCACGCCGTATCTGTCCATGTAGGCCCTGGCCTGCAATGCGGAAGAGGTGACGGAATCGACACCCAGGGACCTTGCGTATATGGGATCGAACATGGCGTTGGTGATCAGCTGCATCTGGCTCTCCGAGCCTTTATGGTGGGCGCACACCAGTGTGGTGCCATAGTTCCCGGAGAGGATACGCATGAGGCCGAAAAACGCCCCGAAAGTGCCGTCCCCCTCCACGGTGGATACGTTCTTGTCGTACGAGCCGCAGGCGTCCATGATGGCCATGGACGAGATGGTGCGCCCGTCGAAGAAATCGTTGGATACGGTGATGACGTTGTCGATCTGTTCGATCTCCATCCCCGCATCGTCAAGGGCGGCCCGGGAGGCCTCGTAGACGAGGTCCGCGTAACCGTCCGCCTTCCTCTCCCTCTCTATGCGCGTCATGCCGACGCCCACGATGGCTACCGGCTCCATCTACTCCACCCCCTTCACCGGGCGGAAGTATTTCACGTCGAGTATGCTTCCCTGCCTGGAGTCCGCGAAAACCGGCTCCACGACGGCTCCGACTTTCAGGTCCTTCTCGTCGAAATCGCCCAGCAGATGCAGGAATCCCGTATCCGCTCCCTGCAGTTTCACGATGCCGTAACCGTAGGGCAGGGGCAGTGGAGACAGCTGGGGATGATGCTCCCTGACCACGGTGTAGGACTCCAGCGTCCCCGACGGCCCCAGCTCGACCCACTGCGAGCATTCCTCGAAACACTCGGGGCAGTTCCTGCGCGGGATATGGTAAACCTTTCCACACGCGGGGCAGCGGGCGCCGAGGAATTTTCCCTCGTCGCGCAACGCCTCCAGGTAGCGCGTGCCCACCTCACCGGCGAACCAGCGGTAGGGCACCTTGATACGGCCGTCCATCACCAGCAGTTCCTGGCCCTTCTTCCAGTCTTCCATATCTTTCTTCCTTCCCTTCTCGAGATACCAGCGATCCGGGTTATATTTCATCAGGGTTCGGCAGGCAGCCTCACCTCTTCAAACACCCCTTGAGGACCAGGTCGTAGAAAACCTCCGCTATGTCATCGGCGCTCGCCTGTCCGTCCGGGCGGTACCAGTCGAAGAGCCAGTTGCACATCCCCGAGATGCCTCGCACCACCATGGGCACGTCCATGTCGCGGAACTTGCCCTCTTCTATCCCTTTCTCCAGCAGCTCGCGGTACGATGTCTCGAACTCCCGGCTCAGGTTTCTTATGAACTTCCTCTTGTCTTCCTGCAGCTCGCTCTCCTCTGCCAGGTACACGGTGGTCACGTCCCGATGCTCCGAGAACATGTTCACGTGCCAGAGCATGAGGCGGCGCAACTTCTCCTCGGTGGTGAGGGGTTCGGCCATGATGCGCCTTGCCCCCTCCATGAGACGCTCGATGGCCGACTCGCAGATGGCGTAGAGCAGGTCGTGCTTGGTCTTGATGTAATAGTAAAGCGCGGGCTTGGTCACGTTGAGCTCGGATGCTATATCGTCCATGGTGGTCGCCCTGTATCCCCTGCCGCGGAAAAGGCGGGCTGAAACTGCCAGTATCTCGTCCCAACGCGATTTGTTCATGCCCCCATACCGCCTTTCAATACAGACCCATGGTGGTGGCGATGATCTCCCGCATGATCTCGTCGGTGCCGCCGCCGATGCGGGCGATACGCATATCCCTCCAGGCTTTCTGCGCCGGGTACTCCATCATGTAACCGTAACCGCCCATTATCTGCACCGCTTCGTCCGTGACTTCGAACGCTACCTGCGTGCTTATGAGCTTGACCATGGAGATCTCCTTTACCGGATACTCGCCTTGATCTTGTTTCCAGGCGGTTAGATAGGTAAGCGCTTTGGCCGCCTCCAGCTCGGTGGCCAGGTCCGCCACGCGGTGGGCGATGGCCTGGTTCTGGATGATGGGCTTCCCGAACTGTATCCTCTCCTTGCCGTACTCAATGGCCTGCTTGAGGGTCTCCTCGGCTATGGCTATGACCGCGACCGCCACTATGAGCCGCTCGCCCTGCAGCTCCCACATGATGTTGTAGAAGCCCCTCCCTTCCTCGCCCATCATGGAGTCCTCGGGGATTACCATGTCCTCGAAGAATATCTCCGCCGTGTCGCTGGACCACTGCCCCACCTTGTCCAGCTTACGGGACTTGACGAAACCCGGCGTATCGCAGTCCACCATGAAGATACTCATCCCCCTGTAGCCCTTTTTCTCTTTCTGGGTACGGGCCAGGAGGGTCATGAAATCGGCGCGCCACCCGTTGGTGATGAAGATCTTGTTGCCGTTGATCCTCCACCCTCCCTCCACTTTCTCGGCGAAGGTCTTTACGTTGGATACGTCGGAGCCGGCTTCGGGCTCGGTGATGCCCAGGCAGGCTATCTTCTCTCCCTTGATGGCGGGCACGAGGTAGGCCTGTTTCTGCTCCTCCGAGCCGAACTTGAGTATGGGCGGCGTCGCCATGCCGACCTGGACTGCGACACCGGTGTTCACCCCGAAAGACCCACATTTTGCCAGTTCCTCAAGGAGAACGATATTAGTGAAGTAATCGCCGCCCCCGCCGCCGTATTCCTCGGGGAAATGCAGCCCCAGGTAACCCAGTTCACCCAGGCGCTTGAAGACCGAGTTGGGGAAAAAGCCCTCCTCCTCCCACTCGTCGGCATGGGGCGTGAGTTCTTTGGTAACGAATTCACGTATGCTCTGCCTGAGCATGTCGTGTTCCTCGCTGAAAAACAGGTTGTCGGCCATGCTTCCTTCCTCCTTCGGGTTTAAAAATGGCTTCGACCTAGGGCTTAAACAGGCTCCTCGCTACGGAGCGATATCGGTATTGTTTGCTGGCCAGACAATCTACGCCAAGGTGTTTACTTAACGTTCAGTAAGGATATATTAAAACCGTTTTTCCGCAGCTGTCAATACTCGCATTAAAAATTAACGTATCTCCTGCGCACCCACCTGCGTATACGGCATCGCGAAAGCGATAGCGGTACCCGGGGGGGCGGTGCCTGCCTCCAGGAGAAGGGCCTTCAGCCCCCCATCCACTGCGGCCTTTGCTGCGGATGCCCCGGCGGGCCCCCTCCTACCACCACGACGTCGTAATCAACGCTTCTCATCAAGCTCCCTCGATATCGCTATCCCCCGATCATCCGCCCGCCATCACAACCGCTATCAGAACACCTGCCTATGCTGTGCTCCACGCTCCCCCCCGGCCGCAGCAAGGCCATCCTGCTAGTGTTGTTTCTGGGCTAACGCCGGACACAAACCCCGCGACAGGTATGCACCTGACTGTGTGCATATACCTCTCAGGAACCCTCTTCGCCGATCCAGCCGTTCAGCGCCTCGACGATCTTCCTGGCTTGGTCTACGCTGGAGATGTTGAATTTCGCCTGCTGCCTGTATTCGCCGTTCATCTTGCGATAGCGGCGTATGGTAAAACGGTCAGGCCCGTAATCGTCCTTGGCCTGTTCCCACTGTCGGTAGCGGAAAATAATAGTCGCCCAGGCCCCCTTGGAGAGGACTATCTTGTCCAGTTCCTCAACCACCTGGACGCCGTCCTCCTCGTAGTTGATGGTGATATCGTCGACATCCGAGAACATCCATACCTCCTCGCTATCAGATCGCCAGCTCTATGCATATGGGGCAGTGATCGGACCCCGTCACCTCCGTCAGCATGTACGAGGACTTGACCTTTTTTTTCAGGTCCTCGCTGACGAAGAAGTAATCGATCCTCCAGCCGATATTCCTCTCGCGCGCCCTGGTCTTCAAGTCCCACCACGTATAATGGCCCGGCTCGTCGTTGAACATGCGGAAGGTATCCACGTAACCGTGGTCCACCAACCTGTCCATCCAAGCCCTCTCCTCGGGCAGGAAACCGGAGACCTTGCTGTTCTCCTTAGGGCGCGCGAGGTCTATCTCCTTATGGGCGGTGTTAAAATCGCCGCATGCTACTATTCCCTTGCCCTTGGCCTTGAGCGCCTCGGTATATTCCAGGAAGCCATCGTAGAAGTCCATCTTGTACTTGAGCCTCTCTTTCGACTGCTTACCATTGGGGAAATAGATATTGAAAAGCGTGAACTTGCCGTAATCGGCGATCAGCGTCCTGCCCTCGCTGTCGAAGCGGGGCAGTCCGAAGCCGTTCCTGACGCTGAGCGGCCGTGGCCTGGAATATATGGCGACTCCGCTGTACCCCTTGCGCTCAGCGGCGTTAAAGAAGCAGCCGTATCCCCCGACTTCCTTGAGCTCTGCGGGGAGTTGCTCCTCGCTGGCCTTCGTCTCCTGCAGGCACAGGATATCCGGGGACTTCTCGACGAACCAGTCTAGCGATCCCCTGGAATGGGCGGCCCTGATACCGTTGACGTTCCACGAGCATATGACCATCTTCTTCACGCCGATGCCTCCTGACGGCCACGAGAACATATCCCGAGATTATATGAGACTATATAAATCTATCACAGCCCGGGTGCCGCGACACCGTCCGCGCCCTTCCCCATCGTTTCCTGGCCGCGCGGGATCTCCTCCCCCGTCGCCGGCACCGCCATCTTCATCCACGCATGCGGTCCGCCCACATCGCGGCAGGGGTATCGAAAAACGGCGGCGAAATTATGGGAGAAGGTCGTCTCGGGATCATGGCAGCACGCCCGGCAGGAAAGGCGATGGCGATTTTGTCCAGGAAGCGCAGGGAAGACGGGGGCGGGGCGGGGCGGAGCGGCGTCGATCGCGTCAACAGCTTCAGCGACGCCGTCTTCGCCGTGGCCATCACGCTGCTGATACTGACCATCGTCGTTCCCGAGGTCTCGGATATCGGCCAGCTTCCGCAGGAACTGATGGATATGTGGCCGAAGTTCCTCGGTTTTCTCATCAGTTTTGTTATCATCGGTGCCTTCTGGATGAACCACCACGGCATGTTCGCTTACCTGCGCCGCTCCACCGCCGGACTCCTGCGCATCAACCTCCTGCTGCTCATGTTCATCGTCATCCTGCCCTTCTCCACCGACCTCATGAGCGAATACGGCGACAGCGTGACCGCGGTCGTCTTCTACCACGCCAATATGGCGGCGGTTCCACTGTGCATGAGCCTGCTGTGGTGGTACGCGAGTTACTACAGGGGCCTCGTGGACGATTCGGTGAGCCCGGCGCTGAGAAGGCACCTGCTGCTCGTCTATACGTTCATGGCCCTCGTTTTCTGCATTTCCTTAGCCATCACCTTCTGGAGCATCCCCGCCTCCCAGTATTTCTACCTCGTGCTCATCCCCATCAGCATGCTGCTGGACCACATGATGCGCAAGAACGCCGAGGGCCACGAGCTTTAGCCTGCTAAACGTGCCGCCGTCCCGTACTGGCCGGGCGGGCACGAATGGCATTTACCCTTGCGATGTTTAATAATGGATATTGAAGGAACCGGTTTTCCGGGTGGAAGCCGGATACACGGGGTTGAAGGTTATCTTCGCCATAATCCTCTCGCTGGCAGTATCCCGGCTTCTCCTTCAAACGCTACCGTTGCCGCAAAGCACCGGGGGGCCGATGGTGGGCGGAAGGACGGGTCGGAAAGCGAGGGAGCTCCGGAAAGAACTGGAGCGGCTGCGCCTGCGCCTGGCCGAACTCGAGAAATCGAGAGAAAGCCAGGGCAAGCTGATCGAGGAGCTGCAGGCCTCCAGCGATATGTTCCGAGCCATTATCGAAACTCCCGTTGACGCCATCTTCATATTGGACGAGCACGGAAAAATCCGTTACATGAACCAGGCTGGGGAGAGAATATTCGGCTATTCCACTGCGGAGGTCGCAGGCCGTAGCCTGCACGATTTACTCATCCCTGAGCGGTACAGGCATAAAGCCACGGAATCGTTCGCCAGCCTTGAAGTATCGGGCATGGAGAGCATGATGGGCACGGTCAGGGATTTCCAGGCAGAGACAAAGGACGGCGCCGAGTTCCCGGTGGAGGTATCCATCTCCTCCAGCAGCTCTGGGCAAGGGATCTTCTATATCACCATCTGCAGGGATATCAGCGAACGCAAGCGGGTCGAGGAGGAACTGGAGGAATCGCAGCAGAGGTACCGCTACCTGGTAGAGAACCTGAACGACGTGATCTTCAACCTCGATACCATGGGCCGCTTTTCCTATATCAGCCCGAGGATAGAAACGATTTCCCACTACACCGCCGAGGATATCGTCGGACAGCCATTCTCCCGTTTCGTGTACCCAGACGACCTGCAGGAGCTGATCGCAAGGTTCGAGCGCACCTTGAGCGGGGACCTGGAACCGCACGAGTTCCGCGTTATCGATAAGGACGGCAGTGTTTTTTACGTCAGGACGTCCAGCCGGCCGCTTTTCAGAAACGGCGATCTCGTTGGCCTCACCGGCCTGTTGACCGATATAAGCAAGCGCAAGGAGGCCGAGCTGGAGCTCGCGGGGTACCGCGAACACCTGGAGGAACTGGTCGAGGAGCGCACGCTGGAGCTGGAGGAAGCGGCGGAGAAGCTGCGCCGCAGCGAGAGGTATTACCGCTCCCTGATCAGAAACGCGGCGGACATGATCGACATCATCGACTCCGAGTTCAAGATAAAATGGGGAAGCCCCTCCGCAGGTCGTATAACCGGCTACACACCCGAGGAAAGCTATGGCAAGAGCGTCCTGGATAACGTTCACCCCGAGGATGTAGGCCAGGTGAAAGCCGCTCTCGAATACGTGCTGCGCAATGCCGGCGAGCCGAGGTCCATGACGGTTCGTTACAGGCATAAGGACGGTTCGTATCATTATCACGAGGCCATAGCCACCAACCGCCTGGATGATCCCGCGGTGCAGGGCATTATCCTGAACACGCGCGACATCACGGACCGCATATCCCTGGACGAGGAATTGCGCCGCAGCGAGCTTTATTTCCGCGCCCTCATCGAGAACGCCCACGACATAATCGCCGTGCTGGATGCCGGCGGAAACATGAAATACCTCAGCCCGTCACTGCAGAAGCTCTCCGGGTATAGCCTGGAAGAGAGGTTGGGCGAAAACGTGTTCGATTTCTTCCATCCGGATGACCGTCAGAAGGTAGCGGAGGCATTCGCCCGCGGCCTGCAGCAGTCCGGTCATACGGACACGGTCGAATACCGCTGGCAGCATGCCGATGGATCCTGGCACTGGCAGGAAGCCGTAGCCACGAACCTCCTCGACGATCCCGCGGTGAAGGGGATAGTGGTCAACGCCCAGGATATCACCGACCGCAAACGGGCAGAGGATTCCCTCAGGGAAAGCGAGGGGCGCTACCGCTCGCTGGTAGAGACCTCACCCGACTGCATTATCCTGGTCGACCTCGAGGGCAGGATACTCATGGTCAACCGCTCCGGGCTCGACCTCTTCAGGTGCGAGGACGAAAGCGAGATGGTGGGAAAGAACATGGCCGAGTTCATGCTTCAGGAGGAATTGGCAAAAGCCAGGGGGCCCATGCTGCGCCAGGTGAATATGGTGGTTGAACCTATAGAATTTACTTCGGTAAGGCCGGACGGATCCCGCTTCATAAGCGAGAGCAACTCCAGCCTGATCAGAAACGCGGATGGGGAGCCCCTGGGGTTTCTCAGCATCACCAGGGACGTGACCGAGCGCAGGCGCGCCGAGAACAGGCTTAAGAAGCTCAACGAGTGCTTCCTGAGCCTGGGGCCTGATCCGCTCGAGAACATACGCCTGCTTGCGCTTACCGGCAGGGATATGCTGGAAGGGGACGTGGTCAGGTACTGCAGGATGGAAAAGGGATATTATTACATTTTTTCCTCACTGCAGGCTGGGGAGGGGTTTAAGCATTTGGAAGAGGGCGATGAATACATGTGTTCCCGTCTCCTCTCGTCGTGTGCACCTGGACCGCTCACGATGGAAGAGCTCGACCGGCGGGTATTCGAAGCGGATCCCGACGTAATCCGGCACGGATTCCGCTCCTGCCTCTTTCACCCCGTAACCGTCCGGGGTGAAAAGGCAGGCTGTTTCACCATCCTCAACCGGGATGCAAGGGTGTTTTCCCAACTCGAAGTGGACTCCATGTCCATGCTCGCCAGGGCGATAAGCATAGAGGAGGAGCGCTATGCCTTCAACGAGAGCCTGCGCGATTTCGTGGATGTCGCCTCCCACGAGCTGCGCCATCCCGTGGCGCTCCTTAGCGATTTTGCAGAGACACTGGAGGAACACGGCTCAGACATGGACGATCTGACCAGAAAAGAGATCATCGGCGCCATCATGCAGTCAACGGAGAGGATCAGCCACATGGTCATGGGCTTGATGAACGTCTCCCTGGTGGAGAGGGAGCGTTTCGCCATCCACCAGCGACCCGAAAACCTGCTGGCGCTCGCCGAGAGAGTGGTGCGCGAGATGCGACTGAAGGTCCCGGAACGGGAATTGGAGTTAAGGCCCGCGGACGGGACCATCGCCGGGAGCGTAGACCCCGAAAGGTTCCACGACCTCCTGGTGATACTCCTGGACAACGCGGTCAAGTATTCCCCTCCAGGCACTATGGTGGAGCTGGCGCTAGAGGAATCCGGACAGGCGGTCACTGTCTCGGTGCTGGACAGGGGTATCGGCGTTCCCCCGGAGCACCGCGAGAAGCTCTTCGAACGTTTTTACCAGGTAGAAGAGGCACAATATCACTCCACCCCGGGCCTGGGGCTCGGCCTTTTCCTGGCCAGGCAGATAGTCGAAGGGCATGGCGGGAGGCTGTGGTACGAAGCGCGAGAGGGGGGCGGATCGGTCTTCCGCTTCACCATTCCGAGGACCTGAAGAAACGCGGCTGCAGCCGGGGCTAACCTCCCCGAAACTAAATCGTGGCGCGGGTAGACGGCCATCCTTACATGCGGTGAGCGCACTATCGCCAGGCACGTAACCGCTTTTGGTCCAGCATGGACCATGGACCATATGCGCTTTTCTAAGAAGAAGGGACGAAACTCTTGCTATAAATACATCGAAGTATTATATTAATGTTAGTTTATATAAATGAATGTTTATTAATGGAGGTACAGAGCGAAATGGCAGTAAAGACCCTGGCCAGATGCGCGGTCAGCGAGGAGATAGCCTCTCTCGCCGATACCTTGAAAACCATATCCGACGTTAACCGGCTGCGTATATTGTGCCTGCTCTTCGGCGGGGAGAAATGCGTATGCGAGATCGAGGGGGGCCTGGATATATCCCAACCACTCGCCTCCCATCACCTCAAGGTGCTGCTCGATACCGGATTGGTCAACGTCCGGCGCGAGGGCACCTGGTCCTTCTACTCCCTGCGCCGCGAGGCCATAGAGGCTTTGAACCGGGTTTTAAGGGAGTTCCTGGGGGAGGACAGGATACCTGTCGATTACCCGGGGCCAGCGGCCTGCTTCGACGGCAAGGACGTCCGGACACCCGATAAGCGGCAGTAGTACACGTGATAATAGACAGGAAGGATGGAGGTAACGTAAAAGTGGAGGTCAAGGAGTTCGAGGAATGCAAAGAAAAACCATGTTACGACGGCTTCATGGGGGCGGCGCTCGATTTCGACGGGTTGACCATGGAGGACTATCAGGCGTTCATGCCCGTTCTCTTCGATATCGTCCCCGCCAGGGAGGAGAAAGACCCCGTGGAGATGTACAAAGGCGTGATCGAGGAGTTGCGGAAGCGCTGGACCGCCTCGCAGGAGCTTCCCTTTCACGGCCCCTGGCATCACGGCATGATCGCAGGGATAATCATCGCGGCCCTGAGGAACAACGGGTACGACTTCACGCAAGCCGACGTAGTGGAGGCGCTTAAACGTGGGCTTATGATACCTGCAGGGTCCTGCGGTTTCCACGGGGTATGCGGAGCCGGCACGGGGATGGGCATCGCCCTGAGCATCATAACCCGCTCCACCCCTTTTCACGACGGGGAGAGAACGCGTGCCCTGAAGGGAGCCAGCAAAGTCATAGGCAGGATAAGCGGGATGGGCGGACCCAGGTGCTGCGCCCTCAGTGCCTTCACCACCCTCGACCAGGCGGTGAAGATACTTGGCGAGATGGGCTACGGGTTGCCCTCTCGAAAGATCGCCGGGACGTGCGAAGACCACGCCCTGAACCCCCAGTGTCACGGCAGGAGGTGCCCGTACTACCCCCGGGCTGGGATGCTAATATGAGTTAATGCAGCCGCTCAAGGGGGTTCTGGACTATGAGAAGGCTTGAAGAGGTCACGCGGGAGGAACTCAAGGATTACCTGGGCAAGGGATGGCTCACCCACGACGGCATGTGGTTCTACCACACCTACCTCGACTCGGGCATGGACAAGGCGAACCGCGTCAACCGCGAGGCGATAAGGTCGCTCGCCGACGTCGAGATGGCGAGGGCGAGGAAGGTGCTGCAGGTGAAGGACGGGGACCTGAGCACCTTCGAAGGCCTGCAGGCCTTCATGCGCGACGCCCTTGAGATGACCCTGCCGGAATCGGTCTTCTCCCGGGCAAGCTTCACCTTCACTCTCCCCAACGTGTTCCACTGGGAGTGGCAGGACGGAGAATGCTTCGCCTACAAGGCTATGAAACAGCTGGGGGTAATCGACGAGTACGTCTGCGGGGTGATATTCCGCATCGAGTGCTGGCTGAAAAGCTCCCGCATACCCTACACGGTCGAGCCGAAGATAGAGAAATGCATCATGCACTCCACGGGTCACTGCTCTGGAGATTTCACCATCCACCTGCGCTGAACGCATGACCCGCTTTGTTTCTCCCGCAACACACACGGGAAAAAGATCGTGCATGAATCCCGGGTTTGGACACCAGGGCACGCGAAAAACGGGAACCGGCAACATATAATTGAGGTGGCCGAGTCGGTGCGAAACGATCACGGGGGTGAGCAGGGATGGAATTGAGGTGGTAACCGCACTCGCCGCGTCCAGCCTCGGTTTCGGTGTCGGGAACGAGGAAGCGGCCCTTGTCGGCTGGCGGGCCGAGAACGAGTTCGTGGGCATGAACTGCGGGGTGATGGACCAGTACGCGGTGTCCCTTTCCGGGGAGGGCCACCTTATGCTGCTCGACTGCCGCACCCTGCATTACGAACATATCCCTTTCAACCTCCCCGGCGCCTACCCGCTTACCTGGGCAGGGTGGCCGATCTCTACCAGGAGGTCACCGGTCACAAGCCTTTCTTTCCGGCCGCGCGGCCGGGAGCGGGCGCCCGCAGGCTGGCATGAGAGCCCGACCGGACAGGCACGGCTCGGCAATGTTACATGCCGTCATATGCCGCGTATACAAGCGATTCCGCCGCAAGCTGCAGGCACCTGAACGGCTTTCTCGACCCCGGCGTGCCGCCGCGTCGAAAGGGCGCGGAAGGAATCAGGCCCGGCTTTCGTTCCTGGCCTTGACCGCGCGCTGGAGCGCGAACCACTTCCTGCCGTTTCCGCTCCCCCCCTCATAGTCTCCCACCTCGTGGGAGCGCCCTCTCGAGAGGGATTGCCGGTAGAGGAGGTTGAAAGCGAACCAGTAGCTCCAGTGCCGGTGGGGGTACATGCGCCTGGCTATGGAGCGGTAAGAATAGAAATCCTCCTGCACCTTGTGGGTCCTTTCGGTGAGCCACTCCGCGCTGAAGTTCTTCGGGGTATAGACCGCCCTGGCATCCCACGAAGGCTCGAACCAGAATTCCGGCTCCACGCGGCCCTGCTGCATCAACTCGCTGTAGAGGCGCGTTCCAGGATAGGGGACGAGGTACGCGAACTGGGCTACCTGTATCTTGTTGCTCATGGCGAAATCCAGGGTATCGGTGAAGGACGACTCGTCGTCCGCATCGAACCCGAACACGAAAGCCCCCATGACGTGGATGTTGTACTTGCGGAGCAGGCGCATGGCTTCGCCATATTCCTCCACTTTGTTCTGGCCCTTGCCCATCTCCTCGAGGGCTTTACGGGACATGGTCTCCAGCCCCACGAAGAGGAAATGGCAACCGCTCTCGGCGGCCAGGGCGACCAACTCCTCGTCCTTCGCGAAGGTGATGGACGCCTGCGAGCCCCATCTTATCTTCATGGGGATAAGGCCCTTGAAGAGCTCCTTGGCGCGCTTGGGATGGGCCGCGATATTATCGTCCACGAAGGGGACCACCTTGCGGCGCTGCAGGTTGATGCGCGGCAGGGACTCCACCTCCGCCAGAACGTTGTCCACGTCGCGCATGCGCACGCGCCTGCCGTTGAAGGCGGTTACCGAACAGAAATTGCAGTTATGGGGGCAACCGCGTGAGGTCTGCACCCCGTTGGCGCTCCAGTATCTCTTGGGGTCGATGATATCCCTGCGGGGCTGTATCGGCCGCGTGAAATCGATGAACTCCTCCTGGTTGTAGCGTTGCTCCAGGCGGCCGGCTTCAAAGTCGGCCAAAACCTGCGGCCACACGCTCTCCGCCTCCCCTATCACCACCGCGTCAGCGTGCTGCATGGCTTCATCGGGCAACATGGAAGCGTGTACGCCACCGAGCACCACCTTGGATCCCCGGGCCCGGTAACGGCGGGCGATCTCGTAGGCACGTGGAGCGGTGGCGGTCATGGTGGTTATGCCTACCAGGTCAGGCACGTCCGAAAAATCGATGCGCTCGACGTTCTCGTCGATCAGGCGCACCTCGACCTCGGGCGGCGTATGGGCCGCCAGGTACATAAGGCCCAGGGGCGCCAGCAGCCCTTTGTTGAAGAGATATGTCTCTCCCTGTTTGGTCGGGGCTATAAGATGCAGCTTCAAGTAATCACTCTTCTTTCTTTTCGGTTTTCGGCATACAAGGTGTGATAATACGCGCTCCCACCCCGGACGCCAATGATCCAACTCTCCTTGGTTCCGTCTCCCGCGGGGGAATCGATGACTACCTTATCATCGTTCATTCGGTACGCTTTCTTTATTCTGCGTCCCCCATGAGGTGCAGGCAGCTGTGGCTCATCCCTGAATCCAGTCCTGACCCACAGGCCCGATCCGACCTTTCCTATCATTAATTTATCCCCCTTCCCGTAAAAAGAAACACATTATCTATCCCTGGGCTAGCGCATAGACGGTCCGGTCGCCTTCGTGGCGGGAGCTGATTCGTCCCATCGACTCGAGCGAAAGCAGCGTCGCTTCGATGCGGGTCGGTGTCAGGAAAGGCCCGCGCCCGAGGCGCATTTCCACTTCATCGAGAATGCGAAATCCATCCGCCTCGCCCACGCGTGTGAGTACGTCGATAACGGCGAGCTTCGACTCGTTTGGCCCCAGGCGTCCGAGCAATGAAGTCGCGAGCCGGCGCGATAACGTGCTCCAGGCCAGCATGAGCCTTGGACCCACGAGCAGGAAGACGGCACTGACCGGCAGATATACCAGGGACGCGATGAACGTATCGATCTCCCACGACCCGATCGATGTCCGCACGCCGGCTGCCACGACTATCGGCATAACGACACCGCTGAGAGCAAGCGCGATGATGGTCACCGCGACGGTGAAATCCAGAATTCCGAGCGGAAGTCGCAGAAGCAGAAAACCCACCTCGGCCCAGGTGCGCCGGCTGGCGACAAGAACGCGTAGCCGCGCCAGGAGCGATCCGCCGTCCCCGCCGCCCGGCTGGCCACGGCGCGGCATGGGCGCGTCGAGCAGTGAAACGGCCAGTTCTCTCTCGAGGGACGCCAGGCTGCGCGCGACGATAAGGGTAGCCACGAGCACGGGAATGCCGATGAGAGTCACGATCAACCCGAGCCCGAGCGAGAGGCCCGTTATCAGGATGGTGAAATCCAGGACCCCGAGCGGTAGGCCGAGCAGGAGATAGACAAAGACGCGCCAGGTCCGTAGCTCACCATATGGGCTCAGCAGCCAGCTCATTTCTTTTCGCCCGCCTGCCGCACCGAGCGCTCGATCATGATCTCCTCCGGATCGCGGACCACGAACGCATAGACGGCATGTGCCGCGACGAAGACCCCCCATCCGAAGAGCGGGAATATGAACCAGGGATAGGAGGCTGAGCTCAGAAGCCAGATAACAAACAGGAATGCCTGGATCATCACGTAGACCGCCAGGTGAAGCCAGAACCACTGGCGCCGGGCGATCCGCCTCGCCTCCCGTTCCCGCAGCGAAAGCTCGCCGAACTCATCCATCGGATTCTCCTTTCTCCAATGCCGTTCCTATCTCATCGCCGGCGCGCGAGAGTATCTTTTCCACGTGTTGCTGTTGTTCGGGCCCGGCAAGCCGCCGCCGCAGCGTCGATTCCGCGGCGAAGCGGTCGAGTATCGAACCAACGGTTACGCGCCCTTCATCGCTTTCGGAGCGCGCGCTGAGGGAGGCCCAACGACTCGCGGAGCCGGCGCTTGCGGCCGCGCGACGGCCGGCTTCGGTAAGCGAATATATACGCGTGCCATCCCTCTCCTCCACCCGGACATAGCCCGTCTCGACCAGTGTCAGAAGCGCTGGATAGATCGCCCCCGGACTCGGCTTCCAGCCACCGCCAATACGCTCCTTGAGCTCGGTCATAATAGCGTAGCCGTGCGCCTCGCCAAGGCTCGCGAGCACGATTACCAGAACCTCTTTAAGTTCTCCCCGCCTGAATATACGTCCCATAACGTAACTTACGTTACTACTTAACGTAAGTTACGTCAAGAAAAACTCTCGCGTCTCCATAGGCCGCGTCATCGGAGGTCTTATGATAAAATCCCGTATTCCCCCTCCCCGGGATCAAGCCCTTCATCGGAAGTACCCAGGCCACGGGGGGCATGTGATACATTTGAACGGTGATAACGGTCTCGGAAGTAGAGCATGCACGGGCCCGATCGATGAGCTCGAGGAAGCAGCGCGAGACCAGGGAGTAGATTGCCGTGGCATCGCCGCTACTGCGTCAGCCGGGAAGGCGATACGTAGTTAAGGTATGAGAGGGGAAAGGGGAAGACTGTCATGGGAATCAGGCGCAGGTTCATTGCCCGGAACCCAAGTGCATCCGCGGTCTCCATACTCGTCCTCTGCTTCGTGCTCACTGCGAGCGCCGCATTTGCGGGTGGATGCGGCGGGAAGGAAGTGTCTCTGGATTACGATCCTCAACCGGGGCTGGCCATCATCACGGTGGAGAGCGGCGGCGGCCTGCCGTTTCCCGGGGACGACCTGCTGCCCGCTTTCCAGCTCTTCGGCGACGGCGGTTTCATCAGGCGCAGTGAAGACCCGGACGGACGGGACATATACGTGCAGGGCAAACTGGACGAGGCGGCCATCGCCGACCTGCTCCAGAAGATAGCGGATACGGGCTTCTTCGACCTGAAGGACGAGTACGTCGATCCCGACGTTTACGATGCCACCTACCGCAGGATCGCTCTGGACCTTGCAAAGTCGCAAAAGACGGCCACGGTCTGGATGACGGAGGATGTGCCCGAGTTCGATAGGGCTTACCGCCTCATCCTGGATTACCCCGTGGGTGAAGTGAGTGAGTACGTCCCAGAACGCGGGTATCTCGTAGTCGTGAAATATCCCCGGCAGGAGAGCGAAGAGCACGCTTTTCTCGATCCTGCCGGCGATATCCTTGATCTGCTGCCGGAGATCGAGACTTTGAGCCAGGCGGCAGACAATAATGTCGCCCTCGCGGTGGATGGAGCCACCTTCATTTCACTCAGGCATTACGACATCGAGCAGGAATCCGGGGGTCTATATATCTCCCTACCAGATTCCATCCTCGTGGTCTATCCCGTTTATGAGCCCCGCGCCGCCGAAAAACAATGTACCCGCCTCTACCGGCAGCGGGACACCTCGGAGCGGTTTACCTGTAATCCACGGTGAACATGGTCCAGGGCTGAGTGGGCCTGTCCTTGAGATAGCCCTCCAGGTAGTCGAACTGCGGGTGTTCCTCCAGGGGGCCTTGGGGGGGGCCTTTGGGTCACGCCCGGAAATCGGCCGACATAGCCAAGCACGCTGTGGGAAAGGGGGGTATGGACTGGTGTTTATCAAAAAGGCGCCCGGCCGAATTAAACCTTGCGGCCGATTTCCTGGCGTGACCCCAAGGCTTCCGTGACCCCAAGGCCTGCAAGGCTTAGTCGTTCATGCGGTAAGCGCCGACGGTGGCATAGACGTACTTCTCCCACACCCGCTCGAAATGGGCGGGGTCTATGACCGGCTTGCGCAGCATCTTCAGGCACAGGTCCATCTGCTCCGGCGTGCTCGAGGTCTTGGAGTAGAGCTGCAGGGCATAGCGGGAGAAATCCCTCACCATGAAGTCGAAGATGGACTCCATGAGGTCGTCCTCCACCCCGTAGATGGGCTGGTTCTCTAGTAGCAGCTGTCCGTATGCCACCAGGGTGAACAGCTCGCCCAGGGTGAGCAGAAAATCTATGTCCTTGCGCTGGCCCTCCGTGGGCGGGGCCTTGAGCAGCAGCTCCTTGAGCACCTCGATCTGCTCCTTGAAGATGCTCACGTTGGGGAGACCGCACGGGCCGTAGGCCAGGTTGAAGTCGTGGAACTGTATGCCGCCCAAGCCCTTGGTCGGCCCCTGCCGGAAGAGGAACTCGTCGTCGGCGAGGTCGTTGCGCCTGGGTATCTCCGGGAAGGTGGCGGGGTTGAAGAAATAGTTGGGCATGAACTTGATGATCAGGGCCATGTTCACGTGCACGGTGCCCTCCAGCTTGGGCAGGGCGCGGATGTCACGGGCCGCCATCTCAAAATAGGTGTCCTTCTCGAAGCCCTTTGCCGCTATGACATCCCAGAGCAGGTCTATCACTTCCTCGCCCTGGGTGGTGACCTTCATCTTCACCATGGGGTTGTAGAGAAGGTACCTACGGTCCTCAGGCGATGCGGAGCGCATGTAGTCCGCCGCACGCAGGGCGAAGAGCTTCATGGCCACCAGGCGCGCGTAGGCGTCGGTGAGCAGCCGCCGCACGTGGGGGAAGTCGGTGACGTGTTTGCCGTAGAGCACGCGGTTCGCGGCGTGGTCCACCGCCTCGTAGAGTGCGTGGGTGCAGATGCCGATGGAAGCCCAGCCCAGGTTGAACTTGCCCACGTTCACGGTGTTGAGCGCGGCGTCCCAGGCGTCCCTGCCCATGGACAGGATATCCGTCTCGTGGATAGGGTAGTCGTTCAAGGCGTACTCCGCCACGAAGTTCTGCGAGGCGACCACGTTCTTCACCAGCTCGTAGCCACCGTGCTTACTGCTCACCGCGAAGAAGACGTAGTCCTCCGTGTCCGCCATCTTGCCGAAGGTGGAGACCAACGCCGCCTCGTTGCCGTTGCCGATATAGTACTTGCGCCCGTTGGCGCGGTACTCTCCTCCGCCTGCGGGCTTGAGCGACATCTCGGTGGAATACAGGTCGGCCCCGTGCTCCTTCTCCGAGAGCCCGAAGGCGAAGATGCCGCCGTCGCGCAGCAGCTGCGCCGTCTTCCTCTTCATATCCTCGTTCTCGCTCATCCACAGGGGACCGAGCCCCAGGATGGAAACCTGCCAGGTGTACCAGTAGGCCAGGCCGTAGAAGGCGAGGATCTCGTTGAAGTCGCATATGCGCCAGGTGTCCCAGCGCGCGTCCTCGGAGAGCGCGTACCGCGACGGGGTGAGCAGGTCGGAGAAGAGCTTCTCCTTTTTCTGGAACTCGAGGAAATCTGAGTACCACACCCTCTCCTGGTCGTCCTTCTTTATCCTTCCCCGCCCCTTCTCCTCGAAGAAAGCGATGGTCTTGAGCATGATCTCCTTGGATCGCTCGTCACCGGGATACTCGACGTCGTGCTGCTTGGGGTTTAAAAGGACCACCTTCATCACTCCTTCACGGTTCGTGCTCCACCCTGGCGGTCGGGCGCGAGCCTGCAGCTTCCGGCTTCAATCATTATACCTTCAAGCGGGCCTCCGGGCTTACCAGTCCGGCGGTCCCGCCGCCGCATTATCCGGCCTGTCGATACCAGCATGGTCCGGGAACGGGCTTAAACCCGGGCGGTCCCGAAGAGGGGTTCGTGCTGCAGATCAGGAACCCTGGCCATGCCATGTGGTAGATTAAGTTGATGGAATCGTTGCCGGGCGAACGGAGGGTTGATGCAATGAACGAGCCGCGTATAGTAATCGTTTCCTGCGGATCTTTTCGCGAGATACTCGATTCCCTGAGGGCCGAAGGCCTTCTCGAGGGGATAGATATCTTCTACACCGAGCCGTGCCTCAAGGAGAGACCGAGGAAGCTGGAGCAACTGCTCACGGAGAGGATCGAGGAGGCCAGAAAAAGCTCCGACAGGATCATGGTCATCTACGGAGATGGGTGCTTCGTGGACACCTCCGATTTCTCTCGCAGCATCGACAGCATCGTAGATGGCACCGGCTGCAGATACGAAAGGATAAGGCAGCACAGCTGCATCGAGATGTTGCTCTCCGAGGAGGAAAAGGAAAAGCTCGCGGAGGGCATGAAAGTGTACTGGATGATGCCGGCCTGGGTGGAATACAAGGACGAGGTGTTCGAGGAATGGGACCTGGGCAAGCGCAACCAGACCTTCCCCCAGAACGACATGGCCCTGATCGCGGACACCAGGGGCTTCTACGATAAGCTCATGGAGGAAGACCCGGAGAAGATACTCGATTTCTCAGACTGGATGGGCATACCGCTGGACGCCCGGCCCGTGACCCTGGACCGCTTTAAGGGACTCCTGCTGGCGAGCCTGGAGCGCCTGAGGCAGTAACGGCCGGCCTAAAGAGGTGAACGGAATGAAGACCACAGACGCGAGGTCGGCTCAGGCCGACCCCAACCCCCACAAGGTTCACGCCAGCAGGATATACGACACGGAACACGCACAGGTGGTGCATATCCTGCTCAAGCCGGGCGAGAACCTGAAGAAGCACATAACGCCCGCGGACGTCTTTTTCTACGTGCTGGAGGGCGAGGGGGTGGTGGAGATCGGCGATGAGCGGGAGACCGTGGGGCCGGACACGCTGGTGGAAAGCCCGGCGAAAGTACCCCACCGCCTGCTGAACGAGAGCGGGAACGACTTCCGCTTTCTGGTGGTAAAGGTGCCCCGGCCCACGGAGCAGACCAGGTTGCTCTAGCTGAACTGACATAAACCCCTCTGTCCGCGCCCATGCGAACTCAAACGCGTCCGCAGCGCTTTGGTGTTTTCGTCTTATCCGGGAATCCCCTGACCTGCGGAAATAGATGGAGCCCCTGGCGAGAATCGAACTCGCGCACAAGGATTAGGAATATTTCCCAGCGGTATATTTCGTGGTGTTGCCATCTTTCGTTTGTTGTTGCTTGCAGTGCTTAGTTCCGCATCAGGCCTTGGTTTTGTCTGTTTCCTGGTGTTTATAACTCTTTCTCTCAATCTCTTGCTGCATCCTGTTGTGTGGTCATATTGTGGTCACGTATTCGGAACTAAGAACCTCAGCTTGCTCTCTTGATGGATCGAAGACCTATAATTCTTCGCATACCTCCCGTGCCCCGATGTGGCGAGACAAAATAGCACATACTTCCATGCTATATGCAGACACCGTTTGCCATAATGAGATTTTCATAGAGTAAGATCCCGGGGTCTGAAACGGAAATATTCACCACCTATTCTTCATTGCGCATCGAATTCGTATCGGTGATTGGGAAAAACCCACCTCGTCCTTGATGCGGGTTCTTGCTGAAGAAATCTGCGTCTATTCTGCTTACAATCTCAGATGGAGGATCGATGTTCTCAACTATAATAACCTGCTTGTCAGTCCAATTCGCAAGATATTCATAAAACTTATCCTTCACGTCAGTTCCTATGAGATCGTCCTCTGTTCCCTCTGGTTCTCGATATGCAAGGAGGGGCGAATCCAATATCACGAAACCTGGATGTGGTTTGTACTGCGTCTTGCAATACTCCAAGAGACCGACAATAAACGCGGCATGGGTTATTGCGCGCATTCCCTTCCCTCGACTACTGCGCCGTTTGCCATTGATAAGCAAGTCCCGGTCTCCTTCCTCAAAGAACACACGATCCGCATCCGGGAAACTCCAGGCCTTTAGTATCAGTTGAACCTGCCGCGCAAACTCGTCAAGTATTGACGATGACAGGCCACTCTTTTCTTGCGAATGTGAAGTTTCCTTTTTCAATACATTTTCTAGCTCCACGCGTCGCTCCTCAAGTTCGGCAAGCTGATCCCATTTAGATCGACTGACAAACAGTGACGCACGCTTTTCCACAAGCTGCAAATAATTAGCGCGCTGCTCTTTAAGGCCGGGTCCGATCGACTGGATATCTTGTTCGAGTTTGCTGAGGTCATCTTGCAGCCTGGATACCAAACCGTCGAAGCCTTCAGCTTCAGTTTCGAGTTGGTGAATCGTTTCATCAAGTTCACGCTGTAGACGGATAATCTTGGCACTTTCTGCATTTGCGGCTGTGACGACAATCTCCATGTTCCCATCACAGTCGCCATCGCGATGTTGCTGGTCGGGTTTGGCACCGCAGAGAGGGCAGCTCAACGGTGTAAGCGCAGCGAGTAGAGAGCCCGCTTCTTGTATACCTTCTAGCCGCGCAAGATCCGACCGGTAATGCTTTCTCAAAAGATTGAAGCGAGCTAAGAACTCGTCAATTTCCTCGCGACGATCAACACTTTCCTCGAGTTTCTTACGAAGAGTGCGTCTATTCTCCATCAGCACTTGAAACTGCTCTTCTGACACGTTCAGTATCTGTTGTTCTAAAGAGATGCTAGCCTCAAGCTTCTCTAACTCAGTTGTTAATTCTTGACGCGCATCTTCTTTCTCGGGCAGCTTCTGTCTATATGTATCGAGCATCTCGTAGATAAGCTCCAGCTTAGCAGTTGGAGACTGCAGCGAAGTGTCCTGTGGTATTGTGACAAGAGAGCTGTCATCTACGCCGGTCAGTAGAAGCTTAAATGTAGCCCACTCGGCAGTCCTCTGAGTTGATTGACCACCTTCGATCGGCGATCCCTGCTTCTGAATTTCGCTTTCTGTGACGATACACAAATGGCAAATATCACGAAAGCTCAGGCTTCTTGTGATATTATTCACGTTTTTGCGGATTCTCTTGTTGCTCAGGCCAATTATTCGGAGTAGGAAACTTGAGAGGTTATTTTCACTATCAGAACTGTGGCGAGGGGCAAGCACAGTCGCATTAGTATTATCAGGGACGGATTCATGTAGCCCGTCATAAAGCTGGAACGAACCTTGGTCAACTGAGCGAACAAGCGTAAAGGTCCTATTGTCAGCAGTTTCTACGCCCAGGAAGATGCGGTCGTAACCAATGCGCTCAGGTATATCTCGCAATTGGCGGCTACCGCCAAGCATGAAATCGATCGCTTCCACAATGAACGACTTCCCTGTTTCAGAGGCGCCATATATTACATTAAGTCCTTGTGAAAAAACTAGTAGAGCGGGGTCCTTCTCAGGACCTGTGAAGCATAAATGGCGAATGGTCAGGCTTGAGGCTGTCATGTTTCTTCCGCCACGTTACGCTTCGTCACTTGGAATTCCTCAATCCATTGGCTAAAGAAGCGGCTCATAGTATCCCTGAGCTCGTTATCCTCTAGGTCGCCGAATTTATTCACAACCCATTCTCCGCGATCGCGAAGGGTTCTTAAGTAGGGTGTTGTTAGGGCAGAGAAGAATGTCTCTGCCAGCTCGCCAGCACGATAACTGATTCCTGTGTCATCGATGATCCGTTCAACCAAACCTCTACTCATCATAAGCAGAAGGCCGCGCTCGATGAGGCTCCTTCGTACAAGTATTTCCGCGGTTCGGATTGGAATTTCTGGATGGAGACTTTCTGGTCCCCCTACATCTCCTGTATGGATGATAAGGTGATCAAAAATTACTAAACGCTGTAAATCGTAAGCATCCGGATAGGCAGGCACCAGCAGACCAATGGCACGGATACCCGCTTCCAGTGGACTATTGAATGTGGCGCTGCCATGACGAACTGTCATGACTTCCTCCAGTGCAAACGATCATCATTGGCAAGTTGGTGACAGATGCCTTTCCGGTCATGGGTCTTGATGACGCTAATCAAAGCGTTCGATGTTAGTTGAAGTCCTGTTGCAGTTTGTGTCACGGCATTGAGACGAGCATAACCGTCCTGATGTGCCCCTGACTCAATGTCGATGACGCCGGCATATAGTTCGTCTTGCAGGTCCTCGAAGGTACCTGGTGGTACTGTATCCCGCGCAAAGTTCCTGAGCGATTCAGCATGATAGAAAAATTCTCGTTGGCGATGAAAGTGGTCTTTAAGATCTTTGCGTGCCACTAGCCCCCCCAAATCAGTGACATCGGTTTTCATGTGATCACTATAAGCCTCAAAGATTTGCTGTATGTACCTGCTTTCTCCGGCAACAGGCTCCTCTGGTGGTGCTGAGACTGCTGGGCGTCCAGGAAGACCACCGCCAAATCGAATTGCATGATACGGAGTCAACCGATGATCATCTACTACCTCAAGAAGTGTTCGGGAAGAGAATATCCCAAAATCAAATGACTCAACATATTTCTTGAAAGCGCCTTCGAGGACTATTGGCTGTGCTGCAGTTATCCTTTTCGAACATTGATTCGTCCAATTCTCTATTACATGATCCCTCAAAGCGCCTGTATCAGAAAGCAGCTTTTTCAATTTCATTCCACAGTCTCTCGGTGCAACAAAGTAATACTTGCGTGGAGGAAGATAATCATTCCGAAATGAATGCCAGATAATCTTAGCGATCTCAGCCGCAGCATCTGCGGGTATAAGTGGTTTTTCATGATGCTTGCACTGGTAGTTGTCCCAAATGCCAACGAGGCGCTTTTCGTCAACAAACCCAGCAATATCGATTCCCATATCGTTCGCACCCGCAAACTTAAGCACACATAGATACTGCGCCTTTTGACTCTGAACCCATTCAAGGATGAACTCCTCCCATTCATCTGAGGAATAGAGAAGTACCCGCTGCTGAGGAGGTATCGGTCGTCCGAACTGAACATCCATTGTAGTCCCGTAGGTACATGAAGGCTTAGAGAGTTCTGCAAACAACGGCAAAGCTGAGGCTCCCTCATCATGGCCATCTACTGTTCGATCTGCCATTCTTACGCCTCGCCCTTCGCTCCCCATAGATTCTTAATTCTATCTATCAGCATTTCTAGTTCCAACATTGCTGATGAGATTCATAAATGCCCAAGACCATAGCGGTTATTATACTCCCCAAAAGGATAATGCTGCTCTGGGCTCTCCAAAATCTTTGCACAATAAGAACACGCCAAGGAAGCGAAGGGGGAGAAAAAGAGTCCTGGCATTAGGGCTCTGAACTGCCCCTCCTGGTGGATGCAGCAACCCTCGGATCTGCGACATACTAATCATGAGATAGTTTCATTCGTGCTTATACTGCACTATACTCATTGCGCTCTTAACTTGCCTGCAATGCTAAGAACTTCAGCAGAATTTATTATCAAGTACTCTACTAGCTTCTCCCTTATTGATTCTTTGCATATATAATCTGTTCCTATTGTCGACTCACATATTCTTTCAACTTCGTGTACGCAATCATCTTATCTAGAGTTTGCAGCGTGAAGACCTTGCCTCTTGTTGCCCTAATCAGCTTCCGCATATCTTCTCGACGAACGCCGAAGCCTCTTCCCCCAATGCAGGCGACCACTTGGAATTTTGGGTTGTCCTGTGTCCTCCCCTCCATGCTTATCTCCGCCAGATGCTGTATCCTCGTTACCTTGTCCCGCGCTGTTCCATCATCCTCGGTGATCTTTGCTTCGATTACCACCTTCGGGCTGAATTCATCAGGGATAACAAAGTCTGGTGTCTGGTCAAAACCCTCAATGCGTTCAGCTCTTTTTATCTTGCGAAAACTCACCCCACTATTACTCAACAAATCCTCTATTGGCTCCTCGAGTCCCCCACCAATCAATTCGCTCACTGAATCTCTATGTGCCGCGAAAGGTCTCCCCAGAAGCCGCTCATACAGCAGCATTGCGTACGGAACGCCTAGCTCTGATAGCGCCTGCACGCTAGCTAATCCTCTTCTTGTGTCAGCTTTGTCAAGACGATGGATTCTGCCCTCATCAAGTCTTGGAACTTCAGCCGATAACATTGAGCACGCAGTCGTTATTAAAGCTTGTATCCTCTCGCCGGTCTTGCCTGCAATCTTTATGGGCTCCTCGGGCCGGATTCGAATTCTACGCTCAAGGGAGCGTGCAGCTCCTTGACTTATCAATATTCCCGTTTCCTGCGTTGCTTCATATGCCCATTCCGGTGAGGTGAAGCCAAGCATCGTACGCAGTACTGTTATGCACAATGGGTACTGCCTCACCAAATCTACTATTGCTGCCGAATCGAGTTCCTTGAAGCCCTTCGTCGTCTTCTTCAGTTCCTCATACGCTCTCTCAAACACATCATATTCAACGAAGTCCGGCCCCTTTGGCATCACCAGGAACTCAGATTCCAGGCATGAAAACACAGCGTCCACATAGCTTTCGATTTCGTCATCGATAGCTGCTAGTGGTGCTTCAAAAGGATACTTCTTTTCTTGATGTGACATCTAGGCGCCTTTCTTCAGGCTCCCATCTCTGCCGAGAGGGGGAATTGAAATACTCCTTGTCCAGTTTCCTCATTACCTCATCAGGTGATGCGAATGAGTAGACTACTTTTTTCACAAGCTCTAGCTTCTCCTCGATGGATATGGACCTATCCCACGATTTGCGAAGCCTCCAAACCGCAAGGCGGGCAATATGTCCGTAGATGATACACCGGATGTCGCCTTTCGTCGGGCTCAAACCCGCGGCCTTGAGCAATGAAATATCACTCTTAGCCAGATCCGCAAAGCCTTCGGGCCCATCAGCTAGCCATTTGCGGGGGAATGATCCAGTGGAACGGCATACGAAAATGGTATCTATGATAGATGACTTCGTGCCGTTAATGTGGATCGATCCCCCCATCTCCGCAGGGCAAGGCAACGTGGCGGAGCATACAAGGTTCGCATCCAGAATAGCGGTGATTACAGGGAAGTACGCCTCAAGATTGTTATGATGGTAGGTGAAAACAAGGGGCGACCCCGGTTTCAGGGCAAGCGCCATGCGCTGATAGACTTCCGAGAGACCCTCCGTGAAATGCTCTATCCCTTTTTCCATCGTAATGTTTCCAGTTAGTTCATCCTGGTTTCTTGTTGTCTGAGATTGGAATGCATACTCTGCCGAGCCTACCAACCTACGCAGCCATACATAGCAGAAATCCATAAGCTCGGCATATTGGACATTGGCGAAATAGGGTGGGTCGGTGAAGACCGCGTCCAGCGACTCTTCAGGAATGGTGGAAGTAGTCGCGCTCTGGCAATAGAGGTCAATAGCTCGTGCCGTGGCTTCACCATTCCGGTTCCCGATGAATTCACCTTTGGCGTATATCCTCTTCTTGTCGCCATTCGAATGTTCTATCTCGAAAGGATGATCGCAGTATTCCTTGGCCTTTATGTATTTCTCGACGATGTTCAGCCAACCGCCGCTCCCCACTAGGAAGCCACTGCCATTCCTGATACCAAAAAGATTTGATTCGCATTGTACCAAGCCGACCGGAAAACCATGCACGGAGAAGATGTCCAGGGACTTGAGGGCCATCGTATCATACCGGCAAAGCATGTTTTGATATCTAAGCAGATCAGACAGGTTTGTCGCCAACGCGTTCTTTATGGAAGCATTTTTCTCTTTGGCTATCTCCCGGCAGCTCAACTCCAAGCCCAACAGTTGCCGGTCGTTGAACATCTCCCTGTACTTCCGATAACCCCATCTATGCAGGCGCGCGGTCTCATCGCCCGCAGGGACATCGTCATCTGGGATGAATTTGGGCCTCATCTTCGCCAGTTTAATCGAAGCCTCTTCGTATCTCTCTATATCCAGGGAATCTGGTTTCTTAAAGAATCTTCCCTTGTGATGTTGCCTGCACTCATGACAGTGGTATTCAATGGCAAACAAGCGGTGACTAGGTGGGTGCTCAAGACCCTTGGAATAGTCATCAACTGCTCCACAATAAGGACACTTGCTGCTACCGTTCTTCGCGGGGCTGATATCTTCCAGCGTAGCACCACAGTGCGGGCAACGACCGGGTTCTCTTCTCTTTTCAGTTTCAATCAGTTCGCCGCAGGAATGGCAGACGAATACGTTTTTCGGGTGCCGGCGATCCTGCGCCAGGAGGGCGCCCGGGAAGAGATCATACTCCTTCCCGCAGGAAGAACACACATGGGTTTTTACCCATAAGAAATACTTTACCGGCGCCTCTTTCCCGCAATAACTACATTTTGTCTGATATAGATGGCCAATGCTGGACCTCAGGCCATTCATAAGCTCCATTGAAGCATCGCGATAAGCGTTTATATCTATGCTCTCTAGCTCCCGTGCAACGATCCAGTAGGATATGGGGTTTATATCGAACCCCACTACATTGCACCCGACTCGATTGGCCTCAATCAGCGGGATACCGCCCCCCATAAAAGGGTCGGCGATGTTAAGGGGCCCTACGTTATTTGAGGAATAGAATGCTTCCCTCAGGGGCTTATCCTGGAATTCCGATAGAATCAAGCCGCGGAAAAGCGTGCCCGGCCTTCTAGCAAACCACTTATGAACAGCGATTATCGGCCGATAATTCTGCTGAATCTGCTTTTCCCTCAAGGCCAGCTCGGCAATAAAGGGTATGTCGAAATCTCTTTCTATGCCCATCGACCCTCAAATTTTCCAAGATACCTAATAGACAACCTTAATAATAAACTGAACCACTGACAAAACTTCGTTATGTTTTTATAGTTTTACGGGCAGGCTTCTATTTCAATTTCTTTTCGTATCTCGCGATACGCTTATCCCAGTCACCAGCCCAACCCTGGCCTTTTGCTTTCTTGCAGACTGCTATAGCTTCAGTATAATTCCCCTGCTTGTCTAGAATTATCGACAATTGAGTATAACCAACGTGTGCAGATAGGGAATCACCTTTGAACTCACGTTTGAAAGCCTTTGCTGCCAACGGGGCTAGCTCTATTTGTTTTTTGCATGCATCGATAGCGCTTTCAAGCGCACCAGGTTTGGAATCTCTATCCTTATAGTAGGTCTGAATCATTATTTGGTATAGGAAATGAGCATCTAACGGGTTGTCTCCGATAAACTCGTTTGCTTTGGAGAGGATCCTATATGCTAGATCTCTATCTTGTGGCTTATTGAACCATCCCGCCAGATTCGTTAAGAAAGCCGCTGCACTCTGAGTGGTGCCCAGCAGCTGTCCCTCTGTCAGGTTATTTGCCCCACCCCCAAGCTCTAGAGGCTGAAACACCTGGATAATGTATTCCCTTTCTTGTTCCGAAAAAGCGTCTAACCACCAGTCACCAAGGCTGTAATAACCTATCAGCCCCTTTTGGTTTTTGCGGTTTCTTCTTCAAGAAAGTCATTACACAACCTCATAAATTATTCGGCACAACTCCTATAAAGGAGTTTGATTCCTATATGGATATGTCCTTCACCCCCCGCCCCTTTTCTTATACATGCATCCCGGGGCGCTCCAGGCGCCCATGCCCCTGCCGGGAGCTGGCCGCGATCAGGGCCCGCAGGCCC
>CAYWXM010000049.1:0-4855 GCA_964462595.1 uncultured Actinomycetota bacterium
CTCGCCTTCCCCGCTCACCCCGCACCCGGCGGCGCGTATATCGCCCTCCAGGTCCTCCGTGGGGATATATGGATCTATGGTCGGGGATACGGTTATGCCGGCAGTGCCGGAGTCCTCCCAGGCGAACTCCTCAAATACCACCTGGGAGACTATGGCGCAGGTAAAGGCCTCGGGCTCGTCGGGGCATCCTCCCGCACCCCCGGCAGCGCCCTCGCCGAAGACCACCTCTACCTCGTGGTCCTCGGTCACCTCTCCTATCACGTAAGGGTCGGCGATCTCCACGCTGTCTCCGTTGTCGGTGATGGAGGCGATATGGTAACCTGCGTCCGGCTTGATGTCTATGGAGGCGGATCCCCCTGGGGGAACAGCCTGGGTTCCCGGGTCCACCGTGCCGCTTCCGCCTTTCACCGAGGCTTTTACGGTAAAGTCGGACGACCCGCCCTTGTCGTCCCCACAACCGGCCATGAGGCCGAGGGAGAGGACCAGGCAGGATGTAAGAACGAGTATGACCATCCCCGGAAACCTTTTCCAACGCATCTTCTTCCTCCTTTATTTGAGATTCCTTTGCAGTTATGAACCGGCGGCTGATTCCGAGGATAACCCGTTTACCCCTGAAGAATCCTCAAGTTTCCCGCAACAGCGCTCTACGACGATATCCTGTTTGGTATCTCCCTGGTTCATCTCCCGATACCAACATTTTACCATCCCACGGATGACCTGAGCAGCCATGGGATTTTATGCTACGTCTTGTCGCTGCGGGGGTTTCAGGCACGAGGCGAGGCTTGACACCCGTGCTCAAACCCCCCAGCCCTGACATTGAGGGCAGCGCAGCATGCAAGTATGGGGGCCGTATCTTCGTTTCTCGCCTTGGGCTTCCTTCGCACCGATCTACCTCCTCGGGCTGCTGTTTAGCCGGGGCTGCTGGCCCAGGCCGGCCCGGTTGGCGTTACGCAAGAGAAGGCCGGTGTCAAACCCTCATTTTCGGCTGGGTGTTCATACATCCCTTCCAGGGCGGATCAATGGCTCAGATGATGCAACAGTGAATAAGCGGTGCTGGCTGCGCTGCAGAAACCGAAAAACGAAGATACGGCCCCCTACTTCCCGGCCTCCGTCGGCCGATTTCCGGGCGTGACCCCCCGGGCGTGACCCCCCGGCCGTGGTTCAGGAGGGAAACCGAAAAACGAAGATACGGCCCCATTCGGCCACTGTCATTGCGAGCGAAGCGAAGCAATCCCCTTAAGGTACTACTCCCGTGTGGACCTGGATGCCTCGGCTTCGCCTTCGTCCGCGACGGCGTGTAGCCTTGCGCCGCCCTCGGCCTCGGAGGCCTCAGGCCCAAAGCCGGGCCTGACCCCCGGGCCTGACCCCTGGGCTTGGACGTTTTGACCTGACTTGATCTGGGTAGAACCAAGCTATCTGCAGTATATATGGGAAAAAGCGGCACAATAACTCCATATGGTAATAGTGGACCAAGGGACCAGAAGGAAGCTATGGCAGCTGAATCTCAGATACTCCGGACCAAGCTCTACCCTCCCAGGCTACCCGAGATCGTTGTCCGGGAACGACTGCTCGAGGAACTCGAAAAAGCGAGCTCGTCCAAACTGACGGCGATAGTTGCCGGGGCAGGATACGGCAAGAGCACCCTGGCGGCGGAGTTCCTCGAGAACAGTAGGCAGCCCTTCGTCTGGTATCAACTCGAGGAGACCGATTCCGACCTCTCTGTCTTCCTCTCATACCTCATAGCGGGGCTGAGGAGCATCCGCCCCGGGTTCGGAGAAAAGACCCTCTCCCATCTGGCCAAAGCCGCCAATGTGGACGAGCAGAGCCGGGTTATCCTCTCCACCTTTATCGGGGAGTTGGACGAGATCACGGAGGAGGAACTCTTCATAGCCCTGGACGACTTCCACCTGGTAAACGAGAGTGCCCGGATAACTGAGGCCGTGGATTTCCTGCTCGGCCACACGCTCCCCAACCTTCACTTTGTGATCCTCTCCCGCTCCGCTCTGGCCTTAAGCCTCACCAGCCTCAAGGCACGCCGCGACCTCCTGGAGCTCTCGGAGACCAACCTGCGCTTCACCCTGGAAGAGACCGCCATCCTCTTCCGGCAGATATTTTCCATACCCCTATCGCAGGAGGACATCGCGGCCTTATCGGAGAGCACCGAAGGTTGGGTCTCCGGCCTGGTGCTCTTCTACCTGGCACTTAAAAACAGGGAGGGCAAGGAGGTGAGCAGGGCAATACGGGAACCGGGGCTCTCGCTCCCTGACGTCTTCGATTACCTCTCTAAAGCCGCCTACAAGAACCAACCCCAGGCGGTGCGCGACTTCACTGCACGCACCTCGGTCCTTTCCCGCATGAACCCCAGCTTCTGCGACGAACTGCTGTGTATAGATGACTCGCGCGACATACTCTCCTACCTTATTGGCGAGCGCCTCTTCACCATCCCCCTGGACGACCGGGGCAACTGGTACCGCTACCATCACGGGCTTCGGGTGTTTCTCAAAAGGGCTCTGTTCGACACCCTCTCAAAGGATGATGTGCGGGACCTGCATCTCAGGGCCGCCGCCCTCTGGGAGAATTACGCCGAACCCGAGGAGGCCCTCTACCACTACATGGAGGCCGGGGACTACGACAGGGCGGCGCGGGCGCTGGAAGGCATCTCGCTTCAGCTCATGCAGGCGAACAGGATTTCCTTCCTCGAGCGCGAGATAAACCGCCTGCCGGAAGAGGTACTGCAGAAACACCCCGTACTCATGCTTACCAGCACACAGATCGCGGGAATGTTCGGGGACTATGCGCGTGTTGTGGACGGCGCTCGTGTCGCAGCCGAGGCGTTCGAGGAGAGCGGCACCGCGGAGGAACGCGCCTTCTCCCTTCTCCGTCTGGGATTGGGATATATAGGTTTGGGTAAGTTTCATGAGGCGCTTGAGACGATTTCGCGGGTTAGAAAGATAATGCCTGCAGATTCACCATACATGTGCCTGGTGATAGCGGCAGAGGGCGCCTTATCGGTTGCGGCGGGACGAGCTGGGGAAGCGGATCGCCTTATAGAAGAAGCTTTGAGCAAAGCAGATGAGATGGGTGACGACTTGATCAAGATCCTGGTAAAACCTTATTGCGGGATGGCCTTAGTCTGGCAGGGAAGGTTCAACCGGGCCATCGAACTGTTCCAGGATTTGGTCAGGTTACTTGAAAGCACTGGTATGGCCACTTCCACCTGGCCTATCTTATTCGGTCTTATATCTCGCGCCTATACATACCTGGACAGGCTCGAGGAGGCGATTGAGACTGCAAACAAGGCCATATACCTCGGCGAGACGAACGGCATTCCCCCCATGGTCCTGCTCGGCCGCGCGTCCAGGGCTGTTGCCTGGGCTTACCTGCATGAGCACGATAACGCGCTCGAAGACGCGACGATTGCGGCAATGAACCGCGAAAAACATGGGCCTGGGCCTCTAGCCATCTATACGGAGTTACATCTGGGCGAGGCTTTCGGACTCACCGGAGATACGGCAGCGGCTCTCGAACATCTTCAGGCAGCCTCCCAGATGAGTGTCGATTATGGAGATATGCGTTATTCTGTCAATCTTCTCCAAATCGCCTTCTCCGCCCGTACGCTGGGCCTCGAGAGAGCGGAGGCAGAAGTGCGGGACATAATGTCGATCATCGCGGGATCCGGTGCCAGACAAGGCCTTTCCTTCGCCTATTCCCTGCTCCTCACGCTGAAAGTTGAGGGCGGCATGCATGATGAAGCCCGCAAGATCCTGGATGAATATGTCTCCGAGTTCGGGGAGGACATCATCTTGCGCTGCTACTCCACGGACGTGGAATACCTCCTGCCCTTTTTCACGGACCTCTTCGCGGAAGGCAGGCACCTCGAGTTAATGGAGCGGCTTTATGAGATCGGGGGAGCCAACTCCGTTCCCTGGTTGAAGAGGCTCGAGAAGAACAGCAACAAGCGTGTGGCTGAGTGTGCATCTGGGCTGATGACGATGCTGGCCCGCCAGGAGGTGGAGCCTTTGGGGATAGAGATGCTCGGCCCTTTCCGGGTGACGCGGGGAGGACGCGTGATATCCGCCAGGGATTGGAAAAGCAAGAAGGCCCAGACCGCGTTAAAATATCTCGTCGCCAATCGGGACAAGGGAGCCATGCCACGGGACGTGCTCATGGAGCTGCTGTGGCCCGAGGCTCCGCTGGAATCGGCGCAGAAGAACCTCAATGCAGCTCTCTCCACCCTGCGCAGGATACTCGAGCCCGAAGTAAGCCGCGGGAATTCATCATACGTCGTCAGAGATGGAGATTCCGTCCGCCTGCATTTGGGAGCGGGGGGTTGGACCGACCTCGATCTTTTCAGGGAGAAGTCGGCCCAGGCGGGCAAAGCCAGGGAATCAGGCGACTTCGACCTCTTCTTCTACACCCTCAAAGAAGCCGTCGAACTCTATAAGGGCGACTTCTGCTCCGAGGACCTCTACGAGGACTGGTGTTCCAGGGAGCGGGAGGCGCTCAAGAACGACTATATAGGGATGCTGGCGAGCCTCTCCACTGAACATCTGCGCAGGGGAGAGGTCGAGGAAGCTATTGCGTGCCTGGAGCAGGCCATCGCCAAGGACCCGGGCCAGGAAGAATTATACCGCAGGCATATGACCATCTCCTCCCAAGCTGGGGACCGTGCCGGGGTGGAGAAGGCCTTCGGGCGCTGCGTCTCCTACCTCCAAGACAATTATTGCGTGTCACCCTCACCCGAGACCACCGAGCTCTACGAGAGGCTCCGGCAGTGATCACTGCTCGGTCGGTCAGTGTCATTGCAAGCGAAGCGAAGCAATCTCGGTCAGTCAGTGTCATTGCGAGCGAAGCG
>CAYWXM010000050.1:0-1761 GCA_964462595.1 uncultured Actinomycetota bacterium
CATTCGGAAATGTTCAGGCGCTGGACACCGCCGCGCCGCCCTTCGGGCGTCGCTGTCGCTTTCGCGATGCATACTGTCGAAACGTTATTCATAAGTAGAGACTAGGTCGGCGGCGATGATGCCCGAGGCGATCACCGACGGCAGCCCGCCCCCGGGATGGGTGGAAGCTCCGGCGAGATAAAGGCCCTTGATGCTCTTGGACCTCGCCGCAGGCCTGAACACTGTCGAGGAAGGCAGATCCATGTCCAGACCCAGTATGGCACCCTCTGGAGTGAGCAGGCGCCTCTCGTAGTCCCTGGGGGTCAGGACGTCCATCACCTTCACGTGATCCGCCAGTCCCGGTATGGCCTTCTCGCTCAGCAGCTCGAGCTGCCGCTCCCCGTAGGCTTTCTTATCCCGGTCCCAGTCTATCTCCTTGACGTGATAAGGACCGGACTGGACGATATTGAGCACGTGGTGCCCCTCGGGGGCCATGGAGGGATCCGAGAAAGTCGGGAAGCAGACGAGGCCAAAAGTCTCCGAGGGAAGCAGACCTTTTCTCATGTCTCCGAACCAGTACTCGTTAATCTTGTCCATGGATTCCGTGATCAGGGTATGGTGGGCGTCCAGGGGGGGCCGGTAATCGAGCCCCACGTTGATCATGGGGGCGGAAGCCGAGAGATGGTAGCTCTTTATGCCATACTTGGCCAGCCAGGGCAGGTGCTCCTCGCCTATCTTCTCCAGGTACAGCCTTTTTGCGTTGATGTTGGAGATCACCAGCTGCGAGGTTATCTCCGTACCGTCTGCGAGTACTACTCCCTCGACCCTGCGGTCGCGTACCATGACCTTGTCCACTTCCTGGCCCAGCCGGACTTCGAGCCCGTATCTCTCCCCGCATCTGCGCATAGCTTCCGGAACGGCGATCATGCCGCCCCGCGGGAACCACACTCCCTCGTGCTCCGCATAGGACAGGAAGGCGAAGATGCCGGGGGCCAGGGCGGGGGGCTGCCCGCAGAATTTCCCCGGGTAGGAAAGTGATTCCTGCACCCGTTCGTTTTTGAAGTAACCGCGCATGATCTCCTCGAAGGATTTGCTGAAGAGGGGAAAGAACTTCAGCAGGTGGGGATCCTTGAGGAATATTTTCGTCATGTCCACCATGTTATTGACCGGGCTCAGGAAAAACCCCCCCAGGGCGGTGCGCATGAAATCGCCGATATAGCGCGCATATTCCAGCCAGGCCTTTCCGTCCTCGGGTGAGATGCGCGAGATGATCTCCGCCTTCTCTTCTATGGACGCGGGATAAGTCATGCGCGAACCGTCAGGGAATATGATGTTGTACACGGGGTCGCAGGGTTCAAGCTCCACCTCCTCCTGAAAAGTGGTGCCCAATCTCTCGAAGGCGAGCTCGAATGGGGGGATGATCTCCAGCAGGGTGGCGCCCACATCAAAGCGGTAACCATCGTGTTCGTATGTAGAGCAGCAACCGCCTATCTTATCGCTCTGCTCCAGCACCAGTGTCCTGCGCCCCCCTTTAGCCAGCAGAGACCCTGCGGTGATGCCTCCGAGTCCCGCCCCTATCACGATGACGTCGTAGTCTGGCATATCAATCCCCCTTTAAACTAGACACGAACAGTGCCAAGCCTGGCTTCTCCAGGACAGGCACAGGCACCGTCGCGCCTCCCTTCGGCCACTTCTTCGGGCACTCCATCGCCACGTACACGTGCCAGGCCTGCACATTCGGAAATGTTCAGGCGCTGGACACCGCCGCGCCGCCCTTCGGGC
>CAYWXM010000051.1:0-91149 GCA_964462595.1 uncultured Actinomycetota bacterium
ACTCGTAATGAGCAGGTCAGCGGTTCGAATCCGCTCGTCGGCTCCATTCCTATTGCCATGTTCGATCGGAGCCCGCAAACGGCAGGGCTTTACGTCATCATGAAATAGCCCGCGGAGCTTTCAGATGTCCCGCCGGGATACCTCGTAGAGCCGGGGCAGGAAATCCGTGAAGTGGGCCATTTCCTCGCTATTGTGTTTTCTCAGGCCCTTCACGAACCAGTTGGGCGTCTTGGCTGGAAGACGGAAGGTAGAGCGCATCTTCGTGCCTTGCCCCGACCCCTCGTATTCGTGCATCAGCCACGAGATGGGTTTTCCTGAGCCGTCCAGGATGCTGCCCGCGTTAACGTGGCCGTAGATCCTGTCTATCGCCATGCTGTCCGGGTCTTCCCAGCGGATGCGGAGCAGCGACGGGATACCGGCGATCTTTTCGAGAACGCATTGTGTTCTTCCGACGTGCCCGCTGCCTGGCTGGGATTCCCAGGTGAACGAGAGGTGCGATGCGGGGTGCCACTGGCGGTACCGGTCCGTGGTGTCGATGTTGTCCCACCACCAATCGATCATCTCGGGGGTCACGTCCCTTATCTCGTGGTGCACGACCAGGTCCCTGGTCTCTCCACGCGATCTTCTTGCGGTCAGCTCCGTTATCCTCTGGGTTATCTTCCCCACGGCTGCCTTTACCATCATCACGTCCACCCCCATACCCATCGCATGGACTACGGCACGATATAGCGATAATCTAATATACCCGGGCCGGGAGCGATAGATGCATTGGGAGAGTCGGGAGCGGGCGAGGAGGTCGTGGCGAAAGATGCTGTACAGGGAATTCGGGCACGACGGCTGGGAGGTATCGATCCTCGGGTTCGGGTGCATGCGCCTGCCGACGAGCGACGGCATCCCCATCGGCGCGAACATCGTAGAGGACGAAGCCATAAAGATGATCCGCCATGCCATCGACGAGGGCGTCAACTACCTGGACACCGCCTATACCTATCACGAGGGCAGAAGCGAGGTCCTGCTGGGGAAAGCCCTGCGGGACGGCTACCGCGACAAGGTGCGCATAGCCAGCAAGTCGCCGGTATGGCTGGTGGAGGAAGCGGCGGATTTCGATCGTTTTCTCGAACAGCAGCTGGAGAGGCTGCAGGCAGGTCCCATCGACTACTACCTCTTTCACGGCCTGAACGCCAAACACTGGAAGGACATCCTGGACCGGGGTCTGCTCGCGAGGGCGGAGGCCGCGGTGAGCGACGGCAGGATAGGCCATATCGGGTTCTCCTTCCACGACGCATACCCGGTCTTCCAGGAGATAATCGAAGGTTACGACGGCTGGTCGATGTGCCAGATACAGTACAACTACATGGACACGGAATACCAGGCCGGGACGCGGGGGCTCGCGTACGCAGCATCCAGGGGTATCCCGGTGGTGGTGATGGAGCCGCTGCTGGGTGGGAACCTGGCGCGACCTCCCGGGGATGTGCGCGAGGTCTTCGACGCTTACAGGGAAAGACGCTCACCCGCCGCCTGGGCGCTGCAGTGGATATGGGACCAGCCGGAGGTCTCCGTGGTGCTGAGCGGCATGAGCGACATGCGGCAGCTCGAGGAGAACGTCCATGCGGCGGACGCCGCGGCCTCACGTCCCCTGGGGGAGGCAGGGCTCGAGCTCATCGCCCGGGTGCGCGAGAGGCTCGAGAGCAAGGCGGCGATCCCCTGCACCGGGTGTGGTTACTGCCTGCCGTGTCCGCAGGGGGTGGATATACCCACCAACTTCGCTCTCTACAACGACGGCCTCATGTACGACGTCCTGTCGGTCTCCCGTTTCCGCTATTCCCGTTTCCTCTCCGAGGCCGATCGCGCGAGCGCCTGTATCGGCTGCGGGGAGTGCGAGGAAAAATGCCCGCAGCATATCGCCGTAAGCGAGCTCATGCCCACGGTACATACGGTGCTGGGGGAGGGAAAGCCATACCCCGGAAAACTCGAGGACTGAGCCTTCCGGGGAAGAGCGCGAGGGCCGGACGTTACCGGTCGGCCGGGATGCGAAAGATAGGACCAAGGCGGAGGAGGAGGGACTTTGCCGGGAATCCGCAGGTAAAATGGGACCTGAGGTAATCGGAACCTGAGCCGTATCTCACGTGGGGCTGGGTTAGAGCAGGATCAGGAGGCACAGAAGGTGAACACCAATTTCACCAGGTTGTTCTACGCGATAGGCGGCATGACGCTGCTCATCGGGGTTGTCGTCATGTTCGCGGTCGACCTGCCCACGGGTGCGCTTATCACCGCCGTGGACCTCGCCGTCCTGGCGTTTGTCTATTTTTTCTTCCTTAAGAGCATCATGAAGAGCGAACGGCTGATGGAAACCGGCGTGCCTGCACGCGCCAAGATAATGTCCATGAGGGACACGGGTACCGTCATCAACGACCGCTACCTGCAGACCGATTTCGTCCTCGAGGTCTATCCCGAGAAGGGCGAGCCCTACGAGGCGAAGACCAGGGGCCTGGTGCATATGATGCGGATCCCTTCCTATCAGCCGGGGCTGATGATACCCGTCATGGTAAACCCCTCCAACCCGCAGGACGTGGCCATAGGGAGCAAGGATGAGGGAATGGAGGGCAATACGGCCACAACTACATCCGTGGACGAGCAGAGAAGGCAGATCGAGGAGATGCTGGACCGCAACGAGAAGCAGAAGCAGGAGATACAGGCCAAGGGCATAGAAGCCGAAGCGGTCGTGCTCAAGGCCTTTGATCTGGATATAAACGTGAACGGCCCCAACCCCGCCATGCATTTCCTGCTGGAGGTGAAGCCGGAAGGCCAGGCCGCTTTCCAGGCCCAGACCACGGGCGTTATAGATGAGTCCGCGGTCCAAAAATACCAGCCGGGAAAGACCATCACCATAAAATACGACCCGGATGACCTGAACCGGGTAGCCCTCTTTCACTCGGGAGGCAAGGACGAGGGGCTCGAGAAAGAGGGAGAAGTAACCCCATCAGCCTGAGGCTCCGCCGACTCGGGCTATGGGCCTGCATTCATCTTTACGGGGCGGCATCCTTGTCCTGGCGATCGAGGCTCGAGGTTATTTCAGCCCCACTTTTCTCAGCACCTTTTCCCGGTTCCCGATGCCGCTGTAATAATGCTCCGGCTTGCAGAGGCTCGAGATTATGGCGTGGGTGGGGCAGTTATTGAAGCAAGCCCAGCAGCCAATGCAGGTGTCGTCGAATACCGGCAGGTCGCCCTGGCGTACCGCTCCAACCGGGCAGGTCTCGACGCAGATGCCGCATCGCGTGCATAGCTCCGCATCCACCGTCCTCTTCCCGTAACCGTGGGCCAGCATCCCCCTGACGGCGAAAAAGGCCGGCAGCAGGGTGGGGGTAGGCCAGAGTATGTGCGGGGCCTGTCTGTCCTCGATGCCGTCATAATAGCGGTATGCCCTGCTCGCCATGTCGCGGGCGAAGGCCTGGGTTTTCTTCAGCGACTTCTTGCGCGGGGGAGCGAAGAAGTCGTAGAGATGTCGCAGGTACTTCCTTCCTATGGGCCAGTTCTGCTGGCTTCCCATCGTATGGGCGCCGAGCACGGCCATGCCCTTGTGGCGAAGCTGGCTCGCCATCATGCGGTGCGCGGCGCCGGGCCAGCCGCTGCAGGTGGTGAAGATGAAGGCCGGCCGGCCCTGCAGCTTGGGCATTTCCTTTAAGAAACGGTGCACGGGGGTGAGGGGAGCGAAGCTCTGGACCGGCGTGGCGAAGCCGTAGAGGCTGTAACCCTCCAGCTCGCCGGCATCGGCATCGCGAAAGCGCCTTACGGTACAGGCATGGCCGTCCTCCTCCAGGGTGCGCCTTATTACCTCCACTCCCAACTCGGTGTTTCCGGTACAGGATTCGTAAAGTATCAACAGGTTCAAGGCTCTACCTCCTACTAATGACTATGCGTCATGATTATAATGCGCCCGTTTATTACAGGCCAGACGCCGATGCGACAGCTTCATGATCCACCCGGATATATATCATTGAATTATTTGGCGATAATAGATATAAGTAATGCGTTCCGCCTCGTGGGCATCATGAGCACGACGGAGATCGCGGACATCTTCCTGCACGCCGCCTATGCACTGCTCATCTTCGCGGCATATTTTCAGTTCGAGATGACCGTACCCAAGGGGATCGAGAGCTGAGGCTTATTTCTTGCGCCAGCGCGAACGGGCCTCCTTTTGCTCTTCTTCATGTGGCTGGTAACGCTTGACGTTCAGTTTCTCCCGCACGGGTTGGCCGACGGCCTCCTCCGGCACTTCCCTGGCCACCTCCTCCAGGCGCCCCTCCTCCTGCACTACGTAGGTAGCTATGAGTTTCATGGGGGTATCTTTCAGGTAGCGGCACATGGCGTTCCAGCCGCTGGCGACCCGCCCTGTTTCCTCGTACAGCTCGTCGAGCAGGTCGGAGAAGAGGATGGTGAGCTGGCGCCCCTTGAACTCCGTTTCGTATAGGCTCTGCTCCTCGGCGGAGAACTCCTCGAACGGCTTGTCCAACAGGGCGATGATGGAGGCGGGCACCCTGATCTCGCGCTCGCCCAGCTTGCGCTCGAGCTTCTTGGTAAAATAGCTCTTGCGGGAGACGTTCTGGCCCGTTCTTCCTTCTTCCCCAGCGGCTGCCATGCGTGGCGCCGATGGCCGCACCTTCATGGCAGGTGCCGGCTCGAGTTCACGCTCGGCCTGTATCTCCTGCTCTTCTTCCTGGTTTATGACGTAGGAGACGCATACCTTGATGGGCGAATCCTTGAGCAGGTGGCACATCCCTTTCCAGCTGTGCCTGGTGGCTTCGCCCGCCTCCTCGTACAACTGCTGCAGCAGCCGGGCGAAGAGGATCAGAAGCTCCTTCTCCTTGACCTGCGTTTCGTAGAGCTTCTTGTCCTCAGCCGAGAAAGAGGAGAACGGCTTGTCCAGAAGGGCAAGGATGTATGGAGGAGTTGTGATCCCCTCCTGTTTCAGTTTAGCAGCCAGCTTTTGGGTGAAGAAGCTGTGTTTGGTTTCCGCATCGACGGCCATGCGGCGCTCCAGTTCCACTCAGGTCATCTTGACCATACAGATTAATGTCAGCCATTCGCTATGGCTTCCCGGACTTCTCTATCTAATTCGGAATTTTGCTCCCATGTATTGAGTGCCGGTGCGAAATCCGTTCGGATCAGCGTATGTTCATGGTTCAACAGCCGCCCGCGAGGATATTTTCCCGCCACACCCCGCCCGGCTACAGCGCCTGCCGGTGCCACGAGCCAGATTCTGCTATTCTTGAATGCGACAAAACGACCAGGAGGTTTATCCATGCGTCCGGTGCTCTTCCACGTAGGCGGCTTTGCGGTTTACTCCTATGGGGTCATGCTCTTCCTCGCCTTCCTGGCCGGCATATTCGTCGCGCGCAGCGAGCTCAACCGACGCGGCCTGGACGGCTCGGCCATCTACCTCATCGCCGCCGTAGCCGCCATCACCGGGGTCATCGGTGCGCGTATCTTCTACGTGCTGGGAAACCTGGGCTCCTTGTCCGGCAACTGGGGACAGGTGTTCGACCTCAACATGAGGGGCCTGGTTTTTTACGGCGGACTTGCCCTCGCCGTGCCTTCCTGCCTGCTGCTGATACGAAGCATGAAGCTTCCGATGGGGGCCGTCTCCGACGCTGTGGGGCTGGCCATACCCCTCTCGCTGGCCATTGCGCGTATAGGTTGTTTTTTAAACGGCTGCTGTGGCGGAAAACCCTCGGGTCTTCCCTGGGCGGTTACTTTCCCGGGGTCGGCTACCCCGGTGCATCCGACACAGCTCTACGAGCTGGTACTGGACCTGGCGGCGTTCGCGATGCTTTTGTGGGCCCGGAAGCGGCTGCGCCGCGACTGGGACCTCTTTCTTCTCTCCCTGGCTGCTTACGGCCTCATCCGCTTCGTGATGGAATTCTTCCGAGCCCACGTGGACCCGAATGCGGCCATTTTCTTCCAGATCGTGAGTGCGGCCCTGTTTGTCGCGTGTTCCGGCGCGCTGCTACTGCGCAACCGCCAGGCTCCCGCGAGCAAGGCAATCGAAAAGACCGGCTAACGTTTACGCGCAGGGTGCTCGGGGCGAAAATCATCACCCCACCCTCATCCACACTTCTGTGGGGGAGCAGCGCTTAAAGCGTCGGGCATCGCTGGGCCGATGCGAACAGCAGGGGCGAAAGAATGCTGCGAGAGAGGATGAGCTGGCTGCAGCGGTCAGAAGGCCTTGCAGGGGTGAAAGCATTCAACCGCTCTGGATATGTCCGGCATCGTCCGGCAGCGGGATTATAATCCAGGTATGGAGTCCTGCATGCGTAAACTGACGGCACATAGCGATGCGAGCCCGATGCCGGGATCTGGTCGCGACGCGGCTTGCGCGCGGAGGGCGTGGGTGCGGCGAACGTGCAAGGAGGTTGATGGTGGACGTTAACATCGATTACGGGAAGAGGATAGAGAAGATAAGGGAGGAGATGGCCTCCCGGGGCATCGACCTTCTCCTGGCCACGCGGGGGAAGAGCGTCACCTACATCGGCGGCGCCTTTATCCCCTGGCGAAGCGTGGCCATGGTGTCGAAAGACGGCTACGTGGGGCTGAACACCCTGCTCATGGACGCGGAAAGGGTAAAGGACGATTCCTGGCTGGATAACGTGGTGGGATGCGGGCCCATACCTGGTTTCGAGCTGTGGGACGTCACCGTGCGCCAGATAAAGGAGCACGGATGGGAGAAGGCGACCATCGGCCTGGAGCTGGGGCATTCCCCCCGCATGATCGCGGGGTACCTCTTCGCCACCGAGTACGAGTTCCTCAAGGAGAACCTGGGAGAGGCGAAGTTCGTGAACGCCCTGGAGCTCATGGACCGGGTGACCTACGTCAAGGACCCCGAGGAGATAAAGCTACTGCGCCAGGCCGCCGCCATAGCCGATGCCGCGCAGGTAAGGGTTATGGAAAACCTCTGCGTGGGTATGACCGAGATGGAGATCGCGGGCCTCGGTGAGCTGGCCATGCGCGAACTGGGAAGCGAGTTCCACTGGCCGGTCACCGGCTCCTCGGAGATCGCTTCCGGCTACCGCACCTGGTATCCGGTCGGCGGGTGCACGCCGCCGACGGACAAGATCCTGCAGCCGGGAGAGAGCCTCCTGGTGGACCTGCACCCCACCTACCGGCGTTACTACGCCGACCTCTCCCACAACTATATCCTGGGAAAACCTTCCACTGAACAGAGAAAGCTGGCCGATGCCTACCTCAAGACATCGGAGCTGCTCATAAGCTCGCTCAAGGCGGGTATGACCGTGGGGCAGGTGTGGCAGACGGTCTATGATGAGGTGACATCGCTGGGTTACGCGGATTACACGCTGCCCGCCTTTGGCCACGGTATCGGCGCTATCGGCCACGAATGGTATCCCGCCATCCTCAACAACGACGAGTTCCGGGAAGTGGTGCTGGAGGAGAACGTGGTCGAGATCGCCGCCCTGGTGATGAACGTCCAGGGCGTGGGGGGCATGCGCCTGGAGTGCTCCGTGAGGGTGACGCCGGACGGAGGGGAGATGCTCAACGCCACCCCCCTGGAACTCACGGTGTTGGATGCATAGAGGTCGGGTTGGATATCGGGGCGCCGGCTTGAGGTAATGGCGACCGGGGCCAGGATAAATCCTGGCCCGGGCTCGGGCGCAGTTAAAACCCCGGCTGTCTTACAGGCCGTAGGAGCGGGCGATGATCTCTTTCATGATCTCGTCGGTGCCGCCGCCTATGGGCCCCAGGCGCATGTCGCGCCAGGCGCGCGCCAGGGGATATTCCTCCGTGTAACCGTAGCCGCCGTGGATCTGTATTGCCCGGTCCGCCACGCGCACGGACATGGCCTGGGTGTAGAGTTTGGCCATGGACACCTCCCTCAGCGGCTCCTCGCCCTCCACGTACATCTTCAGCACGTGATAAGTGTAGGCCCTGCCCAGGTCGATCTCCGTCGCCATATCCGCCAGCATATGGGAGATGGCCTGGAACTTGCCGATGGGCTTGCCGAAGGCCTCTCTCTCCTTGGCGTATTGCAGGGCGATCTCGAAGACGAGCTGGGCTCCCGCCACCGCCCCCAGGGACATGATAAGCCTCTCCCACACGAAGTTGGCCATGATCTGGTAAAAGCCGCGGTTTTCCTCTCCCAGGAGGGCATCGGAGGGTACACGGCAGTCGATGAAGGACAGCTCTCCGGTATCCGAGGCCTTCCAGCCCAGTTTCTTCAGTTTCTTGGAGGTCTCGAAGCCCGGGTTGCCGCGATCGATGATGAACTGCGAGATGCCGCCGTAGCCTTTATCGCGGTCGGTCTTCACCGCCGCCACCACCCAGTCGCAGCGCACGCCGTTGGTGATAAAGGTCTTGGAGCCGTTGATGATCCAGTCCTCTCCAGAGCGCACCGCGTAGGTCTTGATGCCCGCCACGTCCGATCCCGTCTCGGGCTCGGTGATGCCCAGGGCGCCGATGGTCTCGCCCTTTATCCCCGGCACCAGGTAGTGCTCTTTCTGTTCCGGCGTCCCGAAGCGGTTTATCTGGGGCATGGCGATGCCGATGTGAGCGCCGATACCGCCGGCTACCCCGGCGGACCCGGTGCGCGAGACCTCCTCGTGCAACACCGCTTCGGCGAGGCGGTCGTCGTCCCCCCCGTATTCCTCGGGGTATGACATGCCGAGGAAACCCAGGTCTCCCATGCGCTTGAAAAGCTCGCGGGGGAACTCCTCCGCTTCCTCCCACTCGTCGGCATGGGGCGCCACCTCGTTCTCGAAGAACTCCTTGACGCTCTTGCGGAAATCCTCGTGTACCGGTTGAAAGATGTCGTAGCCCATTGCTTACCTCCCTGCATTGCTTCACGGGGTCTGTCCGGATTCCGGTGGTCTGATAGGCGCCGTTGATGCGGTGAAATTATATCACAGCGTCTGCAGAAATCGCCCGACAGCCTGCATCGCGAAAGCGACAGGGCCGCCCGGAGGGCAGAGAGGCGGTGCCGGGTTTTGCCGGGCACGTATAAGTCAGCACGTCGGTCAGGGAAAGCCGTGTGCCGCACATGCAGCAAGGCTGGTTTCGAAATGGGCTCACCAGGATAATATTATGATGGGGCGGTCGTATCCCCGCTATGGAACAGAGGGAGGTCGAAATGCCGAAGATACTGGTGCTCGCGCCGCTGCCGGAAGAGGCGGCCAAAGGGATGTTCGCGGCCGCCGCGGACCGTGAGGACGTCACCATAGAGGTTTACGCGGGAGAACCGGGGCCGGGGCTGGTAGAGGCGGTCAGGGGAGCCGACGTGATCATAGGAGATTTCACCTTCCGGTTGCCCATCGACGCCGCCGCGGCAGAGGCGGCTCGCGGGTGCCTTCTTATACAGCAACCCAGCATCGGCTACCAGCACATCGACCTCGAGGCCACCCGCAACGCGCGCATCCCGGTGGCCAATGTCGGGGCGGCCAACGCCATAGGCGTGGCGGAGCAGGCCATTATGTTCATGCTCTGCCTGCTCAAGAGGGCCCTGTACTTCCATGGCAAGACCGCGAAGGGGGAGTGGGCGCAGCAGGACATATTCTCACTCGGGCTGTCCGAGCTGTATGGCAAGACCCTGGGCATCGTGGGCATGGGTAATATTGGAAGAGAGGTGGCGGCGAGGGCGAAGGGTTTCGGGTGCCGCATCGTTTACAGCGATGTCGCCTCGCTGCCCGAGGAGACGGCGGCGGAGCTGGGCGTGGAGCGGATGAACCTCGAGGAACTCCTGCGGGCATCGGACATCGTGACCTTGCACGTGCCCCTCACGCCCGAGACCACCGGGATCATCGGCCGCGACAGGCTGGCGATGATGAAGCCTGGCGCTTACCTGCTCAACCTTGCCCGGGGGGAGGTGGTGGACGAGACGGCCTTGGCCGAGGCCCTGGAGGAGGGACGCCTGGCCGGCGCGGGGATCGACGTCTTTACGCAGGAGCCCATCAAACCGGATAACCCCCTGCTCGCATCGGACAAGGTCTTCCTCTCGCCCCACGTATCGGGAGGCACCAATGAGAGCCGGGTCAGGATGCTCGCCGTAACCGTGGAGAACGTCGAGCGGGTGCTCGCCGGGGAAAAGCCGCTCTACGTGGTCAACGGGGTGGTATGAGGGGGTCGTATCTTCGATCTTCGGTTACGGGATGAAGTGAGCATAATATAGTGAATGCGTGGTGATAATATACGTCTTCGGCTTGACATGCAGGATGGCGTGGGGAAAGCGACAGGGAGTTGATGATCGATGACGGAAGAATCGAAGATCGAAGATACGACCCCAATGAACTGTGCGCAGGTGCTTATAGACGGCATAAGGGAAATGGGAGCCAGGAGGATATACGGGGTCATCGGCACTTCGAACCTCCCCTTCGTAGACGCTCTTTACGACCACCAGGAGGAGGTGCGTTACATATCCTGCCGGCACGAGCAGGTGGCGGCCAGCATGGCGGATACCGAGGGCCGCCTCACCGGCGTGCCCGGTGTCGTGCTCACCCATTCCGGGCCGGGCACCCTGAATTCCCTCATCTCGGTGGGCAACGCCTACAAGGACTGCAGCCCCATGATGGTTCTAAGCGGAGCGGTGAAAAAGAAGCTCAAGGGCTCGAACGGCATGCTGGAGGCCGACCATACCGCCATCTTCGGCTCGCTGTGTAAGGGGGTTTTCAGGGTGGAGGACGCCGGCCAGGCAGCCGCCGTCTTCTCCAGGGCTTACAGCCTGGCGGTGTCCGGCGCGCGCGGCCCGGTACTGGTCGAGGTGCCCGAAGACGTGTGGGGAGAGGAAATACAGGGCACCCCGCCCGGGTTCAGGCTGTCCGCGGATTACCGGCCGCCCCTGCACGTGGAGGACGTGTGGCGGGCGCTGGGCATGCTCAAGGAGGCGGAGAAACCCCTGCTGCTCTCCGGGGGCGGGGTGGCCTACGCTCGCTGTTCCGACCTGCTGCTGCGCTTCGCCGGGGCCATGCAGGTGCCGGTTATCACCACCGGGAACGGGCGTGGCACGATACCAGAGGATAACCCGCTCTGCCTGGGCCGCGCGGGTTTCGGTGGCGGCAACACGGTGGCAGATACCGCCCTCAGCGAGGCCGACGTGGTGCTGGGGCTGGGATGCACCATCTCGGACATGACCTCCTACGAATACACCCTGCCGATCAAGGGCGAGGTGGTCCTGGTAAATATAGACCTGGAGGCCATGCTCACCAGCCACTTCCGGGCGCAGTACATGATCGAGGCGGACGTGAAGGATTTCCTGGCCGAGGCCATGGGCGCGGTCAGGGACTACGGTCCGCCGCCCCGCAAGGGATGGTGGGAGCTGCTGGAATCGAAACGGCGGGAATGGAACGGCCAGCTGGAGGTGGCCGTAACCTCCGACAAGGTACCGCTCTCCCCGGGGCGAGTGATGCACGAACTGGGGCGTATCCTTCCCGATGATCACATCGTAAGCGTGGGCGCGGGCACCCACCTCCTTTACCCCATGGCCTTCCTCCCCTGCAGGGAGCCCCTGACTTTCCTCTCGGCGGTTAACTTCGGGGCCATGGGTTTCGGATTTCCCGCCGCCCTGGCCGCGAAGCTCGTCTATCCGGAAAGGGAGGTAGTGGCCATTCTGGGCGACGGCGACTTCATGATGACCCTGCAGGACCTGGAGACGGCATGCCGCGAGGGGATAAAGGCGCGCGTGCTGGTGATAAACGACAACATGTACCGGGTGCTCAACATCAGGCAGAGGGCGCAGTGCGGCGGGAGGGTTATGGGCACCTGCCACGGCAACCCGGATTTCGCGGCCCTGGCGCGTTCCTTCGGGGCCGCGGGCTTCAGGCTGGAGAGGGTGGAGGACATCGCCGGGGTGCTGGGCGAGGCGTTTGCCGCGCCCGGCCCGGCGGTGGTGGACGTGATCATCGACCCCGATGACCTGCCCCCGCTGAACCTGGAGGCGACCCTGCGCATGAGCATGGGATAGGGCCGTATCTTCGATCTTCGGTTTGTGGGGGAGGTATGGTTTAAGAGAGTATTATGACGGTATCAGAATTGCCCGGCCCTTAACGGTTCGTACGCCATGATCGAGGATGGAGCGGGGGAGCGATTGCCAATGGATGAAAAACCGAAGATCGAAGATACGACCCTGGAGATATCGACCTCTTCCCGGTCACAGATGGTGGACATAACCGCGAAAGTCAGGGAGGCGGTACGGCAATCGGGCATCGGGAACGGAGTATGCGTGGTTTACGTGCCCCACACAACGGCCGGGATAACCGTGAACGAGAACGCCGACCCCGACGTTGCTGCGGACATCCTCGAGCAGCTGGAGAGGCTGGTGCCGCAGGGAAAGTACCGCCACCGCGAGGGAAACGCCGACTCGCACATAAAGGCCAGCCTGATGGGGTTCTCGCTCACCCTCCTGCTGGAGGGGGGGGATATAGCGCTCGGCACCTGGCAGGGCGTGTTCCTGTGCGAGTTCGACGGGCCGCGCAGGAGGCGGGTAAAGGTTAAGGTGATGGACGGTGGCTGAGATGATAGTCACGCTTACCAGCGATTTCGGCCTCTCGGAGGAGTGGGTGGGAGTGGTGAAGGGAGTGATCCTCTCCATCAACCCCTCGGCCGTCATCGTGGATATCAGCCACGAGATCCCGCCCTTCGACATAGGCAAAGGCGCCTTCGTGCTGGCGGCGGCGCTGCCCCATATGCCGCTGGGGGTGCACGTGGCGGTGGTGGACCCGGGGGTGGGCACGCGCCGCCTGGCCGTGGCCCTGGCCACGGAGCGCGGGGACTTCATGGTGGGGCCGGATAACGGCCTGCTCATGCCGGCGGCGGCACGGATCGGCGGCGTGAAGAAGGCATTCTTCCTGGAGGAACAGGAATTTTTCCGCACGCCGGTGCACCCAACCTTTCACGCCCGGGATATCTTCGCCCCCGTGGCCGCCCACCTCTCCCTGGGGGTGGACCCGCGAGAGATGGGCTCTCCCATGGACGCGGATGACCTGGTGCCGGCGCCCTGGACGCGCGCTCGCGAGGGGGAGGGTGCCGTCTACACCACGGTTGTAGACATCGACCGCTTCGGTTCCCTGCGCCTCAACGCCTACCCGGAGCAGGTGGCTTCGCTGGGATACGCTGAGGGCGACAGCGTGCTGCTGGGGGTCGGGGAGGGAGAGTTAGACGCCCGCCTGGCCTCGACCTTCGGCGACGTCGAGACGGGAGGTCTGGTCCTTTTCGAGGACTCCTCGGGCGTGATGGCCGTGGGAGTGAGCGGTGGCTCCCTGGCCGCGCGCAGCGGGGCGCGGCCCGGCGACATCCTCATCATCTACGGGGCCGGCCCGCCGGGAGATAAGTAGGGAGAAAGCCCGAAGATCAAGTTGCGGACCGGGGAAGGCTTCTTCGATGCATCGGGGAAAGGCGGGTTCGCCGATGCCTTTTCCGCGCGGGATTAAAGGGCGACGTCGTATTCGCGCGGGTATTCGACCACTCCCGCTTTGCCCTCCAGGGAGCCCTCTACCAGCTCGAGGGCCATGAAAGCCTCGTCGGGAGCCTCCATGGGCGGTTTGATGCTCCACCTGCTCGCGGGCCTGAAGCCGAAGCGCGGATAGTATCCGGGATGGCCCATACAGATGATGGACTCGAACCCCATGTCCCTGGCGGCCTTTGTTCCCGACTCGGTAAGCATGCCGCCTATGCCCTTTGCCTGGAAGTCGGGATGGACCGCCAGGGGCGCAAGCGACAGAGACTCTATCCGGCCACCCGGGGTGACGATATCGATGGGAAAGAAAAGGATGTGGCCGACGACGTCGCCGCCGCACGTCGCCACCAGGGACAGCCCGGGGAGGAAACGGGGATTGTTCCGCAGCGCCTCCACCATCAGTCCTTCACCTGGCTTACCGAACGCGAGGTCGTTTACAGTGCCTATCGGCTGGCGGTCATCGGGGCTCTCGGGCCTGATATCTATTTCCATGATGATGATGATTATACTCCGGGCGGGGCCGAGGCGCGGCATCCATGTGCTTGATGGATTGCGCGATGCGTTAAATGAGTTATCATAGTCATCGCCCGGGACGGGATTTCTTTCTTGCGCGAAGCGCCGACTCTCATTAATGTATTAGGGGTGCGTTTCGACAGCATGTCATTTCCGGAGGAGGAGACCATGCCCAAAGAATGCAGGAACTACCAGGCCAACCTGGAGAAGTGCAATTGCACCTACGAGCCATGTTCCCATAAGGGTTACTGTTGCGAGTGCATAGAATACCACCAGCGGCTGGGAGAGCTGCCGGCATGCTATTTCCCGCCCGAGGTGGAAAAGACTTACGACCGCTCCATACGGCGGTTTATGGAGTGCCAGAAGGAGTCGCGCTAAAAAGGCAGCAAGACACGCGGAAGAGGAGGGGAAGTGGAAGAGGCCTATATTGTAAGCGGATGCCGGACGGCTATCGGCAAGTTCGGTGGCGGTCTCAAGGACGTGAAGACCGGGGAGCTGGTGCGCATCGTCATAGAGGAGTCGCTGCGGCGCGCGCGGGTCTCTACCGACCTGGTCGACGAAGTCATATTCGGCCAGGTTGTGCCGCGCACGGACGAGAACTGCCTCGCGGCCAGGCTGGGCGCCCTCAAGGCGGGGCTTCCCGACACCGTGCCAGCGGCGGGGATCATCAGGGGCTGCGGCTCGGGGATGCAGGCGATCATCGACGCAGTCAGGGCTATCCGGCTGGGAGACTCCGAGGTGGTGGTGGCCGGCGGCGCCGAGAACATGAGTTCCATCCATTATTACAGCAACGAGATGCGCTGGGGAAAGCGCATGCGCAGCGGGGAGCTGATAGACGGCCTCTGGGAGGTGCTGCACGACCCTTATAACGGCCTCATCATGGGCATGACGGCCGAGAACATCGCGGAGAGATACGGAGTCAGCCGGGAAGAGCAGGACGTATACGCCCTGGAGAGCCACCGCCGCGCCCTGGCGGCCATCGCCGCGGGCAAGTTCAAGGAGGAGATAATCCCGGTGGAGGTGAAAACGCGTAAGGGCACGACCGTATTCGACACCGACGAGCACCCGCTCGACACCACCCTGGAGAAGCTTGCCACCCTTCCACCGGCCTTCAAAGAAGGAGGTACGGTCACCGCGGGAAACGCCTCGGGCATCAACGACGCCGCAGCGGCGGTGGTGGTCATGTCGGGTGGCAAGGTGAAGGAACTGGGCCTCGAGCCCATGGCCAGGGTGATCTCCTATTCTTACGTGGGAGTGGATCCGGACATCATGGGGGTGGGCCCCATCTATGCCGTGCCCAAGGCCCTGGAGAAGGCGGGATTGAAACTGGAGGACATCGAGGTCATAGAGCTCAACGAGGCTTTCGCGGCGCAGGCTTACGTGTGCATCCGCGAGTTGGGGCTCAGCCCCGATATAACCAACCTGTACGGCAGTGGCGTCGCGCTGGGCCACCCGGTGGGCTGCACCGGGGCCCGCATCGTGGTGACCCTGATGAGCGCCATGAAGGACCTGGACGTGAAGATGGGGCTGGCCACCCTGTGCGTAGGCGGGGGGCAGGGTACCGCCATTATCATCGAGCGGTTGTAGATGTAGAGCAAGTAAACGTGCCAGGCCTGAGACAAGTTCCGTGAAGGTTAATCGAATATCGGCTGCGAGATTGAACTTGTCCAGGCACAGGCACTCCCGCGCCGCCCTCCAGGCGTCGCCGTCGCTTTCGCGATGCAAACCACGGAGGTATGTGCGCAGAAAAACGGGTTACAGACCGGAGGTGGCAAAGCAGACGAGGTCGCTTCAGATCGACCCCCGGTTTTCGGGCAGGGGTTTTTATGCAGGCGACACTCGGGTGGGGTCTGGTCTTGTGTTTTGTGCCTTGTGCGGATGTAGAGGTATTGTCCTGTTTGTGATAACATCTATACGCTAAAGATGGTTTGAAAACTTTATAACAAGCCTGCCGGGTCCCGAGAGGGCCAAGAGGGAAGCCGGTGAGAAGCCGGCACGGTAGCGCCGCTGTAACCGGGGAGCGAAGTCCCGCTAAACCACTGACTATACGTTGGGAAGGAGGGACGGAGCGAGGATCCGGGAGTCAGAAGACCTGCCCGACAGGAGTCAGCAAGCTCTCCGCAACAGGGAGGATCTGGCGTCATGTATATATGATCTCCGCTCTCATTGTGAGGGCGGAGATTTTTTCATCCCTGTCCGGCCTGGTCCGGGCTCCGGGTATGGGCCAAGTCCCGGCTGCGGCGGAGAGGAAGTCGTCCGAGAGGGCGATAGCGAAGAGAGGAAAGGCCATGGGGAAGCTGGTGCTGGTGTTGGGGGGCGCCAGGAGCGGTAAAAGCTCTTACGCGCAGCGCATGGCGGAGGAATCCGGCCAGCGCGTATGTTACGTGGCGACGGCGGAAGCACGTGACGGGGAGATGGACGAGCGCATCCGTCGCCATCGCGACTCTCGACCCGCGGGGTGGAAGACGTTGGAACTCTCGGGAGGTACCGCGTTAGAACCCCTGCCACCAGGCACGGAGCTGGCCTTGATGGACTGTTTCACCGTCTTTCTCTCCAACCTGATGGCAGCTAACGGGCTGGATTGGCCGTTAGAGGATGAAGGGCTTATGCCGGAAGCGGAGGTCGAGCGCCTGGCGGAAAGGACCGGAGAGGAAGCCGTGGCGCTCGTGGACAGCCTTTGCGAGGTAGCGGAGAGCGTCATCGTTGTGAGCAACGAGGTAGGAGAGGGAGTCGTGCCCCCTTATCGCCTGGGACGGATCTTCCGTGACCTGGCGGGCCGCCTCAACCAGCAGCTGGCCGAACGCGCCTGCGAGGTCATATTGGTAGTCGCCGGGATCCCCTTGAGGTTGAAGGCCGAGGGTGGGGAGGACGCCGATGGATAGGCTTAAGCGCACCCTGGAGGGCATCGGCGAACTCGACGAGGCTGCGATGCGCGCTGCGGCATCGCGCCATGGCAACCTTACCAAGCCGCGGGGAGCTCTGGGCTCGCTGGAGGAGATATCCATCAGGGTCGCGGGCATCACCGGCGAACCTGTTCCGCTTCCCGGCAGGAAGACGGTCATCGTGATGGCCGCCGACCACGGCGTGACCAGCGAGGGCGTAAGCCTCTACCCGTCGGATGTCACGGCACAGATGGTCGCCAATTTCCTGGCGGGGGGCGCGGCCATCAACGTGCTGTCGCGCTTCGTGGGGGCTGACGTGCGTGTAGTGGATATCGGCGTGGCGTCGCCGCTCGCGGGGGAAGGCCTGATATCGCGAAAGATAATGGCCGGCACCGCCAACATGGCCACAGGGCCCGCCATGTGCCGGGAGGCGGCGGTGGCCGCCCTGGAAACGGGGATCGAGGTGGCCGAGGAGGAAATCACCGGGGGAGCGGAGTTCCTGGCTACCGGGGACATGGGCATCGGCAATACTACGGCGGCGAGTGCCATAACGGCCTGCATCACCGGCCGGGATCCCGCCGAGGTGACGGGGCGGGGCACGGGCATGGGAGACAGCGGGCTGGAACACAAGGTGGCGGTGATCCGCCGCGCTCTGGAGGTTAATCGTCCCGACCCGCGTGATGCCATCGATGTGGTTTCAAAAGTCGGTGGGCTGGAGATAGCTGGGATCGCCGGAGTGATGCTGGCGTCCGCAGCGGCGCGCCGTCCCGTAATGGTGGACGGATTCATATCCGCAGCCGGGGCCATCATCGCTGCTGGGCTGCATCCCGGGGTCACGGATTTCATGCTCGCGTCCCACCTATCGGTGGAGAGAGGGCATGCCGCCATCCTGGAGCTTCTAGGGCTGGACCCCATTATCCGGGCCAACATGCGCCTGGGAGAGGGGACGGGGGCCGCACTTGCTCTTTTCCTGGTGGACGCTTCCCTGAAAATACTCGCGGAGATGGCAACTTTCGACGAGGCCGGGGTATCGGGACCAGAGAAAGCTGGCACGTAGATGGAAATACGGGTACGAACTTGTGTGAAAGGGAGGTCGCCGCTTGAGAGGTCCTGCTGACGCCTTCCGTTTCCTTTCCGCGGTGCCCCTGCGGGCTCGGCAAGGAGACGATAGTGCCCTGGCGGCCGCAGTGGCTTTCTTCCCCCTGGTGGGAGCGGTGCTGGGGGGATTGCTCGTTTTCACCGATTGGGCATGCGGGAGGGCTTTTTCCCGCGTCTCCGATTTTGTCTCCGCCGCAACGGTGCTGGCCGTCTATGCCCTCTTTACCGGGGGTCTTCATCACGACGGGTTGATCGATACCGCCGACGCCTTCTGGGGCCATCGCTCACGGGAGCAACGCCTGCGCATCATGAAGGATTCCCACGCGGGGGCGTTGGGAGTGACCGCCGTAGCGCTCTTTATCCTGGTGGAGCTGGCGGCAATATACGCACTGCCGGCGCAACTGGCGGGTTGTGCGGGCAGGTTCCGCTGGGCCGCACTGCTGGCCTTCCCCGTGCTGGGGCGTTGGACCATGTCTTACCTGTGCGTGCGTTTCCCCTATGCCCGCGAGGAGGGGACGGGAGCCGTCATGGTGGAGGGATCGCGGCTGTCGCAGTTTGCTTTCGCCACCATGATAGCCGGGGCTGTCATGGCCGCATGCTTCATTTTTATTGTAAGGTTGCCCATGCTTATCGCGGTGCTCCCGGCAGCGGCGCTGGCCTTCGCGGAGCTGGCCGGCGGTTTCTTTTCCCGTTCTCTGGGAGGCGTGACCGGGGACGTTATCGGAGCGACGGGTATGCTGGCCGAGGCGCTGGCGCTGGTCGTACTGGCCAGCCGTATACCCGGATTATTGGTGGGATAGGACATGAGCGTGAACCGCGCCCTGAGGATATGCCTGGCATACGTGATCGACCGTTTTCTGGGAGACCCGGAAGGATTCCCGCACCCGGTAAGGTTGATGGGCAGGTGTATAGGCATCTTGGAAAAGAAGCTCAGCCCCGAAGATTCGAAAGCGCCGGCCGCCATTGGCGCCGGATGTGCGATCGCCGCGACGATGGCCGGAGGGTCATGGCTCTTTGCCCGCATGCTCCTCGCCCTGCCGGGAGATGCTTTCACGGAAACGCTCCTTCTCTACACCACGTTCGCCGGGAAAGACCTCGAGAAAAGCTCCCTGCGTGTGGCCTGGGACCTGGAAGCCGCGGATATCGCGTCGGCCAGGAGGGATCTCAGGGCCCTGGTGGGGCGCGAAACGGACGGCCTGGACGAGGGGGGCGTATGCCGCGCAGCTGTGGAGTCGCTGGCCGAGAACTGCACCGACGGCGTCCTCGCGCCGCTGTTCTGGGCCGCGGTAGGGGGTGCCCCCGCGGCCATGGCCTTCAAGGCTGTTTCGACCTTGGACTCCATGATCGGCCACCGCGACGAAAAGTACCGCCGCCTGGGATGGTGCTCGGCGCGCCTGGACGACCTGGCCGTGCTGCCCGCCGCCCGGCTTTCCATACCCCTGGTAGCCCTGGCTGCATTTCTCGCCGGCTACGATTATCGCTCCGCCTGGAGGATAGGGCTGCGTGACCGCGGGAAACACGCCAGCCCCAACAGCGCCCACGCCGAGGCGGCTTTTGCCGGCTCCTTGGGGCTGAGGCTGGGAGGCCCCGACACCTATGCCGGGGCGCGGCGGGAGCTTCCCGAGATAGGGGAGGGCACGCGCGAGGCAAAGCCCCGTCATATCCGGGACGCGGCCAGGTTGATGAACGCGGCCTCGCTGCTGGGATTGGGGCTGGCACTCCTGTGGGCTTCTCGCGCGCCGCGGAACTGGAATACCCCGGCCTCAATTCCAGGGCGCTTTTCGCAGTCGAGAGGAAGAAGGCCGGAGGGGGCGGGAATATGAAGGGTGGCTTTCCCGGACACGGCGGTAATCTGGGCTGGGCGGCGGAGCGCTACGGGAGAGACCCGGACAGCTTTCTGGACTTCAGTGCCAACGTAAACCCCCTGGGGCCATCGCCCTTGGCACTGGAGGCGGCGCGCGAGGCGCTTGCCGATATCTCGCGCTATCCCGAACCGGACGCTTCTTCCCTGCGCGGTGAACTGGCGTCCTTCCTGGGTATCGAACCCGGCCTGCTCGTCTTGGGCAATGGCTCCACCGAAATCATCCATCACCTGACGCGCTGCCTGGAGCCGCCCGTGGTGACGGTCGTGTCTCCGGCTTTCGCGGAGTACGAAGCTGCGGCGAGCAACGTCGGGGCGGAGATGAGATACCTGGATCTATATCCGGACGAGGGGTTTTACCTGAAAGCTGAGGAACTGGCCGAAGCCGCCTCCGGTTCGCAGCTCACTTATTTCTGCAATCCGGCCAGCCCCACGGGTCGTCTGTACCAGCGTCACGAGCTGCTCCCGGCCGTGGAGGCATGCCGGAAGGCGGGGGGGCTGCTTGTGCTGGATGAGAGCTTCATGGGGTTCTGCCCGGAAGTGGAGGCGAGGCGGGCGAGCCTGATGCCCGAGGTGGGAGGGGGCGGCCTGGCGATCTTATCCACCCTGACCAAGTTTTTCGCCCTGGCCGGACTGCGTGGCCCGGGATGGCTGGCGGGACCGGGAGAACTCGTGTCGATCCTGGAGAAAAAGGCGGTGCCCTGGAGGGTCAATGCGATCTCCCTGGCAGCCGCGCGTTCCTCCCTTTCGGATATCGGTTATATCGAGGAGACGAGGAGGAAAGTGGCGGAATGGAGGAAAGAACTGGCTGTCGGCTTGGAGAATACGGGAATATTCCGGGTATTTCCATCCCAGGCCGTTTTTATCCTGCTGCAGGTAACCCGTCCCGAACTCGATGCGGCATGGTTGGTGGACGAGATGGGGAAACGGGGCGTTCTCTTGCGGCTGTGCAGCAATTTCAGGGGATTGGAAAACGGTTTCATCCGTGTGGCCGTGCGCACTCCCGCTGATAACGACAGGCTGCTGGAGACGCTGGAGGATATAAGCAGAACGCAGTTATGAGTACATGAAAATGGAAAAGGAGGAAAGGAAATTGAGGAGAAAGTTCGTAGCCATGGTGTTTCTAGTGTGCGTGCTGCTCGGACTGGCCGTCCTCGGGGGATGCGCCGATTCAGGCGACGGGACGGAGCGGACAGGATTACCTTCGGTTTTCACCGATGACCTTGGCCGGGAAGTTACCCTGGAAGGCATCCCCGGGAGCATAGTTTCCATCTCGCCTGCCTGCACCGAGATCCTTTTCAGCCTTGGCTTGGGAGATGAAGTCGTGGGGGTCACCGAGTACTGCGACTATCCCGAGGAAGCGCTGGAAAAGCCGAAGATCGGAACCTTCACCAGCCCCAACCTCGAGGTGATCCTGGCCCAGGAACCGGACCTGGTGCTGGCCACAGGCGGCGTTCAGCTCGAGCTCCTGGACCGCATGGAGGAGGAGGGGCTGACCGTCTACGCCGTCAACCCCATGACCTTCGACCAGACCGTCGCTTCCATCCTGGAGATCGGCGAATTGACCGGTACGGAAGCGTTGGCGGAGGAGATAGTCGCGGACATGAACAAGCGTGCCGTCGATATCGCCAGACGGGTAAACGAGATGGAGGCGGAGGGCAAGGAGCGGCCTAGGGTTTTCTACGAGATCTTTTTCGAGAATAACGTGTGGACGGCCGGAAGCGACAGTATCATCTCGGATCTTATACGCCTGGCTGGAGGTGAGAACATCGGAGATCTGGATACAAGCGACTACTACGAGTTCAGCGTGGAGAGGCTTATCGCTGAGAACCCCCAGGTTTACCTGGTTGGGAGCGGGTCCATGTTCGACCCCGGCGACATAACGGGCAGGTCGGGTTGGGAGCGCATGGACGCGGTAAGAGAAGGCCGTGTGTTCGTGATCGACGAAAACCTGACTTACCGCACCGGGCCGCGTCTCATCGAGGGGCTGGAAACGATACACGCGGCCGTATACGCCGAGGATTGACGGGAAAAAACCCTTCTGTGCCCGGAAGCGGGAAGGAAGGACAACCGGAAGGAAGCAATTGGAAGGTACTCTGACGGTAGCCGACAGGCTTGCAGTGCTTCGCAGGCGCCGTGTCGCGTTGCTGATCGTCCTGGGATTGGTCCTGGCGGTGGCGGTCGTTCTGGCGGTAGCGCTGGGCGCGGTATATGTCCCCATCGCTACTTCCGCTAGGATCATATTGTCGCGCGCGCCCCTTCTAGGCCGCCTGGTCGATACCACCTGGTCTGCGACCCAGGAGACGATCATCATCTCGGTGAGGCTTCCGCGCGTCCTTCTGGCGCTGCTGGTGGGGATGGGCCTGGCGCTGGCGGGGGCGATATTCCAGGGCATCTTTCGCAACCCCATGGCGGACCCCGGCATCATAGGCTCCTCGCAGGGGGCGGCACTGGGGGCCACGATCGCCTTCTTCTTCGGCATAAAGTTCGGCTGGGGAGGTCTGTCGGCGGTTCCGCTTTTCGCGTTCGTCGGAGCTTTTATGGCCGTGTTCCTCGTATACTTTATCGCTCGTGCGGGGGGGCGGGTATCCATCGCTTACCTGCTGCTGGTCGGCTTCGCGCTCTCGTCGTTTCTGGCCTCGATCGTATCGCTGCTCCTGGTGATCAGCGAGGACCGTATGCACAACATCTTCTTCTGGCTCATGGGAGGGCTGGGAACCGGCAACTGGGACGCGGTCCTGGCCATCCTCCCCTTCATCGCCACGGGCGCGGTGATCAGCTCCTTCTTCGCCAGGGACCTCAACCTGCTCATGCTCGGCGAGGAGAAGGCGATGCAGCTGGGGTTGGAAGCACACAGGTTCCTGTGGATCATGTTCGCGGTGGCCGCGCTGGTGGTGGGCGCGGCGGTATCGGTCTCGGGTATCATCGGTTTTGTGGGGTTGATGACTCCCCATATAGTGAGGTTGCTCACCGGCCCGGACCACCGCTACCTTATCCCCGGTTCGCTTATCGGGGGAGGCCTCTTCCTGGTGCTGGCGGACACCCTTGCCCGTACGGTCATAGCACCCAACGAGCTGCCTGTGGGCATCGTCACCGCGTTCTTCGGGGCACCGTTCTTCGTCTATCTTCTAAAAAGGAGGAGACATGCCGTCATGTGAGGATGGTGGCTCCTGATGGAGAGAAAGATCATGGATGCCAAGGGCGTTTATTCCGCCTACTACCGCGAAGATGTGGTGGCGGGGATGAGTATCGAGGTTGCCCCGGGCGATTTCGTCGCCGTCATAGGCCCCAACGGTTCGGGCAAGACCAGCTTCCTCAAGTCCATCTCCCGCACGCTACGGCCGCGCGAGGGGACAGTGCTTCTGGAGGGAGAGGATCTCTATGAAATGCCGGCCAGGAGAGTCGCGCTCAAGCTGGCTATGGTCCCACAGGACGCGCCCGTATCCTTCAGCTTCACCGCGCTCGAGGTGGTTCTCATGGGCAGGAATCCTCACCTTGGCCGCCTGCAGAGCGCAGGCCCCGTGGACCTGGAGATGGCGCGCCAGGCCATGGAAGGAGCCAACGTCTGGCATCTGGCGGACCGCCCAGTCAACGAGCTCTCAGGCGGCGAGCGCCAGAGGGTGATCATCGCCCAGGCGCTGGCCCAGGATACCGGGTTGCTCCTCCTGGACGAGCCCACCCAGCACCTGGATATCAACCACCAGCTCTCGCTCCTGGAGATGTTGTCGTCGATGTGCTCGCAGGGACTGGCGGTGATCATGGTGATGCATGACCTCAACCTGGCCTCGCAATATTGCGATCGTATAATCGTCATGCGTGGGGGCAGGGAGTTCGCGCGTGGAACGCCCGCCGAGGTACTGACTCCAGCAATGCTGCAAGAGGTCTTCGGGGTAGGATCGATAGTGATCCGCCATGCGGTGACCGACAGACCCCATGTGGTTTTCCTTAATTCCTCGAGCATCGCCGGGGCTCTTACGGGGGCCAGGGTCCACCTTGTGTGCGGTGGAGCGAGCGGTGCCTACCTGATGCGTGACCTGCTGGAGCGTGGTTGCTACCTTACCGCCGGCGTCCTCAACATGGGAGACGGCGACGAGGAAGTGGGAAGAGTCCTGGAGATACGCATGGTCACCGAGGCGCCCTTCTCCCGCATATGCGAGGAAGCCAACCTGGCGAATCTGGAGCTTATACGTGAGGCAGACGTGGTGGTGGTGAGTAACCTGCATATCGGCCCCGGTAACCTGGTGAACCTGGAGGCGGCAATGCAGGCATTGGAGTGGGGTAAAAGGGTATATATGTTCTCCATCCGGCCCGTTGAGGAGCGTGATCATACAGGTGGAACGGCGACGGAATTATACGGGCGCATGCTGGAAAAAGGAGCCGTGGAGACGTCGGACCGTCAGGAGCTGCTCGATCTGTTAACCGGTGGTGGAAAGGATAACGATGTGCGATAACCGCGGCGCCGCGCGCTGCATCATGGTACAGGGCACCGGCTCCCACACCGGGAAGAGTGTGATGGTAGCGGCACTCTGCCGCATCCTGGCCCAGGACGGCTGGCGCGTGGCTCCATATAAGTCGCAGAACATGTCCCTTAATTCCTTTGTAACTTCCCAGGGTGGGGAGATGGGGAGGGCTCAGGTCCTGCAGGCACAGGCGGCGGGGGTGGAGCCGCACACCGACATGAATCCCATACTGCTCAAACCCGCTTCTGACGAAAGGGCGCAGGTGATCCTCAACGGTAGGCCGGTAAGGCACATGGAGGCGGGAGAATACCATCTGTTGAAACCGGAACTCCTGCCCGTCGCCCTGGGAGCACTGGAGAGGTTACGCGCGGATCACGATTTCGTAGTCATCGAAGGAGCGGGGAGCCCCGCGGAGATAAACCTGGCCGACCAGGACATCGCCAACATGCGCGTAGCCAGGGCGGCAGGTGCCCCGGTCATCCTGGTGGGCGATATCGACCGGGGCGGCGTTTTCGCTTCACTGGTGGGCACCATGGAACTCCTTGACATTAGCGACAGGGATATGGTGGCCGGTTTCATCATCAATAAATTCCGCGGCTCCCGCGACCTGCTGCAGGGAGGGTTGGATTTTCTCGAGCTCCGCACGGGAAGGCCCATCCTGGGAGTGATCCCCTACATCCGGGACCTTGGTCTGGAGGAAGAGGACACGGTCAACCTGGAGCAGTTGCGAGAAGCCGCCGCGGGGGATGGGACCACGCAAGCCGTAGATATAGCTATCGTGTACCTTCCCCACATCTCCAACGCCACCGATTTCGATCCCCTGGCTCACGAGAAAGGGGTGGGGCTTCGTTACGTCAGCGAGCCGTCGCAACTGGGCGTGCCGGACGCCGTGATACTGCCAGGTTCCAAGAGCACTGCCGACGACCTCGACTACCTGAGGAACAATGGCATGGCGGCGCAGATCGTCCGCCTGGCGCGGTTGGGGGTTCCGGTCATCGGCATCTGCGGGGGGTACCAGATGCTGGGAGAGAAGATAGAGGATCCCCTGGGCGTAGAGTCAGCCGTAAAAAAGATCGACGGCCTGGGGCTGCTTCCGGTCACCACCGTGCTTACGGGCGATAAAAGCACGCACCGCGTCACGGCTCGAGCCACCCGAAAAGTCCGTTTCTTGGGCATGGACCCATACGTGCCGTTAACCGGCTACGAGATACACATGGGAAACTCGCAGGGTGAGGGGGACCCCCCCTTGCTCATCGTGGAGCGGAATGGCCTGGAAGTGAGCATAGGGGACGGCTCGGTGCATCCACAGCTGCCCGTATTCGGGTGTTACCTGCACGGTATATTCGAGAACGCCTCACTGAGGCACGGGTTTCTAAATAATTTGCGCCGCCTGCACGGGCTTTCTCCCCAGGCGGTGGAGCGGGATTGGGAGGAATTGAGAGAGGAACGCATAGACCGCCTGGCACGTATTGCCCGTGCGTCCCTGAACATGCCCCTGGTATATCCCCTGCTCGGCCTGTGAGGGGCGGTCCCAGGTGAAGAAATGCTGAGGGCATAAGGCGAGCCTGGGGCATCGGTATCGTCTCTTTCTGTGGCATGAGGGTGCCCGCTTTTCGTTGACAGCAAACGGAACACGCCGGTCAAAGGCAGATTTGCCTCGTGCTGTATCATGGTATATGGACGGTAGATGACGTGCGCATTCCATAAACGCCGGGCCGACGGCAGGTATGCTGCCCTCAACAGCAGAATAACTATTAGCGGGAGGGCTTATATTGACCAGGACCCTGAGAAGAAAGATAAAGCGGCAGCAGGCGAAACGCCAGGCCATTTTCCTGCTGACCGGATGCACCGCGGTTATCGGCCTCGTGCTGTTGGTGTTCGCCCTGACCGCCTCGCATTACGCTGAGGACAACGCAGCTGCGGGTTCGTACGTCCAGACGGCGGGGGAGGTCATGGGGGCTTTCCGGGAGGACCCCGTGGCGGAGTCGGAGACGAACGGCGATTCCGTGAGCCTGGGGATAGGCGGCGACGTTTCTTTCGGGCAGGAGGTGGCCAGCGCCATAACGCTTGAGGGCCCCGGTTATCCCTGGACGGAAGTGACGCCGATATTCAAAAAATACGACATCACGGCGGTAAACCTGGAGGGGCCTCTCTGCCGGGGCGGCAATCCCAATCCCCAACAGGCATCCATCTACCTGAAGGGGGACACTTCCTGCGCGGCGCCCATGGCGGATGCCGGGATAGATGCGGTCAGCCTGGCCAACGACCACATAATGGATTACGGCGCCGCCGGGCTGGAGGAGACCTTGAACATCCTGCGCGCCGAGGAGGTCGGTGCATTCGGCGCCGGTTCGAGCAGGAGTTCGGCGGAGCGGCCGCTGGTGCTGGGAGCGGAGGATGGAGCGAGCGTCGCGCTGCTTTCCTATTGCGATGTCGCGACAGCCGGCTATGCCGCGGGGGAGGGTTCACCGGGCATCTCGTCCTCGACTGCGGAGCGCCTGAGCGAGATGGTCGGGCAGGCGGGCCTGGAAGCGACTTACGTGGTCGTTTTCATGCATTGGGGCGAGATCGGGTCGGAGGAGGTAACGCCGCGGCAAAGGGAACTGGCCCTTCTTTGCGTCGAGGCCGGCGCGGACCTGGTGGTGGGGTGTCACCCCCACGTAGTGCAGGGGATCGAGGTCCTGCAGGGCGTGCCCGTTATATATTCCCTTGGCAATCTGGTCTTTTCCCCCGGGAGCGAGGAGGGAAAAGACGCCGTCTTCGCAGGATGCCGCTTCAGCGGCGGCGTTTTGACCGGGCTGGAGTTTCTCCCGCTGAGGATCGAGGATGGACGGCCGGTACCCCTCGGGGGAGAGGATGCGGTCAAGGCGCTGAAAAGGTTGGAAGAATATTCTCCGGGCGTGCAATTGGATATATCTCCCATAACAGGCACCGCCGCCGTGAGGCTGTGACGGGGGAGGCTTCCCCGGCCAGCGAGAGCAGCCGGTGGGCATCGTCTGGTCCCGCGGACTTTTCCTGGCCCCGGTCGCCATTTCCTCCCATTACCTCAAGACGATCGGTGCAGGTTATTATGATTACATGAGGTGGGAGAAGGAACGTTTCACGGTCATCGCCAGGGTCAGGGAGACCCTGCGCCGCTGGCCCATGTTCAACTCCGGGGACCTGGTGATAGCGGCGGTATCGGGAGGCGTGGACTCGCTGGTCCTGCTGGACGTCCTGCTGCAGTTGAAGGAGGAAACCGGCACCCGGTTGCGCGTGCTGCATATCGACCATGGCGTGCGCCCGGAATCCGGAGAGGATGCCGGCTACGTAGAGAAAGTAGCGGCCCATTACGGGCTGGAGTTCACGATGCGCAGGATCGAGGTGCCGCAGGCCGCGGGCATGAGCCCCGAGGAGGCCTTGCGCGAGGCGCGCTACGGGGCATTTCGCGCGGAGATCGACGGCAGCGGAGCCGCGCGCCTGGCGACCGGGCATACCGCCGACGACCGCGTGGAGACGCTGCTGCTGCGGCTGCTGGCGGGCAGCGGGCCGCGGGGCCTGGGCTCAATCCCGCCGTTGAGGCTGCCCTTCGCAAGGCCACTGATCCGCGTGTGGAGGAGGGAGGTGGAGGCGTACGCCGCTTTCCTCCCCTTTCCACCCAGGCTCGACCGTACGAACCTGGACGTATCCATCCCCCGCAACCGCGTCCGCCACCGCCTGCTTCCCCTCCTGGAGGAGGAGTATAACCCTTCCGTCAGGAGGGTCCTGCTCGGCGAGGCGGAGATGCTCGCCTCGCTGGCGGAATTGGTGGACGAACTGACGATGGAGGCCGGGGAGGTATCAGTATCGGCAAACCGCGGAGGCGAGGCGCTGGACGTGGATGGGCTGCGCGCCCGGCCCCTGGCGGTGCGCAGGGAGGTCATAGCGGCCTCGCTGCAGCGCATGGGTATAGAGCCTTCCTTCAGCCTGGTGGAGGACATACGCCTGAAGCTGCTGGAAGCGGAAGGGCTTTCCCGCCTCGACCTCTCCCCGGGTTTGGTGGCCCGGCGCGTATACGATCGTATAATCATGGGCCCTTTGCCGGCTCAGGATCCCCTGCCGGAAACCGCTATCCCCGGCGAGGGCACCTTCGATCTCCCCGGGATGGGTCTGCGGCTGGAGGTTAGGAGGCTTCCCGGGGGAGGCGAGGATCCCCGCAATGCGGCAAGAGGCTCGTGGACCGCATGGCTGGACGCGGACAGGCTAGTCTTTCCCCTGCTCGTAAGGGGTATCCGCCCGGGCGATCGCTTTTATCCCCTCGGGGCTCCGGGTGGGCGCAAGCTGCAGGATTTCCTGGTGGATGCGAAGGTGCCCCGCGAGGAAAGGGCCCGGGTCGCGGTGGTGGAATCGGCCGGGGAGATCGCCTGGGTCGTGGGCATGCGCATCGACGAGAGATTCAAGGTCAGCGAAAGCACCGGTGTTGTTGCGGTGCTGGAAGTAGCGCAGGCCAGCGGGAAATAATCGCCACTGGCTGCGCTTTCAGGCTGAGCATGGTATGGACGATACAACAATGGATGCCTTATGTCCGTTTGACGGGCGGCGGGTTATCATGATCCTTGAGCGGCGTGGAGAACGGGAAGCAGCGGTGGCCACAGGCCGCCCCGGCCAGAGGCACGGCAAAAGGCCGAAGAAAAACGGCGTGGTTGATATGGCTCATCAGCGGCCGGCATGAAATGGAGGATAATCTGGCCATGTTATCGGAGATAGAGAGGCAGCTTATAAGCAAAGGGGCTATAAAGACCCGCACGGCGGAGTTGGCCGGCGAGATAACCCGTGACTACGCGGGCCTCGAACTGATCATGGTGGGGGTCCTCAAGGGGTCGTTCGTCTTCCTGGCCGACCTGGCCCGGCAGGTGGAACTGCCGCTGCAGATAGATTTCGTTGCCGTGTCGAGCTACGGCGCGGACACCGAGTCTTCGGGGGTGGTGAAGATAATAAAGGACATGGACCTGGAGATAGATGGCAAGGACGTGCTGCTGGTGGAGGATATCGTGGACACCGGATTGACCTTGAAATATCTCGCCGGTATGCTGCGCGAAAGAGGCCCCGCGTCGCTGGAGGTATGCGCCTTGCTTAACAAACCTGACGCGCGTAAGGTTGATATCGAGGTCAAGTATTGCGGCTTCGACGTACCTCCGTTGTTCCTGGTCGGCTACGGGCTGGATTACGCGGAGAGGTTCCGGCATCTGCCGTACGTGGGGGTTCTCAGGGAAGAGGAAGGGAGCGGAGAGACAGATTGAATATGGGCAATAAGAGGCTGTGGAGAACGGCCATCTTTTACCTCATCATCGTCTTCGTGGTCATCCTGGTGTGGACCAAGTCACCGAGCATCTTCGGCAACGACAGGACGAAGGACCTCAGCTGGTTCGAGGACAACCTGGCGGCCGGCGAGATAGCCGAGGTGACCATAAAAGACAAGGACAACATCCTCGAGGGGGCACTGACCTCGGGCGAGGAATTCGAGGTGAGTTATCCCGGCGATTACGCCAGCGACCTGGTCAACAAGATAAACGAGTACCGGGCGCTGGCGGATTCCGAGGACCCTGCCACCGCCCAGAAGTACGCCGCCTACAAGGATCTCGAGCTCAAGGTGGATGCCCAGGGCGGGTTCGATTTCCTGGGCATCGTGCTCAACCTGCTGCCCTTCATCCTTATCGTGGTGCTGTTCTTCTTCCTCTTCCAGCAGATGCAGGGAGGCGGGAGCAAGGTGATGTCCTTCGGCAAGAGCCGGGCCAAGGTGGCTAACAAGGAGCAGGTGCGCGTTACCTTCAAGGATGTCGCCGGCGTGGAGGAGGCGGTGGAGGAGCTGGTGGAAATAAGGGACTTCCTGGCCAACCCGGCGAAATTCCAGGCCCTGGGGGCCAAGATCCCCAAGGGCGTCCTGCTCTACGGGCCTCCGGGTTCCGGCAAGACCCTGCTGGCGCGCGCGGTAGCGGGCGAGGCGGGCGTCCCGTTCTTCTCCATATCCGGCTCCGACTTCGTCGAGATGTTCGTGGGGGTGGGAGCATCGCGCGTACGCGATCTCTTCGAACAGGCCAAGGCATCCGCTCCGGCCATCATCTTCATGGACGAGATAGACGCCGTGGGCAGGCACCGCGGCGCGGGGCTGGGAGGCGGCCACGACGAGCGCGAGCAGACGCTCAACCAGCTCCTGGTGGAGATGGACGGATTCGACATGAAGACGGGCGTCATACTCATCGCCGCCACCAACCGGCCGGACATCCTCGACCCCGCCCTGCTGCGTCCCGGCCGCTTCGACCGGCAGATCGTGGTCGACCGCCCCGACCTCACCGGGCGCAAGGATATCCTCGAGGTGCACACCAGGGACAAACCCTTTGCCGAAGACGTGGACCTAGAGGTCCTGGCGAGACGTACGCCGGGGTTCACCGGTGCCGACCTGGCCAACCTGGTGAACGAGGCCGCCCTCCTCTCGGCGCGCCACGGCAAGAAGAAACTGGACATGGAGGAGATGGAGGAATCCATTGACCGGGTGATCGCGGGGCCGGAGCGCCGTACCCGTCTCATCAGCGAAAAGGAGAAGGAGATAATCGCCTATCACGAAACCGGGCACGCCCTGGTAGCCCACGAGCTTCCCAACGCGGATCCGGTGCACAAGATATCCATCATCCCCCGCGGACAGGCCCTCGGATACACACTCACCCTGCCCCTGGAGGACAAATACCTGGTTACGAAGAGCGAGCTGGTCGACGAGCTGGCCATGCTCCTGGGGGGGCGCGTGGCCGAGGAGATGATCTTCGGCGAGATCACCACCGGGGACCAGAACGATATCGAAAAAGCCACCAAGCTGGCGCGCAAGATGGTGTGCGAGTTCGGCATGAGCGAGAAGCTGGGGCCGTTGACCCTGGGGCAGAAACAGGGGGAGGTCTTCCTGGGCAGGGATTTCACCACCCATAAGGATTACAGCGACCAGATAGCCTATGAGATCGACAAGGAGGTCAGGCGGCTGGTCGACGAGTCTTACCAGCGCGCCGAGCGCATCCTCACCGAGAACAGGGATAAACTGGATAATATTGCCAGGGCGCTCATAGAGTGCGAGACGCTGGAAAAAGAGGCGCTCCTGGCGCTCCTGGAAGGTAGGGAACCGGAGGCCGCCGGCGGGCAGGAGGCGGTCCCCGAGGAAGCCGCGGGCAAGGAACCTGGTCGCGCCAGGGTTCCCAAACCCCTGAAAGGAAAACCGGCCATCCAGACCGAGTGAGGCCCCATACGCGGATGTTTTCTCCGCGCAGGACTTTCGCAGCCATGAGCCCCCATGAACATATTCCCCATTACTATATACCCGCATCTTCCGCGCGTAAGCAGCGATGGCGGGCGCTCCGATTGAGTTATAATATGCGGGTATGCCGGATCGAGGAAGGAAGTGGATGGAATTGGACAAAGACAAGGTGATGAAGGGTGTGCGCATGATCCTCGAGGGGGTAGGGGAGGATCTCGATCGCGAAGGGCTGGTTAAAACCCCCGAGCGGGTGGCCAATATGTACGAGGAGCTTCTGTCCGGTATGGAAGTAGACCCCGCCGAAGTGTTCCGGGCCATGTTCACGGAGGAGCACGAGGAGATGATCGTGGTCAAGGACATCCCGTTTTATTCCATCTGCGAGCATCATCTCATACCCTTCCTGGGCAAGGCCCACGTGGCTTATATCCCGGGGCCCGAGGGGCAGATAACCGGGATCAGCAAGCTGGCGCGGGTGGTGGACGTGCTTTCCAAGCGGCTGCAGGTGCAGGAGAGGATAACCACCGAGGTGGCCGACATACTGGTCAAGGCCCTGCGGCCCCGCGGCGTGCTGGTGGTCATAGAGGCCGAGCACCTGTGCATGTCCATGCGCGGGGTGAAAAAGCCCGGCGCGCTCACCGTCACTTCCGCGGTGAGGGGGATATTCCATACCAATGCGGCCTCCCGGGCGGAGGCCATGTCTCTTATCCGGCAGAAGAGCTGAGGGGAGGATATGAGGTTCAACCCCCGCCTGCTGAACGTGGACGGCTTGAGAGAGGCGTATGCACGCCTCGACGAGCTGGGACCCAGCGAGCAGGGGAGGGCCATCATGGCCCCCAAGATGGTCTGCCGCGTCGTGCACGTGGAAAACCTGGATACCAAGGCCGCCAACATACTCAAGCAGAACATGCTCTCCATAGGAGGAGAGGTGTCGCTGCCCCGGGAGGTCTTCGATTATGGGGGGGTAAAGGTATCGGCCATCATCTCCGGAAACCTCAAGCATTACAGGTTATTGATATCCAAGCTGAAAAGGCAACCTTTCGGCCTCAAGGCGCTGGCTTTGGAGCTGGAGGAGATCCTGCGCCTCCGCCTGAAGGAAGCGGGGCGCTGCCTGCGTCTGGGGGGAAGGGAATACGATCTCGATAAGCGCACCCTGGTCATGGGCGTAGTGAACGTCACCCCCGACTCCTTCTCGGACGGCGGCCGCTTCTATGATGCGCGCAAGGCGGTAGAGCAGGCTCTGCGACTGGAGGAGGATGGCGCGGATATCCTCGATATCGGCGGCGAATCCACCCGCCCGGGCTCTGATTTCATCACCCTGGACGAGGAATTGCGGCGGGTCATGCCGGTCATCGAGGAGGTCCTGGAGCGGGCGGCAGTGCCCGTGTCCATAGATACCACCAAGGCGGAGGTGGCGCGCAGGGCGCTGGACGCCGGCTGCGCCATGGTCAACGAGATCAGCGCCATGCGGCTGGATCCGGAGATGCTCCCGCTGGTGGTGGATAAGGACGTGCCTTTCTGCCTCATGCACATGCAAGGCATGCCCAAGGATATGCAGGTGGAGCCGCATTACGAGGACGTTATCGGGGAGGTGGCCGCGTTCCTGCGCGAGAAGGCCGAGGCGGCGGAGGAAGCCGGTGCCGACACCGCCAATATCATGATCGACCCGGGCATCGGTTTCGGGAAGACGCTGCAGCACAACCTGGAGATCGTACGCAGGCTTTACGAGCTGAAGTCCCTTGGCTACACGCTCGTGCTCGGCACCTCGCGCAAGAGCTTCATCGGCAGGATACTCGATCTGCCGGAGGATGAGAGGGTCGAGGGTACGGCGGCGAGCGTGGCGATGGGCATAGCGGGCGGCGCCGACATAGTGAGGGTGCACGATGTTAGGGAGATGGTCCGGGTGGCGCGGGTAGCCGACGCCATACTGGGCCGGGATAAGGAGAAGGATCAGATTGGGTAAGGCACAGAAACTCAAACAGCAGCGTAAAGAGGAAGAGGAGAAGCGCCGGCAGGAGGAGCGAAAGAAGGCCTGGCGGAAAGCCATTATCGTGGCCGTGTGCATCCTGACCGTAGCAGTTACCGTGGGCCTGGTGTTCCTGGTCAACTACATGAAGGAGGAAGAGGAGAAGAAGGCGATCGAGCCAAAGATCACGGCCGAGCTGGTCCTGGAGACAAGCAAGGGAGAGATCGTCGTAGGCCTCTACGGGGAGGACGCGCCCCTCAACGTACAGCACATCAGCGACCTCGTGAACCAGGGCTTCTACGACGGTCTTCTCTGGTACCGGGTGGAGGACTTCGTGGTCCAGACCGGCAGCCATTACCAGTCTCTGGTCGCGGAGGCGGGGGGCGCCGAGCCGGACGCGACGGAGTTGCAGGAGGCGATAACGGCGGACCAGGGTGTGGGGGTGGTCATGGACGAGATCGGGATATCCGCCACCAAGGGTACCATATCGTTTGCCAAGCCGAGTGATCCCGAGACCGGCCAGTACCAGGCTAATTCCGCCACCACCGACTTTTTCATCCTTAAAACGGACCGCACGGACCTGGACCCCTATTTCAGCGTGTTCGGAAAGGTCGTTTCAGGCATGGATGTGGTGGACTCCCTGGAGGCGACGGATACCCTGGGCGCGGCGATGATAAGAGAGAAGTGACATGTCCCTCGCGGTGAAGGTGACCGTCTCCGGCCTGGAGGTATTCGCCTTCCACGGCTGCACGCCGGAGGAGAAGGAAAAAGGCCAGGATTTCCTCATCGATCTGGAGTTTGAATACGACGCCTCGCGGGCGGTGGAGAAAGACGATCTGGCAGAGGCGGTGGATTACGACCTCATGGCCTCGGAGGTGTATGACCTGGCCACCCGGGAGAGATACGACCTTATCGAGACCCTGGCCGCGCGTATCGGCAGGCATATCATGGCTGCAACCCCGGCCACGCGCCTGGTGGTCAGGGTTCGCAAGCCGCAAGCCCCCATGCGGCGAAAAGTAGGCGAAGTGGGGGTAGAGATGGTCTTTATAAGAGATGGACGGTAATGAGGAGCAGCGGGTCTTTCTAGGCCTGGGAAGCAATCTCGGCGACCGCAGGGGGAACCTTCTCGAGGCTTTGCGCCTTCTCGACGCCATGGAGGACGTGCGCGTGCTGGAGGTATCCTCGGTCTACGAGGCCGAGCCCTGGGGAGTGCTGGAACAGCCGGATTTTCTGAACCTGGTAGTGGAGTTGGCCACGACGCGCACTCCTCGTGGCATGCTTGCTGCATGCGCCGAAGTGGAGGAAAAACTGGGCAGGATACGGGGGCAGAGGTGGGGGCCTCGCGTCATCGACGTGGACATACTGCTCTACGACGACATAAAGTTAGAAGATGAGGACCTGATAATACCCCATCCCCACATGCTGGAACGGGATTTCGTGATGGTGCCGCTGCTGGAGCTGCGGCCCGATATGGAGCTGGCCGGTGAGCGCGGAGAAGATCTGCGTCCTCGGCAGGGAGACCGGCAGACGGCGCGGGCGGTATTCCGGTATGACAAGGAGGAGTGGCATGGCTAAGAAAGTTGACCGATTTACTATCATCGGCGGTGGAAGGGTTGGCACGGCCGTGGGCCGTATCCTGCAGCGCAAAGGAGAACAGGTGGTCGCCGTTGCCTCGCGCAGCGAGGAATCCCTGCAGTTGGTCGCCAAGTTCATCGAGGGAGCGGCCCTTACCTCCGACGTGGTGAAAGCGGGCAGGAAAGGCAACGCGATCATTATCACCACTCCGGATGACCTCATCGCCGATACCTGCCTCAGCCTGGTGAGCGGGAAAGCGGTAAAGAAGGGGGACCATATCGTGCATATGAGCGGCGCCCTGGGCCTGGATGTCCTTGACCCGGCCGAGGAGCTGGGCGCCCTGACCGCAAGCGTGCACCCCCTGCAGACCTTCGCCGATGTCAGGGGGGCGGTGAAAAACATCCCGGGCTCAGTCTTCGCCGTGACCACTCGCCGCGAGGACACCCGGGCATGGACGGAGGAACTGGTGCGCAAGCTCGGGGGAGAGCCGGTGCTCCTGTCAGAGAAAGACAAGACCCTGTATCACATCGGGGCCGTGTTGGCCAGCAACCTCCTGGTAGCCCTGGAACATGCGGCGGAGCTCATATACCAGGAGATAGGCATGCACCACGAGAAAGCGCTGAACGCCCTGTTGCCCCTCATCGAGGGGACGGTGCAGAACCTCAAGAGGCTTGGGACGGAGAAGTCCCTTACCGGGCCGGTATCGCGCGGCGATATCGGAGTGCTGCGCCGCCATCTCGAGTGCCTGGAGCGGGAGGAGCGGAAGGACCTCATGAGGGTCTATACGTCGCTGTCCCTGTATGCTCTCGATATTGCCGAAGCCGATGTAAGCAAGGCCCGCAGCGAGGAGATCGAGGAGCTCCTGATGCATTATTCACAGTTCTCCACTCCCGGGGCGCACGACCTGCGGAGGATTTAGAAGCATGCACGTCGTCACCTCCCCGGTCGAGATAAAGGACATAGTAAACGAGGAGCGTGGGGCCGGAAGGGTGGTAGGCCTGGTGCCGACCATGGGTTTCTTCCACGAGGGCCATTTATCCCTCATGCGCGCTGCGAGACGGGAATGCGGCTTCGTGGTGGTAAGCCTTTTCGTCAATCCCACCCAGTTCGGCCCCCACGAGGATCTCGAGGACTACCCGCGCGACCTGGAAAGGGACAAAAGTATGGCGGATGAGACAGGGGCTGACTGCATCTTCTATCCCGGCGTGGAGGATATGTATCCAGAGCCATATCGCACCTACATCGAGGTGGAAAAAGCAGGCGAGGTTCTATGTGGCGCCGCCCGACCCGGACACTTCCGGGGCGTAGCCACGGTGGTTGCCAAGCTCTTCAACATCATCCCCGCCCGGCGTGCCTACTTCGGCCTCAAGGATGCCCAGCAGGTATGGGTGATCCGCAAGATGGTGGACGACCTGAACTTCGACGTCGAGATCGTGGCCTGTCCAACGGTGCGGGAGGACGATGGCCTGGCCATGAGCTCGCGCAACATATACCTGGGAGCGGAGGAACGCAAGGCGGCGTGCGTGCTCTACCGCTCGCTGCGGTGGGCCGAGGAGCAGGCAGGTAAGGGCGAACGTGACGCGGCCACCATCGTGGAGGGGATAAAGGGCCTCGTGGCAGAGGAGCCCCTGGTGCGGGCCGAGTACGTGGAGGCGGTCGACTGGGGGCGTCTCGAGGCGGTAAAGAAGCTGAAGGGAGAGGTGCTCATCGCTATCGCGGCGCGGGTGGGAAGGGCCCGCCTCATCGATAACGTCCTGCTGAACGTGAGGGGCTGACTCATCGCGAAAGAGGCGGCAACGCCTGCAGGAAGGAACGGGACCGGCACCCTGCTAGCGCGAGGCGAGTTGTGCTATATTTTTGTAAGAGGATAAATCGGGCCCTAGCTGCGGTTAATCCTGTGGAATAAAGGTAATAGCGAGGGAAAGTAGGCATGACCATGCAACGGATGATGCTCAGGGGCAAGATACACAGGGCTACAATAACCGATGCGGATCTGCATTATATCGGTAGCATCACGATCGACAGGGAGCTTATGGATGCGGCGGGCCTTCTGGCCTACGAGAAGGTGATGGTGGTGGACATCGATAACGGGAGCCGCCTGGAGACTTACGTCATAACCGGTCAACCGGGGTCGGGGACCATCGCCATGAACGGCGCCGCGGCAAGGCTGATCCACAAGGGAGACACGGTGATCATATTTTCCTTCGCCGTCGTTGACGAAGAGGAGGCGCGCAGCCTGAAGCCGCGGGTCGTTTATGTTGACGAGTTCAACCGCATCAGCAATATAGAAGATCACGTCGCGGTGGATGACCTCTGCTGAACGGTAAGGCCAGCCTGGTTCGGCAGGGGATCACCACCTTTTTATCGCGCCCTTACGGAGTCCCTCGGAAGCCTCCATGCCATATGGAACAGATCGCGGCAGCCAGGGGATGTACTGGACCTAATAACGCTTATGTGAAGCCAGGGGTGCTACGAAGGTATGGATGATGTTGCAAAGAGAGTAGAAAATATCGCGCGGCTGCGCGAGGAACGCAAGGCCGTTATCCTCGCCCATAATTACCAGAGGCCGGAGGTGCAGGACGTCGCCGATTTCACGGGCGATTCCCTGGGGCTGGCCCGCCAGGCCAGCGCCGTCGACGCCGGGATTATCGTGTTCTGCGGTGTCCACTTCATGGCGGAGACATCGGCCATCGTCAATCCGGAAAAGATAACCCTGCTGCCCGACCCCGGAGCGGGGTGCGCGCTGGCCGACACCATTACCCCGCAAGGGCTGATAGAGCTGAAGAAGAAACATCCCGGGGCCGTGGTGGTCACCTATGTCAATTCAACCGCCGCCGTGAAGGCGGAAAGCGATTACTGCTGCACTTCCGGCAATGCCGTTGAGGTCGTGCGCGCCATAGACGCGCCCGAGATCATCTTCACGCCCGACAGGAACCTGGGCAGTTACGTTCAGAAGGTCACGGGAAAGAAATTGATCATCTGGGAGGGTTGCTGCCCCGTTCACGATGACATCACGGTCGAGATGGTGCTGGAGCTCAAAAACGAGCATCCTTCGGCCCTGGTCGTGGCCCACCCCGAGTGCCGCTCCGAGGTGCTCGACCTGGCCGACGAGGTAGCCAGCACCTCCGGCATGTTCAGGGTGGTGGACAATTCCGATGCCGAGGAGGTTATCGTCCTCACCGAGGCAGGAATGGGGCATCCCCTGCGCAAGAGGTTCCCACGCAAGAGGTTTTTCTTCCCCAGGCAGGAGCCACTGTGCAAGGATATGAAACTCATCACCCTGGAGAAGGTGGAGAGGTCCCTGCGAGAACTGGAGCCAAGGGTTACGGTACCGGAGGATATCAGGCTCAAGGCCCTGCTGGCCGTGGAAAGGATGCTGGAGATAGGGTAGCGCTGCCGTTACCCGGGAAAGGTATGCCGTGATCCCACGCTATCTCGTCGATTTCGACCTCGAAGACCTCTCCGGCGCGGGCTTCGACGTGGTGGTGGTGGGAAGCGGCGTCGCCGGCCTCTCCACCGCCCTGCGGGCGGCACGTCAATACAAGGTCGCCCTGCTCACCAAGACCACCCTCACCGTAACCGCGACCAGGATAGCCCAGGGAGGCATAGCTTCCGCTCTTGGCGCCGACGACAGCCCCGAGTTGCATTTTCAGGACACCATCAGGGCGGGAAAGGGCCTGTGCGAGGAGGACGCCGTGTGGACCCTGGTACGCGAGGGTCCCATGCGTATAACCGAGCTCATCGAGGAGGTCGGCGCCCACTTCGATTGCGTGGAGGGCCATCTGGACCTGACCATCGAGGGAGGCCATTCCAGGAGGCGGGTCGCCCACGCGCAGGGAGATGCCACCGGCAGTGAGCTGGAGGCCAGCCTGACGCGGCGGCTCCTGTACAACAAACGCCTGGACATTTTCGAGAATTATTTCGTCATCGACCTGCTTACTCTGGATGGCCGCTGTGTGGGGGTCCTGGGGATGGATACCGAAGACGGTACGATAAATTACTTTCACGCGCCGGTCGTCGTGCTGGCCATGGGCGGCATGGGCCAGTTATATCCGGTTACGACCAACCCGGAGATATGCACCGGGGACGGGGTGCCCATGGCCTTGCGCGCGGGAGCCGAGGTCTCAGACCTGGAGTTCCTGCAGTTCCACCCGACATCGTTGCACCTGCCGGAGACGCCGCGCTGGTTGATAAGCGAAGCCTTGCGGGGTGAGGGGGCGATAATAATCGACCATGCGGGAAAGAGGGTCATGGAGGGGGTACACCCCCTGAAGGACCTGGCGCCCCGCGACACGGTGGTCAACGAGATGGTGCGCATGATGAAAGAGCAGGAAATCGACCACCTGTTCCTCGACGCCACGCACATCCCGGCGGACAAACTGAAGGAGCGCTTCCCCACCATATACAGGCATTGCATAGAGGCCGGGGTGGATATCACCCAGGTGCCCATACCGGTCTCCCCCGCCGCCCATTATATGAGCGGCGGCATCGTGACCGACCTGCGTGGAAGGACGCGGGTGAAAGGCCTTTTCGCATGTGGCGAGGTCGCGTGCACCGGTGTTCACGGGGCGAACCGGCTTGCTTCCAACTCCCTCCTGGAAGGGCTGGTCTTCAGCTGGCGTATCATGCAGGAGCTGCCGCGCGAGATCGAAAAGGGCGCCGGAAGGCTGGAAAAGGTCGGCGGGGTTAAGTACGGGAGGGAGAGAAGCGTCCTTTCGGTGGAGATAAGCCTGCTGCGGCGTTTTCTGCAACAGATGATGATGGATTACGTGGGATTCCGCAGGAGCGAGGAGGGGCTGGCCGAAGCCGGGAGGTTTCTGAACAAGAACCTCGAGGTGCTGCAGGGTGGATATCTGGACACCCGGGGGTTCGAGATACAGAACATGATCACGCTGGCAGTACTAATGGTAAGGGCCGCGCTCCTGCGCGAGGAGAGCAGGGGATGCCACTACCGGGTGGATTACCCCGGACAGGCGGAGTTCTGGCGCAAGCATATAGTATTCAGCTTGAACGGCGGCGATATCGGCTACGAGCTCAGGTCGGTCGGCAACCTGGTCGATTCGGGCTACCGGAACGAGTCCGAACCAGAGTGAGAAAGATACCGCCATCCCGGGATCCGGGCACGAGCCGTGCAGGGACGGCAGGACGCAGGGGCCGGCTTCAGGGCCTCCGATAGCCGCGGCAGAGGAGTCAAGGGTTATGGACGAGGATTTCCGGCGTATATGCATGGAGGCGGTGAGAAGGGCCCTCGACGAGGACCTGCAGAGCCAGGGCGATATAACCTCCCGGGCTCTTATCTCTCCCGGCGCCAGGGGCCGGGGGCGTATCGTCATGCGCGAAGCGGGGGTCGTAGCAGGCCTTCCCCTCGCCTCCATGGTCTTCAGGCTGCTCGACAACAAGGCCGGTTTCCAGACCCTGGTCAGTGATGGAGACCATCTACCCGCTGCACGCGAGATAGCAGTGGTGGAAGGGTCCGTCCTGACCATTCTGGAGGGGGAGAGGACCGCATTGAACTTCCTGCAGCGCCTGTCGGGTATCGCCACGCTAACGTCTCTCTTCGTTGCGGCCGCCTCGCCACACGGCGCGGCCATTCTGGATACCCGCAAGACCACTCCCGGACTGCGCAGCCTCGAGAAGTACGCCGTAAGAGCCGGGGGAGGCAGGAACCACCGTTTCGGCCTCTACGACGCCATCCTGATCAAGGACAACCACGTAGCGGCAGTAGGAGGCACGGCCAGGGCGGTTGAGCTGGCACGGGAAAGCGCGGGGGAAGGTTCGACCGTCGAGGTCGAGGTGCAGCGCCTGGCCGATCTGGAGGAAGCCATACGTGCCGGGGCTGACGTGGTCATGCTCGACAACATGAGCGCGGAGGAGGTAGGGGAGGCGGTGCGGAACGCGCGGGGCAGGGTGACATTGGAGGCCTCGGGCGGAATAAGCCTGGATAACGTGGCCGCTTATGCCACGACCGGAGTCGATCTCATCTCGGTAGGCGCCCTGACCCACAGTGCAAGAGCCCTGGACATAGCGCTGGACCTGCAGCCTCTGTAAGCGGGGAGGGGATAGCGGGTGACGGCGACAGGTATCGGGTACCTGCATTTCACTCCGGACTCTCTCCGGGAATGAAGGAGAGTGGGTTTATCGCCCGCGGAGTCGGGCGGGAGGCAATGGGAGTGATATGGAACGAAGACTTGCGGGCAGACCGGCGGGCTATGGCACGAAGCTCGATGCGCGGACGGGCGGGTTGTTAAGCGGGGCGGGGGCAGCGGGTGGCGGGGAGCTCGTAGTTCTAGGATAATAAGTGAGGCCTTCGCTTGTGAGGGTCAGGCGTCCCGAAACGGCAAATGGAGGTCCATCATGCTTTTGGCGATCGACGTCGGGAACACACAGACGGTGATCGGTGCCTACCACGGGAGCGAACTGGTGGGGCACTGGAGGATATCCACGGACTCCAATAAGACCGGCGACGAGCTGGCTCTTTACTACCAGGGCTTTCTTATGCTCAAGGGCCTTTCCTTCGCGGGTTTCGATGCCGTGATCATCTCTTCCGTCGTCCCCCTGGCCACCATGGCCCTGGAACACATGACCAGGGAATACTGGGATTTTGAGCCGCTGATCGTGGGCGTGAACATCGATGCTGGCATCCCCATCCTCATCGAAAACCCCGGCGAGGTGGGTCCCGACCGCCTGGTGAACGCCGTAGCCGCCTACGAAAGGTACGGGGGTCCGTGTATCGTAGTCGATTTCGGCACCGCCACGACCTTCGATGTCATATCGGCCCGGGGAGAGTACCTGGGCGGGGCGATAGCACCGGGGATCGAGATATCCACCCAGGCTCTCTTCAGGGAGGCCGCGCGCCTGGCGCGCGTGGAGTTTCACCGCCCACCCGCTGTCATCGGCAAGAACACCAGCATGAGCCTGCAGTCGGGTATCGTCTTCGGCTTCGCGGGGCAGGTGGACCGCGTGGTAGAGCTCATGCGGGAGGAGTTGGGAGAGGAGTCAACGGTGGTGGCGACGGGGGGCCTGGCGGAGGTGGTGGTATCTGAATGCCGCACGGTGCAATATAACGACCAGCTGCTCACGCTGCATGGCCTGCGCTTGATATACGAGCGCGAGAAAGGCGGGACATAGGGTTGCCACGAGCTGGCGTCGGCCTCGGGCGATGGGGTCGGTTCAGGTCCTGCCATTCCGCTCCCTGGGAGCGAAACGCAAGGGCTTGCTCCACTCGACGGGGAACGGATAAGGGCTTTGTGATCGTTAACACCGCAGCTTTATTGACATGTATTAACCCTGCATATATTATGTTACGGGATTGTTAGAAGGCCAGTTTTTGAGCCGAAAAACAATGCGATCAGCAGGATAATAAGGACCGGCCAGAATCGAAGCAAGAGGTCGAAACAGCATGGCAGGATCAAAGGATAAGGCGGAAAAAGCCAAAGCCGGTAAATCCCCCAAGCCAAAGAAAGTCGACAGGCATATATCGGACCAGCTGGAAGAGAAATTCGTAGGGACAAGGACCGAGGTCTTCAGTCGCATATCCATCAAGGAAGCAGAGATCCGCACCAAGACCAGCGCCGAAAGGGCCAAGGCGGAACGGCTGATAGAGGACGCCAAAGGGCAAGCCGCCACCATCAAGCGCAAAGCCACCCTGGAGGAAATCGGAAAAGACCTGTATACGAAGATTATCGATGCCGCCCGTGAGGAGGTAGGCGAGATAGAGAAAGCCACCGCTAGGGACATCGCCGAGGTAGAGAAAACCGGCGAGAAAAACCTGGAACTGGCGGTGGATTTTATCGTAGGGGCGGTGATCGCCACCGGGAAAAGTGCCGCGCGGCCATCCTGAGCGGAGATCCTTGACGGCATGCACTGGAAGACGGCGCGGGAGATCATCCGGATCATGGCCGCGATCAGAGCGGGCATGGAAGTGGAGCGATAGAGGGAGACTGATATGTTACTGACGATGTCGAAAGTGGAGATCGTGGGGGTGAAAACCCTCTTCTTCCAGGTGCTGGAAACCCTTCAGGACCTGGGTACGCTCCATCTCGAGGACATCACCAAGAAGAAGGGTCCGCGTTACGCTGACCTTATCCCCATGGAGATGGACCCGGCGCTGGAGGAGGAGCGTAACCTGCTGCAGAACCTGGCCATGCGCAACAACTCCATACTCTCCGAGTTGGCGCCCCCGAGAGAAAGGGTCGCCCGCAGCTTGCTCGAGGAGAAATACCGCTCCTTCCAGGGCAAGACGCTCGGGGATATCTCGGCCATGGTCGAGGAGGAGGAGAGCAGCACCAGGGAGCTTATCGCCTACAAGAACGAGCTGGAAGTGGAGATGTCCCGCCTCTCCAAGTACGAGCCCATCATCAAAAAAGTCTATCCACTGGCCAGCAAGGTCACCGCCACCGAGCAATACACCTCCATAGCCCTGCTCATCGAGGAGCGTTACAGGCAGGTGCTCGATTATATCGAGAAGGAGTTGGAGAAGATAACCGGCGGGCAATGCGAGGTTTTCTCGGCCCGCGTGGACGAGAACACCCACGCCGCTATCCTGGTCTTTCACAAGCGCTTCTCCGAGCAGGTGCATAACTTCCTGGCCACGGAGAACGTCAACCAGGTGAGGTTGCCGACCGAGCTTGCGGACAAGCCCTACGACGAGGCCCTCAAGGAGATCGAGGCCCGTTACAAGGAGATACCCCCCAAGCTGAAGAAGGTCAAGGAAGACCTGGAAAATATCTCCAACGAATGGTATTCAACCCTGGTGGCGCTGAAGGATTATCTCGCCGACCGTGTCGAATCGCTCAATGCCATCCCCAAGTTCGGCCAGAGCGGCCACGTCTTCGTGATCACGGGATGGATGCCCTCGGACAAAGTGGACGAGACACGCAAGATACTGGAGGAAAAATTCGCGGGCAAGGTGGAGTTGACCGAGGAGATACCCACCCATGCCGAGATAGACGAGGCGCCGACGGCCTTGAAGAACCCGGCGGCGGTCAAGCCCTTCGAGTTCATCTACCTCCTCATCAATCCGCCCAAGTACGGATACCTCGACCCCACCTTCCTGGTGGCTATTTTCTTCCCCATTCTTTTCGGGTTCATGCTGGGGGACATGGGGTACGGGCTGGTGCTCTTCGGGCTGGCTTTGCTCCTGAAACGCATATTGAAGAAGAGGGAGACGCGCAGCCTGTTTTTCGGTCTTTTCGCGAACGTGCTGCTTATCTGTTCCATCTCGACCTTTATATTCGGGTTGCTCTACTTCGAGTTTTTCGGCGACCTGCTCATACGGCTGTTCGGCTGGAAGGACGCCGCGGGGCATCTCGAGGTGCAGTGGGTGTGGGGCTATATCAACGTCAACGGGGTTGAAGAACCCTGGGGATGGCCGCTGGAGCGCATCGCCCAGGCCAACGCGGGCATGTTCAAGCTCCTGCTCATCGCGGTCATCTTCATCGGTGTGTTGCACATGGGCAGCGCCCTGGTGATAGGTATGATAGACGGGATAAGGCACAAGGACCGCAAACACGTCATAGAGAAGGCCGGCTATCTTATGTTCATCCTGGGCCTGGTGGTCATCTTCGGCAGCCTGTGGGGGCTCAAGAGCGTCAAGGGCGTGGCGGTACCCCTGGGGGCGGTGATGTCCGTGGTGGGCGTGGGCATGGCCGGGTATGGCGGGGGGTTCGGCGGCGGTCTGGAGGCCGCCCTGACCTTCGGCAACCTGCTTTCCTACGCCCGTCTCTACGGCATCGGGCTGGCCTCGGTCATCCTGGCCGAAGTGGCCAACGAGCTGGGGGCGGAGTTCGGATCCGGGGCGATGATAATCCTGGGGATCATCGTCGCGGCCCTCATACATACGCTGAACCTGGCGCTGGGAGTGCTCAGCCCGTCCATACAATCCCTGCGTCTGAACATGGTGGAAAGCTTTACTAAATTTTACCAGGCAGCGGATGTTGTTTACAAGCCGTTCAAACGATCGGGAGGTGAATAGTTTGGAACTTGGACTCATCGGCATAGCAGCGGCGCTGGCCGTAGGCCTGTCCGCGCTGGCGACCGGGTGGTCGCAGTCGAAGATCGGGGCCGCCATGGCGGGGGCGCTTGCGGAGAAGCCCGAGCTCGCCGGGAATGCGATCATCATGATAGCCATCCCCGAGACTATGGTGGTGTTGGGGTTCGTTATCGGCTTCTTGATCACGGGGCTGGGTGGAGAATAGCGGAGCCGAATAAACAGGAAGTGAAGGAATGTCTATAGAGGACATCCTGCAGGCGCTGGACGACCAGTGTCGTCAGGAGTGCCAGGAGATATTCAGACGGGCGGAATCGGAAGTCCAGGATATCCTGGACAAGGCCGAGTCCGAGGCCGAAGCGGTACGCCGCGGCCGGTTGGACAAGGTAAAGACGGAGGCGGAGAGCGAAGTGACCTCCACGCGCTATTCCGCGCGTTTGAAATCAAAAAACGCGGTAATATCCGCCAAGGAGAAGGTCGCCGAGAGAGCTTTGGCGGAGGCCGAGAAGCGCTTGAGGGATATGAGGTCGCGCCCGGATTACCCGGCCATCCTGGAGGAGCTCGTAAAGGAAGGTTTGGCGCGCATAAGCGGTAAGGTCTCCCTGCACGTGGATCCCGCCGACGAGAAGGTCGCGGACGAGGTGATGCGGGGCCTCGGGCTGGACTACGAACTGCATACCGATATCCGGACCGTCGGCGGAGCGGTTATCTCCGACACGGGAGGAAGGGTGAAGATAATCAACACCGTCGAGGAGAGGCTGAACCGCGCGCGGGAGAAGCTGCGCATGAAGGTATCCGGTATCCTCTTTGACGAGGAGGTGGAGGCCGCGGTGGGAGGGGGTTAAACCCCCTCTTTCGATGTATGCGGCGAGAGGCGAGAACAATGGTCCAGGTCCCCCTGAAAGATTACAGTTATGCCAATGCCAGGGTGAGGGCGATGAACGCCCGCCTGCTCGACCACGCTTTCTTCAAGACGCTGCTCGATGCCCCGGACTATGACCGGGCCATCGCCATGCTGGAGGATACGGAGTACGGGGAGGACGTCGAGCATTTTATGCTGGAGGGCGCGAGGCCCACGACCATGGACCGCGCCTTCAACCGCAACTTCGTGCGCAATTTCACCAGGATAAAGGAATTCTTCGTGGGCAGGCCCGAGGAGATGCTGGGCGCGCTTCTTTCCCGCTGGGACCTCTACAACCTGAAGACGGTCCTGCGGGGGATGCGCGCGCTGATTCCCAAGGCCGAGATCGTGCGCAACCTGGTGCCCATCGGTTTCCTGGATCAGACTGTCCTGGAGGAGATCGTGGCCCAGCCGGACCTGCGCGCCTCGATAGATGCCATCGTCATGTTCAGCGCCGAGTGGCGTATTCCCTACGGTCAGGCCATAACGGAGCATCTCGCCGATTACCTCCGCGAGCACGACCTGTCCATCCTGGAGCTGGCGCTGGACAGGTTCCATTACCGCAAGATAAGCGCGATGATCAGGAAGGGAGACGCCAACACGCAGCTGGTGCGCGAGGTGGTGAAGATGGAGGTGGACGCCATCAACATCGTCACCCTCATGCGCATATGCGGACTGGAGCTCGCAGGCACCCGGGCGGAGGATTTCTTCGTGCCGGGAGGGAGCATCGACAGCGCGGATGAATTCGCGGCTATCATGGGATTGGGACATCCCGAGAAGGTTTACGAGGCCTTGCACAGGAAGTTGCCCTACGGGAAAGCGCTGGAGGCGGCCTGGAGGGATTTTGACGAGCGGGGAGAAGGCGCCTTCGAGGATGAAATGGAAAGATATACCATGAAAGCCTGTCTCGAGATGTCGAAGGATCCCCTGGGTATCGGGGTGATAATAGAGTACATGTGGAGAAAATACCTGGAGATAACCAACCTGCGCATTATCCTGCGCGGCAAGAGCATCGGGCTCATCGAATCCCAGATACGCAAGGAAATGTTCATGTGGGAAGAAGGATGATAACGCGGGACGGCGGACCGGGAGGGTGAGGGACCGTGTATAAAGCCATAGTGATCACAGATCCGGAGACGGCTGACGGTTTTCGCCTGGCGGGAGTAAGCGTGATCGAGGCGGAAAACGCCGGCGAGGCATCGGAGAAGATAAAGCTCCTCCTGGACGACCCCAACGCCGGCATCCTTGCGGTTAACGAGCATTTTTACGACAATATCGACGAGAAGACCCAGGAGAAGATAGACAGCGTTTACCGGCCGATCGTCATCCCCCTGCCCATCAAGGAGACGGTGGAGATGGCGGGGGAGCGGAGGGCGTACCTGGCCCGCCTCATCCATCGCGCCGTCGGGTTCGATATAACCTTGCGGGGCCGCGAGGGAGAGTAGGCCGGCCGGCGTTTAAGGCCGCGAACTGGCAGATCGTAATAGGAGACGGGAGAGTGTCGGTATGATCGAGGGAACGATTGCAAAGGTATCCGGGCCCGTGGTCAGCGCGGAGGGGATGTCCGGCGCCAAGATGTACGATATCACCAAGGTGGGCGATCTCGGGCTGATCGGGGAGGTAGTGCGCCTTGACGGCGACACGGCCATCGTACAGGTCTACGAGGATACCTCGGGCCTGCAGGTGGGGGAAAAAGTCGAGTGCACCGAGGAACCCCTGCTCATCGAGCTGGGGCCGGGCTTGCTATCCTCCATCTACGACGGCATCCAGAGAAGGCTGGTCGATATCGCCGACGAACACGGGGACTTCATGGTGCGCGGCGTCACCACCCTCGCCCTTCCACGTGACCGCACCTGGACCTTCGAGCCCATGGTGGAGGAGGGCGACGAGGTCGGCGAGGGAGACATAGTGGGCGAGGTTCAGGAGACCGTCCATATCGCCCACCGTATCATGGTGCCCCCCGGCATGTCCGGAAAGGTCACCGCGGTGAAAGAGGGGGATTTTACCATCGATGATACGGTGGTCGTCCTGGACGGCGGCAAGGAGATAAAGCTTTACCAGACCTGGCCCGCCCGCGTGCCCCGGCCGGTGAAGAAAAAAGAGAACCCCACCGTGCCCTTCATCACCGGCACCCGCATCCTGGATACCTTCTTCCCCATCGCCCAGGGCGGGTACAGCATCATCCCCGGGGGATTTGGCACCGGCAAGACGGTGACCGAGACCACCCTGGCCAAGTGGGCGGACGCCGACATCGTGATCTATATAGGCTGTGGAGAGAGGGGCAACGAGATAACCGAGGTGCTGGCGGAGTTTCCGAGCCTCATCGACCCCAAGACGGGGGTGCCGCTGATGCAGCGCACCATCCTGGTGGCCAACACCTCGAACATGCCCGTGGCCGCCCGCGAGGCTTCCATCTACACCGGCATCACCCTGGCCGAATATTACCGCGATATGGGATATAACGTGGCGCTCATGGCCGACTCGACCTCGCGTTGGGGAGAGGCCCTGCGCGAGGTTTCCGGACGCCTGGAGGAGATGCCCGGCGAGGAGGGCTATCCCGCTTATCTGGCCACCCGCCTGGCCGACTTCTACGAGCGCTGCGGTCGCGCGGTCTGCCTGGGAAGCGATGAGCGCGTGGGCTCCATCACCGCCATCGGGGCGGTCTCGCCCCCCGGCGGCGACTTCTCCGAGCCCATGACCCAAAACTCCCTGCGCATCACCGGGGCCTTCTGGGCGCTGGACACCTCGCTGGCCTACCGCCGCCACTTCCCGGCTATCAGCTGGATCAAGAGCTACACACTCTATCTCGACCAGATCCAGGAGTGGTACCTCAGGAACGTGGACGAGGAATGGAGGACCTTGCGCGACAAGGCCATGAGCCTGCTGCAGAAGGAGGTCGAGCTGCAGGAGATCGTGCAGCTGGTAGGGCCCGACGCGCTGCCCGACTTCGCCAAGGCGGTGCTCGAGACCACGCGCATGCTGCGCGAGGACTTCCTGCAGCAGTTCGCCTTCTCCGACACCGACGCCTTCTGTTCGCTGCGCAAGCAGTACCTGATGCTCAAGGTCATACTCACCTATTACGACTGCCTGGAGGAGGTTTTGGTGCAGGGCGTGCCGCTGCGGCAGGCCACCGAGCACCCCATCAAGAACGAGATAGCGCGCATGAAGGAGATCCCGTCCGAGGAGGCGGAGGAAAAGATATCCGAACTGGTGGACAGGGTCCGGCGGGAACTCGAATCGCTGGGCGAATGGTAATAATAGGAAGCGGGAGATAAAAGATGTCGAACGGTAGTGCTTTCCTGGCCACGACGGAATACCGCACGGTAGGAGAGGTCGCCGGCCCCCTGCTCTTCGTGAGCAAGGTCAGGGGCGCCTCTTACAATGAGATGGTGGAAATACACTCCGCGGATGGCTCGACCAAGTACGGCCAGGTCATCGAGCTCTCGGGCGAACTGGCCGTGGTGCAGGTCTTCGGCCCCACGGCGGGACTCGACGTGGACAGGACCAACGTGCGTTTCCGGGGAGAGGTAGCCAAGATGCCCTGCTCGACCAACCTCCTGGGGCGCGTCCTCAACGGCATGGGGCAGCCCATCGACGGGGGCCCCGAGGTGTTCCCGGAGGAGGAGCGGGAGATCTCCGGCTCGCCTATCAACCCCTGGAGCCGGGAGGAGCCCCGCGACTTCATCCAGACCGGCGTTTCCGCCATCGATGGTTTGAACACCCTGGTGCGCGGGCAGAAGCTCCCCATATTCTCGGGAGCCGGCCTTCCCGGTAACGAGCTGGCCGCGGCGATAGTCAGAAACGCGAGGATACTGGGAGGAGAGGAGTTCGCCATCATCTTCGCGGCCATGGGCATCACCCGCCGCGAGGCCTCTTTCTTCCAGGATAGCTTCGCGCGTTCGGGGGCCCTGGAGCGCGTGGTCTTCTTCCTCAACCTGGCCGACGACCCCACGGTGGAGAGGCTGCAGACCCCGCGCTGCGCCCTTACCGTGGCGGAGTTCCTGGCCTTCGAGCACGACATGCAGGTGCTGGTCATCCTCACCGACATGACCAACTATTGCGAGGCCCTGCGCGAGATCTCGACCGCTCGCGAGGAGGTGCCGGGCCGGCGCGGTTACCCCGGGTACATGTACACCGACCTGGCCTCCATCTACGAGCGGGCGGGGCGCATCAAAGGCAAGCCCGGCTCGGTCACCCAGGTGCCCATTCTGGCCATGCCCGACGACGACATCACCCACCCCATCCCCGACCTCACGGGGTATATCACCGAGGGGCAGATCGTGCTCTCACGCACCCTGCACCGCCGGGGTATCTTCCCGTGCATCGATGTTTTGCCCTGCCTCTCGCGCCTCATGAACCTGGGCATTGGCGAGGGGCGCACGCGCGGAGACCACCGCGGCGTCGCCGACCAGCTCTACGCATACTATGCTGAGGGCGTGGACCTGCGCCGCCTGGTGGCCATCGTGGGCGAGGAGGCCCTCACGGACATAGACCGCATGGCCCTCAAGTTCGCGGACGCCTTCGAGCAGAACTACCTGGACCAGAAGGATGAGAACCGCGAGCTGGAGCAGACCCTCGAGCTGGGCTGGAAGCTCATCAGCATGATGCCCAGGGATTCCATCAAGCGTCTCAAGATGGAGTACGTAGACAAGTATTACGATCCCCAGACGGCGGAGGAGTTCAGCGCTTCAGAAGCCTGATCGGGTCGAGGGGATTATAACGAGAGGAAGATATGGAGCAAGTCCATCCGACAAGGAGCGAGCTGCTCAAGCGCAAGGCTAACCGCACCCTCGCGGACCAGGGGATGAACCTCCTCAAACGCAAGCGGGACGCCCTGCTCGCGGAGTTCATGCCCATCATCGACGAGACCATGCGCCTTTCGCTGCGCCTGGAGCGGGTCACCTCCGACGCCCAGTTTGACCTGGCCATGGCCAAGGCCAAGGATGGCGGGCCGGAGGTGCGCTCGGCTTCATACGCTTCCCAGGGCGAGGTGCTGGTGGATATCACGGGTACCCACGTCATGGGGGTGCCCATACCGGTGATACGCAAGGGGCAGAGCTCCATGCGCAACGTGCTCAAGCGCGGATATGGGATAACCGGCGTATCCAGCCGGGTGGACGCGGCGGCGGAGAAGTTCGAGGAGATCATAGACGTGATCATAGAGTCCGCGGACATCGAGACGCGCCTGCGCCGCCTGGGCGAGGAGCTGCGCAAGACCAACCGGCGCGTTAATGCCCTGGAGAACATCGTCATCCCCGATTACGACGAGCAGATAAAGTTCATCCAGATGAGCCTCGAGGAGCGCGCGCGCGAGGACATCTTCCGCCTCAAGAAGGTGAAGAAGGCCCTGCAGCGCAAGGAAGCCGCACGCATGGAGAGGTTGCGAGGCTAGGGACAATCACTTCTCCCCAACGTATCCGTGCCAGGCCATGCCGCGCGGACGCGTCATGGCGCTGGACACCGTCGCGTCAACCTTCGGTTGCCGCTGTCGCTTTCGCGATGCAGGCTATCGGGTGTTGCTAGCGAAGGTCGCTTCGGACTGACCCCCGCTTCTCGGCAAGGTATCAGCGCAGATGGAGGCATTGCCCGAGCGCCTGTCACACCAGGTGTTTTTATATATAGGCAACACCCGGGCGGTGTTTTCTTTTTAACCGCTTTATTGCACGTTTCGCTATAAACACACGTTTCATTGTGCTAGATCTCCTCGCTTAGACGTTAGTCTTAAGTAATGGGATGTGGGGCCAGGATAAATCCTGGCACACAGCGCTGCGCGTCGCTCCGCTTTGGGAGGTGGGTAAGGGCTCAGCCTTGACATTTCGCACCAAAGGCGCGAAACGCAACGCGTGATCCCATGTAGCGGTTTTGGGAGAGGGTGGGGGTGCGCAGACGGGCGGGTGATGGCGGCAGGTGGTATCATTTTCGGTATGAGAAAGAGCAAGTTCGTCGTCGTGGGAGGAAAACCCCTGCGGGGGGAGGTCAGGGTGGGCGGAGCCAAGAACTCGGTGCTCAAACTGATGGCGGCCAGCCTGCTCACCCCCGAAGAATGCGTTATACGTAATGTCCCCCGCATCACTGACGTCGAGATAATGGTCGAGGTGCTGAAGCGCCTGGGTGCGGAGGTGGAATGGGAAGGCGAGGGGCTCAGGATACGCTCCGGCGATTTCCCGTCCCGAGAAGCCCCCTACCAGCTCGTGCGGCGCATGCGCGCATCCATTATCGTGCTGGGGCCCCTGGTCGCCCGCTGGGGCGAGGCTTCCGTGGCCATCCCCGGGGGATGCAATATAGGTTCGCGCAAGATAGACATGCACCTCAAGGGCCTGGTGGAACTCGGGGCGGAGATAAGCAGCGAGCACGGCTACGTGCACGCGCGCGCCGAGCGCCTCAAGGGCACGCACATATTGCTCGATTTCCCCAGCGTTGGCGCTACGGAGAACCTGCTCATGGCCGCCGTGGGGGCCGAGGGGCGCACGGTCATAGAGAATGCCGCCCGCGAGCCGGAGATACAGGACCTGGTCTCCTTCCTTTCTTCCATGGGAGCGGAGATAGAGGGCGCGGGCACGCCCATCATAGAGGTCACGGGTCCGGCGCACTTGAAGGGCACGGAGCACGAGGCCATCGGCGACCGCATAGAGGCGGGCACCCTGGCCGTGGCGGCGGCGGTAACCGGGGGAGAAGTCGCTGTCTGCGGCATCGACCCATCCTATCTGGGCTTGCCGCTCGAAAAGCTGCGCGAGGTGGGCGTGGAGGTCGAGGAGGAAGAGGACAGGCTGCTGGTGCGAGGCGGCGGCAGGTATGGGGCGGTGGACCTGGCGACCCTTCCCTTCCCGGGCTTCCCGACAGACATGCAACCGCAGATGATGGTCCTCCTGAGCATGGCCGCGGGCACCAGCGTTATCACCGAGAACGTCTTCGAGAGCCGCTTCATGTTCGTGGACGAGCTCAACCGCATGGGATGCGATATCAGGATCGAGGGCCATCATGCCATCGTCAAAGGGATGGGGGCACTCAGCGGCGCAGAGGTCTGCGCGCCCGACCTGCGCGCTGGCGCCGCCCTGGTCCTGGCAGGCCTGGCGGCGGAGGGAGAGACGCATATCATCGACGTGCATCACGTAGACCGTGGCTACCAGAACATCGAGGAGAAACTTTCCCGCCTCGGTGCCGAGATCGCCCGCGTCGGCATCGAGGACGAATACGGCAATCACCTGTCCTGATACCGGGATGGGCCGACTGGCGTTTTCCGGCTTCAACCACCCGCATATGGCATACGGCCCCACGGCACGTCGAAGACGCTCTTGAGTCCCGGCCTGGCGGATAAAACGGCATTCGATCTCCGTGGATCAAGGCCCGTGCGTGAAAAGATGTCGACCTCGCGCGCGGGTTTTTCCCGGTCGGCGATCTCTGGCCCCGGAGGTGGAAGCGCCTGGCCGGAAGGTCTTTTGGGGCATAGGCGGATAAGGGCGAAAGGAATCCCGCGCGGCGGACGATATAGTCATGGTGCGCGGACGTTTATAAAGGCATAATAACTATGGCCGTCCGCAAAGCGCGGCCGGGATACGGTAGAGGAATGACGACAGAGACCGGCCCGTTTTGCCCGCATGCAGACAGCTTGACGGAGGTGCGTATATTGCGGAAAAGCGAGATGCCCGGGACTCTCCTGCGCGTTGCAACGGCGGCCGTCATCGTTTCCCTCCTCTGTCTCGGCGCCTTGCCGGGGATGGCCCTCCCCGCTTCGCGGCAGGAGATCATCGCATCATCCAGGAGAGCACTTATCGAACGCCTCGATCGGGCGCACTACCCCTCCGGCAGCTTTAAACCGGGGGAGGTCGTGGTGGTGCTCGAGAACCCCTCGTCGCAGAACCTGAAGGAGCTGATGGGTAAGTTCGAGAACATGCTGGAGGAGGACGCGGGCAGAACGCTTTCAGCTTTCGCAGGCAGCCCCCAGAAGATGGCGGTAAGGCTGAGCCTGCGCCCGGGGTGTGACGAGCTGGAGGCGGCACGCGCGCTCGCGGCGTCCCCACTGGTCAAGGCCGCCGAGCCGAACATAATCTTCAAGGCCACCGCCACGATCCCCGACGACCTCCTGTACGACCGGCAGTGGAACCTGGACGGAGCTTACGGGGTCAACGCAGATGAGGCCTGGGATCTGCAGGCAGGCTCAGCCGGACTGACCCTGGCGGTCATAGATACGGGCATGGATTATTCTCACGAGGACCTTCTGGGGCGGCGCACCGGCGGTTGGGATTACTTTAACGGCGACTCGGATCCCCGGGACGACAACGGGCACGGCACCATGGTCGCCGGAATGGCCTGCGCGAATACGGACAACGGCATCGGCATGGCGGGCCTGGACTGGCAGGCGCGTGTGATGCCCCTCAAGGCCCTGGGGTCTAACGGCGAGGGCTACCTGGACAGCGTGATCAATTCCATCTACCATGCCGCGAGCTACGGGGCCGACGTGATCAACATGAGCTTGACCTCCTCCACTTATTCCCAGGAAATGGCAGATGCCGTGGATTTCGCCTCTTCCGCGGGTTGCGTGCTGGTGGCGGCGACGGGAAACGAGGGCACTACGCGCGTCAATTATCCCGCCGCCCTGACCGGCGTCATCGGTGTCGGCTCCATAGACTCGAACGGCAACCGCTCATCGTTCTCCAACCATAACCTATCGGTGGACCTGGCGGCGCCGGGAGCGAGTATCTTAGGCACCTGGCCGGACGATCATTATGAACTGGGATGGGGGACGTCGGAGGCCGCTCCGCACGTAGCGGCGGCGGCGCTGCTTCTGCTGGCGGAATACCCCGGCTCCACGCCCGAACAGGTGTGGCGCAGGCTCAAGGACAGCGCCCGCGACCTGGGCGATCCCGGATACGACGAGGAATTCGGTTGGGGGTTGCTTGACGTATACGAGGCCTTGAGGGTGCCCCTGGTCATGGTGACCTCTCCGCAGGACTTCGCCTACCCCGAATCGGGTAAGGTGTCGGCCACTGCCACCAGCGTAAACGTGCCGGTAAAATACATGGAGTTGTGGCTGGATGGAGAACTCGTCGAGCCTTATTCGGATCCCACTCCGGCGGGCACCATCAGCCACGAGTTTACATCCTGGGACCTCAGCCAGCTGGAGGAAGGGACCCACACCATCACCGTAAAAGCCATCGATTCCAGCGGAACATGCGATGGAGAACACGCGATAACCGTCTATCGCAACCAGAGCCAGCCCCGCCCTTCACAGGATTGGTACATGGCCGAGGGCACGACCTCATGGGGGTTCGAGACCTACGTGCTGGTGCAGAACCCCAACCCCAACCCCGCCTCGCTGCAGGTTACCTTCATGAAGCCGGGTGGATCCACCCAGCAGTACTCCTATAACATGGGCGGCAGCTCCCGGCTCACCATAGCGTTGAATTCCCTCGTACCGGAGAGCGACGTTTCCACCCACGTGCATGCCGACCGGCCCGTGGTGGTTGAAAGGGCCATGTACTGGGGAGGGGATACGGGGGGCCACGTCGCAGTGGGGGCGAACTCCCCGGACACCGACTGGTACCTCGCCGAGGGCACTACCAACTGGGGCTTCGATACCTACGTGCTGGTGCAGAACCCGGGTGCCGTTCCCGCCTCGGTAAGTGCGACGTTCATGAAGCCGGGCGGCGCCACCCAGCACTTCGACTACCATATGCCTGCATATTCGCGCCTGACCTTGAACGTGAACGACCTCGTGCCGGGGAGCGACGTTTCCACCCACGTGCATGCCGACAGGCCCGTGGTGGCGGAAAGGGCCATGTACTGGAATGGGAAGGACGGCGGCCACGCAACCCTGGGCGTAACCGATGGTTGCGCTACCTGGTATCTTGCGGAGGGCACAACGGCCTGGGGCTTCGAGACCTACGTGCTGGTGCAGAACCCGGGCGCGGCCCCGGCCAGCGTGACCTTTACCTTCATGAAGACGGGAGGAAGCCTGGTGCGGGAGGTGCATACGGTGGAACCGCTCTCGCGTTACACCCTGGACGTCGCGGATGTGGTGCCGGGAAGCGACGTATCCGTCTTCGCGCGGGCCGACCAGCCGGTGATCGTGGAACGGGCCGTGTACTGGCCCAGGGGTTCTCGCGCCAGGGCGGGCGGCCATTGCAGCACCGGTTCGGCGACGGCGGCGCGCAACTGGTACCTGGCCGAGGGCAGCACCGCCTGGGGGTTCGACGAGTACGTGCTCCTGGCCAACCCCACGGACCGTGTGGCCCATGCAACCCTGGTGTTCATGCGCACGGACGGCAGCACCTACGGTTACGGGGTAGATGTGGCGGGGAATGCGCGCGTCACGGTCCACGCCAACGAGGTGGACCCCTCGCGCGACGCCTCCGTTCAGGTCCTTTCGGACATACCACTGGTCGTGGAACGAGCCATGTACTGGTCCGAAAAGGAGGGCGGCACAGGCGCGCTCGGAGTACTTCAACCCTGATGGAGGAAATGCGGCCTGCGATAGTGAATAATATCTCGAATTGGCGATATATAGCTGACAAAAAAGCCTTGAGCAGGCGATTTACCCCATCAAGAACCAGGTTGGACGCAATTGCTTGCTCAGATGTTACAAATATGTTACCAAGCTGTTAAAATAGTGCAAATTAGAAAACCAGGGGGTTTACAGGGCTATACGCTTCAATGGGAGCGGCATGATGCATTTGCCAGGCGCCTCGCGGCCGGTTGCGCTCGGGGCGCTCGCGTTATTGACAGTCCAGCCGTGGGAGACTATAATTCTGCAATATTGTTAGCAATGCTAAAGGTTTGATATGGACTCGATAATCGATGTAAGGGACCTGGTAAAGAAGTACGGGGACCTCACCGCCGTCAAAGGAATATCCTTCGAGGTGGAGAGGGGCGAGATCTTCGGTTTCCTGGGACCCAACGGGGCGGGCAAGACCACCACCATAAACATCCTGTGCACGCTGCTCAAGCCGACCTCGGGTAGCGCGGTGCTCGACGGCCGCGACGTCGTGAGGGACAGGGAAAGGGTGCGCGAATCCATCGGCTTGGTCTTCCAGGACCCCTCGCTGGACGACCGCCTGACCGCCCGCGAGAACCTCGAGTTCCACGCTTACGCTTACCGCGTTCCCAAGGAGGAAAGGGGAAAGCGCATCCACGAGGTGCTGGAGATGGTCGAACTGCTGGACAGGGAGAAGGACCGCGTGCAGACCTTTTCCGGAGGTATGAAGAGGCGCCTGGAGATCGCACGCGGGCTTCTGCATTATCCCAAGGTCCTTTTCCTGGACGAGCCCACCATCGGGCTGGACCCCCAGACCCGCAATTCAATCTGGGACTACATCCACGAATTAAAGCAGCGCCACGACATCACCATCTTCCTGACCACACATTACATGGACGAGGCCGAGAACTGCAGCCGTATAGCGGTGATAGACTACGGCGAGATCATCGCCCTGGACACGCCCGAGGACCTCAAGAACCAGGTGGGCGGGGACGTGGTGAAGATAACCACCGACGACGACCAGGAGGCGGAAAGGGCGCTCATAGAGGATTTCGGGGTGACCATGATACAGGACCGCGAGTGCCTGTGTTTCGAAGTGGAGAGCGGGGAGAAGTTCATACCGCATTTTATCAGGGATTTCCCGGTGCCGGTAAATTCCATCAGCCTGCACCGGCCCACGCTGGATGACGTCTTCCTCAAGTTGACCGGGCGCGAGATACGTCCCGAGGGTGCCGACGGCCTGGCGGATCTGCGAGCCTTCGCGCGCAGTTTCAGGGGATCGGCAAGGAGATAGGTGGACGGGATGGAGGACGCGAGAACGCTGGTTGCGGCGGAGAGCCCGGGCAGGAAACTGGCCAAGCTCGGGACGGGCATCTATATAACCTGGCTGCGGGACGTGAAGCGTTTCTTCCGCGACCGCATCCGCCTCATAGGGGCTTTCACCCAGCCGTTGCTGTACCTTTTTATCCTGGGCACGGGCCTGGAGTCCGCTTTCCAGTCTTTCGGCAGCGGGGACACTAAGTACGTGACCTTCATGTTCCCGGGCATCCTGTGCATGACGGTGCTCTTCACCTCCATGTTCTCGGCCATATCCATCATCTGGGACCGCGAGTTCGGGTTTCTGAAAGAGATGCTGGTGGCCCCGATACCACGCTCGTCGATCGCCGTGGGAAAGGTGTTCGGGGGCGCCACCACGGCCCTGATGCAGGGCTTCCTCCTGCTCCTGTTCATGCCCCTGGTGGGTATCCCTTATAATCTGGGCAAACTGGCGCTGATGCTGGTGATAATGTTCATGCTCTCCGTCAGCCTGACCTCTTTCGGGGTGGCTTTCGCGGCCCGCATGCGCTCCATGGAGGCCTTCCCCATCATCATGAACTTCGTGCTGCTGCCCATGTTCTTCCTCTCGGGGGCCATGTTCCCCCTGCAGAACCTGCCGGGCTGGATGGAGGTGCTGACCAAGATCAATCCCATGACCTACGCGGTCGACGCCGTGCGCGGGGTGGCCCTGAAGGGGATAGAAATAACCTCGACGGCCTCCATGGGCCTGCCTGAGATCCCCGCAAGCCTTTTGGCGAACCCGGAATTCACGTCCTGGCTGTCACAGGCAAAGGCGTCGCTGCCACAGGCGAGCCAGCTGCAGGTGCAGTTTTATCCCTTGAGCCTCGACCTGCTGGTGATCTTCGCATTCGGGGTATTCCTCGTGTTCATCGCGGTCCTGCAGTTCAACCGCCAGGACTGAAAGGGCATGCCGGCGTCCCTTGTTTCGCTTTCCAGACCGCGATCCCGGATGCAGTGACGGGAAGTGGGATCATGGCAAGTCCTGGCGCCTCTACAAAGCCCCGGACCGGCGAGAGCCATGTGCGTTAACCAGCCCTCAAGCACTGCGGGAGATATCCCCGGGCGGACGAGGGGGTTTTTCCGCCCCGCTACCCATCCGGCCCCCTTCAACAAGGAAAAAACCCTGTGCAAACAGCGGTTTTATGCTCATGGGGCCGGGAAAATAATGGTATAATCCCGTTATGGTAGATGAACTGTCGCGTGCGATTACTACCGCTTCCGGCCTGATCAGCCTGTCTATAGGGCTATACGTGTTCCTGAAGGGCAGGCGCCAGACGGTCAACATCATATTTTTTCTTATCTCCATCTTCATGGCCACGTGGGCACTGGGCGAGGCCATGACCATGACCGCGACCGACCTGGGCGGCAAGATCTTCTGGACCCGTTTCCAGGGCATGGGGGAGATGCCGCTCATCCCCACCTATCTTCTGCTGGCCCTTTATTTTCCGCACCCCAAGCCTGTCCTGCAGCGCAAACACGGGGCCGTTTCGGTCATCATCGCCCTCTATTCTCCCTGGCTGCTGGGGCTGGTCCTCCTTTACACCACGGGAACCGTATATTCGTCTTACTATCTCATCGAACAGGGGCAGGGCGTGAACGTGGTGCGGACGCCCTTCTTCTGGCTCCTGACCGCTCTCGGTTTCGTGGAGATCATCGCATCTACGTTGATCTTTCTGTGGGAACGCCACCGCAGCAAGGTCAAGGTCGCCCGCAAAGGCCTGCTCATCCTGGGGCTGGCCCCGGTGCCGATGCTGGTGGCCAATGCCATACAGAACTTCGAACTCAACCGGACAATAACCACCCCTCAAGCCAGCCTGATCTTCGTGTCCATGCTTGCCTTGGGGATACTGCACTACGGGCTGTTCATCGATATCCGCTCGGTGACCAGGAACGCGATGGCGCATGCCGCGGTGATGGCTTTCAACCTGACCGTGGTATCCTTGTTATTTGCGTTCTATTTCTACGGGTTGGGACTGGGTTTCCAGTGGATTACCTATGCGCTGTTACTCCTGACCGGCGTCCCCTTCATGATCGCTTACCATGCGGAGCTGGAGTGGGCGAGAAAACTGGCCGGACGCTACGTATACGGCCGCGAGTTCGAGGAGGCCAGGCTGCTGCAGGAACTGGGCCTTTCCATACGCACGGTGAGCAACCTGGACGAACTGGCCGAGAGCGTAGTGGACAAGGTGAGGAAGTCCATGGCTCTTTCGGCGTGCGCCTTGATGATATCTGGAGACGGGGGATACAAGGTGGTGGGATATTCCTCGGACGAAAGCCATCTCGCGGACAGGTTGAACGATTATACCAGGGAAGACGTGCACATGCTGGACTGGGGGAGCGCCTGCACCCTATACTGCGATAGCGAAAGGTTTTCCGGCTACTGGGTAATGGGTAACAGGATATGGCGGGGCTCGTGCAACCTGGATTTCATGCGCCTGGGGATTATACGGACTTACGAGGGAGAGGGAAAGGTACGGGAATACCGCTGGCGGGAGGAGACCGAGGGCGAGGTCGTCTCTATACCCCTGGAGATTCGCGGGGAAAGGGTCGGACTGCTGTGGATGGGCGGCAGGATGGATGGCGTACCATTCGGCGTGGACGATCTGGATTTCATGGTGGCCCTCTCCACCCAGGTCTCCATATCGCTTCTCAATTCAAGGTTGATGCAGGAACTGCTGGATAAGAGCGCCCGGCTGCAGGCGCTGATCCAGAGCACATCGAGTGCCCAGGAAGAGGAGAGAATTCGTATCTCGCGAGAACTCCACGACGGGCTTGCGCCGTACTTCCTGGATTTTATCTTCAAGCTCGAGATACTGGAAGCACAGACGGCCGGGCTTCCCTCGCTGGCCGGCTCACTGCAAGAGCTCAAAGAGCAAGCCCGGGATGGGTTGAGGGACTTGCGCCTGGTCATCGGCGACCTGCGCCCGTCTGCGCTGGACGTGCTGGGCCTGGAGAAGTCGTTATCTACCTACCTGGAGAGGTTCGCCGCCGAGAACGCGCTGGTGGCGGAGTTCATAACCGGGGGTGGTCTCGAGAAGCTGGATTCATTGACGGAGGTGACCATCTTCCGCGTGGCCCAGGAAGCCCTGTCGAATATCGCCCGTCATGCGGGCGCAGCAAAGGTGAGGTTCATGCTCAAGGGCGACGACGGATGGGTGGAGATGGTGGTCGAGGACGACGGGGCAGGCTTCTCGGAAAGGGAGGTGCGGGACAGGATTATCATGGGAGAATGCCTGGGTATTAAAGGGATGAGGGAGCGGGCGGAACTGATGCAGGGCGAGCTGGTTATAGATACGCGCCCGGGAGATGGCACCAAGGTCAGTTTCTCGTTCCCAGTCCCCCATATGCAAAAGGGAGTCCGGAGATGAAAAAAGCGATACGCCTGGCGATAGTGGACGATCACGAGATCGTGCGCCTGGGCATAAACCGCGTGCTGGAGGGAGAGAGCGGTATAGAGGTGGTGGGGGAGGCGGATAACGGGACGGAAGCCCTGGCCCTGGCACGCAGGGAGAAACCGGAAGTCATGCTGGTCGACGTGAAGCTCCCGGACATCAGCGGCATCGAGGTGGTAAGGGAGTTGAAAAACGATCCCGAGACCTCGTCCATACAGGCCATCATCCTCACCGTTTATAACGATCTGGAGATAGCCGCAGAAGCCCTTCGGGCCGGCGCCATAGGTTATATCCTCAAGGATTGCGGCAAAGAACAGCTCGTGAACGCGATCAACTCCGCCGCCGCCGGAACCCCACTGGTTACCTCCTCTATAGCCAGGGACCTGGTCGCGGTGCTGCAGAGGCAGGGGGGCCTTACGGTCTCCGCGGAAGCCGGGGAAGACCCCCTGCTTTCTCTTACCGACCGCGAGTCAGACGTGTTGAGGCTGGTGGCCAAGGGATACAGCAACAAGGCGGTGGGAAGGGAACTGGGTATAACCATAAGCACCGTGAAGACACACCTGCGTAATATCTTCCGCAAGCTCGGAGTGGAGGATCGGGCGCAGGTGATCATCAAGGCCATCAAGGATGGCATGCTGTAAGCCCCCGGTTGCGAGGGCTTTCGGTAGCCGCAACTGGCATCGCCAAAAAAACCGCGGGGATTATGCCTGCCGCTACTTCTCTACGTCATCGCGTTATGGTATATTTTTTAAGGCAACACAAGCTCCAGTTGGGGCATGGCGCTCCAGGCAGGGCGCTCTAAAGGGCTGAAGGCGGCACGGGATTTAAGGTTCTTCTTATCTGGATTCCGGGCTATCTCTTAACGGTTCAAGCTTTATGGATAAATATAGTAAAGATACCGTTGTCTATTCGCCGGCGGGCATTGTGGTAAAAAACGAGGTGCTGAGCTTTTTCGAAGCCAACCCGTTTCTCCTGGTGAGCGAGGAAAGGCTGGCGTCCATGATATGCAGGCCCCGGGACATGGTATGCCAGGCGGTCAGGGAGCTCGAGTCGGCAGGTCTTATATCCAGGAGGTTCGGCGAAGCTCTCCTGGGTATTGGAGAGGCCGCAGCAAGAACCACCCCCCCGGAGAGCACGTAGCCTCCCCGCATCACTTACCGCTTAGAGCAGGAGCTTAGGCGCGTGCGTGCAGCTGGCGCTGAGTTCCTGGTATTAAGCAGCATTGTAAATACATACCATAATTAACTATAAATACCAGAATACACTGTGCGGCGGCGGTCCCCGCTCTCGGGTAGCTCCCCCCCACGAAAGCAGCGGACTGGATAAGGGTTTCAGTATGGGTGCTGGCGACCGATTATTAAACCTGAAGCTTTGTAACGCCGGTCATTGTTGCTAGATAATATTATTGTTAAGTAACGGTAATTATTGTTATTATATATGGCAATGAAGGAGGTAGTTCCCTTGCCCTATTCCGGCTCGAGAAGAACGAAGCGAACCAGGATGGTTGCTCTAGTGGCGTTCCTGGCGCTGCTGTTGATCCTTCCCGGAGCCCCAGCCGGCAGGGAAGAGAGGGCGATTGCCGGCGGCGGAAACGTTACCTTCGTCGGTCACGGACGGGGCCACGGGGTAGGGCTGTGCATGGCGGGCGTCTATTACCGCGCCCTGCGGGGAGAGGAATACCACTCCATCATCCGTCACTACTACACCGGGGTCGATTTCTCCTACGTCAGCGACGATATGCCGATCAGGGTCCGATGCCGCGACAACGTGGTGAGGGTATATACCCTGAGGGAGTACCTTTACCGCCTTCAGGAGGAACCCGATTCCTGGCCCGCGCAGGGCCTCCGGGTTCTTATGGTGGCGGCCAGGACCTACGTGCTCTCCTGCATAGCGCGAGGCAAACACGCCGACGAAGGGTACGACATCTGTCCCTACGGCAGCTGCTGCCAGGCCTTCGACGAGAAAATAGACCCGTCGAAGAGGCCGAATATCGTGGCCGCGGTGAACGCCACCGCGGGGGAGATCATAACCTCCGGCGGGCAGCCGATAATAGCCGCATACAGCTCGTGCTGCGGCGGCTATACTGCGGGGGTGGACGAGGCCTGGGGCGGGGTCCCCATATCCTACCTGAGCCCTGTTTACGACGATGCCTGTGCCGCGGACGAGGACCACGACTGGCAGGTGACCATGTCCTGGGAGGAACTGCAGGCCAGGCTCAACGCGAACGCGGATACTTCCGTGGGCACGCTCTACGGCCTGGAGATACTTTCGCGCTGGACCTCAGGCCGCGTCAAGCAGATACGAATTGACGGCAGCGGAGGCAGCAGGACGGCGAGCGGGGCCCTTTTCGCTTCCGTGGTGGGGCTGCAGACCCACTTCTTCTCCCTTACCTCGCAAAACTTCGACGAGTACCTGCTTATCCAGAATCCCGGAGACAGCGAAGCCCTGTGCACCGTGACTTACATGTTTCCAGGTGGCGGGACCTTGCAGGAGGAATGCACGGTAGGGCCGAGGTCTCGTTACACCGTCTACGTCAACGACAGGGTCCAGAACTCGGAGGTGTCCGTAAAGGTCAGCTCCAGCCAGCCGGTGATAGCCGAACGCGCCATGTACTTCGATTTCCTGGGGAGCGGCAGGAAAGGGGGGCATTCGTGCATGGGGATAAGGGAATCCCGCACGCGATGGAGTTTCGCGGAGGGGTACACCGGCGGCGATTTCGATACCTTTATACTGGTGCAGAACCCCAACGACGCCGAGGCACACCTGGAGGTCTTCTTCATGGGTAACTCGGGTGAGGTCGACGAGATCTACTATACCCTCGCTCCCAATTCGCGTATGACTATCTGGATGGACCAGGAACCCGGGCTGGACAACGGCGAGTTTTCCACCCAGGTGGAGAGCGATCTTCCCGTCGTGGCGGAAAGGGCCATGTACTTCGGATACCGGGGCCTGGGGGGTGGTACGGCGGCGGAAGGCATGTGGGAACCGGGCACGGACTGGTATTTCGCCGAAGGGTACACGGCCGGCTTGTTCGATACCTGGATCCTGCTGGCCAACCCCAACGAGTCCGATGCCAGCGTGACCCTGGAATTCATGCTGCCTGACGCGTCGGTCAAGGAGATGGAGATAGAGGTGCCAGCGCAAAGCCGCAGCACCGTGTACGCGGACGAAGTACCCGGGATGGAACAGACCGAGTTCTCCACCAGCGTGGCGTCAAGTGTCCCTATCGTGGCGGAGAGGGCGATGTATTTTTCCTATGAGGGCAGGGGCGGAGGCCACGACGCCATGGGCGTGCAACAGGCATCCGACCGCTGGTATTTCGCGGAAGGATATACGGGGGGCGATTTCGATACCTACCTGCTGCTTCAGAACCCGAACTCTGAAGCGGCGAAGGTCACTCTCACCTATATGCTCGGAGACGGCAGCCACGTGCTGCAGGAAGCGGAGATCCAGCCCCACTCGCGTTACACCGTACACGTGGACGAACTGCCAGACCTGGATCATGCTGAGTTCTCCACCCTGGTGGAATCCGAGGCGCCGCTGGTGGCCGAGAGGGCGATGTACTTCGTTTATAAGGTCAGGGATGGAGGTAGTTGTTCGCAGGGCAGCACCGCTCCCTCCCAGGAATGGTTTTTCGCCGAAGGATACACCGGGAGCTGAGACTCGCCTGGCCGGCCGGTAGCCTCTACGATGGCCGCATCCGGTTAAAATACGGTTAGAATAGTCTTATCGATTTCATTCGGCAATGGAGGTTGATATGTCAGAGATCCTGAGAGTCGTCGCGCGGGAAATCCTTGACTCACGTGGAAATCCCACCGTCGAGGCGGATGTATATGGGGCCTGGGGCGTAGGCCGCGCGGCCGTGCCGTCAGGAGCTTCTACCGGCTTTTTCGAGGCTTTGGAACTGCGAGACGGCGGCGAGAGGTACGGGGGTAAGGGAGTACTGAAAGCTGTTGGCAACGTGAACGGGGAGATCGCGCCCCACGTGGTGGGCATGGAAGCAAGCGCGCAGGAGGAGCTGGACAGGCTGCTCGTCGAATTAGACGGCACGGAGGACAAGTCCCGGCTTGGCGCCAACGCCATCCTGGCCGTCTCCATGGCCGTGGCCAGGGCGGCGGCGGCGGAGAAAGGCTTGCCTCTCTATGCCTACCTGGGGGGGGAGGAAGCGACGTTGCTACCCGTCCCGATGATGAATATCCTCAACGGGGGAGCGCACGCGGACAACAACGTGGACATCCAGGAGTTCATGGCCATGCCCTGGGGGGTGGATAGCTTCCGCGAGGCTCTGCGCGTGGGGTCGGAGGTCTATCATGCCCTGCGCGGCGTGCTCAAGAAAAACGGCCTTGGAACGGGCATAGGCGACGAGGGAGGGTTCGCCCCCGACCTGGGCAGCAACCGCGTGGCGCTGGAGGTGATCGTGGACGCGATAAGGACGGCCGGGTACCAGCCGGGTAAGGAGGTCGCGCTCGCCCTGGACGTGGCGCCCAGCGATCTTTACAGGGATAAGAAGTACTGTTTCACGGGCGAGGGCATGGAGTTCGACGCCTCGGAACTGGTGGAATATTACCGGCAATTGCTGGATGACTTCCCGGTAGTCTCTATAGAGGACGGAATGGCCGAGGAGGACTGGGACGGCTGGGCGCTGCTGACTTCGAGCCTGGGGGACAGGGTGCGGCTGGTGGGAGACGATGTTTTCGTTACCAACATCAAGCGCCTGCGCAGGGGGATAGACGAGGGCGTGGCCAACGCTATCCTCATCAAGCTGAACCAGATAGGGACCGTGTCCGAGACCCTGGAGGTCATGCGCCTGGCCCGCGAGGCTGGCTACCTGTGTGTGGTGTCCCACCGCTCCGGAGAGACCGAGGACAGTATCATCGCCGACCTGGCGGTGGCCACCAACTGCGGATTGATAAAGACCGGCGCGCCCGCGAGAAGCGACCGGGTCAGCAAGTACAACCAGCTGCTGCGCATCGAGGAGGAACTGGGCAACAGGGCTGGATTCCCGGGCTCATCCGCGCTGGGATGAAAGGCGGGCTGCTGCTTCACGCTCCCGGCGGCGGGAGACGGCGAGCGAGAGGAGAAACCCCATTTCCAAGCGGTACATAGTGATCATCATAGCCATGGTGGCCTCCTGCCTGGTCCTGGTGGGGATCAGCTATATCATGCTAGACATCCTCTCGGGCATGATCATAACCCCCAAAACCCCGGTGCAGGAGGTGACGGCCGAGGGGTCGTTGCTCGTACCTTTGAAGGGCACCCAGGTGATCTCCATGCAGGCAAGTGGCGATGGGCGCTACCTCGCTTACGTCGAGAGGCCGGCCGGCGGCAACAGGTCCGTGCTGCATGTCGCCGAACCGGGTTCGGGAGGCCGCATCGCTTTCGAGAAGGAAATAAACGGGGTGATAATCGCCTGGCTGGGCGATACCCTGCACCTCGCCTACGAAGACGGCGGGGATATTCAACTGCTGGACGTGGAACTCGGGACCGTCGTTAACCTCACCGCCAGCCCGGAATACGACAATGGGCCCATACCATCCCCAGATGGCAGATACATACTGTGGACGGTCTCCGCGGCTGCCGCGGCTGAGGGGAGTCCCATCACCGGACCAACCTTCTGGTTTATGAGGGCGGACGGCTCGGATAAGGCCGTCCTGGCGGAGGCGCAAGACCTTCCGGTATGGGACTCCTCGGGGGGGAGAGTGTTGTCCCGGAGCAAAGCGGTAACGACCTCCCGGGAAGATGAACCCCGGCATTACCTGCAGACCGCAGTTCCCGGAGTGCAGGGATGGGAATACTATACGGAGTGCGAAGGGGAAGCTTTGTTCGTCTGGTGGCCCTCCCGGGATACCGTGATATATGTTGGACCGCTGCTCGTAAAGGAACAGGACGTGGTCAAGGGGGTGTTTTCGAGGGTCGAGCAGCCCGATATGATCAAGAAGGTGGCTTCCACGGACGGCCTGGGCTACGAAACCTCCTACTACTCTTTCTTTCCCTCGCGCCGGGACGCGCTCCTGGCTTACGTGGGCGAGAAGGGCCTCGAATACCTGGACTACGAGGAGCGCGTGATCTATCGTTATCCCGACCTGGAAGCGAGGACTCCGCTGGCGTGGAACGAAGTTGAGAAAGAGATCTACTACGTTGGACCCGAGGGCATTTACGGCGTGGCGGCAGGGGGTGAGTGAGGATGGACGCGTGGCGTAAGACGAAGATCGTGGCGACCCTCGGTCCGGCATGCCGTGAAGTGGGGACGCTGGAACGCATGATAGTGGCGGGCATGGACGTAGCCCGCATTAATGCCTCCCACTCCTCCCATAAGGCCATGGAAGGCGAGATCAAAGCCTTGCGCGAAGCCTCGCGGCGTGTGGGCAGCGAGGTCAGCGTGATTCTCGATCTCATGGGTCCCAAGATAAGGATAGGGGAGATAGCAGGTGGCGCAGCCTGGCTCGAGAACGGAGGGGAATATACCCTAACGACGGGGGATATCGAGGGCGATTCGTCACGCGCGAGCGTGAATTACCCCGTCCTGCCGGCAGCGCTGGAGGCGGGGGGCACGGTGCTCATAGATGACGGGGCTTTGCGCCTCGAGGTGCTCGCCGTCTCCGGGCCTGAGGTGCGTTGCAGGGTGGTATCGGGTGGTTGGCTGCGCTCGCGCAAGGGTATCAACCTTCCGGGGGCGGATCTTGACTTGCCGCCCCTGACCGGGAAGGACATCTCCGACCTCGAGGCCGGCCTCCGGCTGGGGATAGACTGGGTGGCGCTATCCTTCGTGAGGTCCCCCGGCGATATCTCCCGCCTGCGCGGGGAGCTGAAAAGGCTTGGCTCGGACCTTCCCATAGTGGCCAAGATCGAGAAGCGGGAGGCCGTCGAGGCGCTGGAGGACATGGTCGCGGAGGCGGACGGGGTGATGATCGCCCGTGGAGACCTGGGCGTGGAGATGGAGCTGGAGGAGATTCCGCTGATCCAGAAACGCATCATCGAGGTGGCTGCCAGCCTGGGAAAACCCACGATAACCGCCACCCAGATGCTGCAGAGCATGATCGAGAACCCCTCTCCTACGCGGGCGGAGGTCTCCGATATCGCCAACGCGGTCTTTGACGCCACCGATGCGGTGATGCTTTCCGGCGAGACGGCGGTGGGATATTTTCCGGCGGAGGCCGTGGACACCATGCGGAGGGTCGTACTCAAGGCCGAGACGGCGCTGCCCTACGAGCGCTGGCTGGACGAACGCAGGCGCTGGATAAGCAACGGCACGGTGGAGGCCGTATGTTTCTCGGCCTGCGGGCTCGCGCGCCAGACGGGCGCCACGGCAATAGTTGCGCCGACGGAATCGGGGTTCACGGCGCGCCAGATGAGTCGTTTCCGTCCCCGCCAGCCGATCCTTGCACCCACCCCGGACAGGGATACGGCACGCCGACTCGCGCTTTTCTGGGGCGTGTATCCCAGGCTGGTGGGAGTGCGTGGAAGCATCGAGGAGATGTTCGCCACCGCCGGAGAACTGGCAAGGAGCGAGGGATTGCTGAGTCCTGGAGATACCGCGGTGGTGACGGCCGGGGTCAAGGACGCGGGCCAGGAAGGCATGCCCACCACCAACACCATCCACTGCATAACCACCTGAGATTACCCCGGCCGGCTTTATAAAAACCGGTTCGTGTCTTATGATTCGCCTGGGGAAGATGGCCGCGATGGCCGTGTATAGAGCGAGCGCAAACGGGGGCCGCTTGAGCGGCCCGTGCCAGGACATGGAGGTGGCTGCATGATATCGGATGAGGCATATGGGGAACTCGAGGTCGCGGTAGGCCAGGATAACGTGTCGCGCGAGCCCGCGGTGCTCGAGGGTTACACCTGGCAGCCGTTTCTCAACGACGACCCTGCGCTGTGGATCACCCAGCCGGTCGCGGCGATCCTTCCCTCCTGCACCGAGGAGGTGCAGGAGGTGGTGAGGATATGCAACCGCCACGGCCTCAAATTCAAGGCGCTCTCCACCGGCTGGGGGGCCTCGTCCGGCCCCACCACCGACGAAGTGGTGCAGATAGACCTGCGCCGCATGGACCGCATCCTGGACATCGACGAGCGCAACATGATCGCCGTGGTGGAGCCATACGTCAGCGGCGCCCAACTCCAGGCCGAGACCATGAAGCTGGGCCTCAACACCCACATCATCGGGGCCGGGCCATCATGCTCGCCCTTGGCCAGCGCCACCTCCATGAGCGGGGTGGGGCACGACTGCATCTATATGGCCTACAGCGCCCGCAACGTGGTGGGCGTGGAGTGGGTGCTGCCGGACGGGGAGGTGCTCGAGGTCGGGACCCCGGGGTCGGGGCTGGGGTGGTTCAACGGCGACGGGCCGGGCCCTTCCCTGCGCGGCATCATGCGCGGGGCGCTGGGGGCGCTGTCCGGCCTGGGGGTCTTCACCAAGTGCGCCCTGAAACTCTATAACTGGCCGGGACCAGCCCAGCTCGAGAGCGAGGGCCTGGTCTTGGATTCCTATGTAGAGGTACCGGAGCACCTGCGCTTCTACATGATGTTCTTCCCGGGCCACCGGGAGTTCGCGGACGCCCTTTACAAGATAGGGGAAGCGGAGATAGGCTACGGCTGCGTCCGCATCGCCCCCGTGGCCTATACCGCGCTGATGATGCCCCACACCGGCTTCGCCCTCCTGGAGACCAAGGCCATCAGATCGATACTCGCGGATACCCTGGCATACCCACTGACACTTGTCCTGGCCGGCAGCTCCAAGGGGGAGATAGACTTCCAGGAGAAGGTGATCAAGCAAATAGTCCTGGACTACGACGGCTTCATAATGGACCTGAACAAGATGGGGCCCATGGCCCCCTTCATGACCCTCAACCTCCTGCGCGTGAGCATCATCCCCCTCGCTTTCCGGCCGGGAGGCATCTTCGGGACCTGCCTGGACGGCAACGAGACACTGGACACACAGATGAAATGGGTGGACGCCATCGCCGAGGCCAAGCAGGAGTTCATGGAGAAAGGGGCCTTCATGGAGGACGGGGGCAACAACCCCTACTCCGTGCCCTACGAGAACAACACCTATGCCCATTGCGAGGTGCTTTACGCTTATTCCGTGGATAACAAGGAAGCCCTCGACTCCCTCAACCCCATCGAGTTCTCCTCCACCATGAACGCCATCGAGCTGTGCATGACACCGCTCTCGGCCTTTATCGCCCCGGTGCGCAAGGCCTTGAGCCCCCTGGCGGGGAATTACAACCGCTGGCAGAAGCTAATCTCGGAATCCTTCGATCCAAAAGGAGCGGCGGATACCGGTTTCTACACCGAGGAAGCGGATTTCGCCTACGAACGCATTGACCCGGCAAAGAAAAAGAGGTTCGACGCGCTGCGCGAGAGGCTGAAGTGGACGGATTCCGGCCCGCCGCGGTAGCCGGAGACCCGGGCCCGGAGGCCGAGGCCCGGGTGCGTTGACAGGGCAGCCCTTATCGCGATCGGTCGTTACCTTATCACTGCCCACGATACAAGGCCAGGTTGCAAACAAGGCCCGACCATTGCCTTGGCCCATACCCTGAGTCCCCGGCGCTTATCCGTCTCGAAGAGGCGGCACGTGCGATTGCTGGCGTGCAGCTCAACTTTCACCCGCTGGGTTTCCAGATGCGCGATATCCGGCCCGGGCGATGCCAGAAGACCGCGAGCGAAAGAGGCTCCCGAAGGCAAATGCTTGTAAATTAATGGGTTATTATTATACTATTGATGAAAGATAATAAGATTGTGGTCAAAAAGAAGAATATTATAAAGATGAGCAGGATGAGACGGTCCGCTAAGCTCGAGGGGGGACGTGCCCCCCGCGACGAGCCTCGTCGCAGGGGATATGACCCACGCAGCCTGCACGTTATCCGGGAAAAGGGCGCCTTGAATGGAACGGGCAGGGGCGATGCCCTTGCGCCCTCGAGACGATGCGTGGTGCCGGGCAGGGTAAAGAGAAGGCGCCGCATAGCGGGGGCCGTCCTGGCGATTCTTGCGGTGGGGCTCATCGTTTACGTCCTTATCGGGCCTGTAACCCGGGTTATCGATAGCCGCCGCAACCTGTCGCGGGTGGAGGCCCAGCTGGCGGAGGAGCGATCGCGCACCGCGGTACTCGAGGAACGCAAGTCATGGGGCATGACCGATACTTTCGTGGAATGGGAAGCGCGCGAGATGGGTTACGTCAAACCGGGCGAGATACCGATAATCGTGCTCGATTATCACGAGCAGGAGGAGACGGTTTCAGAGGACATGCCCGAGTGAGGGGTCAGGTCTTGTTTTTTGCATACCCTGGTATCCAAATCATTATTTTACATATGCCCGCTTATATGCAGCATCTTCGTGTTGGTTGACTGGAAATAAAACGGAGAGATCAAGACCTGGCACCGCGAGTTGCTCATCTGGGTATATGTCTCCCGTGCGCGTATTCCCCCCATCCAGCCGCTACCTCCTCACCCTCCACGAAGCGGCCGCTTTCGCCTGAGGGGGCGCTTTCCGGCTGGGAGGTGCCAGAGGAGACGTCCGAGGACGTGCCCGTTGTGGTATCGCGGGAGGTATCGTAAGACGGCTCGGTCCCCGTGCTTCCCGCGCCATCGCCCATGGATTCATCGACGGCAGGGGAGTCGCTTTCCCCGCACGACGGATCCGCCGTGTCGTTTTGATACCCCTGGCCATGTTGACCGCCGGATTCCTGCCCCCCCTGATCCTGCTGCCCGCAGCGCTGGCGCATGCGTCCCTGCTCCCTCTGGCAGATCTCGTAGGCGCTGTCGATGGGCTCGGAGAGGGCGGCCGGCTGCCCTTCGCGCATCTCCCGCATCACCTGTGCCTGTTGCTCCAGCTTCTCCTGGAACTGCGTGGAGAGATGCTGGGCCTCCCGGTCAGCCACGGTCTCGAATACCGTCCCCGCTCCCTCCACGTTGCGGCTGTATTCGTGCAGCCAGCGCTCGGCGCCCTCGCGGTTGCCCGAGGCCACCATGTTGCGCAATTCCTCCATGCGCCGCTCCGAAAAACCCATCTCCAGGCGCATGTCCGCGGCGCTCGAGGTGGTCAGGGTTACGCGCGCACGCTCGAAGAAGATCTTGGTGCCGTAAAGCGGGGAGTCGGGCTGGGCGTCAAGGGATAACGCATAGGCTCCAGAGGTCGACATGACCATGGCCAGCAGCACCACTATCGCGACGATCAGAGCATGGCGCAGCAGGGCGGGGTTGCGGTATGCGCGCCTGGCGGCGGGCGTTTTTCCCGGCTCTGCAGCCTTGGCCTTTGCATGGACCCTCTGCAGCCCGTATTCGCGCATGCGATGCGATACCCGTGGGGACTCCGCCCCGGCCAGGAAGGCGGCCGCTGCCGCTTCCAGTTCGTCATTCCTTTTTCCGCGTCTCGTTATCATTCCCAACCCCGTTCCTCGAGCATTTTCCCCATGCGGCGAAGCGCGCGGTGCTGGAGGGCGTTAACGGCCCCCTCGCTGCGACCCGTGGCCTTCGCCACCTCCGCGTTGCTCATCTCGGCGAAATACTTCATAGCGATAACCTGCCTCTGGCTCGAGGGCAGTTCCTCGAGGGACTTTTTCAGAGCCCTGGCCCTCTCCTCTTTTTCCAGGCTTTGCGGAGCCGATGGAGCCCCGTCCCTGATCTCCTCCCGGAGTTCCTCATGGCCTCTCCTGCCCAGTTTCCTCTGATGATCAACCAGCAGGTTGTGGGCTATGCGGAAGGTCCAGGCCTTGAAGGGGCCTCTTCCCGGATCGTATCCGCCTATATTGACCAGGCACCTGAGAAATACCTCCTCCGCGAGGTCCTCGGCGTCTTCCCTGGAGCCGAGGTTCCAGTACAGGTATCTGAAGACGGGATCCAGCAACGTCCCGTATATCTCCGCGAAGGCGCTCTCGTCGCCTTGGGCACTGCGCAGTGCCAGTTCCTCCAGGGGCGCCAATTGATATGCCTTTCCCTTCAACCTTTAATACGATATCAGGTTCCCATATGAACGGCCTGATTGCCATAACATTAACAGAAATCAGCCCTTCAGCCGGGGAGCGGGCGTGTCCATGCCCTCGATACGCAAAGGTGACGTGACGACCCGAATCCGGTAACTCCCTTCCCCTGTCGCCTCAAGTGATGGCGTACATAACGGCAGCGGTGGACGTATTTAGGGTTAAAGCGAAGAAATCCAAAGGAGGTGAGCTGGATTTGAAGAAAAGAGGAACGATTATCGCGGTGGCCGCATTAGCCATGGTGCTGCTGGTTTCGGCCGGCATAGCCATAGCCGCGGGGACGCCGGGGGAAGGACGGGACACGTGCGCCGAAGGTGACGGAGGGAAGCGCTACGGCGAGGCTAGCGCGGCCGGCGACGCCCTCTCCTTCGAGTGCCTCAACGCAGGCGAGGAGGAGCGCATCCGCGCCGAGAACTGTGCCGGTGAGAACGGCACCTGCGACGTCGATTGCGATCAGGAGAAGCTGAGGGAACGCGTATGCGATGGAGAATGCGACGGCACCTGCGACGGTGACAGCACGCAGAGCCGGAAAGGCTGGAGCGAACAGCCGGCGGAGGGAAGCGGCGCTGCGGGGCCGCAGAGCGGAGAGTGTGCCGGCGACTGCTACCGCGAGCAGCTGCGGCTGGACGACGGCACCTGCGACGGTGAAGGCACGCAGGGTCAGAGTCGCGGCGGCAACTAGGCGGCAGGCGGGAACAGGGAGCGCAACAAGAAGGTAACGCGGGCTTATCCCCGGGCCCGTTCTGCGGCCATCAAAATGGAGGCATCGTAAAGCGTAATCGGATGGGCCCCTTCACGGGGCCTTTCCACTGTTGTGAGGAGGCAGGGTCGGTTTTGAAACAGGGCCGCGGTCACTAAAAAGGGAGGCATCGTAAAGCGTAATAGGAAGGGCCCCCTCACGGGGCCTTTCCGGTGTTGTCCGGCAAGGGGCGCGGTGATAGAATCTTCTTGCTTTTTCGCGGGGAGGGTAATCAGGAAAGGAGTGAGGCCATGGTCGATCGTAAGTGGATCGGTAAAGCCTACGGGCCGATCAAATACGAGATCGGTCGCGAGAAGATGAAGGAGTACGCCTCGGCCGCCAAGGACGGACGGCCCATCTATCACGACGAGGAATTCGCCGCCACCACCAAGTACGGGGACATCATCGCCATGCCCAACTTCGCGGCCGTGTACGGCCTGCGAGGCGCCGCGATGGTCCTGCTGGACCAGGAGGTGAAGCTCAACCTGGCCATGCTCGTTCACGGCGCCCAGGAGTTCGAGTGGTTCACGGTGGTCAAGCCCTACGACAAGATAGTGGAGACGGGCAGGATCGCGGATATCTACGACAAGGGCGGCCTGGACTTCGTGGTCTACGAGGGTGAGTCCAGGAACCAGGACGGCGAGCTGGTGTGCCGCGCCCGGGCCACCTTTATCATCCGGGGGGGTTGATGGTCATGGTGGAACTCTGCGATCTCGAGTATGACGATATCGAAGTGGGCCAGGAGATACCGGCCTTCAGCCTTAAGTTCGACCGCATGGACGCCATCATCTACGCGGGAGCCGGCGGCGACTTCAATCCCATCCACACCAACCCCTACTTCGCGAAAGAAGTTGCCATGCTCCCCGACGTCATAGCCCACGGGCTCTTCAACATGGCCCTGCTGGGAAAGACGGTCGTGGACTGGATAGGGGACCCCGGTTACCTCAAGAAGCTTTCCTGCCAGTTCCGGGGCATGGTAATCCCCGAGCAGACGGTGATCTTCAAGGGAAAGGTACGGGAGAAGCTGGAGGGAAACCTGGTGGTCCTGGACATATGGGCGGAGAAGGAGGACGGCAGCGAGGTGCTCAAGGGAGGAGAAGCCACCGTCTACCTGCCCTGACCGTAAAAGAGCTTAAACGATAGAAGGGCGCGGGAGTCCGCGCCCTTCTCTTGGAAAAACGAACCTAGGCATAGAGCCCCATGGTGGTGGCGATGATCTCCCGCATGATCTCGTCAGTGCCGCCCCCGATGCGGCCCAGGCGTGAATCGCGCCATGCTCTCTGGGTGGGATATTCCATCATGTAACCGTAACCGCCCATGAACTGTACACATTCGTCCGCGACCTCGAAGGCCACCTGCGCGCTGATCAGCTTGAGCATGGAGATCTCCTTCACCGGATACTCGCCATTCTCCTGTTTCCACGCACAAAGGTACAGGAACGACTCGCAGGCTTCGAGCTTCGTCGCCAGGTCAGCAATGCGGTGGGCGATGGCCTGGTTCTTGCAGATAGGCTTGCCGAACTGCACCCTCTCCTTGGTATAGGCGATGGTCTCCTCCAGGGTGAGCTTGGAGCCGGCGATGGCCAGGGCCGATCCGATAAGCCTCTCGCCCTGCAGCTCCCACATTATGTTGTAGAAACCACGGCCTTCCTCGCCCAGCATGGAACCTTCGGGAAGGAACATGTCCTCGAAGAATATCTCTCCCGTGTCCGAGGCGCGGCATCCGACTTTCTCCAGCTTGCGGTTGACCACGAAACCGGGGTTGTCGGTGTCCACCAGGAAGAGGCTCATCCCCTTATAGCCCAGCCTTTTCTCGGTGCGCGCCACCAGGGTCATGAAATCGGCCCGGTAACCGTTGGTGATGAATATCTTGTTCCCGTTTACCCTCCAGCCCCCATTGACCTTCTCGGCATAGGTGGTAAGGCTGGCGACGTCGGAGCCCGCGCCGGGCTCCGTGATGCCCAGACAGGCGATCTTGTCACCCGCTATGGCCGGGACAAGGTATTTCTGCTTCTGTTCATCGTTGCCGAACCTCATGATGGGTGGGGTGGCCATGCCCACCTGCACGGCTATGGCCATGCCCAGGCTGCCCGAGCCGCAGCGGGTTATCTCCTCAGCCAGGACTATATTGGTGAAGTAATCGCCTCCGCCACCGCCGTATTCCTCAGGGTAATGCAGCCCGAGGAAGCCAAGTTCGCCCATGCGTTTGAAGACCCAGTTCGGGAACATCCCCTCCTCTTCCCATTCCTCCGCATGCGGAGCCAGCTCTTTCTCGACGAATTCCCGGATAGTCTTACGCAGCATCTCGTGTTCCTCGGTGAAAAAGAGACTCGAAGACATTCCCCACTCCTTTCGCTGGAAGGACTATTAACCTGCACTTAACATTTTGGGACACTAATATAACCTCAACCAGGGAGAATTACAAGGTGCGCTTTGCGGCCGCGGTTCCCACTCCCGAGATCACCGAGGGAACGAGGCCTTCCCGCGACGGCCCTTTACGCTTACCGCCCTCGCAGGCTCCGCCGTACGCAGATCAGCCCGGGAACCGGAGGCCGCGTAGCCACGGTTGAGCGCCTCTGATATATAATCATGCACGTGACGATCGGAAATTCCGGGTGGCAAGAGAGAAAGGAGATGAAGGTGAAATACTACGAGGACTTCGAGGTGGGAGAGGTATACGTAAGCCGCTGTCGTACCATCACCGAGGCGGACATCGTCAACTTCGCCGCATTCAGCGGGGACTGGTATCCCCTGCACGTGGACAAGGAATACGCGGCCAAAGGCCCCTTCGGGGAGAGGATAGCTCACGGCATGCTGGTGCTCTCCGCGGCTTCCGGCCTCATGCCCCTGACCGAATACGCCATCGTGGCCTTCTACGGCATGGACAAGGTGCGTTTCGTGGGGCCCACCAAGATCGGCGACACCATCCACGTGGAGGCCGAGGTGACGGAGAAGAAGGAAAAGGGCGAGCTGGGCGGAGTGGTCACCTTTCAGCAGGCGATCAAGAACCAGAGGGGAGAGGACCTGGCCCTGTCGACCTTCAAAATATTCATGGCGTCTAAAGGTTAGGCCCGGCGCTCCGGGGGAGGCATATCCGGCGGCTGTGGGAATGCGGCACGACGGCGGAGTGAGGTCAATGGTATCGGGCGCTTTCTACGAACCCCTTAATACCGGGGACCGGGAGACGGTGGAGAGGCAACTCGGCCGGCCCCTGCGGGGAAAGGTCGGGGTAGCCGCCCGCTGCCCTTACGGAGTCGTCGAGGTGATCGCTACCTCGCCTCTTCTGGATGGAGGCACGCCGTTTCCCACCCTCTTCTGGCTTACCTGCCCCCTGTTGCAGCGTGCGGTCTCCAGGCTGGAGACGCGCGGGTTCAGGGAGGTGCTGCGCCGCAAGATAGCGGATGTACAGGGATTCGCGGAAGCGCTGCGGCAGGGGGAGCGCGATTACGCGGCGGACAGGGACAGGTGGGCGGCGGAGACGGGGGAGGGCGCAAAGGTCGCAGAGTATTTCGGAGACCGGAAGGGAGTGGGAGGAACCGTGGCGGGTGGGATCAAGTGCCTGCATGCCCACCTGGCGCATTTCCTGGCCGGGGGAAAAAACCCAGTGGGAGCAGAGGTGGCAGAGGTCCTGGGCGGGTTGCAGGAGCGCGATTGTGACGGAGACTGCCTGCCGTTCCTGCGCGAAGGCAGGCGGCGATGAAGCCTGTACGGGTGGCGGGCGTGGATATCGGCACCAACTCGGTCCGCCTGCTTATCGCCGAGGGAGGGAATGAGTCCGGCCGCCCCGATATGCGGACGCTGCATCGCAAGATGAATATAACCCGCCTGGGCCATGGCGTGGACGAGAGGGGATACCTGGACGAGGATGCCGTGCGGCGTACCGCGTCGGTCCTGCGCGATTACCGTGCTCTCATGCGCGAGGAAGAGGTCGAGGCGTGGGAGGTCGCCGCAACCAGCGCGGCCAGGGACGCATCCAATGCCGCTGGGTTCATGAGGCTGGTCGAGCGGATAATGGAAACCCGGCCGCGAGTGCTGACCGGCCTGGAGGAGGCGCAGCTGTCTTTTCTCGGCTCCACTTACGACCTGGGGGCGCTGCAGCCTGGGGGGGAGCCCATCCTGGTGGTGGACATAGGCGGAGGATCGACGGAGTTGATCGTGGGGCGCGACAGCGACATCCTGGAGGAGATCAGCCTGGACGTGGGCTGCGTGCGCATGAGCGAGAGGTTCCTGGACGGCGACCCCCCGCGCGGGGAAGAGCTGCGCAGGATGGAGGAGTTCGTGGCCGGCGCGATAGCGCCCCACGCAGACCGCATCCTGAGTCATTCCCCCCGCCTGATGGTCGGCCTGGCGGGCACTATCACCACCCTCTCCGGACTCGGGCAGGGCCTGGAGCGCTATGACGGGGATGCCGTTCACCATTCCTGGCTGAGCCGGGAAGAAGTGGGGGAGCTATACGAACGCCTAAGCACCCTTACCCTGGAAGAGAGAAGGAGTTACATGCGCCTCGAGCCCGGCAGGGCGGACGTGATCGTGGGCGGCACGGCGGTGCTGGTGGTACTGCTTCGGGAGCTGGGTTGCGAGCGCCTGCTGGTGAGCGAGAAAGACATACTGGACGGGCTGGCCATAACCGCCATGCAGGGCGGCTCGGGGGGATGAATCACAGCGGTGGTAACCGTATTGCTTCAAGTTGGAGAAATGGGGATTGTCGAAACAAGTTGAGGCAGCAGCGGCCGCTGCAGGGCTTCAATTCGGCAAGATGAGCATAATCGAAAAAGGTTGAAAAACCGTGGCGGCGAGGGCGCGAAAATAGTAAACTGTATTGCGGGGCGTGAAAGCGCCCTTTTGTTGTTGCGGTAAGAGACAAACCGCACGTGCGGGGCAGGGGGAACGGGAATGCATAACAAGAAGATAATGGTAATAGACGACGAGCCCGCTGTGCACCGTCTCCTCCAGATCATCCTGGAGGGAGAGGGCTTCGACATCATCGGGCTGGAAACACATGGGAGCGCCAGAAAAACCATTTCCAGGAGCAAGCCCGACCTCATCATCCTGGATATCATGATGCCCGAGGTGGACGGTTTCGACGTATTGCGGATGCTGAAATCCGACGAGGAGACCGGGAAAATACCGGTGATAATACTCACCTCCAGCGACCAGCGTGAGGAACGCGAGAAGGCTAAGCGATTGGGCGCCGAGGCTTACATGACCAAGCCATTCAAGCCCTCCGATATCCTGATGTCCATACGTTCCGCCTGCGAAGCGCGGGACGCGAGCCCCTGCTCGGGCTGAAAAGTCCGGCAAGACTGCCATGGTCCGCTATCCAGCCACGCTTTTCTCCCTGCCTCAGCGCATTCATATCCCCGGCGGGATATGGCAGCGCAGGGGCATGCGCATCGCGTTGACGCCCGAAAATGGCGGTGCTAGCATGGGGTTGCCTCCGCACGGAGGCCTCATGCGAGGACGATAATTAACGTGCCCGGGTGGCGGAACCGGTAGACGCTAGGGACTTAAAATCCCTCGGGTTATCCCGTGCGGGTTCGACTCCCGCCCCGGGCACCACCCTGTTTACCAGGGGTTTGCCATCTCGGTCAGCCCAAGTGTCACATCGAGCTCCCTTGCGCCGGCAAAACGGCATCGGTGGTGATCTCTGCCCCATGCATTCAGCCCCAGATGGGCGTCGAATTCGAGCTTCAAACGCCCTTTTCGCTTTCACCCATTGGGATTCTCTTATCAAGGCAGATACGCAGCTATATTACCGAAAAGCCTGCCCTGATGAATTGTTAATCAATGCCAGCCAGTAGAACTAGAGGTTTGAAAGGATGAATACGGGGTAAGGAATACTTATGAGCGATATTCATTCGTGAAGAGTTGGCGGGAAAGGGGGGTGAATGAGTCTATGAAAACATTCAGGAATATGCGATTCATGGGATTGCTGCTAACGCCGCTACTGGTGCTTTCATTCATGATCATAGCACCCGTAACGAGCATGGCAGCCCCACTTCCGGTGGACCTCGGGTCAGCCTCCAGCTTTATGCTATTGGCCGGTTCGACAATAACCAGCACGGGAGAGACCATAATCAATGGAGATGTCGGGGTTCATCCAGGTACCGCATTCGACTACGGGGTGCCGCCCGCAATAGTGAATGGGGAAGTTCACCTGGGTGACGCTACCGCGGCTGCGGCCAAGGCCGATCTGCTGGACGCATTTAACGATGCCGCCTCAAGAGCAACGGATCAGCAGATTGCAACTGAGCTGGGCGGGACGACCTTGACTCCGAATGTCTACGATTCAGCCGCCGGCACTTTCGGGATAACGGGCACGCTCACACTCGATGCCCTGGGCGACCCCGATGCGGTCTTCATATTCAAGACAGCCTCCACGCTCATCACGGCAGCAGGCAACAGTAACGTCGTCCTCGAAGGCGGGGCTCAGCCTTCGAATATCTATTGGAAGGTCGGAAGCTCCGCGACCCTGGGAACAAACACCCATTTCGAGGGAAACATCCTGGCCCAGGTTTCCATCACGGCGAATACCGGCGCCACGGTGAACGGGCGCCTGCTCGCGCTGGACGGCGCGGTCACGGTTGACTCCATTATCGGCACAAACCCTGTTCTCCCGGCGAATTGGGGGGTGACCGTAGCCCCTTTGACCAGTGACAGGTCCGGCAAGCCCGGAACCGATGTGAGCTACAACCTCACGGTGACCAACACGGGGGACGTCGCCGATATCTATTACGCCACGGTGGCGGGCAACGCCTGGCCAACGTCGGTTTCTACGCCGGTAGGTCCACTCGCAGCAGGAGCGAGCAGCATCAGAAGGGTCACCGTTACCATACCGGCAGGAACGGTTGACGGGACCGCCGATACGGCCAACGTGACCTTCACCTCTACCGGAGACCCGTCCAAAAGCGCCACCAGCATCCTCACGACAACGGCGAGCACGGCCCCGGTAGGGCAGTCCGCCTTCTATTTCGCGGAAGGCACCACCCGTATCAACTTCCAGGAGTACCTGTGCCTGGGGAACTCCGGCGACCAGGCGGCGAGCGCCCAGGTCACCTACCTGTTCCCTGACGGCACCACCCAGGGCGAGAGCTACTCCGTGCCCGCGAACTCACGCTCCACCGTAAACGTGAACGGCGAGGTGGGAGAGGGGAAGGACGTATCTATAAAGATTATATCCACCACCCCGGACCTGGTTGCGGAGAGGCCGATGTACTTCAACTACAAAGGTGAATGGACAGGCGGCACGGATGCTCTAGGGGCCGTTTCCCCCAACACCGAGTGGTATTTCGCCGAAGGTAACACCTTGCCTGAGTTCGACGAGTACATTACCGTCCTCAACCCGGGAGACGTGGCGGCAGACCTCACCTTCCACTACATGGTGGAAGGACAGGGAGAGGAAAACTTCTCGGATTTCGTTGGGGCCCATTCCCGAGCCACATTCAATACAAAGGACCAGATCGGAAGCGGAAAACACGTGAGCCTCTACCTGGAAAGCACCCAGGATGTGGTTGCCGAGCGCCCCATGTACTTCAACTACATTGGACTGGCCGTTAACAACTGGACGGGCGGCCATGTTGTGGTCGGAACCAACTCCCCGAACACGGAATGGTACTTCGCTGAGGGCACCACCAGAGACAATCCTGTCGATGGAAGCTTCGAGGAGTGGCTCTGCCTTCAGAATCCGGGAACCACCCCCTTGATCGTAACCGCCACATATCAACTGGGGGTTGGTCAGGGTGACCCCATTGCCAAGACCTATACGGTCCCCGCCAAGCAACGCCTCACGGTATCCGTAAACGTGGAGATAGGGCCGAACAAGGACTGCAGCGTTTACTTAAAATCGCCTTCGCTCTTCATCGCCGAGCGCCCCATGTACTTCAACTACCACAACGTCTGGACCGGGGGGCACAATGTGCTGGGGGCCTATTACACCGCCACCAGCTGGTTCTTTGCGGAAGGAACCACCAGAGCCGGCTTCGAGGAGTGGCTCTGCCTGCAGAACCCGGGGAGTAGCGACGCACAAACCACGATCAGCTACTTCAACGCCGGCGGGCAGGTTATTACCAAGCCGTGGACGGTGAAGGCCAACACCAGGTTGACGGTGAATGTCAACAGCGATGCCGGGACGAACCAGGACATATCCGCCTGGGTGTCCTCAGATGAACCGATCATAGTGGAGCGCCCCATGTATTTCGATTACAACGGCTGGACGGGTGGCCACGATGTGGCGGGGTATGCTCCATAGAACAAATGTGTTGGGTTCTCCAAGGCCCCCGGAGAAATCCCGGGGGCCTTTATTTATATTCAGTATGGCTGGATTGTCCATGGTCAACCCCCCCTTTTTCTATGCCTCTCCGTCTTGGCGCGAGCTCAGCTCCAACGAAGATACGAAATCTTGATTTATATAATATAAATAAAGTTGAGCAGGCCGACAAAGATGAAGAAGGTGAGGCGGCACGTTTCGAACGTACAGGCGGATTGCGCTGCGAATCTTTGCGGTGCTAATCTAAAACTGCAAAAAGGCCTTGCTCCTGAAAAATTTCCATAACAGCGAGTACGCCTTTCCCGGATGGAAGATCGGCCGAAACGGTACCAGGTGATAAGAAACGTCGTTCACAGCGAGCAGCATCGCCACTGGACCACAAAGGGGGTTTCTCATGAAAGCAGCGGTTTGGAAAAAGAAGAAAGTGCTTGAACTGGAGGACGTCCCCGAACAGGAGGTCGGCCCCGAGGACGTGAAGATCAAGGTCGAGTACACCTCGATATGCGGCTCCGACCCGCATATCATCGATGGAAAGTTACCGGTCTCTTATCCGCCGCGCATCATGGGCCACGAGATGTCGGGTACCATAATTGAGCTCGGGGAGCAGGCGAACACCAAAGGGCTCAAGGTCGGTGACCGCGTGACGGGCAACCCGGTGCGGTATTGCGGCGTATGTGACTACTGTCGCAACGGCCTGGAACACTACTGCCTCAAGCTCGCCGAATATTTCCCGCCCGGCACCATGGCAGAGTCGGTCGTCTGGCACGAACAGCAGGTGTTCAAGCTCCCGGAATCCATAAGCTTCGAGGAGGGCTGCCTGACCGAGCCCGTGTCCGTCTGCCTGCGAGGCATCGAACTCGCGGACATCAAGGAAGGATCCACCATGGCCATCCTCGGGCTCGGCGGCATCGGCCAGATACTCCTTCAGCTCGCCCTGCTGTCCGGAGCATCAAAAGTAGTGGTCGCGGACCCGGTGGAGTCGAAGCGAAACCTCGCCCTGGAGATGGGAGCCGACCTGGCTTTTGACCCTCTCGTCGAGGACATGTGGGCGACTACCATGAAGGTGACCAATAACCGCGGGTTCGACACCGTCATCGAAGCGTCGGGAAACACCGATTCCGCCAAGTCCGCCATAGACATGGCAGGGAAAGCGGGCACCATGATCTATTTCGCGGTTTACCCCATGAACTTTGAGTTGCCCATCAAGCCGTTCGACCTCTACGCGCGAGAGTTGACCGTGCGCGGGGTATTCATGTCTCCATACCTCTTCCCGAGAACCGTAGCTCTCCTGCCGAAGCTCAAGCTGAGGCCGTTGATCACGAAGATATACCCCCTCGACGAGGTCGTAGAGGCGTTCGAAGAGCAAAGGAGAGGGCAGAACATCAAGATCCTGATAAAGAGCAGCGAAGGGTGATGCGGTATGCATCGGGACACGCTGGAACTCCAGAACAAAGTGATAGACATTCGCAAGTGGATAGTCGAGCTCAGCCAGATCGCTGGAGGCGGCCACCTGGGCGGTTCCCTTTCGATGGTGGACGCGGTGGTCGCGCTCTACTACCACGTTCTGAAGTACGACCCCGAGAATCCCGACTGGCCCGAGCGCGACCGGTTTATCTTGAGTAAGGGGCACGGTGCCCTGGGCCTGTGCCCGGTCCTTTGCGATGTGGGCTTCTACCCCAGGGAGATGATGGACAACTTCAACGACCTGGACAGCCCGTTCGGCATGCACCCGGATATGAACAAGATACCCGGCATCGAGATGTCCACCGGCTCACTGGGCCACGGGCTTTCCATCGCCGTCGGGGTGGCTCTTTCGGGCAAACTGGACAAGGCCGGCTGGAGGGTGTTCTGCCTGCTCGGAGACGGCGAATGCGACGAGGGCATGGTCTGGGAGGCGGCCATGTCCGCCGGCCACTTCAAGCTCGGAAACCTGACCGCCATCGTGGACCGCAACAGCTACTCTCTCGACGGGCCGACGGAGGAGATAATGGCGCTCGAGCCCTTCGCGGAGAAGTGGCGAGCTTTCGGCTGGAACTGTCTCGAGGTCGATGGCCACGATATGGACGCGCTGCTCGATGCCTTCGATGGGCTGCCGGACGCGAGCGCCGATACGCCTACTTGCATAATCTCCAAAACGGTCAAGGGCAAGGGAGTATCGTTCATGGAAAACGCCAACGAGTGGCACTACGCGGGATGTGACGACGAGCTAACCGTAAAGGCGCTCGACGACCTGGAAGCCTGCAGGCCGGAGAGGGGGTGATGGGCTATGCCGAAAGGATTCACCTGGACAACCCTCGACGTCGACAAGTTCGCGACGCGCGAGATGTACGGCAAGATACTCGCCGAGATCGCGCCGACCGATGAAAGGATTGTCGTGCTCACGTCGGACCTGATGATGAGCAACAAGACCGGTGACTTCGCCCGAGCTTTCCCGGAAAGGTTCTTCAACTTCGGGATAGCGGAGCAGAATATGATGGGGGCTGCCGCGGGCTTCGCCATCAGCGGCAAAATACCTTTTGCATCGACCATGGCGGTTTTCGCGTCTCTCAGGTGCGCGGAGCAGTTGAGGACGGACATAGCGTATCCGAACCTCAACGTGCGCATCATCTCGACACACTCCGGCCTCTCCATGGGCAATGGGGGGACCACGCATCACTCCACCGAGGACATCGCGGTCACGAGGAGCATGGCTAACATGACGGTGATAGTCCCGGCGGACGCAAACTGCTGTGCGAAGGTGGTGGTGGATTCCCTGGATTACCAGGGGCCTATCTACATGCGGCTGGGGCGCGGCGCGGAGCCCATAGTCTACAAGGGCGACTTCGAATTTCAGATCGGCAAGGCCAACACGGTGAGAGAGGGCAACGACATAACCGTGATAGCCTGCGGGATATGCGTGATGGCTGCCGTAAAGGCCTCCAGGAAGCTCGAGAAGGAAGGCATAGGGGCCAGGGTGGTCGACATGCACACCATCAAACCGCTCGACGTGGAGGCTATTGTAAGAGCGGCGGAAGAGACAGGCAAGATAATCACGATGGAGGAACACAACATCATTGGAGGTCTTGGAAGCGCAGTCGGAGAAACGATAGCGGAGGCCGGGCTGTCTGTTAAGTTCAGGAGGCTGGGCATACCGGATATCTACTCGACGATCGGGCAGCCCGACGACCTGTACGAGAGATACGGGCTGGACGCGGATGGCATCTACAACGCAGTCATGGAAATGATACAGGGATCATAGAGGAGGAGGTTGCGATGTCGGAACTCGAAGAAGTCCTGACGGAGTTGTTGGAGACCGCGAACAGCGATCCTGACCGGGCGGAAGGCCTGGGCAAATGCATGGGGCAGACGATCCAGCTGAAGGTGACCGATGGTGAGGACCTTGTCATCGTCGCCGACCAGGGCAAGCTTTCGCTTCAGAAGGGCACGGTAGACGACCCCACCGCCACGGTCCTCGGCGAAGAGCAGAACTTCGTCGATCTCTTCAACCAGGAGCTCGACCCCATGGGGGCGGTCATGAGCGGAAAGCTGGTGCTCAAAGGCGACGTCGAGCCGTTCATGGAGCTCGAGCTTTTCTAGACGCACTTATAAGGGGGTCAGGTCTCGAATATCGAGTATATTACCATATCATGGAATCCCTAGCACCCTCGCTGTTTTCCATTCATGGCAAGGCATGTGAGATGCCCACGCTGATACATGGGAGATGATATAGCGCGAGTGGCTCGATATAGCTAATGCCATATACACTATAGTCTCGCCCGATACAATGGGTGTATTCCCGAACCTGCGTTCAGCGCTGTCTCTGCGCCGGTACTTATCAAGCGCCAGCTTGTGATGAAAGAAAAGACTGGTTTAGAATAGGGGCGGTTTATATCGCTTCGATGCTGGGGGTTTGGCATGCAGTACAGCCGTTGCAGCGTATGCGGCGTTCCCAAAATGGTAAGCCGCATGAACCGCTGGATGCCTAACGGCACCATCGTCAGCAGGGGGGACGCGCGTATAAGACAGGTTTTCTACGAGGCCGACCTGCTCCCGGAACTCCGTCGCCGCATCTCCGAGGGGCTGGGCTTCCCCGTCAACCGCATATTCTACGAGGCGGAACGCAATTCGGCACGCATAGTCATCGCGGCCTTGCTGGAATCACCCGCGATACGCATGGCCTTACGCATAGCTCCCTTCAAGCGCGGGACCATACACTTCTTCCACAACATGGCGTGGATGACGGGCACGGCAAGCTCACGCACCGTCGAGTATCGCGCCAGGAAATACGGCGTGGCACGCATGCGTAATCCCTGGGACCTGGACCTCATGGCCGCGGTGGTCGTCGGCGCCTTCGAGGCCCTGGAGGGCAAGCCCCTGCGTTCGTTCTGGAAGAAGGAGGACGGCGAGTACCTTCTGAGGGTCGAGGTTACCGAGATGAAACCCGAGCTTTCGGCACGGCTGGAGGTGGAATTCCCTCCGCTGAAAGACGGCGAATTCCGCCATCACCGCTGCCCGCGCTGCGGTGTGCCCCTGGATATAAGGCACATGGAGTGGCGTGAGGGCGAGGGTGTGATCATCGATAAACGCCGGGGTATACGCATGCTCAACTGGGAGGGGTTCACCCTGTCCCTGGTGACCCGGGAACTCATCCGCGAACTGGGCGACGAGGTCATCCCTATAATCGTCGACGCGGAGAGGGACTATACCATGAAGATGCTCGAAGACCTGGGCCTGACCAAGCCGTCCGAGGAGACGCGGGGCGATCTGCTGCAGGAGATGCTCTCTACGCTTCCCCTCTACGGTCAAGGGTTGGCAACGGATATAGAGCATACCCCGGGTGGGGTACTGAGGGTCTGGATCGATAACACGTACAGCGAACATTTCATGGCCGGCAGGCTGGCGGCCTTCTACGAGGCGATGGAGGGCAAAAGGGCCAGGGTGGAGTGGTCGCAGACCGGCCCATCGTCGGTATCTTATATACTCACTCCGAGCTAGGATCCTCGGCAGGAACATGTGGGAAACGGGCGCGGGTGAACGGTAAAGGGTTGCCAGCCTGGTCGCGTAGCGGTCGCGGGCGGAGGTCGCGGTGGGTGAGAAAAAAAAGAGGGATTCATGGGTCGAGGCCTTCAAGCGCGTGCGTAAGGGGATGCCGCCACCGACCAGGGTCAAGCCGGGCAAGAAGGGCAAGGGGGTTCCATACAGGCGCGAACGCGGGCTGCCCGAGGAGCGGGAATAACCGCCCTCGCAGACTTACGGCGCCTTGCCTTTATAGATGGCCGCATCGATAGAAAATGCTTCTCGCAGAACAGGAGGGGTTCTGTTCATCGCGAAGGTGCGAAAAGGGGGTAGGGAGAATGGAAGAGGTTTCCATCGAGATCAGGGAAAACAGGTTCATGCACGAGCTGGTGAGCCCCGGCGACAGGTTTCTCATCGATTTGATCAGGGACTTCGTCGACCGGGAGATCATGCCCATCCGCAAGGAGATGGAGGCCAGCACGCGCGGGGACTGGAAACTGGTGGAGGAGGTGCAGAAGAAGCTGGTCGGGCTGGGCTTCCAGGGCGCGTTCCTTCCGCCAGAGTACGGGGGCTGGAACCTCACCTCCGCCTTGACCTACTGCGTCATCCTGGACGAGTTCGGCAGGAGCGAACCCGCATGTATAGCTCCCATGGGGGGCGGCACCTGGGCATTAAGGCCGGCGGTGTTCGCCGACAACAAGACCGTGCTCGAGGATTTCGCGCCCCGTTTTCTCGGGAGCGAGCCCTACGTCGCCTGCTTCGCCATGACCGAGCCCTCCGGCGGATGCAATATCGAGAACCTCGACCTGAAGGGCAAGGGCATACACACACGCGCCGTGCTGGACGGAGACGAATGGGTGATCAACGGCGCCAAGGTGTGGCCTACCAACTCCGGCATCGCCGATGTCTATTGCGTTGTGTGCAATACCGACCCCTCGCTGGGCGATGACGGGATCGCCCTCATCTACGTGCCGGTCCCGACTCCCGGTTTCAGCTTCGGCAGGTTCGAGGACAAGGCCGGCTTCCGCAGCAGCCGCGAGGGCGATTTCTACTTCGAGGACGTGCGCGTCCCCAGGGAATACCGTGCGGCAGGCCCGGGAAAAGACGCGGAACTGCTGCACGACAACCTCGTCTTCGCGCGCCTCTTCAGCGCGTCGTGGGCGATCGGCATCGCCCAGGGCGCCTTCGACGAAGCGCTGGCCTTTACGCGCGACCGCAAGGTGGCGGGAAAACCCATACGCCAGCACACCGTGGCTGCCAACATCCTGGCGGACATGGCTATAGGTATCCAGGTGGGAAGGGATTCCTACGTCAACGCCGCCTACATGTACGACCACCCGGAGACCTACGGACCGCGCCACTCCAAGTACATGCTGTCCAGGTCCTCGCTCACCAAGGTCTTCTGTTGCGAGGTGGCGGTGAAGGCCACCAACCAGGCCATGGAGCTGATGGGCAATTACGGCTACGCCACCGAGTTCAATGCCGAGAAGTACTGGCGCGACAACAAGATAATCCAGTTGTGGGAAGGCGGGGTGCAGCTGGGAAAGATGGACGTGGCGCGCGGTTACTACGAATACGACCAGTTCTACCAGAACGATCTGTACGAGAATGTGCAGCAAATGCGAAAAGCGTGAGCGCCGTGGCGCGGGAAGAGAAACGTCTTGAGAAACGGATCGTTCGCCGGATGAGCCGGCAGGAAGGATTGAGATCATGGTACAGGTTTCCATAGAACGCAAGGAGAACAGGTTCGTCCAGGAACTCCTGAGCCCTTCGGATAAGCTGCTGCTCAGCTCGACCAGGGATTTCGTAGAAGAACAGGTCATGCCCATACGCAGGGAGCTGGACGAGAGCACCCGCTCCGATTACAAGCTGGTGGAGCAGACGCAGAAGAAGCTGCTTCCCCTGGGCCTGCAGGGGGGCTTTCTTCCCGAGGAATACGGCGGCATGGGCCTATCTTCCGCCCTGACCACGGCGTTGCTGGCGGAGGAGTTGGGGAGGGGCGATGCCTCGCTCTTCACCTCGCTGGAAGGCGGTATACTGGCCATGCGGCCGGCGGTAAAGGCTGGCAATAAGGCGGTCCTTGAGCATTTTGCACCGGGCTTTCTCGGGGAAAAAGAGCTCTACCTGGGATGCTATGCCGTAACGGAGCCACAAGGGGGAAGCGATATCGAGAACCCCGATCTCAGGGGAGCGGGGATAAAATGCGGCGCCAGGCTGCAGGATGGGCGCTGGGTCTTGGACGGCGCCAAGGCGTGGTGCGCCAATGCCGGTTTAGCCAGCGCCTATTGCGTGGCTGCGAACACCGATCCCGGCTTGGGTGAAGAGGGGGTGGCGCTGGTCTACGCGGAGGCCACGGCCGATGGGCTCGAGTTCATCGGCTTCGAGGACAAGAGCGGGCTCAGGGGCAGCCGGCAGGGCGGATTCGAGCTTAAAGGCGTGCGCGTGCCGGAGGAGTGGCGGGCCGCGGGGCCGGGCAGAGACGCGGAGCTGCTGCGGGACAACCAGACCTTCGCGCGCATAGTGGCGTCCGGGCTGGCGACAGGCATGGCCCAAGGCACGCTCGATGAGGTCCTGGGCTTCACCACGGACAGGATAGCGGCGGGCAAGCCCATCAGGCAGCATACCATCTGCGCCACCATGCTGGCCGATATCGCCCTGTACATACAGGTGGGGAGGGACGCCTACGTGAACGCCGCCCACATGTACGACCACCCCGAGACCTACGGGGACGGCGCGTCGGTCAGCATGCTCTCCAGGGCGTCGATGGCCAAGATATTCTGCTGCGATGCGGCCATCCATGCCACCAACCGCGCCATGGAGCTCATGGGCTCCTACGGCTTCGTAAGCGATTACCAGGTAGAGAAGTACTGGAGGGACGCCAAGACACTGCAGCTCTGGGAAGGAGGCGCGCAGCTCGCGCGCCTGGATATCGCACGCGGTTATTACGACTTCGACCAGTTCCACCGCAACGAGCTGTACGAACTTATACGGGAGAGAGCCTGAGGCGCTACAGGTTCCGGGAAGAGGTTTAAAGCGCTACGAACTCCGAGCGAGAGGCCTTGAATCGCAACAGGTACCGGAGCTGCAGCACCTTTTAAAAACGCGAGCAGATAAAGGAAAGAGAAAGGGCCCCCGAGGGGGCCCTTTCTTATCGCTCGCTTTTCTAGCTTCTGCGCAGTCTTACCACTCCCAGCATGAGGGCCATGAGGCCCAGGAGCATGAGCAGCCCAGCAGCCAGAACCAGAGGCAGCATGTTCCAGCCGGTTGCGGGCAATGCGACCTCCCCTTTCACCTCCGGCTGCACTGGAGTGACCACTTCTCCGGCGACCTGGCTGTTCACGAAGGTCAACTCGACGGTAAGCATATTCTCGCTTACGACGCCGGTCTGGTCCGCGGCACCCGCGTAGCCGGCCGGGACCACGGTCTCGCTCACCGTGTAGGTGCCCAGGGGCACGTCGGTGAAGAGGATCACGCCGTCGTTGTCGGCGTCGGCCACCTCGTCCTCGTAGTCGCCATCCTCCTGGGTGATCTTGAAGGTGGCTCCGGCCAGCGCCTCTCCGTCAGCGTCCTCCTTGAGCACCTTGATGGAGCCCTGGGTGTTCACGAAGGTCAACTCGACGGTAAGCATATTCTCGCTTACGACGCCGGTCTGGTCCGCGGCACCCGCGTAGCCGGCCGGGACCCCGGTCTCGCTCACCGTGTAGGTGCCCAGGGGCACGTCCTCGAAGAGGATCACGCCGTCCGCGGGATCGCCGTCGCCGGTGCCGTTATCGGTCACCGTGGCGGTGTAGCTGCCGCCCGCGGTCTGGGTGATGGTGAACTCGGCTCCCGGCAGAGGATCGCCGTCAGCGTCCTCCTTGAGGATCCTGATGGCGCCATAAGGAGCGTTCACGAAGGTCAGCTCGAGCGTGAGCGTCTCCTCGCTGACGACGCCGGTCTGGTCCTCGGCACCCGCGTATCCGGCCGGGACCCCGGTCTCGCTCACCGTGTAGGTGCCCAGGGGCACGTCCTCGAAGAGGATCACGCCGTCCG
>CAYWXM010000052.1:0-37142 GCA_964462595.1 uncultured Actinomycetota bacterium
CCAGGCCTTCCCCTCGCTTCGCTCCGTCCAGGCACGGGCACCGCCACGCCGCCCTGTGGGCGGCCCGGTCGCTTCCGCGATGCATACTGTCGTGCGTTGGTTATAAATCCGAGCCGATGATCTCGCGCATCACTCCGGACAACTCGCGCTGGGTCTCGTTTATCCCCAGGCCGAATTGCGCTATCACGTTGCGCCCCTCAAAAGGAAACTTTCGGAAGATCTTGACCAAGTCCTCCCTTATCTCGATCACGTTGTAGCAGGGTTTCGTATGCCCGCGCAGGCGCAGCGAGGATATGGTGCCGGCATTGACCACGTACATATCCTCGAGCCTCCACACGTATGGCACATGCTTGTGTCCAGTCAGGACCAGGTCTACACCTGCATATATCAGGATCTCGAGGACGTCTCCCGCGTCGGCCACTATGTTCCTCTCCCTCCCCGTGCCGGGTACGGGGAGCAGGTGATGGTGCAGGGCGAAGATCTTGAACCCCTCAACGGAATGGAACTTGTCGACAATACTCGAGTATTTTTCCCTGCCTATCTGCCCGGAATCGAGGTCGGGCTCACTCGAGTCCATCCCCATCACGTATACCCCTTCCCATGCCATATCCTGGAATAGAGGCCCGAATAGCTCCTGGAAATGCAGGTATCCAACGTTGCGCGAATCGTGGTTTCCGGGTATTACCAGGACGCGCTCGCATTCCAGCCCGTCCAGGTAGGATTTCGCCGTCATGTATTCCTGGCGAAAGCCCTCGTTGGTCAGATCCCCGGTGACCACCACAATATCCGGCTGCAGCTCGTTGAGCTCGAGTATGGTGCGGTTCATGAGATTGGCCACGAAGTGATAGGAACCGACGTGTAAGTCGGAGATGTGCGCAACCACCACGGGGCTTTTGCTTATCGGGTAGATCCTCGGCGGCATGGCCAACACGCTCCACAGGGTTGATTTTTTCAGCCCACTCCGGCAGGTGCACCTGCTTCTTCTCGCGATACTAACTGCCTCTATTTAACCAATATATCATAAAACCAGGGCCGCTAAGGCCTCCTGGAGCGCTCTATAAGCAGGTCCAGGAGTTGCCAGGCCGGGACGGAAGTGAAACTCCCGTAAGCCGCTCCCTTCTCGCTGAACGACCTGCCCTGGTCGGGTACCGCATGCGGATAGTAGATGGCGAACGGGACCGGGTCGGCCACGTGAGTACGAACCGCCAGCGGCGTATAATGGTCGGGCATGAGCAGGAAGGCGAAATCCTCGCCCGTGCGGACGCTTTCGTCGAGAAAAGCGCCTGCGATCTTGGCGTCGAACTCCTCCAGTGCCTTTACCTTGGCTTCCCAGTCTCCCGCATGGCCTGCCTCGTCCGGCGCTTCCACGTGCACGTAAACCAGGTCTATGCGGCCGAGGCTCTCCAGCGCGTAACGCGCCTTGGCCGAATAATCGGTGTCGTAGTACCCCGTGGCCCCAGGTACTTCGATCACCTCCATTCCCGCCTGCTTTCCCAGGCCTTTGAGGAGATCAACGGCGGTGACTATGGCGCCGGCCAGGCCGTACTTCTCCGCTATGGTAGGCATGGAGGACAGCCTGCCCTGGCCCCAGGGCCAGATCATGTTCGCGGGCTGCAAACCCCTCTCTTCCCGCCACGAGTTAACGCTGTGGCCGGCAAGCATGCGCCGGGACATGCGTATCAGGGCTCTCAACCTCTGCGCGCCGGGCCCCACGGGCAGGATATCATCGATCTTCTCTCCCACCATGTCGTGGGGAGGCAGGCAACGGTCCTCCAGGTGCTGCAGGCCTTTGAGGACCATGAGGTGGCGGTAACTTACGCCGTTATAAAACGCGGTGTACTCGTCCTCCAGCTTTTCCCGGAGCGATGCGACGAGTTGACTTGCCTCCTCGGTGGTGATATGCCCCGCGCAGTAGTCGAGGAGACGGCCTTCGCCTTCCGTTACCAGGTTGCACCGGAAGGCCACGTCCTCCCTGCCCAGCGGCACTCCCATGCTCACTGCCTCCAGCGGCCCCCGCCCCGAGTAATACTTACGCGGGTCATAGCCGAGGATGGAGCAGTTTGCCACGTCGCTGCCCGGCGTCATCCCCTCGGGGACGGTGACGGCGGTACCTGTCAGCCCCTCCCGGGCCAGGAAATCCATATTAGGGGTGTGCGCGGCCTCCAGGGGGGTCAGGTTACCGTATCTATCCACCGGGTAATCGGCGGCTCCGTCCGGGACCAGGATAACGTATTTCATCCTCACCTCTTTTCCAAAGTGGAACAAACCGGGCTTTGATGCGCGATCAGAGACCCAGTATCTCCAGGATCGTCTCCATGCGAGGAGGCACCGCCCTCGGCTTCTCGACGACTTTCACCGCCAGGTCGGGGTCCTTGAGGCCGTGGCCGGTGAGCACGCACACCACCAGCGACCCCCGGGGCAGTTCCCCGCGCTGGAAGCTCTTGTATAATCCGGCAACGGACGCCGCCGATGCCGGCTCGACGAAGACGCCCTCTCGTTCAGCCAGCAGGCGGTATGCTTCCAGTATCTCTTCGTCGGACACCATGTCTATGCGGCCATGCGATTCCTCGGCCGCGCGGACCGCTTTCTCCCAGCTGGCGGGGTTTCCTATGCGTATGGCGGTGGCCAGGGTCTCGGGGTCCTCTACTATATGGCCCCTTACGATAGGGGCCGCGCCCTCCGCTTGCCAACCCATCATGCAGGGGAGCGATCCTATCCTGCCAGCTTCTCGGTATTCCCGGTATCCCTTCCAGTAGGCGGTGATATTGCCTGCATTACCAACTGGTATATAATGGTAGTCGGGAGCGCGCCCCAGTACATCGCATATCTCGAAAGCACCGGTCTTCTGCCCCTCGATCCGATACGGGTTCAGGGAGTTCACCAGCACTATGGGATAATCCTCGCTTATCTTGCGCACCAGCTGCAACGCCTGGTCGAAGTTGCCGTCCACGGCGATGACCTTGGCCCCGTGGATCAACGCCTGCGCCAGCTTGCCCAGCGCGATAGCCCCGCTCGGTATCAGCACGGCGCAGTCTATGCCCGCCCGGGTCGCGTAGGCAGCGGCGGAGGCGCTGGTATTGCCGGTGGAGGCACAGATCACAGCCTTCGCGCCTTCCTCCACGGCCTTGGAAAGCGCCATGGTCATCCCCCTGTCCTTAAAGGATCCTGTGGGGTTAAGGCCCTCGTATTTCAGAAATACCCTGCACCCCAGCTGCTCGCTGATATAGGCGGCCTCCACCAGCGGCGTGTTGCCCTCGAGTAGGGTGACAAGCGGTGTGCTCTCGCTTACGGGAAGGAAGTCCCGGTAAGCATCTATAACGCCCCTCCATACAGAACCCAATGCTTTCCTCCATAATCAACCGCGGCTTCCCGGCGAACACGGCGCGGTGCCCGCCCTCCTGCCGCGTTTCCGCCGATCTTGTGACGGGCAGATCGCTCAGCTACTGTTCGCTATCTAAACTTCCTCCACCGCGGGGTCCTCGACCCTGATCACGCTGACAATGCGGTTTACCGCTTCCATCTCCCTCAGCCCGTCCACGGTGGCGCGCAGCTTCTCCTCCCGCACGGCATGGGTGATGAGCACGATGCGCGCCTCCCTGCCCGTACCGTGCTGTATCACCGACTTGATGCTCACCCCGTTATCCCCGAAGACCCCGGCGATACTGGCCAATACTCCCGGGCGGTCGGGGACGTCGAAGATCATGAAGTAGCGGCAGAGCACGTCCTTCATGTCCCTTATGGGCTTTTCGTAGAAACAGGTACAGCCCACCATGCGCCCGCCGGACAGCATGTTGCGGGCTATGGAGATGATGTCGCCTACCACGGCGCTCGCTGCCGGCAGGGAGCCGGCGCCCTTTCCGTAGAACATCAGTTCGCCGACGGCGTTCCCGGACACGAAGATGGCGTTGTTCTCGTCCCTTACCGAGGCCAGGGGATGATCGGCGGGGATCATGGTGGGATGCACCCTCACGCTGACGCCTTCCTCCTCGTCCTTGGCCACGGCCAGCAGCTTGATAGCGTAACCGAAATCCCGTCCGAATGCTATGTCGTCGGAGGTGATACCGGATATACCTTCTGTATAGACATCTCCCATGGTCACGCGCGAATTGAAAGCCATGGACGCAAGGATGGCGAGTTTCGCGGCCGCATCCCTTCCCTCGACGTCGGCACTGGGGTCCGCCTCGGCATATCCCAGGGACTGGGCCTTGGCGACAGCCTGGGAAAATGACAGCCCTTCCTCGCTCATGCGCGTCAACACGTAGTTGGTGGTGCCGTTGACTATTCCCAGTATCTGGCTTATCTTGTTTCCGGCCAGGCTCTGTTTCAAAGGCAGCAATATGGGGATGCCACCCCCCACGCTGGCTTCGAATGCCACGTCGACCCCCGCTTTCTCGGCCGCTTGCAGGACCTCACCTCCACAGGTGCTCATGAGCTCCTTGTTCGCGGACACCACGTGCTTCCCGGCGGCGATGGCCGCTATGACGAAGGTACGCGCGGGTTCGGCCCCACCCATGACCTCAACGATAATATCGATCTGCGGATCCTCGATCACCGCTGCGGCGTCGGTGGTGAGCATGTCCTCCTCTATTTCCACGTGTCTAAGGTCGGCGAAATCCCTCACCGCGACTTTTTTCACCTCTATCTCGCACCCCGTACGCCGGGAGATCAATTCCGCGTTATCCCTCAGGATACGGATGACCCCCGAGCCCACGGTACCGCACCCGATCTGCCCCAGACGTATGAGCTTCTTTCCTTCCGCCATGTGTTCCTCCAGGTCCATGCATGATTCGAATATGGTTATTCTAACAGGATACGACCCTTCTGAAGAAGGCTTGCAGGCGCGAAAATCTCCTGCCGCGGGGTAAAACACCCCCGGGCGCCGCCTGCATGCGAACCGAGGCCCGTGCCGAAATGCAACCTAATAGCGTGATATAATCCTTTTTATGAAACCAAAGGAACCCGTGTTGCAGGTGGCCCTGGACTTCCTCGACCTCGAAAGGGCGATCCAGGTCGCGTCGGAAGCCGTCGCCGGGGGCGTCGACTGGATCGAGGCCGGTACTCCCCTGATCAAGAGCGAGGGCCTCAACGCCGTCCGGGAACTGCGCCGGCGTTTTCCGGATCGCATCATCATCGCGGACATGAAGACCATGGACGCGGGAAGGGCAGAGGTGGAGGCTGCAGCCAAGGCCGGCGCCAATATAATCGACGTGTTGGGAGCGGCTTCCGACGCCACCGTGAAAGAGTGCGTGGAGGCGGCCAACAACTACGGTGCCGAGATCATAGTGGACCTCATCGAGGTCGGGGATCCCGTGGACCGGGCGCGAGCCGCAGAGGCGGCAGGCGCAGATTACATAGCCGTGCACACGGCCATAGACGTGCAGATGCGCGGCGGGGACCCCTTCGAGAGGCTCAAGGTAGTGGCCAATACCGTGGACATTCCCATAGCCGTGGCCGGGGGTATCAATTCGGAGACGGCGGCGCTAGCGGTGGAGAGCGGCGCGGATATCGTCATCGTAGGCGGCGCCATCATCAAGAGCAAGGACGCGCGCAAGGCGGCCGAGGAGATCAAACAGGCCATGCTCACCGGCAAGGCGGTGAGGACGGACCTTTATAAGCGGGTCGACCTCAAGAACGTCAGGGAGATACTCTTACGGGTATCCACCCCCAATATATCCGATGCCATGCACCGTTCCGGGGAACTGGAGGGAATACTGCCCATAAGCCCGGGCATGAAGATGGCGGGGCCCGCGCTGACCGTGCGCTCTTATCCCGGCGACTGGGCCAAGCCCGTGGAGGCCATCGACCTGGCCGAGGAGGGCGACGTCATCATCATCGAAGCCGGCGGAAAGGCGCCCGCGTTGTGGGGCGAGCTGGCTACCCACAGCGCCATCCAGAAAAAGGTGGCCGGGGTGGTCATCGACGGCGCCATCCGCGACACGGTGGATATACGAGAGCTCGGCTTTCCCGCCTTCTCCCGTATCATCACCCCCACCGCCGGGGAACCCAAGGGCTTCGGCGAGATCAACGTCCCCGTCAAGGTCGGAGGCAGGCGCGTCTTTCCCGGTGACTGGGTCGTGGGTGACGACGACGGGGTGGTGATCATCCCCAGGGATAAAGTGGTGGAGATCACTAACCGGGCCATGGACGTGCTGGAGAAAGAGAACCGCCTGCGCGGGGAGATCGACGCGGGATCTACTTTGTCTCAGGTAGCCTATCTCGAAAAATGGGAGAAGCACTGACCGGGGCAACCCACATACCCGGCTCAGACAACACCGTACGGGCTCATTCCTTGCGGCGGCGCCACTTGCTCAACCACTGTTTTTTTGCCAGGTCCGCCGGGCTGTCCTCTTCCGGGGCCGACACGGCTTCCTCGCCCTCCTCTTCCGGCTGCTTCCCGGCAGGAGCCTCTCCGGTAAGCATGGCCGCTCCCTGGTAATTGGGGATCTCCCATATCAAGGCGGTCATGGGACCCTTGGCGCCCTTGCGCTCGGCAATAGCCGAGAGGAACATTGAAGCCTTGGCGGGATCGGCCGCGCGTTGCAGGATGATGGTCGCGTCGCGCGCCCCTATCACCTCGGACACCGCGGGATCGCACAGCACCACGATGTCTCCGGGCTGTATCTGCGCTTCCTTCACCTCTATGTCCTCTCCGGCAGCGGAACCGAGAAGAGCGCCGCCATCGCCTTCCGTGCTGAAAACCGGACGCGCCTCCCTTTCGTGAAAGATGAAAAGCCCTCCGCCGCCGCCCCGGGCCGCGTAAGCGGTAGTGGTATCGGCGATAATGACCGCCAGGTCCAGGCCCAGACCTTCCCCGGGCCATTTTTCCGCCACGTGGCGGTGGATATGAAGCAGTGTGCGCTTAAGCACGCGGCCGTAATCCTGGACCTTGAGGTCTTGCCCCCTCTGCTTGAAGAATCCGTGCAGCAGCGCTATGGCGTATCGCCTCATCTCGGTTTCTTCCAGGCCAGGCCTCTCGGAGCAGACGCCCGCAGCGAAGACCAGCCCTCGCGGGCTGTCGCCCCCTTTTAGCTCCAGGACGAAGAACGGGGCATCAGGCGAGCTGTCTCCCTGGCCATTATATGCGATGCCGATATTGGAGCTTAACCCTTCGATACCTCCTCACCTCCCGCTTGTACCTCTCTCCGCAGGGCGGTGCTTGCTTGCCTTATCGCTATGCCCAGGCACGTTCCCCACGCACCAGGTCGTCGTAGGTCTCTCTCTCCCTTATTACCACGAACCGGTTTCCGTCCACCATGACCTCCGCGGCGCGGCGGCGCGAATTGTAGTTGGAGGACATGGCGAAAGCATAGGCGCCCGCGCTCATCACAGCCAGCAACTCTCCCGGCTCGGCGCGGGGCAGCGCCCGCTCCCTGGCCAGGAAGTCGCCCGATTCGCAAACTGGACCCACCACGTCCACGGTCTCTACCTCGCGCTCCGCTTTCACCGCCGGGATTATCTCGTGATAGGAGCCATAGAGGCTGGGGCGGATGAGGTCGTTCATCGCCGCGTCCACCACCAGGAACCCCTTCTCTCCGGTGTGTTTACGGTACAGGACTCGTGTTGCCAGTATACCGGCGTTACCCACGATCATGCGCCCGATCTCGAGGATCACCGTGCAGCCCGATTCCTTGAGCACGGGACCCAGGGCCTGTGCGTAATCCCGCGGATAGGGTACCTCTTCCTGCCTGTACGGTATGCCGAAACCCCCTCCTATATTTATATACCGGATGTCCATGCCGCTTGCCTGCAGCCGCTTGACCAGGTCACCGACTATCGAGAGGCTTTCCTGGAACGGCTCCACCCGGGTTATCTGCGAGCCTATATGCTGATGCATCCCCACGACCTCCACGTTGGGAAGCGACGAGGCACGTTCGTAGACGGATTGCGCTTCCTCGATGTCTATACCGAACTTCGCCTGCCGGAGCCCCGTGGCGATGTACGGGTGGGTATCGGCGTCCACGTCGGGATTTACTCGCAGGGCGATGCGCGCTTTCGTGCCCAGCTCGCCCGCCACCCGATCAAGCACGGACAGCTCGGTCGTCGATTCCACGTTAAACATGAGGATGTTCGACCGCAACGCGTAAGCCATTTCATCCTCGGTCTTGCCGATGCCCGCATAGACTATCTTCTGCGCCGGTACCCCCACCTTGAGAGCGCGAAAAAGCTCCCCGCCCGAAACGATGTCCGCTCCCGCTCCCTGCTCCGCCAGGCTCGAGAGTACTGCCAGGTTTGAATTCGCCTTGATCGAATAGCAGATGAGATGCTCGAGACCGGAAAAAGCTTCGTCCAGGCGGCGATAGTGTTCGCGCAGGGTACGCCGGCTATACACGTAAAGCGGCGTGCCTACTTCCTCCGCTATGCGCTGAACAGGCACATCCTCGCAATGGAGCATCCCATCCAGGTACTTGAACTCGTGCATGTCTTCCCGGCACCGCTCCTTATTCTCCGATGACCGTGATCACCAGGGAACGCGACCTGGGTATCTCGTCGAAGTCGACGAATACCACCTGCTGCCATGTCCCCAGCCTCAGCTCTCCAGCCTCAAAAGGGACGGTAAGCGAGGGCCCGAGCAGGCCCGCCCTCACGTGTGAATGGCCGTTGCTGTCGACACCCCGCCGGTTATGATGGTAATCGTGATCGACTGGGGCGATGAAATCGAAGAGTTCGCGGAAATCGTGGCACACGCCCGGCTCGTGTTCCAGGGTAGTGACACCTCCGGTGGCGCCGGGGATGAAGACGTTCAATATCCCGTCAAGCAAGCCGGTGTTCCTCAGTATCTCCCTTATCTCCTGGGTAATCTCCACGATGTCGGCATCGCCCTTAGTGTCGAACTCGAGTCTTCTGTGCACAACCGCCATCACTTCATTCCTTTCAACTTTCAACAATCATTATAGTAGTATGAATGCTGTATAACGAATGAGCCAAGTCTTATATTTCCGTAAACCGCCTGGCCGTGTAAACACCAGAAAAGAAAAAAGTGTCCCGCTACGCTGGGAAACACTCGTCCCACAGCCGGAAATGTGGGCGCAACGCGCCTTTGGGCCGGCATTGCCCGCTTGAAGCCGCTTTGCCCTCTTGCCCTTTTGCCAGCATAATGATTCTATGGCCGTGTAAAAGGAGGCGAGTTGCAAAAACCGTTCAAGATAACCGAGGGTGTATTCCAGGTAGGTGGGCCTGACATGACCGCTCCGGAGGACTGCTGCTTCTACCTGGTCGACATGGGGCGTCCCGTCCTCATCGATGCGGGCGCGGGAGTGGCGCCGCGAAAACTGCGGGAAAACCTCCGGGGACTCGGTTACGCGCCACAGGACATCAAGCTCGTGGTATTGACCCATTGCCATATCGATCACGTTGGGGGGGCTCTGCAACTGGCCGAGAAGTACAAGCTACCGCTGGCCATACACGAAAGCGATGCGCAGCCGGTAGAGCAGGGAGACGATAGGCGAACGGCGGCTAACTGGTACGGGATGAAGCTCAAGCCCACCAAGGTAAAATACCACCTCGAAGGCGAGGGCGGGACCATAGAGGGCGGCGCATCGCCCATACGCTGGATACATACGCCCGGGCATACCCCTGGTTCCATATCGCTGCTCATAGATAACGGCATGTTCAAGGTCCTCTTCGGCCAGGATATCCACGGGCCCTTTTATGCCTCCTTCGGCTCGGACCTGGACGCCTGGAGCGAATCCATGCGCAAGCTCCTCGAGCTGGAGGCGGACATCCTCTGCGAGGGCCACTTCGGGATAATCCGTCCCGCCTCGGAGGTAAGGGCATACATAGAGAGTTACCTGCGCAATTTCGGCAAGCTGTGAGGAACCCGCTAACGCGGGCAGGACTCGAATGCCGCCTTGACACATCGGGGACGGCTACGGCGCAAAGATCATCGCTACCGGGTTCTTACGGCGGGTCCTCAAGCTCTGGCGGCTCGAGTAGGAGTGGTGTTTGGACCCTGTTTTACCTGATTATCATCTCGTAGCAGACATTTTTCCGTCTTCCGGCCCCCGCGTTATATGCACCCTAGTACACATGGACAACTATATGTAGGGGCTTGCGGGAAAAAGCTGCGTGGTTTAATATATCGAATTGATATATCGAATTGATATATCGAGGCGATAGTTTAGAAGCGGGGAACGAAGTAGATTATACGCACGCATGGGGAAGGTGTAAAGTGCTGGAACTGGCCATTCTGGGAGCCCTCAAGGAAAAGCCCATGTACGGCTACGAGCTTAAGAAACGCCTTTCCTATCTCCTCGGACACTTGTGGAAGATCAGCTACGGCTCGCTCTATCCGGGCCTGAAAAGGCTCGAGGCCAAAAACGCGGTCGAGCGCGCCTACACGGTGAAAGCCAAGACCAGAAACCGCTACGTTTACCGCATCACCCCCGAGGGGGAGGAAACCTTCCAGTTGCTCCTGGTGGACACGCGCAAGAACTCCGAGATAACCGACGCGGACAAGTTCAGCATCAGGCTGGCCTTTTTTCAGTATATGGAGCCTGAGATGAGGCTCTGGCTGCTGGAGAGGAGAAGGAATTATCTCGAGGAAAAGCTTACGGAGATGAGCGGCGCAGGCAAGGGCCGTTACAAGGAATCGGACAGCTACCGCCAGGGCCTTTACCGCCACCGACAGGAACTGCTCAAGAGCGATATCGTATGGTTGCAGGAAATGATAGACCAGGAGAGGCAGCACATACAGGAAAGGAAAGAGGGAGCGAGTGCTCCTGCGGCGGAGAAAAAAGGGGGTGAGAAGCTGATCATAGACGATGGATCATTAGAGAACGTGACGCCCATACAGGCTTAACGGATACGATTGCGATCCCACTGCTCAAGGGGATGGATATAGGGTTTTAGGAGGTTCTTGATGAGAAACATAAGGGTGGCCATCGTAGGGGTGGGCAACTGCGCTTCCTCGCTGGTACAGGGTATCGAGTACTACAAAGACGCCAAGGACGGCGACCTCATACCCGGGCTGATGCACGTAAGCGTGGGTCCCTACCATATCAGAGACATCGACGTGGTGTGCGCCTTCGACGTGGACGCCGACAAGGTCGGCAAAGACGTCGGCGAGGCCATAAACAGCGGCAAGAACAACACCGTGAAGATATGCGACGTACCCTTCCTGGACGCGCCGGTGTTCAGGGGGCACACCCTTGACGGCATGGGAAAATACTATCGCATGACCATCGAGGAGGACGGCTCCCAACCCGTTAACGTGGCGGAGGTACTCTCCCGGCACGGCGTGGACGTTCTCGTCAATTACCTGCCCGTCGGCAGCGAGAACGCGACCCGTTTCTACGTGGAGGAAGCTCTCAAGGCTGGCTGCGGCATCGTTAACTGCATCCCGGTATTCGTGGCCAAGGAAGAGATGTGGCAGGGCAAATTTCGCAGGTACGGCCTTCCAATCATCGGCGACGATATCAAGTCGCAGGTGGGGGCGACCATCCTGCACCGCGTCCTGGCCAAGCTTTTTAACGACCGCGGCGTCCTGCTCGACCGCACTTCCCAGCTGAATATCGGCGGCAACATGGACTTCATGAACATGCTCGAGCGCGAGCGCCTGGAATCGAAGAGGATCTCCAAGACGGATGCCGTAGTCTCCCAGTTAAGCCACAGCATCGACAAGGACGATGTCCATATCGGACCCAGCGATTACGTGGCCTGGCTGAACGACCGCAAGTGGGCATATATACGCCTCGAAGGAAGGGAGTTCGGCGACGTCCCCATGTCCGTCGAGTTCAAGCTGGAGGTATGGGACTCCCCCAACTCCGCCGGCATCGTCATCGACGCCGTACGCTGCTGCAAGCTGGCCATCGACCGCGGCATGTCGGGAGCGCTGCTGGGGCCTTCGGCGTATTTCATGAAATCGCCGCCGGTGCAGTACTCGGACGACGTGGCAAGGCAGATGGTGGAGGCTTTCATCGCGGCCCAGCCTTCCGGGATGCTCACCACGGCCGATTTCGGGAACGGCAAGGACCTGGAGAGTTCGGAAAAGCTCATGGAAATACCCCCCAGCGGCGCCCGGGAATAAACAGCCCCGCTGACACGCGGTATGCAGGCGGGCTCAACCCAGTCCTCTCCGCGCCACGACACTTTCATATCCGGGATAATATCGATCCCGCAATCGCCCTTTTTGGCCCAAAACCCACCGATATCAAACACTCCGCTCTCCCGCGTTAGCAGGGATTCTGCTTCCAGGCACGGCGGGTTCCAGGACAATCCGCCTCCGGGTGTTGATTTTGCTGAGCGTTGTGATATATTACTTAAACGTACGATATAAGTCTAATTGTTCGGGAGGCGATGTTTTGATCAACTCGGGGCAAACAGCACCAGCCATCGCCGATGCGACCGATCGCCCGGTGAACGTAAAATGTTACTCCGGTTTCAAGGCCAACGAGAGGCCGTTGAGCTTCACCATCTGCGATCACGAGTTCTCGGTCATGGATATCGAGGGCAGCTGGTTCGAGGAAGACGAATCAAACCGGGCAAGAAGGGTATGCTTCCGGGTGCGTGCGGATGACGGCGACCTCTACCTGCTCAGCTGTGACGAGAGCAGCGGCGATTGGGTGCTCCGCCGCGTGTGGAGGTTGGGAATCCTCAGCTGAAGGCGGAAAAACAGCCTGCGCGCCGGGCAACCGGGAGGTGTCGGCTTCCGGCCTGCGCTTAAGCCCGGCGAGCTTTTTCCCTCACGGTGAAAGTCGCCATGGCCCTGGCGAGCAGTTTACCGTCAGCGTCGGAAACGCTCGCTTCCCCGACGGCCACAGACCTTCCTTTCTGGATGATCCTGGCCTCGCACGTGATTTCCCCGCCACGTACGGGCGCGATATAGTTTATCTTCATCTCCACGGTGGCCATCATCTCGCGCTCGTGATCGACGAGGGTCGCCAGTGCGGCCGCCACCGAGGCGTCGGCTATAGAGGCGATCGCCCCACCATGCACCACGCCTCCCGCATTGAAGAAGCGGGGTTCAGCGAGCATGACGAAACGCGAGGTCCCCTCGCCTAACTCCTCGAGACGCATCCCCAGAAGGGCGTAAAAGGTGGTGGGGTCGCGCCGGGAAAGCATTATCTCCCGGTAGCGTGACTCCCTACTCTCTGCGCTTTCCCCGCCCTTTACTCCGGGTTCTTCTGGAACCAATCCACCACCCTCCTCAGGCCTTCCTCGAGGCCGACCTCGGGCTTCCAGCCCAGGATGCTCACGGCCTTGTCCAACTTCGGCCGCCGCCTTAGGGGATCGTCCTCTGGCAGGGGCATGTAGGTGATGCCCGAGTTGGAACCGGTTATCTTTTTCACGCTCTCCGCCAGTTCGAGAATGGTCATCTCCTCGTCGTTACCGAGGTTGATCACCTCGCCTACGGCGGCATCCATCGTCAGGGCGCGGTAAATCCCCTCTACGAGGTCATCCACGTAACAGAAGCTGCGAGTCTGCGTCCCATCGCCATAGACGGTGAGCGGCTGGCCGGCGATCGCCTGCAATATGAAGTTGGGGACTACCCTCCCGTCCTCACGGCGCATGCGCGGGCCGAAGGTATTGAAGATGCGCAGGATAACCGCCTGCAATCCGTAGATACGCTGGTAAGAAGAGGCCAAGGCCTCGCCGAAGCGCTTGGATTCGTCGTAGCAGGCTCGCGGACCTATGGGGTTGACGTTGCCGTGATAGCTCTCGGTCTGTGGAGTCTCCAGGGGGTCACCGTAAACCTCGGAGGTCGAGGCCAGGAGAAAACGGGCCCCGTTTTTACGGCAGACCTCCAACGCCTGGTAGGTGCCCAGGGAATTCACCAACATGGTCTCCACCGCAAGGCGGCTGTAATCAACCGGGCTTGCCGGGCTGGCAAGATGGGCTACCCGGTCAACCTCGAGGTTTATCGGCACCGTGGCATCGGCCAGCACGAACTGGAAAAGAGGGTCGTCCCGGAGCTGCTCGATATTGCGCAGATCGCCGGTACAGAGGTTGTCGAGGCAGGTCACGGCGTGCCCCTCCGCCACCAGGCGTGTGCACAGATGTGATCCGATAAAGCCCGCACCTCCGGTTACCAGGATCCTCACTTAAAAGTTACCTCCTTACTCCGGCCATGGACAATCAATTATACCAACACCATATCGGGCGTGGAAACGTCAGGTATCCCGGAACCCCATGGCTCATGCGGCCCGCAAGCGGAACCGTTACTCCGTTTAACGCTTTCATCCCTCTCCGACCATGATGTTCACGCCGGCGCGGCGCAACCAGGCAAAAAGCTCAGGGTCGCCCAATACCCTGTCCGGGGTGCAAACCCCTGGCTCCCAGGCGTTTCTGACCATCCCATCCACCGCGGCGGCCATGACCAGAGCGGAAATACGGTAGTAATCACCCACTACGCCAAGCGTCCTCTTGATTGGAGCACCCCTGACGGCCCCGCTGGCTGTAACCCGCAAGGCGGCAGGCAAGGAGTCCCTGGCCATGCGGGCCATCCCTGAGGTCACGGCGCGCACCGCCGCCTTCCACAAATCGTTCCCCTCCACCCCGTACATGCGTGCCAGCGACTGCAGGGCCAACGCTTTTGCCCTGCTTCCCACCCCCGCCTTGAACCAGATATCCCCGATCCCGGCAGCAACTCCGGCCAGGGTCATGGGCTCGGGATGGGAAAGGTGCGAGACTACCTGCATGCCCACGGGGGGAGGAAACCCTACCGTCTGTTCCCAGCTTCCCGCCCGTGCCTTGATCTGGCTTCCCTCCTTGCGAACGGGCGCTTTGCCCGCAAACGATCGCAGCAGGTGCTCCAGGGTAGCCAACCCCAGGCCGGACTCCAGATCGAGGAACCAGGCGAGCTCGAGGCTATCCACCACATCGAGCCGCGAGGTCGCGCGGCATGCGAGCAGGTCGGAAAGGCCGGGGGTCAGGCCGCAACCGCAAAGCACCCTTACGCCGCCCCGCTCAGCCTCCTTTCCCAGGGCCAGCACCTCCGCTGCGGAATCCGGGTCATCGCACATGGACAGGTAATCGCGCCCCGTAGCGATGGCCGCCATCGCAATCCGGCTTTCGTGAAGATGAAAAGGGCCCAGGCATCCCAACACCAGGTCAGCTTCTTTCATCCTTTCCCTGAGACCGCTGTCGCTCTCCGCATCCAGATAACGCAGGCTCACGGGGATGTGCGCAAGTTCGGAGGAATGTTTGCAGAGGGCTCCGGCATCACGGTCGGCAAGGTAGATATGTTCCACGCCGGGAAGGAAGCGCAAGATAGGGATTACCGCCGCCGCCGCTTTCCCAGCCGCGCCAAGGACGAGGATCCTCATGACCAGGCCTCAGAACAGGTCCGCCTCATCGGCCTCTCTCCACGAGGTCTCTGGGAAAGATGCAGGCCCGGACCCGACCTTCAGGCCCCTCCAAGCCAGGGAAACCAGGAATAACGCCGCCAGCGCGGCGGCGGCAATGCGATACTTGTATCCAGACATAGTCAGATTATAAACCATTACCCCGAACCCGGTTGTGGCCGAGTTCAAACCGCCACCTGCCCGAGAACTACCGGGTCGGTCGCAGCGCGCCCAGGCATAAGGGCAGCTAATAGGATAGATAGCGCCCGGGTGTCGCCTATAAAAAAGAGGCTTCCCGAGACCCGGGTCCGTTCTGTGCGCAAGCGGGCGAACCCCCCGTCTGCTTGACCGACTCCAGCCCGGCGAGCAAGGTGCTCGGAGGAGCCTGCGACGACGACCAGCCTTGTCGCCGGGCTTCTAACGAAAGGGAGAGGTCGTTACCCCCCGGTCTCGGGAATAAAACAGCTTATGCGTCGGGCTTGTTTTTCTCCTCCTCTATGAGCACCCTCCTGAGCACTTTGCCCACCATGGTCTTGGGCAGCTCGGCACGGAACTCCACCGCCGTCGGGACCTTGTACTTGGAGAGCTTGTCGCGGCAGAAGTCGATTATCTCCTCCTCCGTGGCCGTCTGACCTTCCTTGAGCACGACGTAAGCTTTCACCGTCTCACCGCGCTTGGGGTCGGGCACGCCGGCCACCGCAACGTCCTCCACCTTGGGATGCTCGAATATGACCTCCTCGACGTCACGGGGATAGATATTGTAACCGCTGGCTATGATCATGTCCTTCTTGCGGTCCACGATGTAGAAGAAGCCCGTCTCGTCGGCGCTGGCTATGTCCCCGGTGTAAAGCCAGCCCTCGTCGTCCATGACGTTTCTGGTCTCCTCGGGCATGTCCCAGTACCCCTTCATCACCTGGGGACCTTTCACCGCGAGCTCCCCTATCTCTCCCAGGGGAAGCTCCCTGTTGCGGTCCTCGACGTCCACGATCTTCACCTCGGTATTGGGGACGGGCATGCCTATGCTACCCGCCTTGCGTATCCCGTCCAGGGGATTGGCGTGGGTCACCGGGCTGGATTCCGACAGCCCGTATCCCTCCACCAGCTTGCCGCCGGTGAGCCTCTCGAACTCCTGCTGCACTTCCACCGGCAGGGGAGCGGCGCCGGAGAGGCAGGCGCGGATACTGGTTACGTCCATCTTCCCGCTCTTTACGCCGGGGTTGTTGATGAGCGCGATATACATGGCAGGGACGCCTGGGAAGAGGGTGGTCCGGTGCTTGCTTATGGCCTTGAGGACCATGTGCAGGTCGCGCGGGTTGGGTATGAGCACCAGGGCCGCGCCGGAGAGTATGCCGAAGTTCATATCCACGGTCATGCCGTAGGAATGGAAGAAGGGCAGCGTACACAGGATTACCTCCTGGCCCAGCTTGATGTCGGGAAACCATGCCAGGCACTGGTGTACGTTGGCCACCAGGTTGCGGTGGGTGAGCATGGCCCCCTTGGACACGCCCGTCGTGCCCCCGGTGTACTGGAACACCGCCAGGTCCTCGGCTGGATCTATCTCTGCCTGCGGCCTCTGCGGCGAAGCCTGCGCCATCAGTTCCTTCAGCTCGTGCATCCCCTTGAGGCCGAAGGAAGCGGCGTCCATGTCCACCTCTACGTGTGTCCCTTCCTTCTTTGCCTTTATGGGCTCGAGGAGGTTGAGCGGGAACTTGAGGTAATCCTTGACGTGGGTGACTATGAGGTGATCGGGCTTCACGTTCTCGAGGGCAGCCTTGACCGCGGGCCACATGAGGTCCAGGATCACCATGACCTTGGCCCCCGAGTCGCGCAGCTGGTGTTCGATCTCCCGCTCCGAATAGAGCGGGTTGAACATCACCGCCACCGCTCCCAGCTTCACCGCACCGTAATAAGCGAAGACCATCTGGGGGATGTTGGGCATCTGCAGCGCTACGCGGTCGCCCTTCTGGACTCCCAATTTCTTGAGCACATTTGCGAAGCGGTTGGCCAGCTCGTCCAACTTCGCGTAAGAGATCTTGTTGTTGATGAAGATCACGGCCACGTTTCCCGGGTATTTGGCGGCGGATCTCTCCAGCATCTCTCCCAGGCTTATGTCCGGGATCTCCACCTCTTTCGGCACCCCGGCAGGATAGTTATCGAACCATATCTTTTCCATGTAGACCCCTCCTTCGCTGTATCCAAGCAGTAATTAATCCCAGGTTACGCAGCCATGGAAACCACGCACATCCTGGATATGATGCTGCCGCACCCGGTTGCCTGATCCTGGACCGGGACACTTACGCTGCAGCTCACGATCGCTACCGGTATATCACGTCGTCCGGACCCTCACCAGCACCATCAGCGCAACTGGCCGCCCTACCTCGAGAGCAGGTCCTCATCTACCTCCAACCCGAGCTGTTTGACCGCCAGGCTGAAGTCATGCGGGCTGGTCGAGGCCGAAACCGCGACCTTGTAATCCACGAGGCCGTACCTGTATAAGTCAACCAGCGACTGGTCAAAGGTCTGCATGCCGTAGAACTCGCCCTCTGCGATGATCTCCCTCATCACCGTAGTCGGTTCCTCCCCGATCAGCGCCTCCGCCATGCGCCCCGTCATCACCAGGACTTCCACCGCGGGGACCCGGCCGCTGTGGTCCTTGAGGGGTAGCAGGCGCTGCGAAACGACCCCCTTGAGCACGCTGGACAGGGTCAGCCGGATCTGTTTCTGCTGCTGGGGCGGGAAGAAATCGATTATGCGGTTTACGGTTTCCGTGGTATCGATGGTATGGAAGGTGGAGAGGACGAGGTGGCCGGTCATGGCTACGCTCATGGCGGCCGTAACCGTCTCGGGATCCCTCATCTCGCCGATGAGTATGACGTCCGGATCCTGGCGGGTGATATATTTCAGCGCATCTTCGTAGCTGTCCGTATCGCTGCCGATCTCCCTCTGATGCACGATGCTCTTCTTGTCGACATGCAGCACCTCGATGGGATCCTCGATGGTTATTATATTCACCTGCTCGTTCGTGTTGATATGGTCGATTATCGCCGCCAGGGTTGTGGTCTTTCCCGCTCCTGCCGGTCCTGTCACCAGTATCAATCCGCGCCGCTCCATGGATAGGCGGCGAAGAGCGGGGGGAAGCCCGAGCTCCTCGAAGGTCGGCACGGAAGTGGTCAACACACGCCGGATGGCTACACCGACCGTTCCACGCTGTTTGAAGATATTGGCGCGAAACCTGCCCAGCCCCGCGATGCTGTACGCGAAATCCACCTCGTTCTGCTCCGCGAACTTTTTAGCCTGCTTCTCGTTCATGAGGGCGTAGGCGGCCTCCACGGTATCGGTAGGGGACAGGCGAGGATAATCCGGCTTAATCAGTTGCCCGTCAATGCGGAAATATGGAGGCCCTCCAGCTTTGATATGCAAGTCCGAAGCCTGCTTGTCGACCATATATTGCAGAAGATTCTGGACGTCCATTCTTTCCCCTCCGCCAATGCCTTCCTGTAAATGTTCAGCATCATTAAATATACCATAGACGGAGATTAACATCTGTTTTACCCCTTCCAGGAAGACATGTCCCGAGAACCGGGGGTCGATCCGAAGCGACCTTCGCGAGCAGTGTGCTCGGGAGAGGGTTTTGCTCGGGATTCGCACCCTGCGAGTGCTGAGCGAGGACCGTTACCCCCGGGCTCGGGAACAATAAACTGACACTTCCCGAGATCGGGTAACGGTTATGGTTGCTCCATCTGCGCTGCCACCAGCCCGAGAACCGGGGGTCGATCCGAAGCCCTTCGGGCATAGAAGAGGTTAGTTGGTTGAGACAACGTCCGGGTGTCGCCTATAAAAAAGAACCTTCCCGAGGCCCGATACAAGGTGGTGGGCTTCCCAAGGTGCGGCGCCCGGTAATAAGCGCCTCGTCTGCGCTGCCCCTAGCCCGAGAACTACAGGGTCGGTCGCAGCGGAGCGTGTTCAGCGGAGCGAGACCGTTACCCGGAGGCTCGGGCCGGTAAAGCGCCGTGCTTGGGAGCAAGCCCTCAGAGAGGCCAATAGCTGGAGAGGGCCTCGCGAGTGGATTCCACTATCTCCATGCCCCGGCTGGAGGAGGGAAATATCGCCTCGCTGTCTACCTCCTCCTCCACCCTTATATCCTCCCCCGCCATGACCGCGATAGTGTTGGTCATGGATATGGCGATGCCGGTCAGGTCATAGCCGCCCTCCAGCGCCGCCATCATCTTCCCACCGCAGAATTCCTCGGCAAAATCCTTGAGGCGTGTCGTCATCTCCGCGTAGGAATGCCCCCGCAGCAACATGGAGCAGAGCTGGTCGCTGAAATGGCCGTCGTAGCCTGCCGATATAAGCACCAACTCCGGTTGGTATTCCCGGGCGATAGGCAATATCACCTGGTCGAAAGCAGCGAGGTAGACTTCCTCTCCACTGCGCGCCGGCAGGGGAAAATTGACCGTATAGCCTTCGCCGGCCCCTATCCCTATCTCGCTGTTGCTCCCCGTGCCGGGATAATGCGGGTACTGGTGCAGTGAGACGTATAGCACCTTGTCGTCGTCGTAGAAGATATCTTGAAGCCCGTTCCCGTGATGGGCGTCCCAGTCCAGGATGAACACCCTCGATACCCCGTATTCGCGCATGGCGAACCGGGAGGCGACGGCATTGTTGTTGAAGAGGCAGAACCCCATGCCACGCTCGGCGGTCGCATGGTGGCCTGGCGGGCGGACCAGGCAGAACGCGTTGTCGATATCTCCGGAAAAGATACGCTCCAGGCCTTCCAGCACCGCGCCCGTGGACTTGAGGGCCGCATCGTATGAACGGACGCCGACATGGGTATCGGGATCCAGCCAACCTCCCCCCGACTCGGCTGTCCTTTCGACCTTCTCGATGTAGCTCCTGGTGTGAACGAGCGCGATCTCGTCCACGCTCGCGTCGCGTGGAGATATTATACGCACCTTATCGGCAAGCCCGACCCCCTCGATCATCTGCATGGTCATCTGCAACCGCTCGGGACGCTCGGGATGGCCGTAACCGTTGTCGTGTTCCAGGTAGATAGGATCGTAAAAGACGGCTGTTGAACTCATTTTAGATAACCCCCGGTAGCCGCTGCCGGCCTCTCGCTCAGACTCGAGATATCAAACCCGAGTTCAATAATTGATGCGGACGGCGCCGCAGAAATCCCTGCGCCTTCCCAGGTCAGCGATGCGCACCACGTCGCCGGTATGGGGAGCGTGGACATACTGCCCGCCCCCGATGTACATGCCCACGTGCCCGTATCCATGAAAGAATACAAGGTCGCCTTGCTGAAGCTCGCCGTAGGAAACCGGTGTCCCGCAGCGCGCCTGCATGTACGAACTGTGCGGCAGGCTCACTCCCACCTGGGCATAACAGTACATCACCAGCCCCGAACAATCGAAGACGTTGGGGCCCGAGCCGGCGTACTTATAGGGCTTCCCCAGCTGTGCGTAGGCGACCTGGACTACTGCCGATGCGTAAGGTGGGGGAGGTGGAGGGGGGGTACGGGGATAGGTAACGCTGGTCCTGGGGCTGGTGACCACCTGATTGGCGGCTTCCTGGGCAATGAGCGCGTTGACTTCGGCCTCCACCCCGCTCATGAGGCTCTGCCTCCGCTGCAGGTCGTTCTCTATCTGGCTCTTCTGCGTGCTCAACTGAGCCACGGCCGCGTCCAGTTCGGCCTTCTGGTTCTGCAGGCCCGCCTTGGCAGCTTCCACTTCTTCGCGCGAGGTGAGCGTTGAGGTTATGATGTCGACGTCACCACCACCGATACGCTGGGCACGGTCCAGGTTCGTATACAGGTCGTCGACCGTCTGGCACTCGGTGATCACTTCCAGGATATCGGCGTTGCCGGATTTGTAGATCTCGCGCAGGCGGTCTCCGAGGATATCCTTTCTCTGCTCCAGTTCGGCATTGAGCGCGGCCAGTTTCTGCTCCATCTCGGTGATCTCGGCCCTCGTCTGCTCCACCCTGAGGTTTGTCAGGTTATACTGCTCGGTCACCGTCTCCAGCTGCGCGTCGATCTTCTGAACCTCGTTCTTGATGCTCTCGAGCTCGTTTTTCTTGTCCTGCACGCGGTCGGCGTAGGTAAAGCCGCTGCTTACTACCATAAGGATCGCAGAAAGCATCACGCTTAGCGCGATGGTCGCTGTCTTCCTGGTCATACGAACAAACCTCCATGCTTTACTGTGGGCCCGAGCCCCGGATATCTCACTCAGTCCATTCTATCCTTTTAAAGAATAATTCATGCTAAATGATAACATACCCTTCCCGTTTCTGTTCCTTTGACGGTATAGAGTCCGTTTTGTTCCGCTACCATAAAGGCTGGTATGCGGTCTTCCTTAATGGTATGCGTATATACGATGGTCGTCGCGTTCGGCCTATCAATCGGCGGAAAAAACCAGCGTAGCCTCGTTTCCCTCCCGGTTGAAAGTGAGTTCGTCCGCATAATGGCTGACTATCAGTAGCCCCCGGCCTCGCTCCGAGAGCACGTCCGGCACCCATTCGTTCGTTTTTTTCTGGCGCAGGTAATCGAACCCCTCGCCTTCGTCACGTACACGGATGGTAGCGCGCCGCGGCTCGGCCTTGACGGTTATGTACACCTTCTTGGATTCGTCACAGCGGTTGCCATGCTCCATGGCGTTGTGCAGAAGCTCCTCCAGGCATAGGCGCAGGGTCACGGGGTCCTTGAGCCCCTCGAAACCCTGCAGGGTATCCAGGACGCTGTTTATCACGTAGCGGATCTGCAACACATCTGTTCCCACGGTCATGGTGAGGTCATAGAGGTCCTCGAGCTCAAGCACCATGATGGCTATATCGTCCGGCTGGGGGGCATCGCCGGAGAAAAGCATTATCTCGTCGGCCAGGGCATCGAGAAAGGCCTCGATATCCTGCCCGGCGAGCGACTTTACCACTTCCACCAGCCTTTTCCTGCCCAGCACCTCCCCCTTGGAATTGAGGGCGCCCGTGAGGCCGTCCGTGTACAGCAGAATGCGGTCTCCCCGTTCGAGCTTTACAGTTTTTTCCTGGTAGGCGCCGTCTTCCATCAGCCCGACCGGGAATCCCTCTCCCTCCAGGTAATCGAAATCACCGCTTCGCCCCCGCAACAGGAGCGGTGGCTCATGCCCCGCCTTGGTATAGGTGAGGGTATTCTCGTTGTTATCGTAAAAAGCATAGAACAGGGTGGCGAAGCCGTACTGAGACTCGTTGAAAAAGCGGCGGAAGGCGGCGTTGGCCTCGTTCAGAATGGTGCGTGGTGAATTATGATGCCTGCCCACTTCGTAGAGGATGGTGGTGAGCACGGACATTATCAGCGCCGCCGGCATGCCCTTGTTGGCGACGTCACCGATCATGATGCCGAACTTGTTGGGACAGAACTGGGTCCGCAGGTTCTGACAGCGGTCCTGCATTTCAGGTGAACAGTAAAAACAGAAACGCGAATCGCGGTCCAGCGGTATAACGCTGAAAAAATCGCCTCCTACCGCCGACGCGGGCATAAGTCTCGAAACCATGCGTATGGAAGCGCAGGGCACGTGGGTGGAGATGATGGAACGCTGGATACGGCTGGCCATGCGCAGCTCTTTTTTCAGGTGGTCCTGGTCTTTTCTGATCGCCTGGTAAAGCCTCGCGTTCTCGATGACCACGGCGGCCATATCCGCAAAGGACGCGAGGTATTCCAGGTCCACCTGGTCGAAACGGCGCTCGCTTGTCGTGTTGGAGATATTCAGAACGCCGGTCACTTTACCCCCAGCGCTCAGTGGCACCGCCAGCGCGCTTTTCACGCTGGGGTCGCTGCCGGTGAAACGCCGGTCCGAGACCACGTCCTGAAGTATAAGGGGTTCACCCTGTTCAGCGACCCATCCGGCTATACCCTCTCCCGGGGGGATACGGATCTCGCGTGAAGTCTCCAAGCCGCGAGAAGCTTTGACCACGAGCTCTCCCGTCTCCTCATCCACGAGCATGATGCTTCCGCGGTCCGCCTCCAGCAGCTCCAGCGCCTGTTCGACCACCCGGTCCAGGCGCGTGGTCAGGCTAAGCGTGGTGGCCAGCAGGCGTCCGATGCGGTATAGGTCCCCGTTGGTTGCTGTCTCCTGTGGTGAGCCTCGCGCCCCTTGTCCGGTTTCCTTTATCATCTCCGTGCTCACTTGAAGCTCCCGATGGCCTCCTCTTCGTCCTCGTAGATGTCGATTATCTTTGTAAAGCGCACAACGTCAAGGAGTTCCTTGATGGCATCGCCAGCCCTCAGGATCTTCAGCCCTCCCTTGTTTTGAGTCGACTTCTTGTAGGCGTCGGCGATTATGCTCAATCCCGCGGTGTTAATGTAGGTAAGCCCGTCGATATCCAGGATGATATTGTAGCAATTATCCTTGAAAACCCCTTCGACGGTCTCTCCAAAAAGCTCAACCGTTTCGGAGTCGATCACCTCCGATACCTTGATGATGGCGATCTCTCCCATATCCCCGGCCCTCGACACCGCTATCTCCATGAACCTACCTCCTCTCCGACTACCTGGATATATTGGACAATGAAGGTATCGGCACAAGGACGCCGTCATTTAAATGACTATATATAGTGTTGATTAAGAGAAAAAATTACTATATATTGTATAAAAAAGAGACAAGGATGGTCGCATGAAACATGGCTTCATCCTCTACCCGTTCGCTGCCATCGTGGGGCAGGCCAAGATGAAGCGCGCTCTGCTTATCAATGCCGTCGATCCCCGCACCGGTGGCTTGCTTATCAAGGGGGAAAGGGGCACCGGTAAATCAACCGCCGCGCGTGCCCTCGCGGACCTGCTTCCCGAGATCGAGACCGTCGCCGACTGCCCCTTCTCCTGCAACCCCAACAACGAGGATGAGATGTGCGCCTCCTGCCTCGAACGCTGGAAGGGGGGAGAGCCACTGCCCACTTGCACCCGCCCGATGAGCTTCGTAACCCTGCCCCTGAACGCCAGCGAGGACAGGGTGGTGGGGACACTCGACCTGGAACGTGCGCTTAGAGAAGGGGTCAAGGATTTCGAGGCGGGCATATTCGCGGATGCAAACCGCGCCCTGCTGTACGTAGACGAGGTCAACCTGCTCGATGATCATATCGTCGATATCCTGCTGGACACAGCAGCTATGGGAGTGAATATTGTGGAAAGGGAGGGGGTGTCTTATTCTCACCCCGCCTCTTTCATCATGATCGGCACCATGAATCCCGAGGAGGGGGAGCTTCGCCCCCAACTCGAGGATCGCTTCGGGTTGTGCGTAGAGGTCAAAGGCGAAAAAGCCTCCGAGGATCGCATGGAGGTGATCCGCCGCCGCCAGCGTTTCCTAGAAGACCCCAGGCTCTTCCGCAATTCATACGAGCCCGCCCAGGAGACGCTGCGTTCCGGTATCCTGCGCGCCAGGGAGCTGCTGCCCCGCATCGAGCTCACGGACGCGATCATGGAACTGGTCGCGCGCATTGCCGTGGAGCTGGGAGTGTGCGGGCATCGCGCCGACATAGCCACCTGCCAGGCGGCGCGTGCCCTTGCCGCCCTTGAGGGCAGGACCACGATCGGTGAAGGCCATATCCGCGAGGCGGCGGAGATGGCTCTCCTGCACCGCTTGAGGAAATCGCCCTTCGACAACCAGTTGAAGGACCTGGAACAGCTGGACCGTATCATAGAACGCAAGGGAAAGCTGATCGACCTCCCGCTCCAGGACAACCTTCCCCTGCCCGTCGCGGAAGAGGTGTCGACACCGGCGGACGGTGATGTCAACCCGTCGGGGGCGCTGGAGAGAGGGTCCGTGGCGGCCGTATCCGAAAATGAGACCGAGATACCGGCCCTGCAAGGGCTGGCGGCCAAGGCAGCCCGCCTGGCGAATGGCAAGAGGAGCAGCGCGATCACGGAGACGGGTGGCGGGCGGCGGGTGGGGCACCGCCTCCCCAAGCCGGACGAGGAGATAAAGGCCAGTAACCTGGCAATCGACGCTACGCTGCGCGCCGCCGCCGCAAGGACGGCCGGGAGAGATCTGCCGCTGAACGTCAGCAGGGAGGATATGCGGACCTCCATACGCCGGCGCAAGACCGGGAACCTCATCCTCTTCATCCTGGACGCCAGCGCCTCCATGGGCTGCTACGAGCGCATCGAAACAACCAAGAAGGTGGTAACCCAGCTGCTCGTAGACGCCTATCAGAAGCGGGACCGCGTGGGCCTGATATCCTTCCGCGACGAGGGCGCCCAACTGGTCCTCAACCCCACTTCCAGCGTGCAGCTGGCGAACCTGCGCATAAAGGACATCGCCACGGGTGGCGCCACACCGCTCAACCACGGCCTGGCCATGGGATTGCTGGTGGCCAAGCGCGAGCTGCGCCGAGATCCGGATATATCCCCCTTGCTGGTCCTTATCACCGACGGCCACGGAAACGTCGGGTATGCGTCCGACAATCCCCTGCGCGAAAGCCTCGAACTGTCCGCGAAGATCCGCTCCCAGGAACTCTGCTGCATGGTTTTCGATACCTCTTTGGAGACCGCACGCGCGAAGGCCGGCAGGGCCGCTCCTTCCCATGCCCGCCGAATAGCCGACGCCATGGGGGCGGAATATCATCACCTCTCCAGTTTCCAACCCCGGGAGATGTTGGACCGCCTGGGCAAGCATCTTTGATCCCGAGCCCGGGGGTAACGATCCTCGCTTCTTCTTTGTTTGCCCGAGCCCGGGGGTAACGATCCTCGCTCAGCACTCGCAGGGTGCATATCCCAAGCAAGCTCTTCTGTCGAGCACACTGCTCGCGAAGGTCGCTTCGGATCGACCCCCGGTTCTCGGGCTGGGGTCAGCGCAGATGGGTCGCTTATTGCAGGACGGCGGAGCTCGGGATGTGTCTTTTGTATAGGCGACACCCGGGGAGATTTCCCTCCCTTAACTGCCTGAATGCAAATAGATGTTTGCCGGGCCTTCCGGCCTTGATTCGCGTTCAGCCTCTTCGCAGCTGCAATAAACCGCTAAAAACCGACGTTTTCCTGCCGATAAAGAGGGAGTAGGGATTGGACGGGATGGCCAACGAGCCAGGCAGGTCATCCCCTAGAGGTTTGCCATGGAAAAATCGCAAGGGCATAAGAACGAAGAGGAGAAGGCGGCCCGTAAGCCGATAGGTTATCTCATTCCTCTCCTCATCGCTATCATCGCCGCCCTGTTGGGCGCCATGATCGCCACCTCCGCCATTCTCTCCTCCCCCCTCAATTACGTAATAGGAGGGGTTCTGGGCGCTTGCGTGCTCGCCCTGGGGATATTCCTATCCCTGGAGTGGTGGCTTTACCGCGAGCAGAACAAAGGATATATAGACGAGATCACCGACCTCAACCTGAGGTTCGGGATCCTCGCCGACGCGGTCAGTGCGGTCAGCTCTACCCTGGACCTGGAGGAACTCGTGGCGAACATACTCGGGGTTATGCTGGCCCTGACCAACTCCGGTATAGGAGTGGTCCTTATCCCTGACGAAAATATGAATTATCTGCAGGTGCTTTCACACCGCGGCTTTCAGGAAAAGGCGGTGCGGGGCCTCAAGATCCAGGTAGGAAAAGGGGCGGTGGGCAAGGCGTTCCAGAACGGCCAGACCGTGATCCGCAGGAACCTGCCGGAGGATCCCAGTGCCGCCGAGACATATAGCGAGGCCAGGAGCCCGAAATCACAGATAATCATGCCGCTGAAGGCCAAGGGGCAGATGGTGGGCATAGCGGTCACGGCCTCAACCGAGGAACACGAATACAAAACGGATGAGGTCGCATTGCTCTCCAGCCTCTGCCACGAGCTTGCCGTGGCCATGATCAACGTCGATCTCTACCAGCAGAGCCAGAAGACACTGGAATGGCTCGCTGATACCCAGGAGTACACCGAGCATTTCATCCAGGAGATGCTCTCCGGCGTGATGGTGATAAACAGCGATGGAGACGTCATCTACTTCAACCGCGAGGCCGAGGACATCCTGGGGATCGAGTCAAAGCACGTCATCGGCGTGAACTACCAGGACATGGTGGAGGACAGGGAAAAATTCAAATCTCTTTCCTTCCTCAAGCCTATATTGCGCCTGTGCATGGAAGAGGACCGCGTCTTCCGCCGCCACGAGATGGCCATCTCCAGGCCGGACAACAGGAAGATATTCATCAACTTCAATGCCTTCCCCCTCCATGGCTCCAGGGAAGAGCACCTGGGCGCCGCGATAGTCTTCATGGACATCTCGGCCATCAAGGATATGGAGTCGAGGCTGAGGCAGCAGGACCATCTGTCGATATTGGGGCAGATGGCGGCCAAGATAGCGCACGAGGTGAAGAACCCTCTCTTTGCCATCATCGGGCTGGCCGACGAATTGGAGGAGGAGGAGGAGGACCCCGACCGCAAGTACCTGCTCACGATGATCCAGCACGAGGCTACTGTCAGCAACCAGTGGATATCGGGCATGCTCACCTTCAGCAAGTCGCCCTTCCCCGTGGGCGAAGAGGCGGCTCTTGTCCTCCAGACCAGTGTCCCCGATTTGATCAGCGATTTCCTGCGCACGCACGAGCAGGACGGCTTGAAGATCGTGCGTGATTTCGAGGAAGGCCTACCCCCGGTGATGCTGAGCCGCGATAACATGCGGCACATCCTCTTCAACCTCCTGGAGAACTCGATGCAGGCCATGCCGCAAGGGGGGATCATCACCGTCCGGGCTCATTACACCGAAGGGTACGTGGAGATGCGGGTGGAGGATACCGGCGCAGGTATCAAGCCGGAAATAATGGTGTCTGTCTTCAATCCCTTCTTCACTACCAAGGACGGGGGAACGGGGCTCGGGTTGTCCATCGTACAGAAAATCCTCCTGGACATCGGCGGGGACATAGATGTACGCTCTCAGCAGGAATTGGGAACCACCTTCATACTTAAGCTGCCAACACAGGGAGTCAGTCATGAACGGGATTGACGCCAAGCTTCTCATCGTTGACGACAACGAAGGAGTTCGCCATCTCGTATCGCGCTGGTTGGAAAGAGTGGGGTTTGCCGTCGAGGAGGCAAAGGACGGGGCCGAGGCGGTCGAGATGGTCAAGAAAAACCCTCCCGATGTCGTACTCGCCGATATACGCATGCCCAAGATAGACGGTATCGAGCTGGCGCGCATAATCAAGAACGAATACCCGGCCATCAAGGTAATCCTCATGACCGCGTACTCGTCCCCGCAGACGATAGCGCAGGCCCGGCGCGAGGGAGTCGATGACTACCTGGAGAAGCCCTTCACAAAAGACCAGGTGGAGCGCATAACCATGGAGGTCCTCTCGGCGGGATAAGGGCGGAGCGAGATATGCGCCAGCGGAAGAATCCCCCTTTACTCAGGAAGAGGCAGAAAAGTCCTTTCCCTTCCTTTGAACGCGGCGATCTCTTCGTATCCCACCCGGCGCAGCAAACGCAATGCCTGCTCGAAATCCTGGCCGACTTCCCGGGGACGGTGAGCGTCCGACCCAAGGGCCACCGGTATCTCGCGCTCGCGGCAGAGGCGGAGAAAATCCTCGCTGGGGTATATCTCCCCTACCGGCTTACGCAACCCCGCGGTGCTCACCTCCACGGCGATCCCGGACCGGGCCACGCGGTCCAGGCACGTCGCGTAGAGATGGCTGACGTCCTCGCCAGGCCGGAAACCGAACTTCTTTATCAGGTCGGGATGTGCGAGTATATCGAAGAGGCCGCTCTCGGCCGCGTCGCCCAGTAGTTCGAAGTACCTCTCCCAGAGGGAGAGCAGGTCTCTTCCCTCGTAGCCGCCCAGGTTACGCGGATCATCGAACCCCCATCCGTCAACGAAATGCACGGCTCCGGTCACGTAATCGAAGGGATAGGCTGCGAGCAGGGAAGGCAGTTGCCGCGCCGTCTCCGGGATATAATCTGCCTCGATCCCCAGCCTGATCATGATATCCGGAAAAACGCCGCGCAGGTCTATAACCTCACCTACGTATAGCGGCAGTTCCTCCAGGGACATGCTCAGGCTGGCGTCCACCATGTGCAGCAGGGGCAGGTGGTCCGAGAAGCCTATCTCCCGCAGGCCCACCTCCATCGCCCTCGCGACGTAGTCCTCCAGCCTCCCCTCCGCGTGTCCGCAGCGGGCGGTATGCACGTGATAATCGACCAGGTTAAGAGCTTCCATAAGCAGAGCATAGCAGATTAAGGTTTCATACTTCTGAGAAAGAATAGGAAATGATATACTTCTTTGGTATGCGGCTTAGTTGATCCTGTAGGTTTGAAAGGAGGACGTGGGCAATGGGCAAGGAACGGAAGCTGAAGAAGGCCCAGAAGGCATCGGCAAGGGCCGATGAGGCCAAGGCCAAGCTGGAGAAGAAACTCGGAAAACTGGAGAAGGCTGGAGCCAAGGCCGAAAAGAAAGTCGATAAGCTGGAGAAGAAGCTGGAGAAGTAGATCTTCCGGTCGGTCTTCCTCATCGCAGCGATATTTACTCAGGATAAAGGGGCGACCTCGAGGATCGTCCCTTTCCCGTTCCTGCGCGGAGATGCATGTATGAAATCAAATCTAACGGATGATACGCCCTCTACGCAGCGGGAGAAGATCGATAATCCTACCCCTGCATCTTGTCCAGGAGTTCCTGTTTTGCGCGCTGGAACTCCTCTTCGGTCAGGGCCCGGCTCTGGCGCATCTCGTCGAGTTTCTTGAGCCTGTCCACGACCTCGAGCTCGTCCACCCTTTCCCGTTCCTGAGAGGCCGGCGGCGGCGAGGCTTCCGGGGCCGCAGATACGCCTTCCGGCCTGACGGCGCCGGTCAAGCGCGCCGTTATCTCCTCTCCGTACCTCTTCTCCTGCTGTTCCTCGAAGATCTTGCGCTGCTCGAAGATCTGTTTTTTCACCTCCAGGGGGTGGCTGATATTGGTGAAGGGCTGTTGCCCGAACTCGCTTGCCGTCTCCATCACCACGTCGCCGTACCTGAAGATCCTTTCCCACATGTTCTGGCTGCTCTTAATGTCGCTCAACTGGTCCAGGGGTATGGACATGGTGCTCTTGTTGAGTATCCCCTGGGAAAGCACCAGGCGGCGATCGGTCAGCACGAAATGGGAGAAGAACCAGGAGAAAAGAGGATATAACAACCAACCCGCTATGACCACGAAGAAGGTTATCCACACCACGATGCTCCAGATCTCCGAGAAGCCCTTGCTGTTACGGAACCACATCAGGGCTCCCCAGCCGCCCGCGGCCAGGACCATGACCAGTATGGGCAGGAACATCCTCTTTTCTGAAAGGTTGCGGCGCTTGAACAGGGGCAGGGCGCCGAATCCGATGATGAAGAACAGGGCCAGTATGCTGATGAGGATTATGTAGCCCCAGTTTGTCTCACCCGGCTGCAAGGTCCCAGCGGGGGTCGACGGACCCGGCTTGAACTTGGTGAGCAGCAGGATAAGGGCCGCGATGGCCCCGCCACCTATAATGAAGTTCTTCCAGATCTCCCACAGGGAGTGTCTCTTATCGAAGATAACCGTCTCATCCGTCTCGATGAGCTTCATGTGGTACTGCTCGGCCATGTCCCCCTCCTTCGCTCAACCACCTCCGCCGCCGCTAAGCGCTCCTGGATCAGTTGTCCCGCTACGGTATCCGGGTCAACCCCGACCACCACATATTCTTCCCCGTAGCGTCCGTTTAACATGCCTCACGTGCCACGATGCTCCACCTGCCCACGCTTGGGGTCTGCGGGCATCGTCGATCCAGCCCACCTCCCGATACATGGGCGCTTAGAAACAGGTCATGGAGGTGAACTCTTGGTACCTTCCCTCTATCTCCTCCATGGTCAGTCCGCGAAGACGGTCGCAAGAGAAGGATTCCACATTGAAGGATGCGATCACGCTGCCGTAAACGATGGACCTGCGTATATCCTCCTCGCGCATCTCCAGGTAGCGCGAAAGTGATCCCAGGAAACCGCCGCCGAAAGTGTCTCCCGCCCCGGTAGGATCGAAGACGGTCTCCAGCGGGTAGGCAGGCAGGGAGAAGAAGACTCCGTCGCCGAGCATGATCACGCCGTGCTCGCCCTTCTTGATGATGACTCGCCGTGGTCCCATGCCAAGCAGCTTTCTTCCTGCGACCACCAGGTTGGGCTCACCGGCGAGCTGCCGCGCCTCGGCATCGTTGAGCAGCAGGTAATCCACGCGCGAGATGGTCTCCAGCAGCGCCTCGCGCTGGTTCTCTATCCAGAAGTTCATGGTGTCGCAGATCACCAGGCGGGGGGACCGTATCTGTTCCAGCACCTTGAGCTGCAACGCGGGGTGGATGTTGGCCAGGAAAACGTATTCCGAGTCGCGGTACTCCTCCGGTATGTCGGGGTCGAAATCCTCGAACACGTTGAGCTGGGTGTCCGTGGTATGAGCATCGTTGAGATCGAACTCGTAATAACCCTTCCAGCGGAAGGTCTTCCCGGGCACCTTCCTCAAGCCCGCGATATCCACCTCGCGCGAGGAAAGGAACTCCACGTGTTCCGCCGGGAAATCCTCTCCCACCACCGCCACCAGCCGCACCTCGCCGAAGAAGGACGCCGCCACGCTGAAGTAGGTGGCGGAGCCTCCGAGGATGTCCTCGGCCTCTCCGAAGGGCGTTTTTATCGTGTCCATGGCCACGGAGCCGACAACCAGTATGCTCATATGCACCTCCATCTTTTTACGTTATTTTAGCAGAAAAGGAACCCTCTTCAGGCTTCTATGCCGTTTCCTCTCCCAACCCTTCCCGGCGGCACTGCAGGTGCAGAACGAGTTAGCAGACCCAAACCAGAAAGGAAGTCCAGCAAGCAGCATATAAATTGGACAGAGAGATGGGCGGGGAGGGAGAGAAGCAGGCCCGGCGCCTTCTTCGCTGCATGAGTGGTGTCAGTGCCATATTATATCCGGCGTGCTAGTGTTGATGTGAGAATGAATAGAGGGTATATTTTTAGACTGCGAGCCGTAATATGGCCGAAGATCCCGTACAGGGCCATAAGGCGGGGTTGAAGTCATATCGACGTCAGAGGTGAGCGTACATGCCGACATACGATTACAGGTGTGAGGAGTGCGGCAACGAGTTTGAGGCGCTCCACGGGGTCCACGAAAGCGTAGACAAATGCCCCAGGTGCGGAGGGGGAGTAAGGCGCCTCTTTCGTCCCGTGGGCATAATATTCAAGGGCTCCGGCTTTTATAAGACCGATTCCCGCTCCGCCCCCGACAACGGGGACTCTAAGTCCAGCCCGGAGAAAACAGAGAAAGAGCTGGATACGCAGGAAGGGAAAGGTAACGGGAAGAAGGAAAAAGCCGCGAAGAAGACAGCGGCCGTGGACTGATGTGTTTGAGAGGTCGATAGCGGGGGGTCTGATGCAACTGCCTCGGGTAAAGATCGGTATCTTCGGGGGCTCCGGGTTTTATTCGCTGCTCGAAAGCGCGAAAAGCTACGCCGTGCATACACCTTACGGCGCTCCCAGCGACCGCTTCACGGTGGGAGAGATGAACGGCGTGGAGGTCGTCTTCCTGCCGCGGCACGGGAGGCATCACCAGTTCCCTCCTCACCGCATAAACTACCGCGCCAACATCTGGGGCATGCGGGAGTTCGGGGTAGAGCGCTTGATCTCGCCCGGCGCCTGCGGCTCGCTGCAGAAAGAGATACCGCCGGGGGATTTCGTGCTCTGCGACCAGTTCATAGACCGTACGTCGCGGCCCGACTGCACGTTCTACGATGGCCCCGCCGCCGTGCATATCAGCTGCGCCGAACCCTATTGCCCCGGGATGCGCAAGATATGCGCGGAGACGGCGAGCAGGCTGGGAATACCCTGCCACGGCGGCGGCACGGCGGTGATCATAAACGGGCCACGCTTCAGCACCCGCGCCGAAAGCAAGTGGTACCACCAGCAGGGATGGGACGTGATAAACATGACCCAGTACCCGGAGGTCGTCCTGGCCAGGGAACTCGGCATGTGCTACCTGAACGTCTCGCTGGTCACCGATTGGGACGTGTGGATAGCCGACGAGGAGGGGGTCAAGTCGGTAACGGCTGACGAGGTGGGACGGGTGTTCAAGGAGAACAACAAAAACATGCTGCGCCTGCTCGAGGAGATGCTGCCGCCCCTGACCGGGGACATCTCCTGCGAATGCGCCTCCATACTCGAAGAGGCGACCATAAGCCCTCTCGAGATCGTCGAGCACTTCTAGGAACCGAGACGCAAGCGTTGATCCCGAGAAAAGGTTTCCGCATCGCGAGTTTCAGGGGCATATCGGTCTACCTGCACTGGAGTTGGTTCATCGTCTTCTTTCTCCTGCTCTGGGTGGTGGCGCAGTTCTTCCAGGTCAACACGGCGTCCCCGCCGTTGTCCTATATACCCATGGCCCTGTTGACCACCTTCCTTTTCTTCGTCTCCGTGCTCTTGCACGAGTTCTCCCATTCCATTGTCGCCAACCGCAACGGCATCCCCATAAGCCGCATAACCCTCTTCGTCTTCGGAGGAGTGGCACAGATGGACCGCGACGTTCCCTCGCCCGGCGTGGAGTTTAAGATGGCGGTGGCGGGACCCCTCTGCAGCTACGCGCTCTGCCTGCTGTTCGGGGGAGCGGCGTATCTTTCCGATGTCCTTGGCGCCGGGACGGTCTCTTACGGCTTCATCCTCCTTGCCTTGGTCAATTTCGGCCTGGGTACCTTTAACCTCATCCCCGGTTTTCCGCTCGACGGAGGCAGGATACTCAGGTCCCTGCTCTGGCATCATTGGGGCGACCTGGAGAAGAGCACTCGCGCAGCCAGCCGGCTCGGAGAAGGGGTAGGGGTATTGATGGTTCTCAGCGGCATGGCCATGTTCATCGTCGACCTCTTTTACACCGATTACGACCTTCTCTTCGCGAGCGCCTGGCTCGTATTGATAGGTACATTCCTCATACAGGCGGCCGTCTCCAGTTACCGCCAGGTGCGGCTCCGCGTGTCCTTGTCGGATGCCAGGGTAAGTTCTATCATCCGCCCCGGGGTCCCTGCGCTGGACTCCTCGACCACGCTCGAGGAGGCTTACAAAACGCACCTCGAAAGGGCGCCGGGAACCACGATACCCGTCCTCAGGCAGGGCAAGCTGGCGGGGACGGTAAACCTGCCCGGCCTGAGGACGATAGACCCCTTGCTGTGGCCGGACACCCCCGTCCTCCAGGTAGCCCGCCCGGTAAACCAGGGCGATGTGGTCTCGGGCGACATGCCGCTCTTCGACGCCATACTCGTTTTGGAGAGGGCGGGAAAAGAGTTCCTGTGGGTGGTCGAGGACGGCCGCCTCGCCGGCATCCTCTCCCGTGACGATGCCCGTCACATCGGCAAGCGGGCACGGAAATGAATTGCACCCGGTCTTGGGATATAATATGTCGTGGCTTGCGGGGCCGGAAAAGATGATCGGGCCCGCAGCCGGGCGGCGGGACAAGAGCCTCGAGTGTCGGTATTCTGGCGGGGCTTCGTTTCATTTCTCCGCCGCATCAGGGAGGAAGATTAAGCGGTATCAGGATCACAGGAAGGAGCGTCGCGATGAAGACACGTGTCACTGAGACCCTGGGGATCGAGCATCCCATCCTAATGTCCGGCATGAGCTGGGTCAGCGTTCCCAAGATGGTGGCTGCGGTTTCGGAAGCCGGGGGCCTGGGGCTTCTCGCCACCGGCGTGCTGGACACCGAGGAGACGAGGGCCGCCGTCAAGGAGATCAGGTCGCTCACCGATAAGCCTTTCGGCGCCAATGTATCGCTTCTCTTTCCCGGCGCCGCGCAGAATGCGGCGTTGCTGCTGGAGGAGAAAGTACCGGTGATCAACTTCTCCTTGGGTAAAGGAGACTGGATCGTACAGATGGCCCACGAGTACGGGGGCAAGGTGCTCGCCACGGTGACTAACTTGCGCCATGCCAAGCGCGCCCAGGATTACGGCTGCGACGGCGTCATCTCCACCGGAAACGAGGCGGCCGCCCACGGTGAAGAGGTCACTACTTTCTGCCTGGTGCCGAGCCTGGCCTCGGAACTGGACATCCCCGTCATAGTGGCGGGCGGGGTAGGAGACGGCAGGGGCCTCGCGGCGTCCCTGGCCCTCGGCGCGGAAGGCGTGTCCATGGGCACACGCCTCATGGCCACGGTGGAAAGCCCGCTGCACGAGACCTTCAAGCAACTGACGCTGGAGAAGAGCGTCCACGACACGCTCTTTTCCAAGAACTTTGACGGCCTCTGGTGCCGGATATTGGACACGCCGGCGGCGCGCAAGTCCATCAAGCACGGCCTTACTCCCGTTGATCTGCTCAAGGCTCTTCCCAACTCGCGCGCCATCGCCAAGATGCTCAAGCTCCCTTACTACAAGCTGTTCGTCGGCGTGCTTGCCTCCGGGTGGGAAAACGCCCGCCAACTGGCCTTCATGGCCAATGCCTTTGAATCCCTGCGCATCGCGACCGAAGAAGGTGACGTGGAAAAGGGAGTGCTCCCGGCAGGCCAGGTAACCGGGATCATCCACGATATACCCACCGTAAAGGAGGTAATCGAAAGGACGGTCAAGGAGGCCGAGGAGGTTATGAAGGGCCTCGTGAAACTGGTGGAGGACTGAAGACGGCATCAAGGTTCGAACCTGCGGCCTTACCCCCATGCGGGTAAGGCCTTTCCTTTTCCCGGGCGAGCAAGCGCGCGTCCGGCCATGGTCCCCACGATTCCTGCAAGCCCGAGCCGAACAGGAAGAGTTGCTCCCGGCCCCTATCCTGCCCGCACGGGGAAGTTCACATGGCGGCACGGGTGGAGAACGGGTGCCGATGTGGTCTTGTGTATAAGTTTGTTATGTTATATAATTCGTTCATGCGTGATGATCTGGCTGTAGCGATCAGGGCGGCATCCACACCGTCAAGCGATGGTGCAAACATCTCGATAAGCGGCGAGGCAGTGCGGAGGCTTGCCGACGATACGGGGTCGACGGCCCTGGAGATAGAGTGCGCGGCCCTGGAGATCGATATCGTCCCCGCGCGCTATACGCGCAATATGGGGACCATCGGCACGAGCGGCCAGCTGAAGCTACTCCGCTCTTGCATGGGTGTGTGCGGGCTTGGCGGGCTGGGGGGATATATCGTTGAATTGCTGGCCCGTTTCGGAGTGGGGCACCTCATCCTGGTAGACGGCGACTCGTTCGAGGAAGATAACCTCAACCGGCAGTTGTTCTGTACGGAAGCCGGATTGGGCAGGCGCAAGAGCGAGGCGGCGGAGGAACGGGTTGCCGCCGTGAACTCCTCCCTGGAGGTTACGTCGCATCATCTTTTCGCCGCTCCCGATGACATCCCCGAGGTATTCCGGGACGCTGACCTGGTAATGGACGCCCTGGACAGCGTAGCCTCGCGCCTGGCTCTCGAGCGGGGCTGCGCGAAACTGGGGATACCCCTGGTGCACGGGGCCATCGCCGGTACCTCGGGCCAGGTAATGACCATCTTCCCCGGCGACCCGGGCCTTAAATCCCTCTACGCAGGCAGCGAAGACCCTGGGGCGGAGGTCCTGGAGGGCAACCCCCCCACGACACCCGCCCTGGTGGCCGCCCTGCAGGTACAGGAAGCGGTGAAGGTGGCCTGCGGCGGCGAACTCCTGCGGCGGGGTTTCCTTGTCGTGGACATCGCCGCAAACCTTTATCAGTTCATCTCCATGGAGTAAGGACGTCCCGCCAGAGAAAGGAGCGCCCCGGGAAGGCACTCGTAACGCTTTCTTGTCCACTCCCCGAAACCAGGCACTTCTGGCCGGTCAGCAAAGGCGCGGCGCCAGCCGCATATCCGGAAAGGACATGGCATGACCAAGATCTCTTCACGATCCTCACGTTTTTACCTCATCGTATCCGTATCGGCGGCGGTGCTCGCCGCCGCCAGCCTCCCCGCCTATCTTCAGGGGCTCCGCTCA
>CAYWXM010000053.1:0-80821 GCA_964462595.1 uncultured Actinomycetota bacterium
GTCGACAAGCGTGGGGTCTTACAGCTTCTGAACCCCTGATTCCCATCCCATGCAGGCATTTTGCAGAGAGAAACCCGGTTATCTCTTAAACTCCTGTTTGATGGCATTGATTTCAAGTATGTCATCGAGAGGGTGAAGGATGGCAAACAGGACCTGGATATAATCCTTCCCCATCCAATCGAGATCCGCCTCAAGGTCTGCGAGAACCCCATACCCGACAAACCGCCTCTCTTTCTAAATATGGGACGGCGCATCGAGGAGGTGGCCAAGATGAAATCCTACTACAACTTCTCTTCATACAAGGGGAAGGTCTGGGCCCACCCCCACCTCATCGGCTATGTCGAGACGAGCGGGAACCTCGAGCCCACCCTGGACCGCTCGGATTTCAGGCGCACGAAGAAGCGCAAGGCAGTCTACGAGGGAATTGCCCTGGTGGAGGAGGAGATACACTCCGCCCTGAGCAAGATCGTGCAATCCACCAATGTGGAGAGCCTAGGTCGTCTGGGCAGCCTCCTCACCCAGCTCCTGGAACAGATCGCCAGGGAAGACCGCATGACCTTGAGAGAGGTCTTTGCCGCCGGGGGCGATGTCGGCTTGGTGGAGACGCCGGACTCGGACCTGGAGCTGGCAAATCCGGGAGAGGGGGACGGTAAGGCGGGCCAGGAGGCGGGGGAGCCGGGAGGTGAGAAGTTGAGCGTGGAAGAGGGAGAGGGCGATCTCTCCGGCCGCCGGCGCCGCGGCAGCGGTTTCGTGGTGCGCTTCGACGACACTGCCCTCGATGCGCTCATCCAGGAGGATGGGGCCATCCCCAGGGCCAGCCTGGTCGAGGACACTATCAATATATATGTCAATCACCCGGACTTCGTGGACCGGACGTCCCGCGCAAGGCACGGCAGGATGAAGCTCTCGGACCGGCTTGCTTCCTACGTCGCGGCCATCATCGCCACATATTACAAGGATACTTACTACAGCAAGTACAACCTCCAGCCGGAGATAAAGAGGGTGGTGGGGAGCCGCACCGCCATGTTCGACGATTTCCTCTCCTTCACCTGCCGTCTCGAACAGATGCTGCAGGGATATGTGGGCAGCGACCTGGAGAAGATCGCGGAGGTATAGAAGACGTGCCTGTAAACCAGCCCTTACCGGAGGAGCTCATCCAGCGATTGATCGAGGAGATAGCGCCGCTCAACAACCTTTACCGGCAGGCAGTGAAAGAGCACCGGCCTTTCCATGTGTCCTTCGGATACCTGTGGGATATAGGGGATGTCTTGCTAGAGGCGGGAATTGATAAAATAACCCCGATCGCGTCCGCGATCCACGAAAGAAGCTACATAACGCGAGAACTGATTACTTACTCCTTCAGAATAAGGAATTATTTCCCATGGCGCGGGACCATAAAGCGGCGCTTCGGCGGAGTAACATCATACGCTGCCTTCCGTGACGCCTTTCCCCTTCTTGAGAACGAGAACTACCGTTTAAGCCGCGCCAGGGAGAGGGAGTTGGTAAGGTTGCTGAATTCCGGGAAGGAAATCAAGAAAATCAGGGAAGAAATCGCAGCCACGAAGAAGGCCAGGGTGCCGGGAAGAAAGAGGCGTGACATGCGCCTGCACGAGATGGATTCGTTCGTGCGGATGTTCGATGAGCGCTTCGGTGAATTGCGGAGGCTGATGGACAAAGGCTCGAAGCAGAGCATTGAGCGGTTCGGAAGGCAGTGGGGGGAGCAGGTACTGCTTTTCTGCAATCGACTGTGTCTCTCCTTGGCCGATGAAAACTTCGCTCTGCCGGAGGAAATGCCGCCGCTCGATGGCATTGACGCGCCATGGAGTGCTTTCATCACGAGTCTGTACGAGGTGGCCTCCAGTAAAAGAGCATTCAGGAACCGGGCGCGCCGCAGGGTCAATCCCATGGACTTCGTAACCATGGGGAACTACATGGACATCCTGAGGGATGAAAGGAAGATTAAAGAATATGTCGAAAAGCGTTGAAAATATGAAGCACTCCCATGTGTTCCGGTCAACAAATGGTCAATATAGCTGTGCGCAACCGAGGAAAACCGAGAGAAACTGAGAACAACTCGAATCTGCAGGAATCGCAGGATATATGTAACTCAGGGCAACTGAGAACAACTCAGGGCAACCGAGAACAAGCGTATTTTCCGGACTGTAAATCCGTTGGCACAGCCTACGGAGGTTCAAATCCTCCCTCCCCCACCAGGAATAAAGAAGCAGGTCAGGTGTATTCTTTGGCCTGCTTGCTTGGTCGGAAGGCCTCAAATCCTCGGACCGTTTGTTTTCCTCGCTGAAAGGGTACAGTCTTTCCATAGGGCAAAACGCATCAGGGGCACCTGATCGTCCAGAAGAGCGATAACTCGGGTTGCACTGACTGCATTAGCGGGCTATGCGCAAGTCAGCCACGAGCGCGCACCTACTTGAAAAGCAATGGCGGGCGGGAGCGCTGCGTGGTCCTTGTCTATTCACGCGCGGTAGTAAAGGGGGATGTCGCATGAAAGCAATCGTGGTTGGTGCGGGGGCTGCCGGCCTGGCAGCCCTGCATGAACTCAGCGGGAAGGGGATCGAGGCCGTTGCCTTTGAGCAGAGAGAACAGGCAGGCGGCCGTACGATCAGCTTCGAAAAAGACGGCTACCGTATCGACCTGGGCGCTCAGTTCATGAGCAAGGATTATGAAATGACATCCGGCTTTCTAAATGCGATTGGACTGGGGGGCGATCTGGTCAAGGCTCCGGTGCGGATAAGGTTATGGAACAACGGCTCGCTGTACCCGATGGGCATGAGCCCGGATCCAAGGGCTATGTATGGAAACCTCAGGTACTTCATCAAGGGATACAGCCCGAAGGGATGGTTTAACCTGGCGCGCATTATGGCCTATATCGCGCGCCGCTGGAGGGAGTTCTCGGACCTGGACAGCATCGCCCTCGACCTTGACCGCTTAAGCCTTGGCGAGTTTGCCCTAACGAAATCAAGCCGGGAAGTGCTGCAGGGCTTCCTCCAGCCGGTGATAACCGGGCTGATACTCGAGGAACCGGAGGTAATAGGAGCTACCCTCGGTATCGTTTGCATGCGGATGACCGTCATCGGGTTCATGTCGGGGCTGCTGACTCCGCGCAGGGGCTTCGGGAGCATCCCCGAGCGGATGCATGAGATCTACGGGGACGGCATCAAGGTTTCGACGCCGGTTGAGCGGATAGTCATCGAGGGCGGGTCCGTCAAGGGAGTAGAGGTGGGTGGCGACTTCGTGGATGCGGACGCCGTCATCTGCGCGACCACCGCCACTGCCGCACTGAGGCTTCTTCCCGGCCTGCCGCCTTCACTGGCGGGGCCCCTCGCAAAGGCCAGGTACAGCGCCTGCTGTCACGTGGTCTTCGCAGTCGATAACCATCCATTCCCCGCAGGCGAGTTCGCGCGATATCTCCCGCGGTCATCTGGATCCCCCATCGCTTTCATCGGCAGCGGGCGTGCAAAGTCACCCGAGATGGCGCCTGCAGGGGGGGACCTCGTCCACTGCTTCGTCTACGGCAAGCACGCTGCCGAGCTCAACCGCATGGGCGACGAGGAAATCGCCGGCATTATCGGAGGTGAAGCCGCGAAATACCTGCCCACGCTGCCGGAAAGCCCCGTCTTCTCTAAGGTATGCAGGTTCGATGAGGCGGTATTCCTGTCCCCGCCCGGATCCCTCGCGCAGCTGATTGATGTGGTAGAAGAATGTCCTCGCCAGGTAAAGGGGCTCTACCTGGCCGGAGAATACACGAATGTCGGAGGCGTTGAGACCGCGGTAAAGAGTGGGCTGGATGCCGCGCGCATGGCGTTTCAGGATTTTGGTTGATAAGTACATGATTCAACGGTCAGGTTGTTCTCTACTTTTGTGTGCAGCAGCATCTTGATGCCGGTAGTCATTATGTGGTGCTACAATTAAATGGCAGTTTATCAGATGCGGCCTGGAGGGGAATGAGTTGCAAAAGGAGATTGTTTTCCTCGTTGAGGAGTCTATGGATGGCGGCTACGAAGCTAAGGCTCTTGGACATCCAATATTTACTGAGGGCGAGTCCCTGCATGAGATAAGGGAGTCGGTAAAAGACGCCGTGCGTTGCCATTTCGATGACGAGGACCTCCCGAAGATAGCGAGATTGCACTTCGTTAAGGATGAGGTCATCGCCGTATGAAGCTCCCGCGAGATATTGGGGGAGAGGAGCTCGCGAAGCTTCTATCGAAATATGGCTACGAGATAACCAGGCAAACAGGAAGTCACCTTCGCCTAACAACTAACCTGAAGGGCGAACACCACCTGACCATTCCAAAGCATAAACCACTGAAAGTCGGAACCCTGAGCGGCATTTTGGCTGAAGTCAGCGCTTACCTAGAGATAACTAGAGAATCGCTGATTCGTGAGCTATTTCAGAAGAAATAATTAGCTCTTAACCCAGATTCAATCAACAAATAGTCAATATAGCTGAGCTCAACCGAGGAAAACCGAGAGCAACTGAGAACAACTGAATTATTTAGAAACAGCAGGGTTAAATGTAACTCAGAACAACTGAGAGCAACCCAGGAAAACCCAGAACAACCGTATTTTCCGGACTGTAAATCCGTTGGCACAGCCTACGGAGGTTCAAATCCTCCCTCCCCCACCAGGAATAAAAGAGCAGGTCAGAGGGTTATCTCTCTGGCCTGGTTGCTTGTACGGGAAGCCTATGAAAATGGGCAACGGATTATCTATCCGTCGGGGAATGCCGCGATGTTCCAGATAAAAGGCCAGCTCAAGGAACGTATTTGTTTAAAGCCTGATTGCCCGTACACCACGCAACGGATTGCCAATACATTTGCCGGAAAAACTTTCTGGGTGTGCCAACCGGCGGAACGAACAATCCTACCGGCTGTTTCGAGGGAAACAGCCAGCGTTTATTTGCGGGAATTCGAGAATCCCGATCAATAAATAGTCAACATAGTTGAACGCGACAGATGGATGGTGGCGGGGCAGAAGTGCAATTGTAGGCAAAACAAGGATTTTCCTTGCTGTGAAAGGAACAGATCACGCTTCTTTATAACCTCTTTCCTTATAAGTGCGTAATCGCTTCTTGAACATGCGCAGCAGCATCGGTACCCTGGCATCAACATAGTCGAAAATCTGCACTTCCTTCTTGCCGAGAAACGGACGCTCGAGCCTCCCGGCATACTGGGTTATCGTGCCATCAAATGAAACCGGCATGGCTAGAAATAGCGTATCCAGGCGAGGATCGTCGAATCCCTCTCCGATGTAACTGCCGGTGGCGACGATTAAACGCTCCTCCGTATCGGGAATGGAGGACAGTTGCTCCGTAGCCAGCCGCCTCGCCTTAGCGCCCATCCCTCCGAACAGTACGATCATATTCCTGACAGCACCTTCGAGTCGGGATGCGAAGAACTGCAGGTGCTCTCTTCTCCCGGTGAGCAGGATGGGAGACCGCCCAGCTTTCAGGGCGGCAAGGATATCATCGAGAATAAGGCGGTTTCGCCCTTCGTCGTTGATCATCCTGTCGTAGATATCGTGGATGAAAGGATCGGCCTCCTCGGTTTCGTAGGTGAAATCCGTATCGCGCCGCATCAGCATGCGCTCCAGGACTTGGCTGCCATCCGAGTGCCTGAGGCCTGATACGTGTCTGACAGCCCCGCAATGCATGAGGATGATCGGATGCAGACCGTCGCGCCTCTTCAGGGTTGCCGTGAGGCCGAGAACATGACGTGGCCTGGCATTGCGCAGGATCTGCTCGAAGGAGATAGCCGGGACGTGATGGCATTCATCGACTACTATGTGGCTATATTCCGTAACGACATCAGCTACCTGCTTCTTGCTGTATAGGGACTGCATGGTGGCGATATCTATATAACCGGTGCTCCGGTCCTTCGGTCCGCCTATCTGTCCGATGAGGGAGGGTTCAACATCGAGGAACTCCTGCAGGCGATGCTGCCATTGCTCAAGGAGGGGACGCCTGTGGACCAGCACCAAGGTGTTGATGGCGCGTGCTGCAATCATATAAGCACCGATTACCGTTTTGCCGGAACCTGGAGGCGCCACCAGGACCCCCATATCGTAGGGCACAAGTTCGGAAGCGGCCGCTTTCTGTTGGGGGGTTAGTTCGCCCTGGAAGTTGGTCTCGATATCTATTCCCAGAGGCCTCTCGTCGCGCAGATCCAGATCGATCCCCAGTTCTCCAAGCAGTTCTATCAACTCATCGAGACAGCCGCGGGGAAGCCCGACATGGTGTGGGAAATCCTCAGTACAGCAGATCATCCGGGGCGTAAGCACGGTTGAGAGCCTGAGGTTCTGTTTCTTGTAGAACTCTGGATTCTGAAATGCGGCAACCCTCCTTATACGGTTGAGGAGGGGCTGCGAGAGGCCTTCCTTCTCAACATAGAGCTGATTGGCAAGTACAGCGTTGATGCTATCCGGCAGGGGACCTTGCGGGGGCGGCGGCTTGAAACGCCAGGATGGCTTCGTTGCCCAAGGCCGCTCATCCATATCCGCGAACCCGGTGCCGACTCCTAGAACCTGGCCATATTTGTTCGCCTCACGCAGTAATCCCTCGAGTTGCCCGGGCGTTATCCTCTCAACGGACGCAAGGAATCCCCATTGATCGGGAAGCGGTCGCAGGTCATCATCCAGGAACAGGGTGTTCTCTTTGTCCACTGCCTCCCTCTGGAAGGGAAGGGCGATGAGGTTGCCGAAGCCGCCCTTGGGGACGGAGTCCTGGTTGGGGAATAGCCTGTCATAGGAGCTCATCGGGAGGTTGCAGTTGGAAGACATGGTCTCGGTTATCAGGAAACACCCGAGATTGCGTGCGTCGCGCGCTGAAACAGCCTCCGAGAAGAACATCCAGATATGCGCCCCGTTTCCCGATCTGGACCTTTCGAGAGCTGCGGGGATACCTTTGAGCCTGCTGGTCCCGAGTAAAGCTGCGGCATCTTCCCGCCAGGAATCCTTGTCGAAGTCGATGGCGAGAAAGTGGCACCTTCCCTCAGGAAGCAGGGGATAGATACCTATGGTTTGCAATCCTTCGAGATGGTTCCTGATGGTTTCATCCGTCAAGGGGATGAATTCCCGGCTGGGGCAACTGGCGCATCTTACCTTCTTCTTGTCGCAGATATCCTGGACCCATTCATTCTTGCAAGCCGGGCTATAGCCCTCTTTGCCGCTTCTCTTACTGGACCATAACCTGGCGTAAACGTCATCCCTGCCCTTGAAAAGACCAAGGAAGAGCTGAATCCTTTCAGATGTGAGATGCTCTCCGGGAGATGCAGGGGCAATCTTCTTGCCTTCTTCAACCGGGACATGCTCGCAAGAGGTTTGGGAGGTAATGCTGCCGATCGCGTTCTCTTCATCACGAAAAGATTCAAGCTCGTTTTTTAAGCGGTCGATGTGCTTGATTAGGGAGTCCCGCTCCCTGTCGATCATAGATAGGCGTTTCTCAAGGGAAGCGATCTTATCTGCGATTTCATCATAGCTCTTGTCTGAAGAGCCTTTCCTCTGGTTCATAAGAAGATTATAGGGCTGGTGGTCTGCGTCTGACAGAGGAAGTCAGATCGGCACCACGAAGTGGTAAGAGGAGGTAATAGGCCAAATGACACGGTCTATGACAAGAGGTATTATAAACGAAGAGAGAAGGTGGTGATGATGAGGTTCGAGCGGATAACGATAGACCCGGAAATATGTACCGGGAAGCCCTGCATAAGGGGGCTGAGGTTTCCCGTTTCCCGCCTGCTGGGCTTGCTCGCCTCGGGTGAGACAAGGGAGGAGATCCTGAAGGAATACCCCTACCTGGAATCTGAGGACATCGATGAGACCTTGCGATACGCCGCCTTTCTCGCCGAAGAGGAAACCCTGGAGATCGCTAAGTGAGCTTTCTTGTCGACATGCCCCTTTCTCCGGGGCTGGCTGCCTGGCTGCGAGAGCAAGGATTTGAAGCCGTTCATGCCTCTGAGATCGAAATGTCCAGAGCCACGGACGAGACGCTCATTAGTTACGCCAAATCCAATGACATGGTTGTGATCACGGCGGATCTGGATTACCCACGACTGTTGGCCCTCACGCAAGAAGAAGGTCCGGGAACTATCCTGTTCAGAGGTGGCGATTACAGCAGGGAACAGACCCTGATGTTGTTGAGTAGGGTCTTGGAGTTGATCCCGTTAAATGACTTGGAAAGAAGCATCGTCGTGATAGAGCGAGAGAGAATTCGGCGCCGTAGACTCCCGATTGCTTGACGATTGTGTACGGTAAACAACAACAGGAATAGATACCTGAGGCCTCATTAAATCGCTCAAGGGTTTATTCCATTCCCAAAGTATTACCATATAATGACATATTTGGTCAACAAATGGTCAATACAGCTGAGCGCAACCGAGGAAAACCGAGAGCAACTCAGAACAACTCGAATCTATAATAACCGCAGCATATACGTAACTCAGATAAACTCAGAGCAACTCTCGAAAACTCAGAACAACCGTATTTTACGGACTGTAAATCCGTTGGCTCAGCCTACGATGGTTCAAATCCATCCTCCCCCACCAGGATAAAGAAGCAGGTCAGAGGGTTTTTCCTCTGGCCTGGTTACTTGTTTGGGGCAGATAGCAATGGGAAATAATGATATATGTGTCGCGATTCAACTCGATATCCTACTCAAAACAGCATTTAAACAGCGTATATACACGAAGGCACCGGCTGCTCGTTGCCATACAACGGACTATCTCTTCGGGAACCAGCCGAGTTCCGAAAGATGGTTATAGTAGTAAGAGGTGCTGCGCCTGAAGATACACAATTATGGGCCGGTATTGAATCCCCTGCTCAAGGAAGATATTGTGGAGAAGGAAGAGCATTGAAGAAGATAAAGGATAGTGGATTAAAGGATAGTGGACGGATATGCCGAATAAAAAAATATATGGTTGATGACGCATGCCCAGGAAATTTAGGGGGGAGATGAATGAGTAAATCTGTAAAGACACATAATAAGATGCGGTTCATGCCATTACTTCTAACATCAGTACTGGTGCTGGCAGTCATGCTGGTAGTACCTGCAACGAGCATGGCAGCCCAACCGCCAGTGGACCTCGGAACAACCTCCAGTTTTGCGGTATTGGCTGGCGAGACGATCACCAATACCGGACCGACCACGATCAACGGAGATGTCGGGCTGCATCCGGGTACTGCGTTCACCGGGCAGGCGAGCGTAACACTGAATGGGGCACTACACCTGACTGATGATGTCGCGCTTCAGGCCAAGGACGATCTGGTAACCGCATATAACGATGCCGCCGGAAGAACGCCGGTTACCCGCATTTCCACCGAGCTTGGTGGGACTACCTTGACCCCTGGCGTCTACGATTCAGCCGACGGCACTTTCGAGATAACGGGCACTCTCACGCTCGACGCCCAGGGCGACCCCGATGGTGTCTTCATATTTCTGACTGCCTACACGCTCATCACGGCATCAGACAGTAATGTCAACCTCATCAACGACGCCCGGTTCTGCCGAGTCTTCTGGAAGATCGGAAGCTCCGCGACCTTGGGAACGGACTCCCATTTCGTGGGGCATCTCTTCGCATTGGCATCCATCACGGCGAATACCCGCGCGACGGTGGAAGGACAGTTATTGGCGCGGAATGGCGCGGTCACGCTGGATACCAATACCATCACAAATGGGGTCTGTGCGGATACGCCAACGCCAACGCCAACGCCGACGCCGACACCTACGCCAACGCCGACACCTACGCCAACGCCAACGCCGGCACCTACGCCGACACCTACGCCGGGTACGCCAGATGGTGGTACAACACCGGGTGGACAGATCCCTCAAACTGCCACACCTTGGTACAATGTCCTCCTTGCAGGCGCTGTTTTAGCACTTGTCGGAGCAGCCGGGCTGGTCGGAGCCGCAGGCTGGAGAAACAGAAAGCGTTTTGAATAAAGCAAAACCACTATGGGGCAAGCTTTCCCTGGTTATTGTCCTGTCCCTGGGATTTATGGTCTTGGGGATAGGGTGTATCTCCTGGGCATTGTTTAATATATGGGGACAGGCCGATTACTCGCTCGAGTATCCCGCGGAGGGCGTTAATGCGGAACCGGATCCTTCCCTTGTCCTGCCCGCACCAGATAAACCCCTTTACCCGGTATATCCCGCACAGGGTGACAACATCGGAACTCTGACGATCCCGGCATTAGAGCAGAAATTGCCCATCATCGAGGGAACCGGTACGGATGAGTTGAAAAAAGGCGTAGGGCACTTCATGCAAAGCGTGCTGCCCGGGGAAGAGGACAACTGCGTTCTTTCCGGACATCGCGATACGGTCTTCACGAGATTGGGCGAGTTGAAGATAGGCGATCAATTGATCGTGCAAACATCGGCCGGCACATTCACCTATGAGATCAAACGCATCCGGATCGTTGATAAAGATGACAGAACGGTTATCGTACCTTACGACCATGCCGTCCTGACGGTGGCTACCTGCTATCCATTCCAGTACATCGGCAATGCACCGGAACGCTACATCCTCATCGCAGATTTGGTGATAAACCCAGGTTTGATCAGAGAGTGAGGTTTATTGATCCCGTTGCAGCCACTCTCTTGAGGCCCATCAAGTGCAACGCAAGGTAACCTCCCGTGACAACCCTTCCAGCTCAATCGGTAACGCCGCCAGATTTTTGCCCGGCAGGCATCAGTTCGCTTCTGATCAGCAGATCGCGGATGAGCGCGTAGATACTGGCGATCTCATCCTGCTTGAACCTGACATGACCGCCTCCCGGGACGGTCACCAGGACGTTTCCCACACCCGCCTCGTCAAGCGCCTCCTGCAGCCTCACGGCCTGGCTGTAAGGCACAAGCATGTCCGCGTCGCCGTGTATCAGCAGCATCGGTGGCAGCCCCGGCCTGACATAAGTGAGCGGCGATACCCTCTTTGCCAGCTCCTGGATATAAGGCACGGTGCCGAGCCACGCGAGAGCGTATCCTTTCCGGTTCTTGCCCTCGAGAAGATCGTTGACGTCGGTTATTCCCGACCACTCTATGATAGCGGCCACTTTGAGCTCGCCCTTCCCCGCCTCGTCTTCAGCGTAGTACCGCATCATCGCTTCCTGGCGCTCCAGGTCATTGCCGCCCGGTATCTCGAAGTCAAAGCCCGCAGAAGCCGGAAGCATGCCGGTCATGAGCGCGAGGTGGCCGCCCGCAGAGTGGCCGAACGTCACTATCCTGTCAACATCGAAATGGTATTTGTCCGCGTTGTAGACAACCCAGCGCAGTGCTGCACGGCAGTCAAGTACGGCCGCGGGCGCGGGAGATACGTGCCCCATGCGGTAGTGGACATTCGCCACCGCGAAACCCATCTCTATGAAGGGCAGGAACAGAAGCGAGAACTCCTCCCTGAGACCGCTGACCCAGCCTCCACCATGCAGGTATATCAGCGTCGGAACCGGTCCGGCGGCGTCCCTCGGGAGCCAGAGATCGAGCTTGCAGTCGTAGTTGTTCGCGACACTGTAGATGACGTTGGGCACGATCTCGCAGTTGTACAGGATACGCGTCAGCAGGTCGTCAACGGGGTTTGTCGTGATGTCCAAGAGGTCGAGGCGCTGCTCCGTCATAGTCATTCCTCCTGATGGGTCCGGGCCGCTAACGAAAAGGAAAGCGCCCGCTACTCTATATCCACCCCGGTCTCGACGTGGCGTTTGAGGCCTTCGATGAGCTAGGCGCCCGGCTCGATGCTCACCTTAGAGGTTATTTGCTGTCCTCTCGTTTCGCCTTTCTCGCGGATTGCTTTACTTCCCTTCCGGCTTTGGCGGCTGCCGCCTTCGCATCCTTGCCAGCCTTTTCCAGATCTTTTCCGGCGTCTTTTATTTTCTCCGACGTCTTCTTTCCGATTCCCTTGATCTTTTCCTTGTCCATGGCCAACCCCCCTTTCCTATACCGCTACCGTCCTGGCGCGAGCTCAGCTCCTGCGACGATGCGAGCGGTCTACGTCGCGATCGGAGCGGTCTACGTCGCGATCGTCCTCTATATCCTCAGCCGCCTTTGGTACCAGGAAAGAGCTGCTCTGGGTCGCGGCCGATGTGATCAGGGCGACCAGGGAAGCTATAAGAAAAACGTACATCCCCGAACCCATGCCCGAGCCCTCCCTGAATATGGTGACCGTGTTGAAGATCGCGAGGACTGTGGCCACGAAGCTCGCGAAAACAGCGAGCCCGCTGAGCGACCTCGAAAACGAAAATAACATGACCAACCCCGCCAGGGCGATCAGCGATCCCAGAATAAGCGAAAACAACCCGCTGAATATTATCTTTACCTCTCCGCCGTAACTATAGAAGGGGTTATTGGTATACGAGCTTTCCGCCTGGTCGAAGGAACCGACCAAGCTCCAACCGGTCTGTCCCGATGTCCAGGTCATGAAGGTTGAGAGCAGGATAAGCACGCCCGCGACCATCACGATGACACTGAGCACCAGGATGGCCGTGTTCCGTTCGTAGGTCCTTCTCCTGGTAAAAGCCATTTTCTTACCACCTTTCCTGCCGGAGCGTTTTCGTCTAAGGCACGGCCCCGTTAGTCTGTGCTCCCTTTAATAACGTCAGTATCGCCCTGATCGAGTTCTCAAGCCTTACTCCTGCCTCGCCAGCCGAAGAGCAGCGAAACCGCCGGGCCCGTCAAGGGAAGCATCTTGCTCATAGATCTCGGCTCATGGATTTCCGTTTCTTGAACCTGCTTACCTCTCTCCACCCCTAAACAAGCCTCAAAATAAGTATAATGGCTACGATAACAAGTATGACTCCTATTATTCCCCAAATCCATCTAGGCATGTTGTTTTCCCTCCTTTCCTCTCTCCATCTTTCCGCCTCCTTGACGGAGCCCTCCAGCTTCCAGCTCAACTCGATCTCCAGTTTCTCCTTGCCCTTCCTATGCTCTAGCTCGACCTCTGGACTACCTCCATCGGCTTGAAGGCCAACGAGTTTCCATCGCTTGCGACGACAAATCCGCTCTGATTGAGATCTTCGATCATGGCCTAAAGGTACCGCCTGCTGCAGCCGCATGCTTTCCCGGTAAGTAACCTTGTCCTTTTCCGTTATCCCGGCCTCCGTTATAGCTGTATGAATAATTCCCAAATTTATAATTCCCTAAACAGCTTGCCCTTAACCTTGATGTTTTCGCTGAATAATGCGGGTTTGACCTCAACGAGTCTCATTGCCAGGGCACATAGAGATCGAGTGCAACTACTAGAAGAAGGGTAGAGAAGGAAAGGAAATGTCCAACCGCATTCTATGAATTATCAGGATGGAATAACCCCGTCAGTTATGACCCAAGGTCGCCGAGAAAAAGAGATGCCCAGAAGGCGCTCGACGATACCGGCACATTCCTCGCATGGGTAGAAAGCCGAATGCCCACCCGAACATGGATGATACGATCTGGTATTCCGAATCTTTGATTATGTGTCAACAAATGGTCAATATAGCTGAGCGCAAGCGAGGAAAACAGAGAGCAAATGAGAACAACCCGAATCTCCAAGAAGCGCAGGATATATGTAACTCAGAGCAACTGATAGCAACTCAGGAAAACAGAGAACAGCCATATTTTCCGGACTGTAAATCCGTTGGCGCATACAAATCCTCCCTCCCCCACCAGCAAAAAACGGGCAGGCATTTGTGCCCTGTCCGTGTTTCTCCAGGTATGAAAATCAAGGCATACGCCGCATTCCTCGAGCGACAACCCCATATGGGGGATAATAAGCGGTACTGTGAGATATCCTTGAACCGGAGAAGGATTCGGATATAATATTAAAAATCTGGATTTAATCGATGCTGGAGAAGGTCGCAGAAGCATATAGCCAGACGGGAGCTTACATGCTGGAGATGAGGATTCATGGGAGAGGCGGACAGGGAGCGGTCACCTCGGCCGAGCTGATCGCCGTAGCTGCTATCGGCAAGGGTAAATACGCTCAGGCCTTCCCGAGTTTCGGACCCGAGCGCCGGGGCGCTCCGGTCGTGGCATTTTGCAGGGTGGACGACAAGAGGATCCTCGCCCGCACCAAGGTATACGAACCCGACGTGGTAGTCGTTCTCGACCCGGGGCTCTTGACTCTGATCGATCCGGTCGAGGGCATGAAGCCGGACGGGATACTCATAATAAATTCGGGTAAAACCTATGAGGAGATAATGGATTCGTGCCACTTCTCCTGTCGTGTCGGTATCGTCAACGCTGACGAGATCGCGCGGGAAGAGCTCGGGAGGGTCATCGTGAACACCACCATGATGGGAGCGGTCATGAAGGCGACCGGCCTGTTCGGGATAGACGATATCCGTGAGCCCATGCTGGAACGCTTTGGGCCCAAGCTGGGAGAGAAGAACATGAAGGCTCTGGAGAGAGCCTATAACGAACTGGTTATAAAGGAGTAGGCAGGCATGGCCAGACCGATGGAAGAGATAAGATGGCAGGACCTGGAAATAGGGGGGACAGTCAGCGAGCACGGTAGCTCCAGGGAGTACAAGACCGGCACCTGGCGTTCGCTCCGGCCGGTGGTCGACAAGGACCTGTGCATCCGCTGTGGCGTCTGTTGGCTGTATTGTCCGGACGCGGCTATCAAGCAGTCGGAGGAGGGGCATTTCGAGGCCGACTTGGAGTACTGCAAGGGGTGCGGCATCTGCGCCAGGGAATGCCCGGTAGGCTGCATAACCATGGTGATCGAGGAAGAGTGATATGGCAAAGGAACGCAAGGGAATAGAGGTATCGCTGGCCTTAGCGGAGGCGATAGCGCAGACGGATTGCGATGTCATAGCCGCCTACCCCATCACCCCGCAGACGCATATCGTAGAGCACCTCTCCGAAATGGTGGCCGACGGGCATCTGGACGCAGAATTCGTGCCGGTGGAGAGCGAACATTCGGCCATGAGCGTATGCTGCGGCGCGGCTGCCGTGGGCGCCCGCACTTTCACCGCCACCGCTTCGCAGGGGCTGGCCCTGATGGCAGAGATATTCTTCATCGCCTCGTCCTCGCGGCTGCCCGTGGTCATGGCCCTCGCCAACCGCTCCCTGTCCGGGCCACTGTCAATCTGGAACGATCATACCGACGTCATGATGGTCCGCGACGGCGGCTGGATTCACGTATTCGTCGAGAATGGACAGGAGGCCTACGATCATGCGTTCTGGGCCTTCCGCGTGGCCGAGGACCCCGCAGTGCGGCTACCGGTGGCCTTGAACATCGACGGTTTCATAATGACCCACATGATCGAGCCCATCGACTTCGAGGACGATGAGCTGATCAAGCGTTACATACCCGAATACAGGATGGAGAAACCCCTGCACCCGGACAACCCGGTTTCCATGGGCTGTTTCGGCATGCCCGAGATATACACGGAAGTGCAGATGGCCCGCGAACAGGCCCTGGTGGGTTCCTATAAAACCTGCATCAAGGCTTGGGAGGAGTGGGAAGCCCTTACCGGACGGCGGTACCATGCGGTAGAGACCTACCGTGCCGACGATGCCGAATACTGCATAGTGACCATGGGTTCGCTGGGCGAGACGGCCATGGCGGCCGTGGACGAGCTGAGGGAGCAGGGAGAGAAGGTCGGGGTCATCAAGATCCGGCTGTGGCGTCCGTTCCCGTTCGATGATTTCCAACGCGCGGCGGCCGGCAAGCACACCTTGATCGTTCTGGACCGCGCCATCAGTTTCGGCGGCCCTGGCGGTCCGGTGGCCCTGGAGCTCAGGAGCGCCATGTGCAACAGCCCGCAGGCACCGGTGATCGTGGATTTTGTAGCGGGACTGGCGAGCAGGGATGTGACCGTGGCGGATTTTAAAGCGATCATCCTCGAAGGAAAGGCCAAGGCCGCCGCGGGCGACGTTGCCGGGTTCACGCTTTACGGCCTGCGCGGGTAAGGAGCAAGACATGGACAAATACTCGGTTTACTCGGCAAGACTGGTTGAAAAGGGCGAATATTTCACCTCCGGCCACCGCGCCTGCCAGGGCTGCGCCGAGGCGCTGGCCGTACGCCTGGTTATGAAGGCCCTGGGTCGCAATACCATAGTGGCCATGGCCACGGGCTGCATGGAGATCGTCTCCTCGCCGCTGCCCACAACGGCCTGGGAGGTTCCCTGGATCCACGTGGCCTTCGAGAACGCGTCGGCCGTTATCAGCGGTTGCGAGTCCGGCATGAAGGCCATGATGCGCAAGGGGAAACTTACCCCCAAGAAGATCAACTTCGTGGCCATGGGCGGTGACGGCGCCACGGCCGATATCGGCATGGGCCAGCTCTCCGGAGCCCTGGAACGCGGCCATGACATGATCTACATCTGCTATGACAACGAGGCCTATATGAACACCGGCATCCAGCGCTCCAGCTCCACTCCCTGGGGCGCCAGCACCACCACCAGCCCTGCCGGCAAGATATCCAAGGGCCAGAATACCCAGAAGAAGGATCTGCCCAAGATCGCCATCGCCCATAATATCCCATACGTGGCCACGGCCTGCCCCAGCTTTCCCTTCGACCTCATGGAGAAAGTCCAGAAGGCCGCCGCCATCCAGGGCCCGGCGTATCTGCACATACTCTCGGTATGCCCCACGGGCTGGCGCATCCCGCCGGAAGAGGCCATCAGATATGGGCGCCTGGCCGTGAACACCTGCGTGTTCCCGCTCTACGAATACGAGTACGGAAAATACCGTCTGACCTACAGACCGTCCCCTGTCCTGCCCGTGAGTGAATATATCGAGGGACAGGGCCGCTTCCGGCACCTGATGCCCGAGGACATCGAGGCTATCCAGGAACGCACCATGGCGGAATACCATAAACTGGTAAAGCTCAGCGAAGAGGATTGATCACATGACTGACATGACCCAGCTCGACCGCATCATAGACCGTTACGAAAGGACGGAGGAATCACTGCTGGCCATCCTGCAGGACTTCCAGCGCGAGTTCCACTATGTCCCCGAGGAGGGCATACGACGCCTCAGCGAGGTCATGGAGGTACCGGAGAGCAAGATCTACGCCATGGGCACCTTCTACAAGGCCCTTTCGCTCACCCCGCGCGGCAGGCACACCATCAAGGTCTGCACGGGTACGGCCTGCCATCTCAAGGGGGCGCCGCAGATCCTGGAGACATTGGAGCGGGAGCTGAAGGTGAAACGCAACGGCACCACGGCGGATGGAGAGTTCACGCTGGAATGCGTCAACTGCGTGGGGGCCTGCGCCATGGCGCCGTTGACCCTGGTCGACGAGAAATACCATGGGCAGACCCGCTCCTCAAAGATCATGGGTATCATCAAGAAACAGATGGGGAGTTAGGGACATGGGAGCCGTCAACTCCGTCGAGCAGCTGGAAGCTTACCGTCAAGAGCTGGCGGCCGCGACCGTAAGCGATCTGCCTACCGTGATGATCTGCTTCGGAACCGGCTGCCAGGCAAACGGGTCCAGGCTGGTGGCCGAGACTTTCGCCGACATCATCAAGGAACAAGGGCTCGAGCTGAACGTGAACATCGGCATCAAGACCACGGGCTGCCACGGTTACTGCGAGAACGGGCCGCTGGTGGCGCTCCAGCCGCAGGGTATCCTCTACCTCAAGGTAAAGCCCGATGACGTGCTGGAGATCGTGGAGGAATCCATCAAGGGCGGCCGCATCGTGGAGCGGCTCATCTACAAGGACAAGACCACGTCGGAGATGATAGCCGAATACAGCGAGATCCCGTTCTACAAGCACCAGCACCGCATCGCATTGCGGCACATAGGTTCCGTAGACCCTGCCAGCATCGACGACTATATCCTGGCGGGCGGCTATGCCGGCCTGGCCAAGGCGCTGGCGATGAAACCGGACGACATCATCACCGAGATCGAGAATTCGGGCCTGCGCGGCCGCGGCGGCGGCGGCTTCCCCACCGGGACCAAGTGGCGCTCCTGCGTTGCCGTGGACAGCGATGTCCGCTACGTGCTGTGCAACGGCGACGAAGGCGATCCGGGAGCTTTCATGGACCGCTCGATCATGGAAGGCGACCCGCACTCCGTGATCGAGGGCATGATCATCGGAGGCATCGCCATAGGGGCGCACAGGGGTTACATCTACGTGCGCGACGAGTATCCCCTGGCGGTCCAGAACCTCAGCTCCGCCCTCGAGGCGGCGCGCGAGAAGGGCCTGATGGGCAGGGACATCCTGGGCAGCGGCTTCGCCTTCGACATCAGTATCAGCCGCGGTGGCGGCGCCTTCGTGTGCGGCGAATCCTCGGCCCTGATGCGCTCCGTGGGAGGCGATGTGGGCGAACCCCGCGCAAAATACATCCGTTCGGTCGAAAAGGGCCTGTACGACAAGCCCACGGTCCTCAACAACGTCGAGACCTGGACCAACGTGCCCGAGATCATCCTCAAGGGCGCGGAATGGTACGCCAGCATGGGGACCGAAAGCTCCAAGGGCACCAAGGTCTTCTCCCTGGTGGGCAAGGTCAACAACACCGGCCTGGTGGAAGTGCCCATGGGCATCTCCATACGCGAGCTGGTCGAGAACATCGGCGGCGGCATCCTGGGTGGCAAGAAGTTCAAGGCGGTCCAGACCGGAGGTCCCTCCGGCGGCTGTATCCCCGAGCACATGGCGGACCTGCCGATTGATTTCGACAGCCTGACCGATGCCGGGTCCATGATGGGCTCGGGCGGCATCATCGTCATGGACGAGGATACCTGCATGGTGGACGTGGCCAAGTATTTCATCAACTTCCTGGTGGAGGAGTCATGCGGGAAGTGCACCCCCTGCCGGGACGGCCTGCCGCGCATGCTGGACCTGCTCACCGACATCACCGAGGGCCGCGGCGGGGAGGAGCACGTGCCCATGCTGGAGGAGCTGTGCGAACTGCTGACCTGGGGGGCGTTATGCGGCCTGGGGACCTCGGCCGCCAACCCGGTGCTCTCCACTATAAAGTACTTCCGCGATGAGTACGACGCCCACATCAGGGATAAGAAGTGCCCTGCCGGGGTGTGCAAGGCGCTCATCACCTATACGATAGACCCGGAAGAGTGCACCGGGTGTCATCTGTGCGCCAAGAGCTGCCCGCAGGAATGCATCACGGGCGAGCCCAAGGAAGTCCACGTGATAGATACGGAAAAGTGTATCAAGTGCGGCATCTGCAAGGATGTTTGCACCTTCGATGCAGTGAGGATCTCATAGCATGGAAAAGATAAGCGTGATCATCGACGGCAGGACCTTCGAGGCCGTGAAAGACCAGTGCGTGCTGGAAGTGGCGCACGAGAACGGTATCTACATCCCTTCGTTGTGCTATAACAGCGAGGTGCCGAGCAGCGGCGGCTCCTGCCGCGTCTGCCTGGTGGAGGCCCATCAGCGAGGCCGGATGAGATTGGTCACTTCCTGCAACTACCCCGTGCGCGAGGGCCTGGAGATAAAGACGGATACCCCCCTGGTGCACAGGATCCGCAGGGGCGTGCTGGAACTGCTGATGGCGCGCGTGCCGGATTCGGAAGTCATACGGGAGATGGCCGCCGCTGAAGGGCTGACCGAGGTCCGCTTCCGCCTGGATGAGGGCGAGAACAACCGCTACAAGTGTATCGCCTGCGCTTTGTGCACCAGCGTCTGCGCCGAAGTGGTGGGCGTTTCCGCCATAGCCATGGTCAACCGCGGAGCGGACAAGAAGCCAGCCACCCCCTATTATAAGCCGTCGGACGTGTGCATAGGCTGTGGCGCTTGCGCCTATGCCTGCCCCACCGGAGCCATCACCATGGAGGAGAAGGATGGGGTGCGCCGCATATGGGGTAAAGATTTCAAGATGGTCAAATGCAGCGTCTGCGGTACCCCTTACATCCCGGAAGCCCAGGTAGACTGGATAGTGAAAACAACCGGCAAGGACAGGTCCTTCTTCGATAAATGCCCGGATCACAGGTAAAGTCCCCGGGGCGCGCCGGGGCTGCCCTGCCCAGGCTGGAGCTACAAAGGTTTTCGTGGAGGCTTTCGAGGATGCGGAAGGGCTGCATCTGGTAATAAGAAGTACAAGATAAATTATCCATACCATGAATGATATCTATTCATATCATGAATAGAATATAAGCGCTGAAATTCGGCACCTGAAGATGGTACGTGCCATGGCGGAGCATTTCTTCTCTGCCTGGGGGGAGGTAGGCCTGCTCGTCAACAACCCCGGGATGAACGGCGGAGGAGATGCAGGCGACATCCCCGCCGAGGAATGGAAAGAGGTCATAGACGCCAACCTCCTGGGCGTGGTGCATGCATGCCACGCCTTCGTCCCCAGGATGGATTCCCAAGGAAATCCCCGGCTGCTATCAAAAGCAGGCAGGTAGGGCAAAGGGCGGGCGGCGTCTCAGGTCTAAATGGATGGGGAGGGCTCGATTTGCCGGCGCGGTCACGGCGCTCGGACTAGTTCTGCCTTCTGCCGCCGGCTCCTTTCTACTTCGAATCCTCTGCGTTCATTATTCTCGCGAGCCGGGTGAAAAGCGTCAGTGCCATGAATGCATCGTCATTGGGGGACTTGTTCAAGAGCACAACGATGGTCGTTCCGGTCTCGGGTGAGTGGAAGGCTGCGTTGGTGTAGCCGAGCCCGTCCCCGGGGTGGCCGAGGAACCCTTCGCAGGACAGTATCCCGAGGCCATACTTCACTGGGACCCCGAAGTAATCGTAATCACCCGGGACGAAGGTGACCCGTTGTTCCTGTGTGCCCGGGCTGAGGAGGTCGCCGTTGGCGAGCGCGGTCACCCAGGTCTTCAGATCGTCGAGATCGGATATCAGCGCTCCGGAAGCGCCCATCCCCGAGGGGTTGAACAGGTAGGCGGCGTCCGTCAATTCCCCACCATCTCCCGCGATGTATCCATGCACAGGGGCGCCCTCGATGCCGGTTCCCTCCGGGTAATAGGTTTCAGCAAGGTTAAGCTCGTCGACCAGCCTGGACTGGATCTCGGAGGCGATATCTTTGCCCGTGATCTTCTCGACGATCATGGCCAGGATGATCGAGTTCGTGTTGGAATATTTCCAGCTCTCTCCCGGGGGGAAGTCCGGCGGATGGGCGGTGGCGAGGGCTACCAGCTCCTCAGGCTCCCACACCTTGTCCGGGTCCTCGGTATATTTCCGCATGAACGTCTCGTCGTCGGAATAATTGAATATCCCGGCGGTCATATCGCAGAGCTGCCGTATGGTAATGCGGTCGGCATTGGGGATATCCGGGTAGAACTCTGCCAGCTTATCTTCCAGGCCAAGCTTCCCCTCGTCGACCAGTTCGAGCACCACGGTTACCGTGAAAGTCTTGGTTATACTGCAGATGCGCACCCTGTCGGCGCTGTCCATATCCGCTCCGGCTTCGATGTCGGCTTTTCCCTTCAGCATGACCATGTCGCCGCTCTTGGGGCTCCACACCCCTACCATGGCACCGGGTATTCCGTACTCCGACATGGCCTCATCGACGACTTGCTCCAGCCTGCTCTTCAGGTCCGCCGGCATGGACGTGCTGCCGCAGGAGGCCAGCGGCAGGATCATGACGGTCACTAAAAACAGGGTAACGCCGAACCTGAGGATACTCAGGAAACCGGGACTCATCGCAATCCCTCCTTTTTCGTGTGTTCGACCTTTCTACCGATGTCCTCTACGCCTGCATAGCCCAGTATTCATCGCGTCTCGGGATAAGAACGTATAAACAGTGTTTCTTCTCCCGCTCGGGATCATTCACTTCTCTCTATCGGCCCGGTTCAGTGCCTCATAAAGAGCCCGTACGCGGGTGGTCGCCGTGCGGGACTCAATCAAATGGGTTAAATCACCGACATTTAGCATTGAGTAAAGGAGGTTTCGTGCGAACAACATCAAGAATCCTGCGCGTCCTTATCGTGCTGGCGCTCCTGTGCTCCCTTTCGTCGCTCGCGGCCTGTCAGAGCGGCGGCGATCAAGGCATGTACGAAATGACCATCGAGGCTACGCGTGCGGAGGTCTGGAAAGGGATCAATGCGGGCAAGACGAGCAGCGCAAGCGTGGCCATATTGGATGACGGTAAGGTCGTATATTCCGAGGGTTTCGGTATGGCAGACCGCGAGAGCAGCGTTCCGGCCACGCCCGAGACGATCTATAACGTGGGTTCGGTAAGCAAGACGTTCTGTTCGACCGCTGTGATGTTGCTTGTCGATGACGGCAAGCTGGAGCTGGATACCCCCGTGGTGCAATACCTGCCCGAGTTCGAGATGGCGGACCCGAGGTTTAAGGAGATCACGGTCAGGATGCTGCTCGACCACAGCTCGGGTATACCGGGCACGACATGTGCGAACAACTTCGGATACGAGTACAACGAAGGAGTATATGAAGACGTCCTCGCCAACCTGGCGGATTCGCGCCTGAAGGCGGCACCAGGCGAGACGGCACCTTACTGTAACGACGGTTTCACCCTGGCCGAGATGCTGGTGGCCAGGGTCAGCGGCATCGATTACATGGACTTCCTCTCGGAGAATATCTTCAAGCCCCTGTCGCTCGAAAGGACCGGCTTGAGCGTGGGCATGCGCGAAGGCGGCGATATCGCCGCCTGCTATCAGGTCGACCCGCCGGCGAAGATGCCGCCGGAGGTGCTCTCCATCATCGGGGCCGGCGGGCTGTCATCGACGGCGGAAGACCTGGTGATGTTTGCCGACAGTTTCTCCGGCGGCGGCAACCGGATCCTTAGCGGAGAATCGATAGCCGAGATGACGCAAGCGCAACCGTCGCGGTTCGCGAGAGCCGCGGTAGAGGAAGAGGGTATAAACCCTGAGGCCTCCTGGGGGCTGGGGCTCGACATCGTGGATGCCCCGTACTACAGGGAAAAGGACATCAAGGTGATAGGCAAGGGCGGCAGCGCCATCGATTATCACGCCATGATGCTATCCGCACCCGAGGAGAGGATTTCCGTGGCCGTCGTGCAGGCGGGCAAGGGAAACGACACCTCGGAGGTGGCCTTGCTCATGCTCGATTCCCTCCTGCAGGCAAAGGGATTGCTGGAGGAAGAGGAACCTACCGCCAGCACCACGCTTACACCGCAGCCCATCCCGCAAGAGTACGCAGAATTCTCGGGCTACTACGCGAGCTCGGATTCGCTGTACCGGATGACCGTCGATCTCGAGAAGAACCTCGTCACCATGGACACCCTGTCGGGCGACGAGGTCGTGGAGTCCGACACCCTTGCCTACCGCGACGGTCTTTTCTCCGCGGACGAAAACGCAAGGCATGCGTTAATCTCGGTCGGCGGCCACAGCTACCTGCTCAACACGGTATTCAACGACCGGCTCTATATGACCGCGGCTGAAAAGCTCGTTGCCGTCACGGAGCCGGTAACCCTGGCACGAGATGTCAATGGAGCGCGGTGGCTGAGGAGGAACGTCAAGCCGTTCGAGGAAATGGTGTTCTCTGCGACGCACATCCTGACCTCGCTGACCCCGAGCGACCTTCCGGGGTACGTCGACTTCTCCGGTATCAAGCGGATCGAATCGCCGGAGTTCGCGGGCATGGTATCCGATGGTGTCCGGGACCAGACCGAGCTGACGTTGGTGGATAAAGGCGGCGAGACCTGGGCGCAGGTGTCCGACATGCTCTACTTCCCGGTAGAAAATGCGACACCCCTGGGAAACGGCGGGGAGGAAGTGACCATAGGTGAGGATGGTTACAACGAATGGTTCGAGGCCGGTGAGGACCTCGTGGTCGGTTTTACGTTCCCGGCCGGGGCCAGGGTCATCGCGTTCTCCGCTGATGGTTCGCCTTTCTATGACAGCATTATAGATAGCGGAGAGGTTTTCGTTCCCGCGGGGTCTTTCATCGAACTGGCGGGAATGCCGGGGGACGTCCTGGGAATAACAGGGGGTCAAGTCTCGAACATCGAGTCAACTCACTGTATCTTCCATTTTCAGACTGTTGATCTCCTGGCCGTGCAGCTCGATGCGAGTCTTCGATAACCAATATATGGTATATATCTCGACATTCGAGACCTGATTCCCCAAGGCAAGAGGAATACAGTCTGTGCGGGAAATACCGAATAGAATATTGAACACAGGCCATTAAGCAGAAGGAGAGGTTCTCAACGTGAAGAAAGCAATGATAGTTGCCCGCCTGTTATTCGTACTCGCGCTGCTCCTGTCGGCGGCTTCGGTGTCGGGGTGTGGCGGCGAAGGCGGGGGCGAGGATATATACGAGCAGGTCCGAAAGGTCGCCCGCACCGAACTGTGGGAAGAGATAAACTCCGGAAAAGCGAGCTGCTCCAGCGTGGCGGTATTGGACGGCGGGGACGTCGTCTATTCCGAGGGGTTCGGGGTGGCGGACCGCGAGAAAAGCCTTCCCGTCACCGCCAGTACCATCTTCAACATGGGCTCGATAAGTAAGACCTTCGTCTCAGCCGCGGTGATGCTGCTGGTCGACGAGGGGAAGGTGGAACTCGACGCTCCCGTGTTGCGGTACCTGCCCGAGTTCAGGATGGAGGACCCGCGTTACAAGGACATCAGCGTGAGGATGCTGCTCAACCACACCTCGGGTACGCCGGGCACGGCTTACGCCAACAACAACGGATATGAATACTACACCGAGACCAACGAGCAGAACTTGGAATACCTCGCCCATTCCCATCTCAAGGCGGCCCCGGGCGAGACCGCGCCGTACTGCAACGACGGCTTCAACCTGGCCGAGATGCTCGTCGCCTGTGTCAGCGGCCGGGACTACATTGGCTTCCTGACCGAGGAAGTCCTCGAGCCGCTCTCTTTGGAAAGGACCGGCATAGGCATCGCCGAGCGGGACGACCCAGATTACGCCGCGCTGTACCAACCGGACACCGGCAGGAAACTACCGGGCGAGATCATCTCCTGCCTCGGGGCCGGAGGGCTCTCCTCGACCCCCGAGGACCTGGTGAGGTTCGGGGACAGCTTCTGCGGCGGGACCAAGGTGCTTTCGGACTCCTCCATCACAGAGATGATCAACGAGCAGCCTTCCGCTTTCGCCATAGCTGCCATGGAGGAAACCGGCGTGAACCCGGAGATGCACTACGGCCTGGGCTTCGACCTGGTGGAAGTGGACAGCTACAGGGAAAAAGGGATCAAGGTCATCGGCAAGGGCGGGGATACGGACCAGTACCACTCCATGCTGCTCTCGGTCCCAGACCACGGGGTCTCCTTAGCGGTGATGGAGGCGGGCCAGGGTAGCTCCGCCCAGGCCATCGCCTTCGAGATCCTTGACAGCGTGCTCGTGGCCAAGGGGCTCATGCAGGAGGAGAAGGCGGAGGCCTCAGCGCCCCCGCAGCCTCAGCCCATCCCCCCCGAATACCAGGCATTCGCCGGAAGCTATTGCGGCAACAAGAACTCGGTCTGCCTTTCCTTCGACTTCTCCAGCAATATTGCCGAGATCGTGATCGTCAAGGGAGGCGCCGCCAGCGCTCCGCAGCCGATGACTTACCGCGACGGCTCCTTCTACATGGAGAACGGGACTGAGCTGAAACTGGTCTCTGCGGGCGGCCGACAGTGCATCGTCACCCCGGAGTGGGGAAAAGTCTACTTCACATATCAACAGCGTCTGCCGGAAATTGCCGAACCCCTGGCCCTCGGCCACGACATCGACGGCAAGCAATGGCTGAGGCGCAACGTCAAGCCGTTCGAGGAGACGGAGGAGGCCTCCGGCCATCTGGCGGTATCGAGCCTGCATGCGGAGTTGCCGGGGTTCGTGGATTTCAAAGGGATCAAGCTCATCACTTCGCCCGATTCAGCGGGGATGGCGGTGGACGCGGTGAACGACCTGACGGAACTGGCCCTCTTCGACAAAGACGGCGTGACCTGGGCCAGGGTCTCGGAGATGATATTCAGCCCGGCCGATGCCGCCAGTACACTGGGCGAGGGGACCACCACGGTGACCATCGGCGAAGAGGGATACAACGAGTGGCTCGTGGCCGGCAGCGGCCTCGTCCTCGACTTCGTGAAGCCGGATAAGGGCAGGGTGATAGTCTTCTCGCCAGACGGTTCGCCAATCTACGACAGCGTTCTCGACTCGGGAGAGGTGTTCGTCCCTCAGGGCGGGCTGGTCGAGTTCGCCGGATACTCCGGGGACGTGTTCGATCTGACGGCATCGGCTGCGGGCGATTGAGGCCAGAGCTTCAGGGAAAAGCCTCCCGCTGCAGTGCCCGAGAGCATGTAGACGGTAGATTCTGTATCTGGACCATGCCCGCACGGGATTATTCCCTTGACAACCAGGCAATATAATGTTTTTAATATACAAATTGTTTGCATATAAATATTTTGTATCCCAAACGTGAAGGAGAGGGCATGGCGAGCGAAAGCGTGAGCCATGAGAACGGGTTCGAGAAGATAATGAACGCGGCCACGAGCATCGCTGAGACATGGAATGAAAAGGCGAATACCTGGCTGCGCGAGAACCACATCACGTTCGTGCAGTTCAGGGCCATCCTCCTTCTGAACGAGAAGGAAGCCCAGACGCTGAGCCAGTTGAGCGATGGATTGTCCCGCACCCGATGCACCGTTACGGGGCTGGTGGACAGGTTGGAGGGTAAGGGACTGGTGAGAAGAAAGCGCAGCCGGAAGGACAGGCGGCTGGTATACGTATCTCTGACCGACAAGGGAAGGGAGCTGGCCGTGGAGCTGAAGGAGAAGGTAGTGCCGGAGATATCACGGCTGGGAGAAAAGATCATGGGTATGCTTACGGATTCGGAGGCCATGGCCTTGTATGGCGCCCTGAGTAAACTGAGCAACGGCATCGGCGAGATACAGACCAGCAACGTGGCGGTGGAGAAAGAGATCTGAAACTATGAAAATAAGGCCGCAAAAAAAAGAGAACCATAGCAAGGAGGGGAGAAAGAGATACCTTCGGAAACCCCGTTATAACGACTCCGGGAGCCTTGGCAGCAGCCAGGGTTCAACTCAGAGATGCCATCCCGGCGAGAGTGAGGGCGTCGGCGCGAGGGACGAGATGGCGGTGCCACGGCCGGAGGAAAGGTGCCTGGCGGATATAAGGACACAGCTTCGCGACATCCCTTTCGCCCCGCAGGGCCTTAATATCCTCAACCTCGCCGGTGCCAGCAGGCCGGACCTGTCAAAAATAAGCCAGTATGTGCGTGGCTCCAAGGTCGGCGACGCCTATCCATACCCCGACGGATTCGAAAAGGTCATGTTTTCCAGTCTGGACGGCATCCCCCTGGTGGGGATCCTGGGGCTGCATCGGGATGGCAGGAAAAGGCCGGGGGTGGTCTTCTGCCATGGATTCCTCGGCTCCAAGAACAAGAGCTATATCATGGAGGCGGCCCTGGAGGCCTTCACGGCCTGGGATTATAACGTTTTCGCGCCGGACCTGCGCAACTTCGGAGAGAGCCAGAAACTCTCCAATTCACCTAGCACCGGGGGCTGGAAAGAAGGCCAGGATATCCTCGGCGCCTGCCGTTTCCTGGGCGAGATGGAGGAGGTGACCAGCGTGGCGGCCGTGGGGTACAGCCTGGGCGCCGGATCGGTGATGAACGCCGCCTACCAGTGCAGCCAACATCCATACATCACCGGGGGGGCCATGGCCTGGAGCGGCTATGCCTCCATGGAACAGATGATGTCCCACATCAGCAGCCGCCCCCCGCTGGGCGACCCCTTCTTCCCGGTCTACGCCGCTTTCGTATGCCTTTCCGAGATACGCCGCCTGGAGATCCGCCGCCAGATGAACAAGGAGGTCGCCGGCGCTTACCTGGGCGACAAGCCCTTCTCCCCGGACTACAGGCGCTACGTAAGGGAGGTTGCGGCACCCCACTACGGGCTCAGCGAGGAGACGATGTACGTTCTCTCCAGCCCGAAGGAGTTCATATCAAGGGTGAACGTGCCGCTGATGCTGGTTCATGCCGAGGACGATCCCGTATGTCCCGTGGAGGAGATAGAGGGGTTGTACCGCGCCGCCGAAGGCAACCCCAATGTCGACATATGGGTGCTTCCGACCGGCTCGCACTGCGCCTTCAAGGGCTTCGACCGCGACTGGTACTGGTCGGTGATGCGCGGGTTCCTGGATTACTGGGCGGACCTGCCAGAGGGGCGCGCTTCGCGCGAGATTGCATAAACCCATCTTGTCACGCGGGCCGACGACATCCGCCAGAGCCGCCAATGCCTGCTGCCATTGCGACCGACATCGAAGAGGGCGAGGCCATCCATGGTGGAACGAGCCCGCATTGACTCAAGTGCGGTCAACGAAAGCGGCGATGTGCCGGGCTATCTCCTCACCCTTGTCTTCCTGCAGGAAGTGACCCGCGCCATTTATGACTATCTCAGGCTGCTCAGCGGCCGTCGGTATGAGTTTGCGGAAGAAAACGTCCCCGCCCGCGGTTATGGGGTCGCCATCGGAGAACATGACCAGCACCGGCTTGTCCCATTTCGCCAGTATCTCCCTGGCCGCCCTCATCTCCGGGTCGGCGGGATCCTCCGGCTTCACGGGGATGAGCAGCGGCCACATCCTCGCCCCCACCTTGAAGCTGTCATCGGGGAAGGGCGCATCGTAGGCCGCGACGACCTCGGGCGGCAACTCGCTCACCGTGGCTGACTGCACTATCCTCCCGATCTCAAAGGTCGGCGACTCAGCCGTGAACTTGCGCCACTGCTTGAGGGCCTCGGGTATGTTTCCTCCGGCGACGGGGAGTCCTGTGTTCATGATCACCAGGCGCGCGAAACGCTCCGGCATCAGGGTTGCCACCCTCAGCCCTATTAATCCACCCCAGTCCTGGACCACGGCCGTGATGCCTTCCAGCCCCAGCTCCTCGATGAAGCGCACGAGGGTGCTCTTGTGCATCTCGTAGGTGTAGCCCTCTCGCTCCGAGTATTTATCCGACTTTCCGAAGCCGATGAAATCCAGGGCCAGTACCCGGTACCGCTCGGCGAGTATGGGGATCATCTTGCGGTACAGGTAGGACCAGCTGGGCTCGCCGTGCAGGCAGAGGACAACTTCTCCCTCGCCCTCGTCGAGGTAATGTACGCGCACGCCATCGAGATCCAGGTAATGCGGCGCGAAAGGATAGCCGGGCAGATCCTTGAACCTTTCCTCTGGAGTACGCAGTACAGCCATTTTATTACCCCCAATCCTCGTGAAGACGATGTCCGTTAACTGGTACTGTTTATTCCCATCCATGCGGCAGGGTAATCAGGCCGAGGCCAAAACCGCTCGGAAAGGCACGCTCTTTATCAGCCGCTTTAAATCTCAGGCGACCGCGTGCGCAAACCTCCCCCGAAATCCCCAGTACGCATCTCCCGATGCCGTTATTCTACCATCAGCCCCGCTCCCTTAGCTTATCGAAGGTGCTATTATTGGTACATCGCGATATGCGGCAGGCAAGTCTCGGCCGGAACCAGGTCAGCCCTCATGCGCCGTATTCCTGTCGGCGGGTTACAAGGTCAGGGCATCAGCGTTACAAGCGGAAAGGGGTGGGGATCGTGTCGATTTATCCGCGCGTAGGTGGGAAGCTGCTCCGGCCCACTCCGGGCATGATCAAGATGGGAGCAAGCCTTTTCGCCCTGCATGGCAAGATATGCGAGCTTACTCCGCTGGAGAGAGTGCTGGCGGCGGTATTTCACAAGGAGCCCGACCGCGTGCCGGTGGTACCCTTCATGATAGGGGCCGCACGCCGCATGACCGGGGCGAGCTTCAAGGACTTCTCGCTCGATGCCGAGAGCGCGGCGGAGGCCTATATAGCGGCCACCGAGATCATAGGCTGTGACGCTCTCTACAGCGTACTCGACCTCTCGGTGGAGGCGGCCGATTTCGGGCAGGAGGTTATCTATCCTCAGTACAGTACGCCCTACCCGAATTACCGCAACCCCCTTATCTCCTCGCCGGACGATTACGAACGGCTGGAGGTCTTCGACCCGCGCAAATCTCCCCGCATGGGTATGGTCATCGAGTTGGGAAGGATACTGGCCAAAAAGGCGAAGCTGCGTTACCCGGTGATGGGCTTCACCTTCGGTCCCCTGGGGGTCCTGGTGATGATGCGCGGGGCACAGGACCTCTTCCTCGATTGCCTGAAGTGCCCCGAGAAGGTAAAGGTGGGCCTGGAGATAGTGACCGAGGTGCTCGTGGATTACGCGCGGGCGCAGTGCGACGTGGGGGTGGACGCGATCATGATCGACACCCTCCTGGGGTCGCAATCGGGCGTCTCGCGCGAGCTATGGGAGGAGATGGAAGGGCCCTACTCCAGGCGCATCGCCGACGAGGTGAGGCGCAACGGGGCCATGATGGCCCTGCACAACTGCGGCAACGGGCCGTATTTCGACCTGCAGATAAAGTACATGGAGCCGGTTATCCTGTCCTTCGCCAAGCTTCCCGACGATTGTTCCACCCCGCAGGAGATGAAGGAAAAGTACGGGCACCAGACGGCCCTGGTCGGCTATATCGGGACGGACGACATCATGCTCAGATCCCCCGCGGAGATAATCGAGATAGCCAGGGAGCAGATAAGGGTGCTGGCACCGGGCGGGGGGTTCGTCCTGGCCCCGGGGTGCGAATACCCTCCCAACCTTGATCTCGCTAACGCGGCGGCCATCTTCTATGCGGCGGAAAAATACGGCAAGTATCCTATAAATTGAGGGGGAGGAGCGATGGTGGCAGAAAACAGCATCCTGGGAGCGATCGCCGACGCGGTGAGGGAGGGCAAGACTGAGGAGGCGGTGGAATTATGCCGCCAGGCGTTGAGCGAGGAGATGCCGCCACGGCAGGTAATCGATGAGGGCCTTTCCGCGGGCATGCACGTGGTGGGTGACCTCTACGAGAGGCACATTTTCTTCCTGCCGGAGTTGCTGATGGCGGCGGAGGCCATGCATGCCGGCATAGATGTGCTTATCCCCGCGCTGAAATCCGCGGACGATGTGGCGGAAAAAGAGACCGTCGTGATGGGCGTAGTCGAGGGAGACGTGCACGAGATCGGCAAGAACCTGGTCGGCGTGATGCTGGAAACCGCGGGATACAGGGTCGTGGACCTGGGTTACGACGTCTCTCCGCAGCGCTTTACCGGGGAGGTGAAGGAGCGGGGAGCGCAGATACTCGCACTTTCAACCATGATGACCACCACCCTGCCCAACATGCGGAGAACGGTGGAGATGGCGCTGACCCTGAACCCGCTGCCCCTGGTGATAGTGGGAGGGGCGCCTCTTTCCCCCGCCCTGGCCGAGGACATGGGCGCGCACGGCTACGAGGACAACGCCGCCAAGACGCCCGGCCTGGTGCAGCGGCTCCTGGGTTAGACGCCGGCTTCGCGTTTCCCGCCGGGAAACGCATATTCGTAAAACGGGTGTTTTGCATGGAAACGGGGGAGGATGCACATGGAGGTCGAGACGACGGGCTTGGAAGGGTACTTCGACGTGGATGCCTGCACCCTATGCGGGGAATGCTTCCATGCCTGCCCGGAGATGAGGCTGCCCCTTGCCGAGGCGATAGAGGAGATAGAGCTGGCGATAAAAGGAAAGCCGAGATACGTCCTGGACAGGTGCACGTCGTGCAGGATCTGCAACACCGTCTGCCCCAACGATTGCAACCCGTGGGGGCTGGTGACGGCCCTGCGCAACCAGGTTTACGAGAGGGAAGGCGTCAGCAGCATGTTAGGGCTGCTGGCCCCGCATTTCCCGCCCAACATCTTCAGCGCCCTGACAGCGAGGCTATCGCAACGGGAACTGGAGCTTGTCAAAGACTGGGAGAAGCTCAAGGAGGGCGAGGAGATTTTCCTGCCCGGGATCCTGAACCTCCTGTACCCCTACATATATGATTCCGGACTCATCGCGGGTCTGCCCGTGCTGTGCGGCGCGAAATACGATGCCGGAGTAGTGTATTACGTCCCGGGATATATCGACCCCGCGCGGGAGGTTTACGCCAATACGGTAAGGATATTGAACTCCACCGGCGCGAAAAGGGTTATCGCGGAAACCGAAACCTATGACATGCTGATGCACAACGTGTCAAAGGAAAAGCAGGACTTCGAGACGGTCCATATCCTGCAATGGCTGCTGGAAAAGGTGGGATCGGGAAGCATAAACGTCGATACGCCGGTGAAAAAGAAGCTGACCGTTCACGACAATTGCATGTCCAGGGACTTCCCGTACATGATGGACGCGGCGAGAAGCCTGCTCGCCTCACTGGGTTGCGAGCTCGTGGAGATGGAAAACAGCCGCGACAGGGGGGTCTGCTGCGGACTGGGGGGAGGGTCGAGGTCGTTCAACCCCGTGGACATGATCGCCCAGGCGGCGGCCCGTTTGAAGGAGGCGGAACGCTCCGGTGCGGAGGGGCTGGCCGTTTACTGCCCCGGTTGCCTGTGGATGCTGTCCATGGCCAGGGTCCTGTGCGGCTCCAAGCTGGACATATATCACGTTTTCGAACTGCTGAGGATGGCTGGCGGTGAGGGCGACCTGCAGGGCATGAACGTTGATCGGAGCTGGCAGCTGCTGGGGATAATGGGGGACGGCATCGCGAGCGATCTCCTGTCCTCCAGCGGCAGGAGGGTCTTCTATAAAGACGTGCCTTGCGAAAGGGTTTCGGATTACAGCGAGGATCCGCGATCGTTCAGGATCACCCTGGTATCGAAGCTTCTATCCAAAGCATCGGTGAGAAAGGCCGTTTCGGCGCTGGGCCCCACGGTGACGAGATGGTTCCTTGCCTCGTATCTTGGCGTTAAGAGACGCCTGTTTGCCGTCAGGTCGAGGTACGGCGAAAGGCTCCGCGGGGCCCCGAGCCAGAGTTAAACCCCGGATATAAGAGATGCAAGAGAGGTCGCGAAAGGGTTTATTTATATGCCGGTTCTGCGGGATGTAGCTGTCGACATAGGGATGGACGAGATACTGCGCCGCGAGGGCGCGGGCGGCCGCGGGGAGATCAAGCCGAGGATTATGGAGGTCCTGCGCGAGGTCCTCGGGGAAGTAGATTCCTCCTCGCCCATAGAACCGCTCGTTGCATACGAGCAATACGGCATCGATGCCATGTCCGCCACTGGCGTTCTCCTGCAGGGGGACGGAGAGATCGCCGGCAGCCTGTTGCCCACCCTTTTCCCGGATGCCGACGGCCTGGTGGTGATGGTCTGCACCATCGGTCCCGCGCTGGAAAGCCGGTCGAGGGAATACTTCAAGCGGGGAGAGCAGATGCGCGGTTTCCTGCTCGACGGCATCGGCAGCGCCGCCGTGGACGTGCTGGGCAGGGAGGCGTGCCGCAGGATAATGGATTTGATGTCGGCCCGTGGAATGACGGCCAGCAGCCCGGTCAACCCCGGGATGCCCGGGTTGCCCCTATCCGAACAGGCCCGTTTTCTCGAGCTCGCCCGGGCGCAAAGGATAGGAGTCAGCCTTACGTCGGGGGGGATGCTGGTCCCGCTGAAATCGCTGTCCATGGTCATAGGAATCGGCGCGAACATGCCGCAGTGGACGCCTGAACATGTATGCGCGAGATGCTTCCTGAGAGAGAACTGCCCCCACAGGCTGCCCACGGTCCCAGGCTCCGGCGATTGAGCTTATGAGACCAGCTGCCTGAATCTGTTCGTATATCCCTGATGTTCTAAGCGGCGAGGGGGCGCGCGGCGGGATACGACAGCTTGGATAGCGAGTAATGTTGTTGTATAGACAGCTAACGCATGTTTCATATCGAGTAACAATATAGGCGTCAGTAAAACTCCTTCCTGTCGGAAAATGAAAATACTTTTCGCATAAAACACTCATTTAACTGCAAATAATGATGAAATTAAAGTCAGTCGCCACAAGGAAAGGTAAGTAATTCATGTTTTATGGAAAAGAAATGAGGGTATTAATAGACGATGAAGCCATCCCGTGGGGGGAGAGGAAAAGAAGGGGGGCGGGCAGACAGCCGCTCTCAGGACATCGCCGAGCAAGGCGGAGCCGCCTGACAGGCGATTGATGCTGCGTGCGGGCGCCGTGTGAGCGGGCAGAGCCGTACGCGCCGGTCAGGAAGTACCGTGTGAAAAGGAGGTAGCGAGATGGGCGAAGATCTTGTAAACGCCTTGGTCGAACTCAAGGAAGAAGAGGTCCTGGACATCGTGAAACAGAGGCTGCAGGGGGACGGCGACCCTCTGCAGATACTGGAGGATGCCCGCAAGGCCATGGAGGTGGTCGGCAAGCGCTTTTCGGACGGTGAATATTTCATCCCCGAGCTGGTGTATTCCGGGGAGATACTCAAGGAGATGACCTCCATGATCAAGCCCCACCTCACCGACATGGTGGAGGAAAAACGCCTGGGCAAGGTGGTGCTGGGCACGGTGTCCGGCGACATCCACGATATCGGCAAGGACATAGTCGCTTTCATACTGGACGTCAACGGCTTCGAGATACTCGACCTGGGCGTGGATGTCTCTCCCGACGCTTTCGTGGCCAAGGTCAAGGAGACGGAGGCGCCCATACTGGGGCTGAGCGGTTTCCTCACCCTGGCCTACGATTCCATGAAAGAGACGGTGGAGGCCATAAAGGCGGCCGGCATGCGGGACAAGGTGAAGATCATGATAGGTGGGGGCCAGATGAGCGATGAGATAAAGGATTATACCGGGGCCGACGCTTACGGCCGGGATGCCATGGAGGGTGTGGCGCTGGCCAGGAAGTTCATCGGGGCATGAAAGCCCACGGAAGGATAAAGGGAGGCGTTAAGCATGGAAGAGAAGAACTGGGAAGAATTGACCCCTGATGAGCGGCGTGAATCCCTGTTCGAGGCCTGGCTCGCGCCTAAGGAGGTCGAGTTCAAGGATCCCGATGCCGAGAAGGCTTACAAGGAGAGGGTGACCAGGATTCAGGATGCCATAAAGCTCAAGAAGCCAGACAGGGTGCCCGTCTTCCCCGTCATCGGTTTCTTCCCCGCCTTTCACGCGGGGATGACCGCCGAGGAAGTGATGTACGATTACGATAAGCTTTTGGAAGCTTACGAGAAATACGTCTTCGATTTCGAGCCCGATGCCCACGGCGGAGCCCTGAACCCGGGTTCGGGACCGTTCTTCGAGAAGCTCGATTACCAACTCTACGCCTGGCCCGGGCACGGCGTATCTCCGCTGCATTCTTACCAGTGCCTGGAGGGGGAGTTCATGAAGGCGGATGAATACGATTCCCTCGTAGATGACCCCACCAATTACTTCCTCACAGGCTACCTGCCGCGCGTCTTCAAGGCCTTGGAGCCCCTGCAGAAACTGACCCCGTTTACCAACATCCTGGAGATGTTCTCGGCCTTCTCCATGGTCAGCTTCCTGCCCTTCGCATTCCCTGACGTAAAGGAAGCCCTGCAGGCACTCATGGACGCGGGGGACGAGGTCATGAAGTGGATAGGATATGTCTCTCGGCATGACAGGGAAGTGGCGGCGGCCGGATTCCCCATATTTTACGGAGGGGGCTCCAAGGTGCCGTTCGATATCATCGGCGATACCATGAGGGGGACCAGGGCGATAATGATGGACATGTTCCGCAGGCCGGATAAGGTACTCGAAGCGGTGGAGGCCATGACCCCCCTGGCCATCAAGATGGGCGCCTCCTCGGCCAGGGCAAACGGAAACCCCGTAGTCTTCATCCCCCTGCACAAGGGCGCCGATGGTTTCATGTCCGACGAGCAGTTCAAGAAGTTCTACTGGCCGGGCATGAAGGACCTCATCCTGGGGCTGGTAGAGCAGGGTTGCGTCCCGTTCTTTTACGTTGAGGGCGGATACAATTCACGCCTGGACGTCATCAACGACATCCCCGAGGGCAAGGTGATATACGGGTTCGACCAGACGGACATGGTCAAGGCCAAGGAGTCACTCGGCGGAGTGGCCTGCATCGGGGGTAACATGCCCATCCATCTCCTGAGCGTGGGTACGGAGGAGCAGGTGAGGGAACGCGCCAAGTGGCTCATAGACGAGGTGGGCAAGGACGGCGGATACATCATGATGACCGGTGCGGTCATTGACGAAGCCAGGTCGGAGAACGTAAAGGCCATGATCGATGCCGTGAAGGAATACGGCGTCTATTGAGCGGGCGAGCCCGGTGCCGGGGAGGTCCGGCACCGGGCAGGCCAGGATATGAGCCAAAGAAAGGGGTGGCTTGTGGACACGTTGCTTTCCAGCTCTTCCAGAGAGGTCCTGATAGGGGCGGAGAGGCCTACGGTGCTCATCGGGGAGAGGATCAACCCCACGGGCAAGAAGTGGCTTCAGGATGCCCTTAAGGCTGAGGACATGGAGGTCGTGCGCAGGGAAGCCATGGCCCAGGCGGAGGCCGGAGCCGATGTCCTCGACGTAAACGTGGGGGTCTTCGGCGTCGAGGAATCCGTCCTCCTGCCCCGGGTGGTGGAGGCGGTGATGGGGGCGGTGGACCTGCCCCTCTGTATCGATACCACGGATCCCGCGGCTCTCGAGGCTGCCCTCGATGTTTACAAGGGCAAGCCGCTGGTGAATTCCGTCACCGGGGAGGAATCGCGGCTGGAGGCAGTGCTGCCGCTGGTGAAGAAATACGGAGCGGCGGTGGTCGGGCTGGTGCAGGACGACGAGGGGATCCCTAAAGACGCCGAGCGCCGGTTCCAGATAGCGGACAAGATCGTGCAGCACGCCGGGGAGGCGGGGATCCCCCGCGAGGACGTGATAATCGATTGCCTGGTCCTATCTCTGGGCAGCGACACTTCCACGGGCATCTCGGTCCTGGAGGCCATAAGGAGGGTCCGGGAGGAATTGGGGGTTAACGTCACCCTGGGGGCCAGCAACATATCTTTCGGCCTGCCCGACCGCGACGTGCTCAACGGGGCTTTTATGGCCATGGCCGTGCGCTCCGGCGCCACCTGCATGATCGTTGACGTGGCGAGGGTACGCCCCTATATCCTCGCCGCCGACCTGGTGATGGGGAAGGACAACTACGCGCGGCGCTACATCGCCGATTACCGCAAGCGAAACTGAGCGAGCCTGAGGGACTTCTACTCGGCCTTACGGTACATGCGGGCGATCGTCGCCTGAAAAGGATGCCTGTCCCACTTATTATTCCGCCTTCCGGAAGAGCCGTACCTGCAGCCGGCTGAAGGAAAAACGCCCGCAGTGAAGAAGATTTAGGGCAGAAAACCTTCGAGAAGGAGGCGGAGATGTTGTTTGCATATACCGAGGCTTCCCAGAGGGCCCTGGAGGGGCTCAGGGATCTTAACGCCATCAAATGGTATGTTGTTCCTCTGCTGCTCGTCGTGGCCTATATATATACCAAGGAGATCAAGGAATCGCGGCAGACGGGGAACTGGGACCCCATCCTCGCCGCGCTGGTCCTCTTCGGCTGCGACTTCTTCAACGAGACCTGGAACGGCTGGGTCTTCCACCTCTCCGAGCGCTCCGCGGTATGGACCACGCCAGGGGACACCGCCTACAGGGCCATGGTGGGGTGGAACATCGAGATAATCTTCGCTTTCGCCCTCTTCGGCCTGGTCTATTATCATTCGCTGCTTCCCGACCAGAAGCAGAAGATCCTGGGCCTGCCCAACCGCTGGTTCTTCGCCGTCTTCTTCGCCGTCTTCGCCGTCTTCATCGAGGTGCTCTTGAACATGGCCGACCAGCTGGTGTGGGAATACGCATGGTGGTATCGTTCCTTTGGCGGCATATGGATCATCTTCCTGCTGGGGTACCTTTATTGGTTCGTGGCCATAAACGTCATGCTCAACATGAAGACCATGAAGAGCAAGCTCGTTTTCGTGGGCGCCATCTATGCAGTCCCCATCTTTCTGAACGTGCTCGCTGCCATACTCGGCTTCAGGTATTGATCCGCGGACCTTATGACGCCGAGGGCTTCTTCGTTCGATCTTCACGCTTGCGCATATGCCGTAGAGGATGATCCCTGGAATCCGTGGTGGAGACGTGTCCCGTAAGGTCGCCGCGTGAGTCGGGATGTTCCACATGGCCTGGCATGGAAGCAAACAGTCACGGCGAGTCGGGATAAACGCTGCGGATGATAGAATACTGGCATGTAACCGGCAATGCTCGAAGGGGGTAGCGATGGGCGCGAATCTTACGGATCTTTCGGGGAAGACGGCGGCGGTCAGCGGCTCTGGAAGGGGGATCGGAAAGGCCATCGCCCTGGCAATGGCGCAGGCGGGGGCGGACGTGGTGGTCTTCTCCCGCACGGAGGAGGAGTTCCGTGATACCGCGGCTGAGATAGAGTCACTGGGCAGGCGGTCGCTGGCCTTGCGCGTGGATGTCAGCCAGCCGCGTGACGTACAGGCTATGGTGGAGGCAACCATGGCGGAGTTCGGCCGCCTGGATATCCTGGTCAACAACGCCGGGCAGAGCCCCAGCTATGACTATATGGAGAACGTGGAGGCGGACCATTACGAGGCGATCATGGGCAGCAACATAAAGGGGGCTTTTCTCTGCTCTCAGCAGGCCGTGCCGGTGATGAAAGAGCAGGGCGGGGGCTGTATTATAAATGTCGCCTCGCTGGCGGGGATCAAGGCCTTGTTCAAATGCAGCGCGTACTCCGCCAGCAAAGGGGCGGTTATCGCCCTTACCCGCACCATGGCCATAGAGCTGGCGAGGCATAACATAAGGGTCAACGCCCTCTGCCCGGGATACGCGGACACGCGGATGATGGAGGGCCTGCTGGCGCACCCCAAGACCAGCCAGAGGATAACCGTCTCCATCCCCATGGGGCGGGTGGGAAAGCCGGAAGAAATAGCCCCCATGGCGGTTTTTCTCGCCTCGGAGGCGGCCAGTTATATGACGGGGGCCGTCGTCTGCGTGGACGGTGGCCTCTCCGCTGTCTAAAATGGAATTGATTTCTCGTATTGCCGGATCCCGGCTCGGACGAACTCAGCGAGGGGGTTGAAGGAGTTGAACCTGGCCGATTTCCTCATCCAGACAGCTGCTAGCTCACCGGACCGCGTGGCGATAACCATGGGCGCCGAGGAGATATCCTTCCTCGAGATGGACCGCGAGGTTGACGCTCTCGTGCGTGGGCTCGGGAGGCTGGGCCTGGGGCTCGGAGACAGGTGCGTCCTCATGATGCCGAACTCCGTAGAGTGGGTACTGGTTTATTACGCCCTGGCGAGGCTCGGCGCCGTGGTGGTGCCGGTAAACTTCATTTACCGCAAGGGAGAGCTGCAGCACATATTCAGCGACTCGGGCGCAAAGGCCTTTATCGGCCACAGCCATTACCTGGATGAAGCGATGCCGGTAGTGGAATCGCTGCCGGGCATGAACATAAGCATAGTGAACGGAAGCGACGTTCCCGCCGGGTGTACCCCACTGCCCGAGCTGTTCGACCATACGCGGGATGCGGTGACCTATGCCGCGACCGCGGCGGATGACCCCTTCGCCATCATCTACACCAGCGGGACCACCGGGCTGCCCAAGGGGGCGGTGCTCACCCACGGTAACCTGATGGGCGACGTGCTGGCGGTGTCGGGGTTGCGGTCTTCCGAGCCGGGAGACGTGGTGCTCTCTGCCCTGCCCCTCTTTCATATCTACGGTCAGACCCATGCGCTCAACCTCTCCGTCTTCAGTGGACTCACCCTGCGCATGTGGGACCATTTCGATCCCGAGGAGATGCTGGCGGCGATAGAGGAGGAGGAGAGCACCGTCCTCTACGCGGTGCCCACGATGATCAACCGGCTGGTGGAGCTGGCGAGCGCCTCCCCTCCGAAGAGATCCAGCCTGCGCTTCTGCGTATCGGGTGGGGCCTCACTTCCCATGGAGGTCTTCAAGCGCTTCGAAAACCTTTTCGACACCTGGATTATGGAGGGATACGGTCTCACGGAGTGCTCGCCCACCTGCCTAGAGAACCCGCCCGGCCGCACCCGTACCGGCTCCATAGGGTTTCCCGTCCCGGGATTCCGGGCGCGGGTTGTGGACGAAGATGACAACGACGTGTCTCCGGGCGAGGTGGGGGAGCTTATCATCTCCGGGCCGGGGGTGATGAAGGAATACCTGAACCAGCCCGAGGCCACCGCGGCGACATTGAGGGAAGGGTGGCTGCACACCGGCGACCTGGCCCTGCAGGACGAGGACGGCTATTTCTTTATCGTGGACCGCAAGAAGGAGTTGATCATCCGCGGCGGCTACAATGTCTATCCGCGCGAGGTGGAGGAGGTGTTCTACTCTCATCCAGCGGTGCTGGAGGCGGCGGTGCTGGGCATCCCCCACGCGGACCTGGGAGAGGAGGTCGCGGCAGCGGTGGTGCTCAGGCCGGGAGCCGAGGCCACGCCCGAGGAGCTCAGGGACTTCGTGAAGGAGAGGGTGGCGCCGTACAAGTACCCCAGGGTTATAAGGATAGTGGAAGAACTTCCCAGGAACTCCGCCGGCAAGGTCCTGAAGCGGGAGATATCGCTCGAGGGCTAGCGGCTGTCCTGAGGCCGGTTGCGGCCGAGTTTCTCGTGGGCGCCCACCCATTCGTCCGAGGTTATCGCCCCCACCAGGGATATCTCTCCTGCCAGCACCACAGCCGTCACGATCTCCGCGAACTTGAGAGAGGTCCCCTCTCCCTTACAGCCCAGGATCTCGAGGCACTCCCTCTGCGTGGGCAGGTTGGTGCCGCCGCCTACGGTGCCGACTATAAGCGAAGGCAGGGTTACGCCGAAGTAAAGGCCTCCTTCGGCAGGCCTCAGGTCCAGGATATCCACGTGGGACTCGGCCACGTTGGCCGGGTCGTTGCCGCAGGCGATGAAGAGGGCGGCGATGCCGTTGGCGGCGTGGAAGCCATTGCTAACGCACCCGGCGTAAATGGCGCTCAAGGTGCCGCTAATAAAATTGTCGAGCACTGTTCCCGCTGTGGTCCTCAGCAGTTCCGCGAGCACCGCGTCGGGTATCTGCACCTCCGCCGATACCTTTTTGCCCCTGCTCTTGAGCACGTTGACCTGCGAGTATTTCTTGTCCGAGCAGAACTTCGAGGCCAGGTTGAAGGACTCCACCGCATCCCAGCCGGGATAGGCTTCCCGGATATCCCGGCATATCTGGCTGGTGGCCAGGTTGACCATGTTCTGCCCGGCGGCGTCCCCGGTATGAAACCCGAAGCGCACGTAAACGTTCCTGCCCAGGTTGAAGATATCCACGTCGCTGAGTTTTCCGTGGGTTGTGGTCTTGCTGACGGCCGTATCCATGACACCGCGGTTGTCTTCGAGCCACCGGGTAAACCTCCCCGCCTCCTCGAGAGAGGTAAGGCGGAACACGGGAGCACGCTGCATGTGGTCCTCGAAGACTTTTACGCGGCATCCCCCGGATTCCCTGATCACCCGCATGCCCCGGTTGTAGGAGGCGACCAGGGAGCCCTCCGTGGTGGCCAGGGGCACGTAGAACTCCCCCCGGGCATGTTCCCCGTGGATGAGCAGCGGTCCCGCCAGCCCCACGGGGATCTTCGCCGTGCCGATGTAGTTCTCGATGTTGCCTTTGACCGCGTCGGCAGGGTAGGGATCTTTTTTTAACCAATCGATGCCGCTCCCTGTCTCTTCCAGGAAAAGCTGCCTCTCGAGGATATCCTTTTCCTCGTTGCCGCGAGATACGCGCCGGTCTTTCTCGGGACCCATTATCACTCATCCTTTGATTACGTTACCGCCTTGCGCAGATCCCTGGCGGTTCTAAAGAGGACGCCGGGATTATCGCTCGCATCAGCCATCCCTTAGATTATAAACGTTTCAGGCATATATATACGCAGTGTTGGGAACAAACATATTATAAAAACGGGAAGCGGGGAAAGAAGGAGCGAGGATCTCTTCGGGGAAGGAAAGGATGAGTACATGAGCGTAAGGGTCTGCCACGAATGCGGGGTTCCGCGCCGCATCACCAGGGAGCATACATGGCTCGACAACGGCATAATAGTGGAGACGAAGAACCCCGATCGCCGCATGCTTTTTTTCGAGAGCGAGAACATCGTGGATCTTTTCCGCAACATCCAGGAGATCATCGGCATCGATATCGGACGCATCATCATCGAGAGCCAGCGCAGGTCCACCTATGACTACGTTGTAAGCCTGGTGCCTCCTTTGGTGAGGAAGATTGCCGGCAAGGTCGGCCTGAAGATGCTGGCGAAGAACCTTATCGGTCTGACACGGCTGATGGGGTATGGCGACGCCAGCCTGACCTCTATAAAGCGCAAGGGCGGCGAGGACGACCACGTCGCGGTCACCATCCGCAATCCCTGGTTCCTGGAGTCTTTCTGCGGTTTGCTCTCGGGGGGGATGGAGGCGGTAACCGGGCTGGAATCGGATGCCAGCTACGAGGAAGTGACTCCTGATACCTATCTCATAACTACCCATATCTCCAGCCATCCCATGGAGCTTGCGGAGCGCCTGCAGCCGCGTGTCTATCAGCGCAAGGAGGGGAACCTGGAGCTGAGGAGATGTTCTTCCTGCGGGGGCCCGAAAGACCTCCAGGAGTTCGAGTGGAACATCGACGAAGGCACCATCTTGACCAGGTCGAACCACAGGCGGATGGTCTTCATGGGGCCGGAGGAATTCGAGCCCCTGTTCGACGAACTGGAGAACGAGCTGGGGAAGCATATCCCGGAGGTGGTCATCGAGGCGCAGAGGCGGTTCGTGACCGAGGGCTTCTATTCACGCGAGGACATCCGGCAGGAGGCCGATTTTCGGCGCCATTTCGCTTTGCGGGGGCTCGGAAACCTGCGGGAGATAGAGCTGGGCAGGGAGAGCCTGCATGCGCACCTGGAGAACCCCTGCATGGATCTGGTCGTAGTGGGCCTGCTCCTGGGTTTTTACGAGCTCGTCTTCCAGCATAAAGGAAAGGTAGAATGGGAGGTCAACCCCGCCGGCGACCTGGTCGTGGAGGTATCTTCCTGAAGGCCCGCCCCGCAGGCAGATCTCCCCACCTTGAGCGGACCCCGAGCTATGCCATCACGGTGCCATATTTTTTGAAACGACGATTGACGCGTCAATCACGATGCCGATATTTATCTAAATGTCGCGGTTTGAGGGATAATCGGAAGAGCGGAAGCCGGACCTGCCGCGGTTCGAAAGCCGAGCCGTCGAGAGAAAGGGGAGAAAGATGCCTGCAGGCGATCTCCTGCGCATGCCTCGTCTCGCCCAGGTAGGGATCTATGTCAAGGACATGGACAGGGCGATCGAGCGATTCGAAAAGGTTTTTGGGATAGGGCCCTGGCTGGTCCTGACGGGAGAGACGGAATACTGCCTGGACCGCGGTTGCGAGGTGGTGGTAAAGGGCCGTATCGCCATGGGTTATACGGGCAGGATCCAGTTGGAGCTGATCAACATCCTGGAGGGCAACAACCTGTACCTGGATACACTCGGGGGCCTGGACGAGGGGCTGCATCACCTCGGGTTCGCCGTCGATAACCTGGAGGAGAGGCTTAAGGCCTGCCGCGAGGCCGGCATAGAGGTACTGCAGCGGGGTACGCTCAAACAACTCGGGATGACCATAGACTACGCTTACCTCGACACGGTGGGTGAAGTGGGCCTGATACTGGAATTCATCCAGACCCGTTTCCTGGGCTTCAAGGCCAGCCAGGCGCCCTTCCTGATCAAGTTGCTGGCCAGGACGCAGAGGCGCTTCGGGTTTCCACGTTGAAACCGGCGACAGGCAATACGCCTGCCTGAAGCCGGGCTGCCGGGCAGTATCAGGTAAAGAGGCGGGTAAGGGAGACCGCTATGATGCTCACCACTCCGGTGAGCGCCGCGCCCCACACCAGGTCGACGGCGGTTACCACTGTCGGCCACTCTTTCAAGGTGGCCTGGTTGGTGAGGTCGTAGGTGGCGTAGGCGATGAGCCCCAGGATCGCCCCCAGCCCGAAAACCTTGAGATAGCCCGTATCGTTGCTTACCGCCCTGACCACTACCAGGACCGTGGCCCCGAAGGCATAGATGAGGTAGAAGACGGCGGCCGGCGCGAGCCTCGGCTTGTCCGCCAGGAGCGAGCCTATGCGCGAGGCATAGAAGCGTTTGGACATGGTGAACAGCCACACGGAGTCTATGGCCAGCATGGGGATGAGGAAACAGAAATATCCGATGACGTACTCCTTCATAACATCACTCCTTACATCTCTCGTTTCTCTCCCGGAAGTCCGGGCACGGATTTACCGGCCTTGTCATCTGACCACCCGCCTTTCGGATGAGAACAACCCTTCCTCAACCAGACCTCTTGAACCAGGGCATGAACACGCTCGTCCGCCTCTTGTATTCTTCCCACCCCGGGGTCTTCTCCATCAGCCTCTCGGTCATGGGTATCCCGGATACGAACAGCAGCATGCCGGTTATCACCATGGGGCCGATGACGCCGATCCATCCCCACGGCTGGTTGAGGGCGATGACGAAGATGCCCCACCACATGGTCGCTTCGCCGAAATAATTCGGGTGCCGCGTGTACCTCCACAGCCCCTTGTCTATGATGATGCCGCGGTTCTCCGGTACCTTGAGGAAGGCGTCGAGCTGGTGGTCTCCGACGGTCTCGAAGAGGAAGCCGATCACCCAGATGGCCAGGCCGACGTAATCCGACCAGGCAAGGGTCTCCCTGATGCCGGACATGATGATGAGCACGGGCGTCACGTTGAGCATGAGTATGATGCCCTGAAAGAGGAAGAGCTGGAAGTAGCTGCGCAGGACGAAGTACTTCCCCCACTCCTCGCGGAATTTAACGTAGCGCGGGTCTTCGCCCCGGCCCCGGTTGCGGCGGAATATGCGTATGCCAAGGCGCAGGCCCCACACCGTCACCAGCCCTGCGACCAGGAACTGCCGCGCCCCTATGGCGGACCCTTCCGGCCCGGCGGTTGCGTTTACGAGCAGCACCACCCAGGCCGTGACGATGAAGCTGGGCCCCCAGGCGATATCCAGGATGCTGTTATCCTTGAGGATGGTGGCGATGATGAAAAGCAAAGTGAAATAACAGAAGGCGACTATCGCCGCGTAGAGTATGGTCTCCGGTATGTTCATCTATATTCTCCTTTCCTGCCGGGATCGTGGCTGTTCCTCGAGTCCCTTGCGTATGATCTCTCTCACGTCCGCCATCAACCTGTCGATCTCATCGTCGTCGTACTTCTCTATGCCCACCGGGGCGTGGATGCGCATGGTAGCGCGGCCGGGGAAAAGGTCGAGGGTCTTCGGCGGGAGGATCTTGCGGGTGCCGGTGATGGTTACGGGAAGGATGGGAAGGTCAAGGTCACGTGCGAGGACGAACGCACCCCTCTTGAACTCGCCCAGTTCGCCGCTTCGGCTGCGCGTTCCCTCGGGGAGCATGATGATGGATGTGCCGCCCTTGATCTTCTGCCGCGCCCTTTCCAACGATTCATAGGCTTCTTTCGGGTTGGAGCGGTCGATGATTATATTGCCGCCCTTCTCGGTGGCGTAGCCGAACACCGGGTATTTTTTCAGCTCTTTCTTGATCACCCACTTGAGATCTATGCCGAGCCAGCCGAAGAGGACGAAGATGTCGTAGGAGCTCTGGTGGTTGGAGCATACGATGTAGGACTGGTCCCTGGCGATGTTCTCGCGGCCGATCACCGTCACCCGCATGGGGGTTATGAAAGCGTTGAAGTGCGACCACCACACGCCCGCTATGCGGTTGGCCATGCGATCGCCGGAGAGAAAGATGAGAACAACTCCAAGCCCGACGAAAAAGCAGGTGGAAAGGGCCAGCAAGGGAAGATAGACCAGCCACTTGTAGGGCTGGTAGAGCAGGTGCAGAAACCTGCTCCTGCCGCTCTTAACGCCATCTTTTTTGACGGCCGTAACGGAAGCGGTTGCCTTCAAAATCCCCCTTAAAGATCGCTCGGCCGACTATATCATCTAGCATATTTTACCCATAATCAGACATTTATGTTGTGTTATGGATCAGGGGGCGCGTCGCCCGAAATACCTGTTGATAATGGGAAGCACGTTTTTCTTTTTCAACACTTTCCGCCCATAAATCCTTAACATTGCGATCTCAGAATAAACCTGAGGGGCGCGGGTCACTTGCGTCCTGCGGGTCCGAAGGCATTAAATACTCTAGGTTGTTAAACCGTTTAGTCGTATATGGAGGCACGTGTTGCGCAAGGCCCTGATGCTGGGTTTCACTGGCGCCTCGCTCGCCGCGGCTGCGGCTGCGAGTAGGTTGCGGCCGAGGCTTGAACTGCATCCAAGCGACTGGGTGCCTTACGAGGAGGGATCGTTGCAGCGCAGGTTGCGCAGCGTTTCCCATTTTCTGTACCATCTCAGGGAACTCGTGAGCGTGCAGTATCCAATATCCAGGGTCTTTTTCACCCTGGCTATCGACCCTGCGTTCCGCGAGCGCATCATGCTCGTCACCGCCTACGCCAACGATTGCTCGTGGTGACAGTTCGCTCACAAGCGATTCGGTCGGATCGCGGGCATGACGGAGGCCGAGATGCATAAGTTGGCGAGGCTGGACCCGCAGAAGCTGGACCCGCAGGAGTACACGGCACTGCGCTGGGTGCAGGAGACTCTCACGCGCATGGAGGGAGCTTCCGAGGCTGCGACCGCCGATTTCGAGCAAGCCTTCGACGAGCGCCAGCGCATGTATATCATAGCGACCATGAAAGGGATGTATTTCTTCAACCTCGTCGGCAATACCTCGGTTTACCTGCTCCGGCGCCTCTTTGGACTAAAGGAAGAGCAGCCTGTATCCTGCGAGCTGAACTGGGATTGATCCCGGCCTGTTGATCGTTGGCGCCGCCCCCGGACCCCAGTGATCCAAGACCTCGCCATGCCTGTTTCGTAGGCGACTTAGATTAACGTGTTTTTCAGGTAAGCCAGATCAGGGGGTCGAGAGCCGAGGTTATAAACTCGCCTTACCGAGAGAGACCAGTTCTTTTTAGGGCGAGCGCAGCGGTCATACCGGGATGCCGGGTATCTGCATGCCGCTCAACGGTTCGGCGCCCGCGATGAGGTGCTCCGCGGCCCTCAGGCCGCTGAGCATGGCCGAGGGCACACCCCCCAGGGCGAGCGAGGAGAAGGCCTGATAGCCGGCCATGTACAGGCCGGCGATGGGGGTGCGTATAAGCTCCACGGTATCGCTTTCCGTTCCTTCCATATAATCCCATGACCAGCCGGCCACGGCACCTTCGCTCCTGCCGCCCCTCTCCTCGAAGGTGAGCGGGGTGGCCACGTCCATGTAGAGGACGGCTTCCTCCAGCCCGGGGACGAAGACCGCCACCTCCCCCACTAGAGCCCTGGCAAGCGAGATTTTGTATGCGAAGTACCCGGGGATCCTGCGCTTGCGTGCCGGCCTGAAACGCGCGAAGTGTCGGTAGGGCGCGGCGACGCGGATGACCAGAACCGCGCACCCCGCGGGAGCGAGGGGGGGATCGTCCATGGATAGAAGCGTGGCCTCAAGCTCCTCGCCCGCCAGAGCATGTGGGTCGATCTCCGCGGCATCCCAATCCGGCTCTTCGCCTTGCGGGGGATTTTCGCCCGAGCCCCTGCGATAGACGATACGGCTGGCGCCATCAAAGGCCGAGAGGTCCACCCGGGAGGCGTCCAGACCCAGGCATACCTGGAGGTTGGAAGGAGCCTGCTTTGCGGATGAAACGGCCCGGCGAGTTTCCTCGGGGACGCCGCCTTTGCGTAGCAGGCAAAGAAACGTGGACTTGAAGTCGGCATTGGATATGACCGCACCGGCCTCCAGGCGGGTGCCGTCGCTCAGGAAGGCCCCCTTCGCTCTCCCGCCCTCGACGATTATACCCGCGGCCTCCGCTCTTAATAGCAGGCGACCGCTGCCGCTGGAGAAAAAGAGGGTATTTCTCTCCGCGGATTTATCTCCGGCGGATGCATCCCAACCCAGCCGGGACGCTAGCATATCGCCGATGCGGCGCATGCCTCCTGCGGGATAATGTATCCCTTCGTCACAGAGGAGCGACCACATGGACGCCAGCAGGGCCAGGCCGGAGAACGGCTCCCGGCTGCCCATGCTTCCCAGGATGCGCCGCAGTCTCCAGTCCTCGATCGACCTGTCCAGGTATGCGGCTGCGCTGACGGAGTCCTCCTTGCGGGAACGTGAAGAGCCGTATTTTGCCAGGCGTTCCCGCAATGAGGATATCTCTTTCACGCGTCCGAAAAAATGGCTGATGGCGGCTTCCTCGCCTGGAAAGAGAGCGGCCAGAGCGGTGATCATGTCTCCGCGCGGGAGGGAGAGCGGGGCCTCGAGCCCGAAGGCACGCAGACGGTAATGCACGCGCCCGAGCGCCAGTTCTTCGTGCACGCCCACCTGCTCGAGCACGCGCTCGACCAACCCCGGATTGCTGAAACCCAGCGGCCCCATGGGGAAATCGAATCCCTTGCGGTGATAGATGTAGGCGGTGCCGCCGGGATGCGGGCCGGCTTCCACCACCATAACCCGCAACCCCTCCTCGAGCAGGCGCGACGCCGACGTGAGCCCCCCAAGACCGGCGCCGATTACCAGGGCATCGTAATTTTCCGCCATGCTGCGCTTCCTCCCGCCCGAAACCGCCGTTATCGCTTGCCACAGGCATTATTCCCGCCGGCCGGCACTTACATGCGGGCTCGCTGGCCGCCCTGGGATGCGGAAGTTACCTTTACCTGCTCCGCCGCCCGGCGGATGCGGTGATACAATATGAAAACATGTACGGCCGAGCAAGGGGGTGTACGGATGAACCGGATATCGAGGATACTGGCGTCTGCGGCGGCCTTGGGCGCGGCCTTCGCGGTGGCGGAGCCCGTGATCGAGGCCCGGCGTTTACGCAGCGAGAAAAGAAGCCCACAGGTGTGGGCGCCGGAAGCGGGGGAGGCGTTCGTGTTGAAGAACGCCGAGGTCGTGGACGTGCTCACCGGAACGGTTTTCCACAAACGTGGCATCCTGGTAAAGGACGGCAGGATAGAGGACATCCTCACCGAGAAGAAGGCCACCGCCATGGAGGGGGCCAAAGTGCTGGACGCGGCAGGCAGCTTTGTCATACCGGGGCTTATAAACGCCCACTGCCACATGATACTGACCTCGACCCTTACCTTCCCCCCCGACGTGCTCGCATCCATGGGGAGGCAGTTCGAACGCCACTTCGAGGAGTGCATAACCCACGGCGTGACCACGGTGAGGGACGTGGGCACATTGCCGCTCCTCATGAGCCGTTACGTAGACCGTATCGAGTCCGGGGACTTGCTGGGTCCGAGGGTATACCACGCCGGCTCATTCGTAAGGCCCCCGGGCGGGTATCCGGATTTCCTGCCCGCGTTTCCCTCCGGGCTATCGAGCAGGGTGGGCGACTTCGGCCTTTCCGTCAGGACGCCGGCGGAGGCTGGGGAGGCGGTGGAGAAGAACCTCGAGCTGGGGGCGAGCCTGATAAAGATAGCCCTGGACGACCATTCCCTCTTCGTGGGCCAGAAGAAGCTGCCCGTCCTGGACGACGCCTCGCTGCGGGCGCTGGTGGAGGCGGCACACGCGAAGGGCGTGAAGGTAACCGCCCACCACCGTTTTCGCGCCGGTTTCCTGCGCGCAACCGAGTTCGGGCTGGACGGCCTGGAACATCTGCCCGCCGACGAGGTGCTGGATGACGCGGAGGTCGAGGCCTTCGTGGCCGGCGACCGCTACATCGTCCCTACCGCCCAGGTGGGATGGGCCTTATGTGGCGAGAGCAACGGAGACCCGTATCTCGATTATCCCCAGGTTCGGCAGGCGCTGGCCAACAGGCTCGAGGTGGTGAAGGGCCTCTATCCCTGTCTCTGTGAGCCGGCAATATACAAGGCGCTGATGGGCTTCGAGAGAAGCTACCGCGACCCTTCCTACACGCAGAAGCGGCACCTGCTATTCACCCTGGAGACCAGGATCTTTACCGAGGCGCTGGTAAAAGGGCTCGAAAACCTGAACAAGCTGTATCACGCTGGCGCCCTCATCGGTTGCGGGAACGACGGGGGGACGCCCCAGAGCTTCCCGGGTTTCCTGGGGCTGGAGATGGTCATACTGGAATCGTCATCGGACATGAAACCCATAGATGTCATGCAAGCCGCGACCATAAACAACGCCCGCATCCTGGGCATGGAGGAGGAGCTGGGCAGCGTGAGTAAGGGTAAGCTTGCGGACCTGGTGCTGCTGCCCGGGAACCCCCTTCAGAACATGGAGCACATATTACATCCCAGCGCAGTTTTTAAGCAAGGCAAGCTAGTTCATGCTACGCACAATCCGGAGCTGATGCAGGCCTGATTGCGGGCGTGCGTTGAAGAGGCGGTACTGCAAGCGTAAAACTTGGTGGTGCTACAGCCAGGGCGCGCCCATCGCCGTGCTGGGGGCGCTGAATTACCACTGCGTGGAGCATAACCTGATGGGGCTGGCACAGGATATCGACACCTCCAAGGTGGCCGTCTACCTGCTCACGGGGCAATACGATTTCTCCTGCCCGCCCATGCTCACCCGGATGCTGGCGGACGACATCAAGGGGGCGAAGTTCCAGGTGGTCGAGGGTATGGGCCATTTTCCCATGAGCGAGGACCCGGTGCGCTTCCGCGAATATATCCTGCCCATCCTGGACGAGATCCGTTCGCTCTAGGCGGTCCAGCCCCCGTCGATATATATGGTCTGGCCGGTGATAAAGCCGGCGGCCTCGGAGGCCAGGTAAACCACCGCCGCGGCCAGCTCGTCAGCTTTGCCCAGTCTGCCCAGGGGGGTGCGCGAGACGATGGCCTCGATCAGCTCCGGGCTCTTGGTTATATATTCGCTCAAGCCCACCTCCATGAAGGAGAGCCCGATGGCGTTGACGTTGATCCCCTGGGGCGCAAGCTCGAGCGCCATGGTGCGGGTGAGGTGGTTTACGCCGGCCTTGGATGCACCGTATACGGAGCCCAGAGGCGTACCCGCCGCAGCCGCGGCGGATGAGATGTTCACGATCTTGCCCCTGCCCCGCTCCACCATGTGCTTCGCCACCGCCTGCGAAAAAAAGAACAACCCCTTGAGGTTGGTGTCCATTATCTTGTCCCAGGACCATTCCTCGACCTCCAGCGCGGCGCAGCGAATGGGGTTGGTGCCGGCGTTGTTGACCAGGATATCGATGGCGCCGAACTCCTCGATGGCCTTCGCGACCGTGGCGAAGATGTCCTCTACCTGCATGATATCGGTGGCCAGGGGCAGAGACCGCCTGCCCATGGCGCGTATCTCGTCCGCCAGTTCCCGGTTGAGGTCGAGCTTGCGCGAGGTGAGGACGAGGTCGGCGCCGTGGCTTGCCATCCCCAGCGCAATGCTCCGGCCCAGCCCGCGGCTGGTCCCGGTGACCAGGGCCACCTTGCCCGCGAGAACGTCGCCTTTCAGGACATCGTATTCCATGCACACACCGCCCTTTTACTCAAAGCCCAGGTTCTGGCGCATACCCTCGAGGATGACGCGGGGCAGAGGCTGGTACTTCAGCGCCTTGCTGGTAGATAATCCCAATCTCTCCTTGAGGCAGGCTGCAGCCTCGGCCATCTTCACCGCGGCCGCGGTGGCGTTGATCACCGGCACCCGCGCGCCACCGACGCTGTTATAGCCGGCCAGGGAAAGGGCCGGCCCCAGGGAGGCACACCCCACCACCACCACCTCCGCTCCGTCTTCGGCCATTTTCTTCGCCTGCTCCTCGAAAGGCGGCACGGCGATTTTGGCGGGCAGCTCGAACATGGCCGGGTAGAGCTTCTCGTCCAGCTCGCAGGAGCGGATGGGGTCACGCCTTATCAGGCGCGACTCCAGCCCGTAACGCCTTACGTTCTCCTCTATGACGGGGATGAGCTTCCTGCGCACCGTCACCACTCCGAAATTGCGTCCCAGCATGCACGCGAGCAGCATGCCTGCCTCGCCCACCCCGATCACGGGGATGGAAAGCGACTCCCTCGCCTCCTGCAGCCCGGGGTCGTTGAAGCATCCGATAATGGCTGCATCGTGCCCCTCCTCGCTCTTGATCAGCCCGTCAAGGATATAGGCGTTGTTGAGCAACTCCATGTAACTGGAGGCGACGAAATAGGAGGACCTGGAAAGATAATTAAAGTCGAAGCTGGTTTCCTGGAAAGCCAGGCCGGAGACGTGCTTCTCCAGCGAAACCCACATCTTTTCGGCTTCCGGCACGCCGGGGATGTCCCGGGTCGAGATGTTCTGCCACAGCACCTTCACGGCAACCGCTCCCTTCTGGTTACGTCAAGCCAGCCGCAGTTCAGGACGGCATTATACCGGCTTCCCTCTGTGTCATTATCTTGCACTGCTGTATATCGTCCTGCGACTCCAGGTAGATGGTCATGCGCTGGGCCTGGAAAGATCCCTCGCCCTGTACCGCCAGCACCTCGATCTCCTGGCAGAGGATACGGCGGATGAACTGCAGCATGCGCAGGCGCTGCTCCGCCGTGGCCCCGCCGGCGCCCCCCAGGTATTTCTCGATGAACCCGTTTATCTCGGGGTTGGCGAAGTCGGCGTAAGTCGGGGCGGTGGAGAGCAGACCGCCCGCTACGTCCTGTACTATCTCCACGCAGCGGTGGAAATTGCTGGCGAAATAGTACTTGGCCATGTTGGTGATTACCGGGTTGGGAGTGGGGATGCCCCCGTGCACGACGTAGTCGGCGCACGCGGCGCGCGAGAGCGACTTGAGCATTTTCACGTAGATGACCAGGTCGGTGATCTTTTCGATGATATGCGTGGCCTTGTCCACGCCGTTGTACTCCGCCATGGACTGGGCCATGCCCACCATCATCTCGGACATGGGGATGCGGTAGCTGGCCGCGGTATGGCGGTGGAAGTAGGCGAAATTATAAACCAGGGGCATGGCGAAAGCCCACTCCCCACAGAGGAAGACGCGCTCCCAGGGCACGAACACGTCATCGAAGATGATCAGGGAGTCGGTATGCCAGCGCAGGGGGATATCCACCGGGAAGTCCAGGGGGCCGAAGTCCGCCTTGATGGGATGGGCGACCTGGATGACTCCGGGGGTGTCCACCGGTATGGCGAAGGAGACGGCATAGGCGGCGTCGGCCTCGCTCATGTTGCGGGAGGGGATGACGAAGAGCTCGTTGAAATAAGCGGCAGCGGAGATGTGCGCCTTGGCGCCGCGCACCACGATGCCCTTGTCGTCCCTGTCCACCACCCGCAGGTAATAATCCGGGTGTCCCTGCCTGGAGGAGGAGGGGCGCTGGGAGCGGTCGCCCTTCACGTCGCTCATGGCCACCGCCACCGAGAGGTCGGTGTCCTGCAGGTGACGACGATAGGCCTCGGCCCTCTCCTTGTATTCCTCTTTGCCCATGAGGGTGGAGGTTATGTTCACAGCGTTCATGGCATCGGACGCAATATCGTGGGTGAAGGGTATGGCCCCGCTGCCCAGGCGCGTGGCCTGCACCATGAGCTCGTGCCGCTTGAGCAGGTCGTCACCGCTCTGGGGGACGTGGTAGTACCTGCTGATGGGGTCACCGTCATCGCGCACGACCACCGCCAGGTCGCGGAACTCCGGCATCTCGGCCATCTCGTAATCGATGCTCGCCGTCTCTATGCAAGTCCTGAGCATGGGATTGGCAAGAACGTCGTCGACCCTTTCCCCGCACAAATAGACAACCCTGCCGTCCCGGATGCTGTCTTTGTACTGTTGCGCCGTCATAAGTGCCATGGCGTGACCTCCTTACCCGCATCGGATGTTTGCGTGACCGTTGCCCGCGATCCGCGGCTCCCTAACCGCCCGTGCTATCCCGCCGCGCGCTGTCCGCACATGAGCGGGGGATGCTGCGATCCGTAGATTTACTAAAACCCCTGTTTTCAACCGGTTTAATGCTCGATGTTCCCCATCGAGCGCATGGGCCTGCCGCCCTTTTTGCCCTGTTTGCTCAGGGTAAAGCGCAGCCTTGCTTCCCGCATGCGAACCGACATGCCAAGTTTACCGCAGGAACGAGATGCAGCACAAAGCCGGAGGTAACACGCCAAGGGTTCCTGACGCCGGCCTTACTTTGCGCCGCCCGCAAACGCCTCCGTCTCGCGTTCGCGTGGTGGACGCGCGGGCATCGTTTCCCTTAATCTATGGGTACAAGGGATGTAACGATACGGAGAGAAAGGCTGTCCGGGATGTGGTGGAGGTACGTGTTCATCCGCCCCATATTCGCGGTGGTGGGCAATTCGAGCAAGTATAATCTCAAGGTTTCCGGGTTGGAGAACGTGCCCCGCTTCGGTCCCTTCATCGTGGTATCGAATCACCAGAGCAGCCTGGACATCGTGGCCATCGCGCTGGCCCTCAAGCCGGCGCTTACCCACAGCCATATGTGGCCCTGGGCGAAGACGGAAATCGAGAAGGGCAAGGAAGGCCCCCTGGGATGGGCGTTGTGGAGGGTCTTCGGGGTCATACCCATCGACCGCGAGAAGGAGGATCACTCAGAGGCCATCATGCTGAGCCTCAAGTACCTGCGGCGCAGGGAACTGGTGTTCGTCTTTCCGGAGGGCACGCGCAGCAGGCCCAAGCAGGTAAAACCTTTCCAGTTCGGGGTGGCCAACCTGGCCCGGGCCGCGCCCGCTCCCATCCTGCCGGTGGCTACTTACAAGAGGGATGAGGACGGCGGCATACAGGTAAACATAGGGAAGCTCTTCATCCTGCCGCCCAAGAAGAGGATGCTAGAGGTACTGGGTGACCTGGAGGAGAAAGCCGAAGGCAGATTCATCCAGCAGGTGGAGACACTGCGCCAATGGGCGGACACCGTGCCCAAGGACAAGAAGGGGATGAAGCTCATCGCCAAGATGGTGAGGATCGTGACAGATTTCGTGTCGCGGCAGGATATCCCCTTCGATCTCTTCTTCAGGCTCGCGGAGGAGGAGGACAACGAATACATCAGGGACCGCGTTATGGGCCTGCTGCCCGATGACTGGGAGAAGGTTGAGCCGGAGGGTAAGCCCAAGCCGCCTTCCACCCTCAAGAAGAGCTGACCATCCCGGTTAAAGACCGTCGGTGGTGGTCGATCTCGACGACTCCCGGTCGTTCCCCGGCACGCTCGCAGCCGGCAGATCTAATGCGGGCCCTTGAAGCCGCCCAGCGCCTGGCCGCCATCGACACCGCTGGTAAGACCCCGGCTCTCCTGATCCTTGATCTGCTTCAGTACTTTCTTCTTGAGAAAGACCATGGCGGCGTCCCTGTCACCGTCCATGGTCATCCTCTCCAGCTCCGTGCGGTCCTCACCGCTGATCTTGACGATATATTCCGCCATGTCTTCTCCTTCCGTATAGCGGGGAATGGCTTGTCTCCGGGCCGGATATATCGGCCAAAACATTCTATAGATCAATTCTATCAGCTAGGTAAAGGGCACCTTACCCGCCTTGACCGGTGCCCCGGTGCGGATTATATTCCGGACTATTTCCCATAACCATATGGAGGTGGCCAGGGCCGCGGATCGAGGCGGCGTGCTGGCTTCCACCAACCATCACCAGTTCCTTGACCGTAAGCTGTCGGGCGGCGCGGACCCCATAACGGAGCCCCTGATCGCCGGGTCGTTCGCGCGCCTGGCGCGCATGTGGGAACTGCAACCGGGCTGGAAGCCGGGGACGCGCAATAGCCGCATCGACGTCTTCCGCCGCCCCGGCGCCACCAGGGCCAGCGACTGGATGCGCTCCATCGGCCTCAATGCCTTATGGTCGCTGGACCGCCTGATGGCATCCGCCATAGTCAAGGAAGACTAGTCCGTCTTACCAACCTTATAAGTCTAAGCCACGAAAGCGATGGCGCCGTCTTCGGCACGGAGGTGCCGGCTTTCAACCCGGCAGGCTTATTCGCGGATGAAGTTGTCGACCCCGGGTCCTGACCGGGCGCGTGTACGGTCAACTGCGCGTGCGGGGGCGCCCGTAGGCGCGGACGGTCACCTTGCGTTCCAGGATCTCCGGGTTGCCCTCGGGACCCGATACGGAAAAATCCTCGATATCCCGGTCAAGACCGATGTCTGCCGCACCCGCCCTGCGGGCATCCGCCAGGGCGATTTCCGAGGCTTTCTCCGCAGCGAAGGCGGAAGCGGTCTCGAGGTCCGGGAAGTCATACCTCCCGTCCGAGGCGAAAGCGCGGCAGGTCCCGTCGGGGAGCCGCCGCAGGATAACCTCGTCCCGCCGGCTCACTACCCCGGCCACCGCCCCAACGGCGTTGGCTACCTCCATATGCAGTGGCACCACGCACTCGCAGGAGAGGAGGGAGGCCACGGGAGCGAGGAAAAGGGCGGAAGGCGCGCCGGCGGCGAGGATGGGAGCTTCAAGCTTCAGCCCCAGCCTGACCCCGCGCTTGCCCCCGCCCCGCATCCATTGCTCCAGCAGGGTATCGTCTTGCCCGTCCAGTCCCAGAAGGAAAAGGAGCACCTGCCTGGCTATCGTTGACGTGGCAAGGTAACGGAAGCTCTGGATGATCTCCGTGGGGGTGAGGCCGGTGAGTGCGGCTGCGGAATCCACGGCAGCTCGCGAAAAGGCGGCGTTGCCCACCGCCGACTCCGCGGCCGCGTTGAAGATGTCGGTGGGGGTGAGGGAGGCGCGCATTACGGCCTCGTGGCGCTCCATGTCCATGAGGCGCAGTGCGGATCCCGTATCCAGGCCGGACGATTTCAGCTCGAGGTGGGAGAGGGGCCCCTCCTGCAACCTGCGCGAAAGCTCATTATCGCCGGGGTCGGACGTCGTTACCTCACCGCCGTCCTGCCTGATCCAGAAAGTCATCATGTCCGGGACCGCCCACCGGGAGACGGAGTCGCCGATCCTGTCCAGCTCCTCGAGGACGCTGCTGCCGTCCGGGAGCATGGCGATGGGCAGCACGCGGCGCGGCCCCAGCTCCATGCCTCCGTCGCGCGAGAGCCTGATCCAGGAGTCTCCACCCAGCCCGATGGTGCGGATGTCGATGGCCTCCACGTGGGTGGCGAGTCCCCCCACCGTCGCTCCCTCGGCGTTGATGGGCGGGAGGCCGTCATTTACCCAGGCGATATCGGTGGTGGTGCCCCCGATGTCGATGACAACCCCCTCGCGCCGCCCCGTTAAGGTTAGCGCCCCCACCACCGAGGCGGCGGGCCCGGAGAGGATGGTCTCTACCGGCCTTTCCAGGGCAATACCCGAAGCCATGAGGGTGCCGTCGCCGCGCACCACCATGAGGGGGCAGTCCATGGCTCTCTGTTCCAGTATGTGCCGTACGGATGCGATGAGCCTGGTGATCAGGGGTACGAGGCGTGCGTTGACGGCGGCGGTGGTCGCCCTCCGGATGGCGTCGAGCTGCATGGACAGCTCGTGCCCGCACACGACGGGCTTGCCCGTCTCCAGCGCGATCAGCTCGCGGGCCCTTATCTCGTGGGCGGGGTTGCGCACGCTGAAGTAGCCGGAGACGGCGAAGGCGTCGGCCCAGCCGCCGTTCTTGCGCACGGCATCGCGCAGGTTTGCCTCGTCAAGCGGCCGTACCTCATCGCCACGCACGTCGTGACCGCCCTCGATGTTTATGACCCGCGTACCGTAGGAGACGATTTCGGAGGTCGCGTCGTAACCGAGGAGGACGAGGCAGGCCCTACCGCCCCGCCCTTCGACTATGGCGTTGGTGGCCAGGGTGGTGGAGAGGCATGCCAGGCTGACCCGCTGCAGGAGTTCGCCGGGAAGCCCGTCCAGGACACAGCCGATGCAGCGCGTGAGGTCGTGATGGCTGGTGGGATATTTCGCCGAGGCGAGGACTTCTCCCGCGTCCAGGTCGTAGATGACGGCGTCGGTGTAGGTGCCGCCGCAGTCGACTCCAAGGCCCAGGTGATCGCCGCTCGCTTTATCCACTCCGCTTTTCCTCCCGCGATAGAACTACTCTAATGTTATCGGTCGGCGGGATGAATGCAACGCAACGGACGCGGGATGAGCCGCTTCCTATATCCTTTCCCGGTCGGAGCCTTGCCGGTCGCGCTGCCGGCGGCGGCGGATTCCAGTCACGCGGAAACGGCCGGTCGCACGGCCCTTCCACGTTCCTTACTCCGCGCGGCCTTCCCTCATCATCTCCTTGAGTTCTCGCTTGAGGATCTTGCCTACCCCGCTGGTGGGCAGCTGGTCCATGAACTCGATCACCTTGGGCACCTTGTAGGGGGCAACGGTGTCGCGCAGGTATTGCAGGATCTTCTCCTTTTCGGCTTCGCTCTTCTCGATCCCCGGCTTGAGGACTATGGCGGCCATGACCCCTTCCGAGCCCGGCCTCTCCGGGTCGGGGAATCCGAGTGAGGCGGCCAGATCTATATCCGGGTGCTTCATCAGCTCGTCGTCCAGCTCCCGGGTGAAGACCTTGAAGCCGGATACGATGACCATGTCCTTCAGGCGGTCCACCACGTAGAAGTAGCCGTCTGAGTCCATGCGGGCGATGTCCCCGGTGTGCATCCAGCCGTCGCGAAGTGCGTTGGCCGTCTCCTCCGGCTTGTTGTAATAGCCCTTCATCACCTGCGGCCCCCGCACGCACATCTCACCTGGCTGCTCCAACTCGGCAAGTTCCCCGGTTTCCGGGTCCACCAGCTTGAACTCGGTATCGGGATAGGGCATCCCGACCGATCCCGGCTTCTTCAGCCCGTGGCGGGGGTTGCAGGTGGTGACGGGAGAGCATTCGGTCATGCCGTAAAGCTCGATGAACTTGTTCTTGCCGATGACGCTCTCCAGTTCCGGTATAGCGTCGGCGGGGAAGGGGGCGGCCGCGCTCACGCACCATTCGAGGCTGCCGAGGTCAAGCGCCTTGAACTCGGGTAGTTTCATGAGTTCGAAGAAGACGGTGGGCACGTTGACTATGGCGGTGGGCCTGTGCTTTTTTATGCACTCGACGAGGAAATGCATGTCGCGCGGGTTGGGCACGCATATCTGGGGGTAACCGCTGGCCATGGTGAAACCGCCCAGGGCCTTCCCCGCGAGATGGAAGAGGGGGAAGGCGGAGAGCATCATGGTGTACCCGGTCCTGTTTTGCAGGTCGAGCCAGGCCATGGTCTGCTGGCAGTTGGCCATAAAGTTGCGCTGGGTGAGTAACGCGCCCTTGGAGGGCCCGGTCGTGCCCCCCGTGTACATGATGAAGATGATGTCCTCCATGGTCCGTTTGACCTCTACGCGGTCTGTGGGCATACCCTTTATGGCGTCCATGAAGGAGACGACAGTCTTGCCCGCGAGGGGCTTAACCTCCGCCGTGGGTATCTTTTTCAGGGCCTTGCCCAGGACCCGCTTCACCCCGGGCAGGAAATCGGCGATCTCCGACACTATCGCGGTCGAGAAGTTCGTCTTGTCCGCCACCTCAGCGACCTTCTCGAACAGCAGGTCGACGGTTATAACCACCTTAGCGCCCGAGTCATTGAGCTGGTGCTCCATCTCGTGGGCGGTGAGCAGGGGGCTGATGCCCGTGGAGACGCACCCCGCTTTCTGCACGGCGACTATGCTTATGTAATGCGCCGGTATGTTGGGCATGTGCAGCCCCACCACGTCGTCCGGCTTGAGGCCTAACTTGATCAAATATGCGGCGAGCTGGTTGGAGAGCAGGTCGAGTTCCGCGTAGGTTATACGCTTGCCCATGTAGATCAAGGCCGTATTGGACGCGTTCTTCGCGGCCGACTCCCGGAACTTCTCGGCGTAGGTCTTGTCCTCGTATTCGAGGTTCGGCGGCACGTTGTCGTCATAGTGTTTGAGCCACGGTTTCTCGGCGTAGACGTCGGTCATGTCCTAACCCCCTTCTCGGTTTGTCTGCCTGTGTATATCTCCCCCGTCCTGCTGAATACGGGTATCCGGTTCCCCTGACCGGAACAGGCAGGTCTTGCGATTCTTCCCCTTGCACTTCCCGATGGATGCATTCTACCCATCTGCAGGGAGGTTGACACTTCCCCGGGCAAGCAAGGCGCGGGCTGCAAGCGGGATGGACACAAGACCGCCCCCAGGATGGCTTAGAGAGGCTTTTGGTTTCGTGATATATTTGTGGCCGGCGCTTGCTTTTGAGCGCCGGCCTGTTGCGATGCGGGATCCGCTGAAAAGCAGGCTGGGAGCAGCAGGTTTTCAGGATTCAGGGAAAGGCGTAAAGCGAGATGCCATTGGAAGATCTTTTGCAGGCAAACCCGGACCTTCACCCCTTCTTCACGCCCAAAGGCATAGTCATCGTGGGGGCGCGGCGCTCGCCGGGGTTCGGTTACGTCCTGCCCATGGCCCTGCAGCGCCAGGGATGGGGCGACCGTATCCACCTGGTCAACCCCGCCGGGGGGGTGTTGCACGGACTTCCCCTGCACAAGACCATAGCCGACATTCCGGAAGGCCCCGACCTCGCAGTGGTCATAGTCCCCGCGACGGTGGTGCCGCAGGCGCTGGCCGGGATAGGGGAGAGGGGGATAAAGCACGCCATCATAGAGAGCGCCGGCTTCGCCGAGACAGGAAAACAGGGAAAGGCGCTGCAGGAGGAGGCGAGGCAGGCTGCAGCCCGCTATGGCGTCAGGGTCATCGGCCCCAACTGCGTCGGCGTTATCAACAACGCCAACCGACTACATACCGTGGAGGTGGTGGACGAAGCCTTCACTCCCGGGCCGGTGGCGGTCATCGCCCAGAGCGGGGTCTTCGGCAACATCCTCCTTGACGGCCTGCACCAGAAGGGATTGTTCATATCCAAAGCGGTGACCCTGGGCAACCGCATGGACGTGAACGAATGCGAGATCCTGGACTACCTGCACCACGACCCGGAGACCAGGGTGATCATGATGTACCTGGAGGGAGCCGCAGACGGCAGGCTGCTCAGGGAAACCCTGGACCGGGTAACCAGGGACAAGCCGGTGCTGGTGCTCAAGAGCGGCCGCACCGGCGCGGGGCGCCAGGCAACTTCATCCCACACCGGCAGCATGTCCGGGGAGGACGAGCTCTACGAAGCGGTGTTCCGGCAGTCGGGAGCCATAAGGGCGCGCAGCCTGGACGAGCTGGTGGACATGGCACGCGTCTTCGCAACCCAGCCCTTGCCGGCGGGCAACCGCCTGGGTATAACCACCTCCAGCGGCAGCCTGGGCGCGCTGGCAACCGACGCCGCTCTTGAGGCGGGGCTGGAGCTTCCACCCCTGGACCCCGCGTCGGTGGAGAGGGTGCGCGGCGTCGCCCCACTATGGATGAACGTGCGCAACCCCCTGGATGTGGGACCCTCCGGCCAGTTCCTCCCGGCCATGACCGCCCTGCTCGAGGACCCCAACATCGACATGGTGCTCTCCATTGCGGTGATGCCCTTCGCGGTTTTCCGCGAGTTCAAGCAGAGCGGCATATCCGTAAAAGAATGGTTGGGGGCGGCGCCAGAGCTGCGGGACCTGGCACCGCACAAACCCGTTATCCTGTGTTCCATCGGAGACCAGGGCTTCGTTTCCGACCTCGACGATGCGGTAGGGCCGGACGTGCCCGTGCTTACCTCCCCCGAAAGCGCCGCCCGCGCCCTGGCAGCCCTCTACCGATACGGGTTCATGCGGGAGAGGGTGAAGTGAAGGGGGTCGAAATGAAGGGGGTCGTATCTTCGATCTTCGATTTCCGCCAGAGATTGCTTTTCGTCCCGCGCTTAAATATGAAACCGAAGATCGAAGATATGACCCCCATCTAGAAGATCGAAGATACGACCCCCATCTATGTTGAAGGGATGCGGTTTTCGATTTATAGTTAATAGAACGTTCAGTTAATATTACGGCTTAGGCTGCAGGGGGAATCATGGCTCGGCCAAGGGACAAGGCGGAAACCCGCAAGAAAGAGATCCTGGAGAGCTTCTACGGGGTACTTGCCGAAGAGGGGCTGGAAGGCGCCTCCATGGCCAAGATAGCAGCCCGCATGGGTATCCACCCCAGCCTCATCATCCACTATTTCTCCAACAAGGAGGAGATGGTGGTCGAGCTGGTGGACTTCATGCTGGCGAGGTACGAGGAGACCTTCATGCCCCGCTTTCGAGAGATCGACGACCCCGTGGAAAGGCTGCACGCGATCATCGACGCCATCTTCGGCCAGGACTGGGCGCGGCTGGTGGACGCCGGTGTCTTTTTTGCATGTTACTCGCTGAGCTTACGCAACGACAGGGTGCGCGAGAGCTTCAAGAAGATGTACGCGAAGCTCCACGAGGTACTGAAGAAAGAGATTGAAGATCTCATGCAGATGGGCATGATCGTCAAAGCCGATCCAGGCAAGATGGCAGACCTCATCATATCCCTGCTGGAGGGGTACGATTTCTATCGCAGGGTGATGGACGACGACGCGCGCTTTGACGAACTGGGGCGGTTCCTCGGGGAGAACGCCCTGGCCATCCTGAGGGTCGATCGTTAGGGGAACGGCCCGGCGCCAGTGGCCGTGTACGCGGTCTGGGACATCAAGGAGCTGCTTGCGGAGAGCGCGGCCCTTAAGGGATTTCAGCATGATGAAGGATGGTCGGCGAAAGACGGAAGGGGGATAGGCCATGTTCTCGCTGGATGGCAAGGTGGCGGTGATAACGGGAGGCGCCTCCGGTCTGGGTAAGGCGACGGCCCTGCGCTTCGCGCGGGCAGGAGCGAAGGTGGTGCTGGGGGACGTAAACGATGCTTCGGAAGTCGCCGGGGCGGCAGGCGGTATCTATATAAGGACGGATGTCTCCAGCGAGGAGCAGGTACAAAGGCTGATGCAGGCAGCCGTGTCCGAGTACGGCAAGCTCACCACGGTGGTGAATAACGCCGGGATCGGCGCGCAGATGGGCACCCTGGACAGCATCACCAGGGAGGGTATGGACGAAGCCCTGGACATAAACTTCAAAGGCGTGCTGTGGGGAATAAAGCACGCCGCCCCCATCATCGAGGAAGGCGGCTCGATCATGAACACCGCCTCCTACGCGGGCCTATACGGAACCCCGACATACGGCTGCTACGTGGCCTCCAAGGCGGCCATCATCGCCATCACCAAGACCGCCGCCCTGGAGCTGGCGCCGCGGGGCATCCGCGTCAACTGCATCTGCCCGAGTACCGCCGATACCCCCATGGCCTATATAGAGGGGGCGGAGGTGGAGCTCAAGCTGGCCTGCATGCTGCAACCCCTGGGAAGGCTGGTGCAGCCGGAAGAGGTTGCGGCTCTTTACCATTTCCTGGCAAGTGACGACTGCGCGATGGTCACCGGCCTGGCCATCCCCATAGACGGCGGCATGACAGCGGGGCCCAGCCTGGGCGTCATCGGGCCCCTGTACGAGAAGATATTCAGCGAGGCCTTGAACATCGAGGATTTCAAGGCGGAAGGGTAGGAGGCTGCGCCGGAACGGAGTTTCGCGTGAAGGATTGCGGGAGGTGCGATCATGGCGAAGGTGACGGGTGGAGAGGTTATAGTGAAATGCTTGGAGAAGGAGGGGGTCAAGAGGATATTCGGCATCACCGACGCCGGCTACCATCCGGTGATGGGAGCCGCCGTCGGCCACGGCATGAGGTGGGTAGCCCCGCGCCACGAGGCTGCGGCGGCGCACATGGCGGACGGGGTGTTCAAGACCACGGGTGAGATACCCGTGGTTATGGCCGGCTACGGTCCCGGCACCGCGAACATGGTTTCAGGGCTCATCTGCTCCCGCGAGGAGGGAGTGCCGGTGGTGGCCATCTCCTCGCAAGCCCGGTCGGGGATAGTCTACCCCTTCGTGTCCGGGGCCTTTCAGGCGGTCAACCAGTACGACATCATGAAGCCGGTGGTGAAATGGAACGCGGTCATCCACCAATGGAACAGGATCCCCGAGGTCATCCAGAGGGCCTTCCGCGAGGCGCTGACGGGGCGCCCGGGACCAGTGCACGTGGACATCCCCTACGACATCATCTTCGAGGAGGGCGACGACTCCGAGCTGAAGTACCTGGAACCAAACCAGTACAGGGCCATGATCATGGAGCCGCCGGCGGTACAGATAGAGGAAGCGGCAAGGCTTATCGCCGAGGCCGAGAGCCCCATGCTCATAGCGGGAACGGGAGTGCTGAACTCCGGATCGTGGGAGGAATTCCGGGAACTGGTCGATCTTCTCAACTGCCCCGCATCCACTTCCATGTCCGCCAGGTCCGCCTATGACAACGACCACTCCAACTACCTGCTGGGCATGGGCGAAGCGGCCCTGACGGCCAGGCGGGAGGCGGACGTGGTCCTGGCGGTGGGTACCCGCCTCGGCAACCTGGACCTCCCTTACGACGTCTATTTCGGCGACCCCGCGAAACAGAAACTGATCCAGGTGGACATAGACCCCCGCAACGTGGGGACCAACCGGCCCATAGCCATGGGTATCGTGGCCGATGCCGGCGCCACCCTTCGTGCCCTGCTGGGCAGGCTGAAGGAGCTGGGGGTCAAACCCGCCGACGGCACGGCGGTGAAGAAATACAAGGATATGGAGGCCGAGCAGATGGCGGCTCTCGACGCGGCGCCCAAGGGCTACGAGGGCGACAAAATCCACCCCGCCACCTCGGTTGAGGCGGCGGCAAAGGTATTCGGTCCCCAGGCCATCAACGTGGGGGACGGCGGCAACACCAGCCTCTTCGATGCCCTCTATATGCGCTTCACAAACCCCAGGACATCACTGGGCATCTTCGAGTTCGGCCACCTGGGCACGGGAATCCCCATGGCCATCGGGGCCAAGCTGGCCAACCCCGGCAAGGACGTGTACGTCATCACCGGGGACGGTGCCGCGGGGTTCAACTTCATGGAGATGGAGACGGCGTTGCGGGAGAAGGTGAAGATCACCGTCATCGTCCACGCCGAGGAGCACTGGTGCATGGAGGAGATCGAACAGATGGTCTATTTCGAGGGCGACGCCTCCACGATCATCGCCTGCCAGCAGTCGCCGGTGCGCTGGGATAAAGTGGCGGAGGGCATCGGATGCTACGGCGAGTTCGTGGATAAAGCCGATGACCTGCTGCCTGCCTTCGAGCGGGCCAAGGGCCACGAGCTCCCGGCGGTGGTGTGCGTAAAGACCGACCTGGCCTCAAACCTCATCCCGCCCCTGGCCGACAAGTTCATGGAGGTCTACGAGGGGCCGCCGCAGCCCGAGGGAGCGGCCGATTAACGGGCAGGAATTCGCTCGAGGCGGTCAGGCCCGGACTCGCGCCCCGGTGCGTTTCCGGACTTGACCGCCTTACGGATAGGGAGATTGTCGGAGATGAAAGATCTGACCGGCAAGGCGGTGCTGGTAACCGGCGCGGCTAAGGGTATAGGCAGAGCTACCGCCCTCGCCTTCGCGCAGGAAGGCTCGAACCCGCTGGTAATCACCGATATCGACGCGAAGGGGCTCGGGGGAACCGCGGATATGCTCAAGGCGATGCATCGCGAGGTTTTCGCTAAGCCCGCGGATATTTCAGATCCCGAGGCCGTCGGGCTGTTGGTGGAGGAGTCACTGGAGAGATACGGAAGGATAGACGTGCTCGTCAATGTGGCGGGTGTAGGGATACTGGGCCCAGTGGAGGACTTGGCGATCTCGGACTGGCGGCGGGTCATCGAAATAAACCTCTGGGGAGTGATAAACACCATCCATTCCGTCTATCCCCATATGGCAGCCCGGAAGGCCGGCCACATCGTCAACGTCTCTTCCACCGACGGGCTCTTCGTATCCTGGATCTACAGCGCACCCTACTGCGCGAGCAAATTCGGCATCGTGGGGATATCCGAAGAGCTCCTGTTCGAGGCGTCGCTGCACGGGATCGGGGTTACCTGCTTCTGCCCCGGGTCCGTGGGCACCACCATATTCGACACCTCCCCAGTAGTTGGTTTCAGCGAGGAGGTCAGGAAGATAAAGGGCTTGCTCACCAGGGGGGCCGACCCCCCGGAGGCCGTTGGCCGCATGATAGTCGAAGCGGTGAAAAAGGACAGGTTCATCGTTACCACTACGCTTTCTCTCCAAGTGGAATATTTTTTCAGGAAGCACTTGCCCTTCCTGTGGTTTCCATTTATGAAGCTGCAGGCTCGCTTGATGGCCAGGATGCTCGGCAAGTACAGGATATGATCCACGATAAGTGGAAAGAATACTCGTGGAGGCAGGGGAGGCCGGAAACGGAAGGTGATGACATGGGAGAGCAGCGCGAGCGGATAATGGCAGCACTCGAACGGCGCGAGCCCGACCGCGTGCCGACCATGGACGTGATGGAGGAATACGCCAACATCTACGAGGTGCTGGGGAAAAAGCCCACCCCGCTGGGTTTTCTGGTCACCAACCGTTACGCCTCGGCCGCGTTCGACCGCCTTATACCGCTGCTCAACCGCGTAGGTTTCCTGGATTCCGAGATGGACCGTTTCTCCTACGACCGCACCGCGGCGGCGGTGAAGATGGGATACGACGGGGCCTGGGTGATGCACGTCCCTATATGGCGCTTCCGGGACTCGAAGATAAGCGAGGACATCTACGGCCGCTATTACAGGATCATCGTGGACGATCGCGGAAACATCGCCACCCCGCTTTACCAGGGAGGTCTCATAACGTCTCCAGGCGATTGGAAGGCCCTGGATAAACGGCCGATCCTGCGCCTGCCGGAGAAAGCCAACCGGGCCTACGCGAAGATACAGAAGGACCTGGGAGACCGCATCGTGGTCTTCGCGAGCTTCCTCTACGGGCTCTTCGAGAACACGTGGCAACCGATGGGCTTCGAGCGTTTCGTGGTGGCGCTGCGCAGGGACCGGGAATTCATCAAGCGGGTGATCAGGTTCTACGAGGACCATTACTGCCTCATGATCGAGGCCTGGGCCGACGCCGGCGTGCCCTGCGCGGTATATTCCGACGACATGGCCTATCGCTCGGGGCCCATGCTCAACCCGCGCACCATGGACGAGCTGTACGGCGATTCCCTGCGCCGCATCACCGAGACCGCGCACGCGGCGGGCATGAAGATAGTCGCGCACACCGACGGCATGGTCTATCCGCTGCTACCGTGGTTCGCGGACTGTGGTTTCGACGGCGTCCACGCGCTCGAGCCGACCGCCGGAGTTGAGCTGGCCAGGGTGAAGGAGATGGTCGGCGACCGCCTGTGCCTGGTGGGGAACCTGGATATAACCCATATACTGGTGGATGCAACCAGGGAAGAGGTCTTCGATGCAGTGCGCGATTCCATCCGCGCCGCCGGGAGCGGAGGGGGCTACATCCTGGCGCCGACCAACAGCCATCCCGACATGGACTTGCAGCACCTGCGCTGGATGCTGCAGGCGGTGGAGGAATACGGCCGCTACCCTCTCCAGGTATGAGGGCCGCGCGTCGAGCGCAAGGCCGCCCCGGCGGGGGATGAACGGATGGGTATGTGCAGGTCGGTTTGTGCTATCCTTTGGAGAACGTCAACAGGATCGGCTGGCTTCCCGGGATGCGATCTCGGGTATGACGGCAGCCGGATGAAGCCGGATGGTGGGGATGGAACAGACCAAGAAGCCGACACGGGATTATCCCTCCTACTCGTCCACGCCGTGGGAACTGTGGGAGGTGCTCTACGCGCGCAGGTCGCACCGCAAGTTCATGCCTTCGCAAAAGACCCGGGAATCCGTGAGTTCCCTTGAGGATACGGTATGCCTGGCGTTGTCCGTACGGGGCGCCGCCGAGGACAGCCTCCGGGTGGTGACGGACAGGGACCTCGTCGCTGGAATAAAGACGCGCTTACACAAAGGGATGCAGGGCAAGATAAACCTCTGGCTGCACAGGTCGCCGGTGCAGGGATTCCTGGTGCTGGCTATGCCGAAGTCGGACGTGCGGGCGGAGAGACCGCGGGAACTGCCGCTCACCGCAATGGCAGCGGAGGATGTCGTCCTCTGGCTGACCGAGGCGGGTATGGGAACCTGCTGGCTTGGAGGCCTGAACCAGGGGGAGGTCAGGAAAGCCTTGAACCTCGGCCACGAAATCTTCGTCCCCGCGGTGATACCCTTCGGAAGGCCTAAGCCCCGGGTCAAGGCGAGGGATATGGACCACGTGATGTACAGGTCGATATCCAGGAAGCGCAAACCTCTTCAGGATATCGCTTACCGTGAGACCATCGACCGTATCTATAGCCTGCCCGAGATACCGAAAAGAGAGTTCACGGCCGCGGGAGTGCAGGATGTCGCGGGCCTCTTGCGTCAGCTCAGGGAGAGAGACGATAGCGACACTGGCGTACCCCTGGACCTGGCCGTGGATGCCTGCCTGGAGGCGGCCCGCATATCGCCCAGTGCCGGCAACACCCAGAAATGGCGATTCGTGGTGGTGAGCGGGGAGGATGCGCTGCGCGAGCTGGAGCGTGCCTGCGGGGTGGAGAACGCCTGGAAGACGGCCATAATCGGGGTGGGGGATACCGAGGCGGGGTTTCTCTACGAGAAGCTGGAAAAGCCCTTCTGGATGATAGACCTGCCCATCGCGTTTTCCCAGATGTCTCTGGTGGCCGCCTCCATGGGCCTTGCCGTGGACCTGGGGTTGCGCGGCATCGACGAGAAGGCTGTGAACGCTATTGCAGGTTTGAGGCCGCCGCTGCGCTCCGTGGGCGTGATGGGGATAAGGTGAGCGAGCTTCAGGGCGCATGAAAGAGTTTCGGGTCCTGGCTCGGTTTGTCTTCATCAGGGAATGAATATATAATTTCTGCGTTGCCGAGTAACAAGGTTAAAAGGAGGGAAGATGAGTAGAAAGAGTCTGCTTGCCGTAATGGCACTCTTGCTCGCCCTGGTTCTGGCTGCCGCGATGTTCGCGGCCGGGTGCGGAGAGGAGACGGAGGAGACCGAGAAAAAAGAAGAGGAAGAGGTGGCCGTCACCACCTTAGAAGAGGGTAAGCTCCTCATGGGAAGTGACACGACCTACCCGCCGTTTGAGAGCATCGGCGATGATGGCGAGCCGGAGGGCTTCGATATCGACATCGCCATGGAGATAGCCGACCGCCTGGGCCTGGAGCTCGAGGTCATGTCGGTTAAATGGGAAGGCATAATCCCCGGCCTCAAGACAAGCGACTACGATATAGTGATGTCGGCCATGACCATCACCGAGGAGAGGCTGGAGGAGATCGACTTCAGCGATCCCTACATCGATTCCAACCAGTCCATAGCGGTTCAGGAAGCGAACACGGATATAAAGAGCGAAGCGGACCTCGTGGATAAGGTCGTCGGGGTACAGGTCGATACCACCGGGCAGTTTAAGGCCGAGGAGATCGCGGGTATCAAAGAGATACGCAAGTACGACACCATCCTCCTGGCCTTCGAAGACCTGGAACTGGGCCGAATCGATGCCATCATGAACGATTACCCCGTCAATGCCTATATCAGTAAGATCAGGGGGGGAACGAAGGTAGTGACGACGATCATGACGGACGAGCAGTACGGCATTGGCATCAAACAGGGCAACGACGAGTTGCTCGAGGCCATTAACGACGCCCTCGCCGACATGAAGGCGGACGGCACCTACGACGGGATATTCGAGGAGTGGTTCGGCGAGGCGGAGTGATCGCCCGAGAACAGACATCGGATTAATGCATAGGGGCCTGCGTTCTCGGAGAATGCAGGCCCTTTGGCCTGTCGGGAGGTGGAAGCTATAAGCGACAGATGGAGGAAGGTTTCCTGGTCGTTGGGCAGCCTGCTGGCAGTCGGATTACTGGTATTCGGGATCGTTTATCTGACCAGCTTCGAACGGGGCAAGGAATTCGTCGACGAATTCCTTAAATGGCAGACTATTAAGGATACGTTCTGGTATATATTTACCGGCCTGCGTATAACCATATCCGTGGCCCTGGTCTCGGAGGTATTTATCCTTGTCGCTGGTTTGCTGGTCGCCCTGGTCAGGATATCCCGCGTCAAACTCTTCCGCGGGATGGCGGCCGTCTATATCGATGTCATCAGGGGCATCCCGCTGCTGCTGCAGATATTCATCGTCTATTACGGCGTCGCCATCCTCGGCTTCAAGATGAACATATTCTGGGCCGGGGTACTAGCGCTGACCATCTGTTATGCGGCTTACGAGGCGGAAATCTTTCGCGCTGGCATCGAGTCCATACATAAAGGGCAGATGGAGGCGGCTCGTTCCCTGGGTATGGGCTATTTCAAGGCCATGCGCTACATTGTCCTTCCCCAGGCAGTGAGAAACGTCATACCTCCGCTCTCCAACGAGTTCATCGCCCTGCTCAAGGACACGGCGCTGCTCTCGGTTATCGGACTTGCTGAAGTCACCAGGCGCGCTTCCGAGATGTTCGGGAGAGAATTCAACATCACCCCCTTTGTGGTAGGCGCCATCTGTTATCTGATAGTCACCATACCCCTGATGCGTCTGGTCCAGTACATAACAAAGAGGTTTTCCGTGAGTGAGTAGGGCTCTTGTGTTCTGTGAGACGGTTCGAGGCGCACGGCGGTGCGTTTATGCCCCGGCTGGCTGAAGGGGTTATCATTACTACACTGGGAGCGGGATAATGGCAGGTGAGGCCGTGAGCGACGATTACATGGTAGAGATAGTCGATCTGCATAAGAGCTTCGGGTTCCACGAGGTCCTGAAGGGGATAGACCTGAAGGTTAAATCGTCGGAGGTACTGGTCGTCGTGGGGCCCAGTGGCTCCGGAAAGAGCACCATGTTGCGCTGCGTAAACGGGCTTGAGCACGCCAGCAGCGGACATGTCTATGTGGAAGGTGCGGATGTCACCGACCGCAGGGCGGATATCAACGCCATCCGCCAGAAAGTGGGCATCGTCTTTCAGAGCTTCAACCTCTTCCCGCACCTGACCACCCTGCGCAACGTGACCCTTGCTCCCATCAAGGTGAAGAACGCGAACCCTGAGGAGGCCGCGGAAAAGGCCAGGCGCATGCTGGAGCGGGTGGGCCTCAAGGACAAGGCCGATGCCTATCCCGCGCATCTCTCCGGGGGGCAGCAGCAGCGGGTGGCCATAGCCCGCGCCCTGGCCATGGACCCCGACCTCATGCTCTTCGACGAGGTCACCTCGGCCCTCGACCCCGAGCTGGTGAAGGAAGTGCTGGACGTGATGAAGGACCTGGCGCGCGAGGGCATGACCATGCTCGTGGTCACTCACGAGATGGGATTCGCCAAGGAGGTGGGGGACCGCCTGATCTTCATGGACGACGGCCTCATCGTCGAGGAAGGGCCGCCGGAGGAGATATTTACCAACCCCAAGAGCCCCCGGGCCATCGACTTTTTCTCCAAGATCCTCTCCCACCTCTAAAGCGTTTTTCTGCCTTCGGGTCTTATCTCCGTGATGAGCATCCCTGCCAGCATGAGGGCGCACCCCAGCCACCCCCTCCAGGTGAGCGTCTCGCCCAGCAGGATGATCCCGAAGACCACCGAGAACACCGGCTCCATGATCAGCACCACCGAGGTGCGGACGGGGGATATCTCTCGCTGCGCCCATGCCTGTACGAGGAAGGCAACGGCCGAGGCGAATACGCCGCATATGACGATGGTCGCCCATGCGTAGACACCGGAAGGCAGGACGAAATCCTCGAAGATCAGGGCGGAACCGGTCTGGAGCAAGGCCACCGTTCCCATCTGCACCAGGGTCAGCATCAGGAGATCGTGGCGCTGCACGAAACGGTCCATGTAGATGATGTGCAGAGCGAGGCTGAATGCGCATGCCAGAAGGAGGCCGTCCCCCGAACTCATGCCGGTCCCGGGCTGCAGGGAGAGCAGCGCGAGGCCGATGGTCGCCAGAACGACAGAGAAAACAGCCCTCTTCCTCGGTCTCTTGTGCAGGATAAATATGGAAAGGATGGGGACGAAGACCACGAAAAGCCCGGTTATAAAGCCCGCATTACCGGCCGTGGTGTACTGCAGGCCGAAGGTCTGGAAGGAGTAGGAAGCGTAGAGCAATGTCCCCAGGAGAAGCCCCGCGGCTGCGGTGCCCTTGTCTATACCCTTCAGGCGCCTGGCGCATACCACGAGCAGGACGGCGAAGGCCAGCGCGAAACGGTAGGACATGAAGACGAAAGGCGGCATCGACACCAGGGTTTCTTTGACCATGGAGAAGGTAAGCCCCCAGACTACGGTAACGGCGATGAGGGAGAGTTCGGCCTGCCTTGCCCTGGTGAGAAAAGAGCTTGAGCTGGACATATGCTTATCCTCGTTTAAGCTGTAATGGCGGTCAAGAGATGAGTATGTTTGTATTATATAGAGAGCCTGAGTTGGAGAGAGCTCACAGGTTGCTGTAGTAATAATGGTCGGCCATGGCCCTTATGGAGCGGCAGGCGGACTCCACGCTGGGGAATATGAGAGGTCTTTCCTCGGGCGCATCCTCCCCGCCATCCCCGGTCTTATCGGGCATGATGCTGGTAGCGATATACAGGGGGACCTGCAGCTCCCACATCAGTCCGTACAGCTCCTTCATGAAGTTGTTGAAATGCATGTCCATCATGTTCCAGACCTGGGATATATCCAGCCCGCGTTCCCCCAGGATGTCGTCGGCTTTTTCGTGGTTGCGGGGCGCTCCTATCCACAGGAACATCACCGCGTCCACCTCGCCGCTCTTCATGAGTATCTCGATCACCGGCTTGAGGATGGTGAAATCGAGCCCGGCCACGAGGTCGACGGGATTCCCCGGCACCCACCAGTCGGGCAAAAGTTTCTCCAGCTCGTCCAGGGTCTTGCTTGAGAGGCGCGCCACTTCCAGCCCGATCTCCGTGCAGTAATCGGCGGCAATCACTCCCAGGCCTCCACCGCCGGTGATTATCCCCACGCGTTTGCCGGTGGGAAGGGGCCGGCCCACGAAGGAGGCGGCGGTGACCCCGGCCTCCTCTATGGTGGAGGTGGTGACGATGCCCGCCTGCCGGCACGCGGCCTCGAAGAGCTTCTCGCTCACGGCCATGGACCCGGTATGGGAGCGGGCGGCAGAGCTGCCGGATTGCGTGCGGCCTCCCTTGAGAACCACGATGGGCTTGCGGTGGGAGGCCGCGCGGGCCTGCTCGATAAAGCGGCGGCCGTCCCTTATTCCTTCCACGTAAGATACTATGACATCGGTGTCGGGGTCTTCGCATAAATAGGTATAGTAGTCCTCGGTCTCCAGGTCGGCCTCGTTGCCGCTGGAAACCGCCTTGGACACGCCCAGGCCGGCTGCGACCGCGTGGCCTATGAGCATGTTCAATATGTTGCCGCTCTGGGCGACGTACCCTATCTTTCCCGGAGCGGGGTGGAACAGTATCGGCATCCACGGATACAGGCGGTTCTTAGGGCAGCATATCCCCTGGCAGTTGGGGCCGATAAGCACCATACCGGCTTCGCGCGCCTTGCTGACCAGTTCTCTTTCCACCGCGGCGCCTTCCTCGCCCATCTCCTTGAAGCCGGCCGTGATCACCAGGCCTGCCTTGGCTTTTTTGCTTATGCAATCATCGAGGGCACTTAATACCATACGCGCGGGTACGGTGAACACCGCCAGGTCCACTTCGCCCGGGATATCCAGGACGGAGGAATAGGCCGGCAGGTTGAGTATTGTCTCGCGGCCCGGGTTTACAGGGTAGATGTCGCCCTTGAAACCCCCGGTAAGGAGGTTGTTGAGGATGAGGAAACCCCACTTGCGCATGTTCTCGGTCGCGCCTACGAAGGCTACGGAACGGGGGTTAAAAGCATAATCCAGTTTTTTCAGCCTGCTGTCCATGTCCGGCATTCACTCCTTCGTGCTCTGTAGCTGCTGCGCGATAAGCGCTTACGCAGATGTTGCGACTACCTTTGCCGCTTGCGGCTGATCTATGTTCGCGATCTACATCGATACTCAAGATAACTTCCAGCACTATCAGGCCGCGGGTCGGCATATGTCAAGACTATATTAAACCCGCAGCGGCATATCATAACAAGACGTATACCATGCTGGCATCCGAAACAACTCACGAGGTTCGGGGCAAAAACGCGTCCGGCCGCATTTCTTTCCAGCGTTCAGCCACCGGACAGGCTTTCATGCATTCGATACAGAAGTCGACAAGCCTGTGTTACTTTCACTTGCAAAAACCCTTACCGCTCTCTGATTATAGGCGCCAAAGCGGCTCTCACCCCATACTTAATCGTTACGATTGTATTGTTGACTTTAGAGAAACATATATTTATAGTAATGACATGTCAGTACCAAAAGGTACGATGGCGGGTGGACAGGCTCGGGATGAGTTATCGGATGGGGCAAACATCCTTCCAGCTGTCCATGTAAAACGCGGGAATAGTACTGTTAAAAAAGGAGGAAGGAATGGAAGTAGCGGAAAACATAAGCGTCAATGAGTACTTCGAAGAGGTAGTCCCCAAGATGGTCGAGGAGCAACTCTCCGGGACGACCATGACCGGTATGGACGGCACGGTGTTCGCGGTGGAGTTCGATGTCAAGGGCGACCAGGAATATGCCTATGGTATCACCGTGAAGGACGGCAAGGACCTCGAGGTGACGGAGGGATCACTGGAAAGCCCGATGATCAAGGTGGTGCTGTCGGAGGACGTATGGCGCAAGGCGGTGACCGGGAAGATGGAAGGCGCCATGGACATGTTCACGGACATGAGCCAGACAGCGACCCGCGGAAGGTACGATGCGATGAGTTCGGTGCGCGGCACCATGAACCTCGAGCTGGGAGTCCCGGACGGTTCGCAGGCCGATCTCAAAGTCGTGTTCAACGACGCGTCCTCGCCCGAGGTTACCTTCAAGATCGGGCTCGAGGACTGGGCGCTGATGCAGAAGGGCGAGCTTGCCGGCCCCACAGCCTTCATGACCGGCAAGATGAAGATCGAGGGCGACATGGCCTTCGCCATGTCCCTCGGCAACCTGATGACCTGATCGCATAACCCCGGGGTCGTACCGGATACCCCGGAGGCGGGAAGAGAGAAAAAAGAGGCGGGACCTTGCATGGGCCCCGCCTCTGCTTGTTCTAAGCTTTGTTCTACGCTACCCTGGTCTCTCTACCGCTTTCTTGCCTCGATGGCCATATCCCTCAGGTATGCCTGTATGAAAAGCTGAAAACCGGGATGTAGCGAACAGGAGGAAATGGGGCACTCGTCGCACATCCTCGTGCATTTTATCTCCATGTCATACCTCCTCTTGATTCCGAAACCTCGTCGTTCTCCTAAAATACATTTCCACCTGAACCTTTTTATTCCTTCCCCAATATAAGGAATAGTCCACGATATTTAGACCGGTATTGCATTTCAGCAGTACAATCACTATTGAACTTCTGCTCGCCCACGAGAAAAGGCATGCGCATGCCCCGCTGCTCTCCGCCCGCCGCGAGGAATATCACCGCGTCGAGCCCGGCGAGGAGACCACCCTCTCGATGTTCCTGGGGCCAGGTCTTTAAGGGTTGCGCCTCGACAGGCCGCGCCTTCCGCGTCTCCGTGTGCCGGAGACGCAAGTCCTGAGCTCGGGCCCTATGATGTTGCGCTTCCGCACCGCCGGCTTCCCGTCATCAACCCGAGCGCTGGGTCGGAGGACGTTGCCCGTTTCCACAACAAGCCGGGCAGCCAATCCTGGTGCCACGGCCTTTTTTGAGCGCAATGTAATATGCTCTTTTGCCAGGGATTACGGAAATCCAATCGCTCAAGATGGGCCGCAGGAATCCCGATGAAGGTTGCAAATGGGAATAGTATTCTAGAGTTGTGAAATAGGAATATCTCCCAGGGGGTATGCGGCGGATGCGGGATGAAAGAAAGACCAAAGCACAGATCATAGAGGAGCTTGAGGGCTTGCGGCGCCGCTGCAGCGAATCGGAGAGGTCCATAGCCGGGTTCAGGCAGGTCGCGAAAGGACTTGAGGAAGTCGTGGAGATGTACCGCTCCCTGGTGGAGAACACCAGCGACTGGATATGGGAGGTGGACCGGGACGGCATTTACACATACGTAAACCCAAAAGCAACGGAACTTTTGGGATACGAGCCCGAGGAGATCATCGGCAGAACGCCTTTTGACTTTATGCCTCCGGATGAGGCGAAACGCGTGGCGGAGGCCTTCGCGGCTATCGCGAGGGAGAAAAGACCGTTCCTGGCCTTGGAGAAAACGAACGTCGCCAAGGACGGTCATAACGTGGTGCTCGAGACCAGTGGCGTGCCCATACTCGATGACCAGGGGAACCTGCTGGGCTATCGGGGGATCGATCGCGATATTACCGAACACAGGAAGATCGAGGAAGCGCTGCACGAGAGCGAGAAGAGATTTCACGCCATGTCCGAGGCGAGCTTTGAAGGGATCTACATACATGCAACGGGAGAGGTCCTGGCCTGCAACCTTGCCTTTGCTTCGATGCTGGGATACGAGCCATCGGAGATCGTCGGCACCGATGCCCTCCGCTTCGTGAAGCGGGAGTATCTCGAAGGGGTAAAGACCCGCATCCGGGAGGGTTATGAGGGTGCTTATGAAATAGAGATGGTGAGGAGAGACGGCTCCACCTTCATGGCCGAAGTACGGGCCAGGAACATCACTTACTCGGGTCGCCCCGTGTGGGTGACCGCGGTTCGAGACGTCACCGAGCGCAAGCAATACGAGGATAGGATCCTGCGGCAGACCGCCCTCCTGCAGGGCATCATCCGGGTTCTACGGGAGGCCCTGACCTCTCATACCGACAGGGAAGTGGCTCAGATATGCGTAGCCGCAGCGGTGGAGATACTCCGGAGTGAACTCTGCATATGTGGAGAACTGAACGAGAGGGGGCGGTTCGACACCCTCGCCTGCAGCAACAAGGGTTGGGAAGCCTGCAAGGCGAGCGTGGAGGAGGCCTGGCAAAGAAGCATGGACATGGTGCCCCATGGGTTGTGGGTCCTGCCGGTCCTCGAGGGTAAAAGCGTGATCATAGATGAACCATCCGCCCACCCCGCCAGCGCAGGCTCCCCCGAGGGACACCCGTGGATCGGTTCGTACCTCGGGGTCCCGCTCAGGCACGGGGATAAGATCATTGGCATGATCGCCGTGGCCAACAAGGAGGGGGGATACAACGCGGCCGACCGGGAAGACCTGGAAGCCCTGTCCGTTGCCTTCGTTGAGGCCCTGTACCACAAACGGGCCGAGTCGGAGTTGGAGGTACATCGCCACCGGCTGGAGGAGCTGGTGGAGGAGCGGGCGTCCGAGCTCAGAGCGGCCCAGGAGAGGTTCAGCGTTTTCATGGAAACGGCGCCCTGCTCTTTCTCCCTCTGGGATTCGGAACTGAGGCTGCTCGATGCCAACGAATGCGGATTGCGGTGGTTTTCACCCGGCGCAATAAAAGAGAGCGTAATTGGGAATAATATATGTGAGATCGACCCTTATATCGGACAGAGCGGTTTGATCGACAGGTACCGGAGAGCCATTGAGGCGGGGGAGCCCTTCCATTTTGATGACTTGGTCTCCTCCCCCAGGTTCGGAGACCGGCACCTCAGCGTAAAGTCGTTCAAGGTGGGTGACGGTATGGGGACGATAATAGAGGATATCACCGAGCGCGCGCGGTCGGAGGAGGCGCTGAAACGATACGCCGAGGACCTGGCGCGGTCGAACGCGGAGCTGGAACAGTTTGCCTACGTGGCCTCCCATGACCTGCAGGAGCCCCTGCGCATGGTGGCCAGCTACCTGCAACTCCTCGAGAAACGGTACGCGGGAGCGCTGGACAAGGACGCCGGCGAGTTTATCGCTTATGCCGTGGACGGCTCCATCAGGATGCAGAATATGATCAACGACCTCCTGGCTTACTCGCGGGTCGGTACCCGGGGAGAGCCCTTACGGCCCACCTCCTGCGACCGGGTCATACGGCAGGTAATAAACGATCTCAGGCTGGCTATTGATGAGAACGGCGCGGAGGTGACCTACGATCCACTCCCCGAGGTGTCGGCCGACGAGACCCAACTAGTCCGGTTGTTCCACAACCTCATATTGAACAGCATCAAGTTCCGTGGTGACGCGCCCCCACGCATCCATGTCTCGGCGGAGATAAAGGGCGCGGAATGGGAATTCGCCGTTTCCGATAACGGCATAGGCATCGAACCGGAGTTTCACGAGCGCATCTTCCGGGTCTTCGAGCGGCTGCACACCGGAACGCATTATCCCGGGACGGGTATCGGCCTGGCTCTCGCAAAGAAGGTCGTGGAACGCCATGGTGGAAGGATATGGCTGGAGTCCGGGAAGGGGGAGGGCACCACCTTCTATTTCACGATCCCAGCCGAAGGGAAGTAGGAAATGGAGGCAGAACCCAAGACCACTGACCCCATCGAGATCCTCCTGGTGGAGGACAACCCGGGGGACGTACGCCTTGCCGAGGAGGTCCTGAAGGAAGGGAAGGTGAGGAACAGGATGAGCGTGGCACGGGACGGCGAGGAAGCCATGCGGTTTCTACGCCGGGAGGGCATGTACGCCGACGCCCCCCGTCCCGACCTCATCCTGATGGACCTCAACATGCCCAGGAAGGATGGCCGGGAGGTGCTCAGAGAGATCAAATCGGATCCGGACTTGAGGCGCATACCAGTGGTCATACTTACCATCTCCCGGGATGAGCAAGACATCCTGGATACCTATGACCATCATGCCAACTGCTACATAGTAAAACCGGTTGACCTCGTGCAGTTCGAGAAGGTGGTAAGGTCGGTGGAGGATTTCTGGTTGGAGGCTGTCAAGCTGCCCCCGAATCACGTGAGGTGAGACGATACCGTGCATGAAAGCCCTGATCGTTGAGAACCCCGACAATGGCACGATTTGGATCATGTGGGGTGAGACAATACCATGAAAGCCCTACTCATCGAGGACAATCCCGGCGATGCCCGGCTGATAAAGGAGATGCTCGCGGAGAGCACGGTCATTTCCTGGGAGGTGGAGTGCGCTGAGACCCTCGGTGAGAGCCTGGAATTCCTGGGCATAGGAGGATGGGACATCATCCTCCTGGACCTGAGTCTCCCGGATAGCCAGGGCCTGGACTCCTTACAGAAGGTCCTCTCCAGTAGACACGGCGTGCCCATAGTGGTACTCACCGGCCTGGAGGATGAGCATATCGGCATGGAGGCCATCCGTCGGGGCGCACAGGACTACCTGATCAAGGGCAAGGTGGATGCGGAGTTACTGTCCCGCTCTCTCGGTTACGCCACCGAGCGCGCCTGGCTTATGGGTAAGTTGAGGGAATCGGAGGAGAAGTACAGAAGATTGGTGGAGACCTCCCCGGATGCCATTATCATGAGCGATCTGAATGGCGATCTGACCTTCGTCAGCAGGCGCACCCTGGAGCTGCTCGGCTACAAAGAGACCTATGAATTGCTGGGCAAGAGCGTATTTACGTTCGTCGATCCCGGTGATTCTCAAAGGTCTGTGGCCAACTTACGCAAGACCTGGAAGGAAGGAACGACAAAGGACCTGGTTTACACCATGCGCAGGAAGGACGGGTCCACCTTTATCGGTGAGATCAGCACCTCCCTGATCCGGGACGCTCAAGGGGCGCCGGAGGCCTTTATCACCATCGCCAAGGACATCACCGAACGCATTCACGTGCAGGAGAGGATCAACAGGTTGAACCACCTCATCCTGGGCCTCGGCGCAGACATCATCGACAACGTGGAGGCAGTCCTCCACGCCGGCCTGGATCTCCTGAGAGCGGACGAGATGCGGTACTGCCGCCTTCAAGAGGGCAGGCTCTCCTCGATCTTGGTTACTCCCGACGCGAGCACGTTTACGGTCGAGAATCACCCCGAGTCCTATATATGCCACATGGTGATCGTCGGGGATAGCGATGGAGCGGTCGTGGTGGAGAATATGAGCGAGCTCCCCGAAGCGGAGAAGTACGAGGAGGTCAGGGAAAAAGGTCTCAGGTCCTTCGTGGGGTATCCTGTCAGGCTGGACTCACGGATAATCGGCTGCATCTCCCTCTACAGTAGGGCCGAAAGGTCGTTCTCCACGGAGGAGCTGGAAACCCTGGGGACCTTGGCCCAGATAATCTCCGTCGATGAAGAGCGCCTGGCCCGGGAGGAGGGGCTGAAGGAATTCATCGACGTCGCCGCGCACGAGCTTCGCCATCCCATAGCGGTCATGAAGGGTTACGCCATCATCCTCAAGGAGGGGGGAGAGAAGCTGGACGACCGTACCCGGCGGGAGGCGCTCGAGTCTATCGACAAGGGAGCGAACCAGCTCAGCGCTCTCGGGCTCGAACTCCTGGACGCCACGCGTATAGAACGAGGCGAATACATCCTGGCCAGGAGCGAGGTTTCGCTGAAAGCCGTGATCGACAAGGCCCTCCAGGACATAGGTGCCGTTGAGAGGGGCAGCGTCTTCAAGGTCAATATTGATGAGAGCATAGGCGCAGTGAATATGGATCCAGAGAAGATCACCCAGCTTTTCAAGGCTCTCTTTGAAAACGCGATCAAGTTCACCCCCACCGGCTCAGATTTCGAGGTCGATATCAGGCGCGACAGGGACGGGATAGTAGGGTCCATTTTCGACCGGGGCGAGGGCGTCCCAGGGGAGGAACGGGAGAGGATATTCGAGCGTTTCTACCAGGTCGGGGGAGCCAAACACCATTCGATTTCCGGGATAGGACTGGGCCTCTACATCGCCAAGCAGATCGTGGAAGCCCATGGGGGGAGGATCTGGTATGAACCCCGCGAGGGAGGGGGTTCTATCATCCGCTTCTCTATCCCCAATTAGATAGGCCCCGGCAGACTCGGGGTCAAACCTGGAACGTACCCGGAGATCGTTGCAGGTCATCGCAGGCGTAAGCAAAAAGATCTCCCGAAGAAGATGCCGAGTGCCGGCATGAAGGAGACGCAAGCCTTGAGGCCTGACCGCAGATTGTTGGTGCCTGGCGTTCGCCTTGTGCAACAGGAGGTGGGCTGTCGGGTGTGGTTACTGAGACCTTTTGCGCGTTGTTGTTTCGCCAGGTGCGTTGGTGTAACATAATTAGCGCGCTGGAGGATTGACGAGCCCGCTTAGCTCAGCTGGAAGAGCACATCCATGGTAAGGATGGGGTCAGCAGTTCGAATCTGCTAGCGGGCTCCATCCTTTTCTTTAGCAAGGCGGTGTAGCTCAGTTGGTTAGAGCGCACGGTTCATACCCGTGAGGTCAGAGGTTCAAATCCTCTCACCGCTACCAGCAGATTCAACAGGCATAGATCGCCGATGTATGTAATTTCGGGATATTACCGAGGAGGGTGAAAATGGCCAAGAAGAAATTCGAGAGGACCAAGCCCCATGTGAACGTGGGAACCATAGGTCACGTCGACCACGGCAAGACCACCCTGACCTCGGCTATA
>CAYWXM010000054.1:0-26756 GCA_964462595.1 uncultured Actinomycetota bacterium
CTTTTTCCCAGGCTCTCCTCTATTCTTCTGTTAGCCTCCTTGAGCTGCTTTTCCGTCTCCTGGGTCACCCGCGCACCTATCTGGACCACGTTGTAGCGGTTCCATTCGACAGCAGGGATCACCTTCTTACCTCTGCCGTTATTCCTTGATTTCTTATCCAATATTACCTCCCGATTTATTCAGTATGGAGTCCGTTCTCTCGCGCCTCTTGCCCATCGCTTCAACACTAGAGCAATGCGCCCTCACCGTCCCTGTGCAGGTCCCTGATGACCTCGTCGAGGTTGAACCTTATGTACTTGCCAACCCTGATGTGCGGCAGGTCCCCTTTCTGCGTAAGCCGGTACACCTGTGAAACAGGTATGCTCAACGCTTCCGCCAAGCCTTTTGGGTCCAGAAAGCCTTCCATGCCCATATCCCCCCTTTCAATCTTCCTGGAAACACCCTGGTTCATTGCCCTCATTATCATATATACCTTTTAATATGTCAACGTGTTAGTATGTCACTGCTTAGTGCTATAGTCATGGAAGGCTATAAGGAGGATCATGGCTAGCATACACAAGCGATACAAGAAGGACGGAACCACCCGCTACGTGGTGCGGTTCACCGATCCACACGGATATAGGACCGAGAAGGCTGCCGGTTCCACAAAGAAGTCTGCTGAGCTGCTTAAGGTGAGCATCGAAAAGCAGCTGGCGGCCGGGACATACGGCCAGAAAGCACCCGAGGACCCGATCTTCATGGAGTTCTGTGAGGATTTCCTCAAGGCCAAGAAGAGCCAGGTCAAGCCCTCAAGCCATGAAGATTACAAGCAGGTGGTTGAGAACCACCTGAAGCCGTTCTTCAAGAAGAAGAGGCTGTCCGCCATCACTCCCATACTGGTCCAGGACTTCCTCTCGCACTTGGAGGATAAGGATATCTCCCCGGCTACCCGGAGGAAGATATACCGGTATCTCAAGGTCATCGTCCATCACGCCCAGTCCCTCGAGATGATCAGCAAGGACCCCACCATGTCTATCCGTTCTCCCAGGGTGGAGAGGAAGGAGATGGCCTGCCTGACGCCGGATGAAGTATCCAAGCTTCTCGAAGCCGCCGACGATCAGATCATGCCACTCCTGGCCGTTGCCTGTTTCGCTGGTCTCCGCCAAGGAGAGATACTTGGCCTAAAGTGGGGAGATGTGGATTTCGTCCACGGGAACATCAGGGTGGTCAGGACATACGGCCAGGACTTCGGGTTCAGCGAGCCGAAATCGAGTGCCTCTCGCAGGGCGGTCCCTATTCCACGCTTCCTGGTCTCTATATTGAAGAGGCTATACGAGAGTAAAGGGTACCCAGAGCCCGATAAGCTTGTCTTTCCTAATTCCACGGGAAAGCCTCAAAACCGACGCAACCTTATCACCAGGGCTTTCGAGGCCGCTTTGACGGACGCGGAGGTTCGCAGAATCCGCTTTCACGACTTGAGGCATACATATGCCAGCCTCTGCATCGCCGCCGGCATGGACCCAAAGGCGCTGCAGAGAGCCATGGGCCATGCGTCCATAAGCATGACCATGGATACCTACGCTCATCTCTTTCCCGGTTCGTACGAACGCCCCCTTGCCCGGTTGGAGGGCATGTTCTCCTCGAAGTTCAGCGATGATCCAAGCCCGGAATAACGGTGTTAAGACAGGCCCAGGGAGAATTTTGTGGTCATATTGTGGTTACGGGATCTCCCACCTCTTTGAACGTAAAAACCAGGCCCGAGCACATACCCTCTGACCTGGTCTTATACTGGTGGGCCCAGCAGGACTCGAACCTGCGACACGCGGATTATGAGTCCGCTGCTCTGACCAACTGAGCTATGGGCCCGTTCGTATTTTCAGGTGATTATTATAGCGCATAGGCAGGGCAGATAATATATATAGGGGCTCACGCCGAATCCCTATCCCTCTTCTACTCGGGCTATTCTTTTGTGCCGGGAGATTCCGGCGGCGGGCCGGAAGGTGGTGATCCCGGAGCCGGAGGCGCCGACGGCGGCGTTGTCCCCGGAGCCGGAGGCACTTGCGGTGGGGGTGGTGGGGGTTGAACCACCGGCGCGGGCGGCACCGGAGCGGGCGGCGCGGGAGGCACCGGTACGCCTGCGCCAGGCATACCCTCGGTTTGCGGCCCCGCGTATCCGCCGCCACCTCCACCGGGGGGGTAATAGTAGGGACCATAACCTCCCATCGGCGGTTGGGCGGGCGGCGCCGGCGGGCGCCGGTTCATGAGCAGCATCACTATCACCAGGATGATACCCAGCACAAGTAAACCTACCACCAGGGCGATTATCAGCCAGCTGAGGTCGGTCTCCTCCTCCTTGCCTTTCTTGCCTTCGGCCTCCAGGGCGCCCTCGTCGATGGCGTCACCCTCCTCGCCCAGCGCGGCGATGGCGGCATCGAAGGGCTTTCCGGCGGTGGCCTGCACAAGTTGCGTGTTCACGCCGTCCCTCTTCAGCCCGAGCGTGTAATCGTCCGTGGACCATATCATCCACGACCCCTGGGGCTGTTCCTTCTCCGCTTCGCCTTCGAAACGGGCCTTCACATACTGAGCGAAGGCGGCCGCGAACTCCTGGGCATCCTTCTCGCTGTCCCAGACATACGACTGCAACAGAAGCTCGCCTCCCACGCCGTTACTGTAATAGTGATAGCGGTTGCCGCCCCAGCCGGCCGCGGCGGTTTCCACGTCGTTGGTGTCCTTGAAGTAGGGGTCGAAGAGCTGATAGACGTCGAACTCGCCCAGCACGTTGTCGTAGTCCAGTTCCCAGCCGCTGCCGAGCTCGGAGGATATATCTTCCAGTTTTATCTCGACCGCCTTTTCCCCCTTCATATATTTCTCGGGATGATAGATCTGCTCCGTGGTGGAGGGCGGTTCGCTGAAGGCTTTGTTTACGGCCTCGTAACCCCCCTCTTCGTATATGTAGCGGACGAACTCCGCCCCCTCCACGTAGGGGAAGAGCAGGCTCTCGTATATGTATTCCGGTGCGCTGTCCAGAACCTCGCTGGAGTAATCGTCGCTCTCCGAATACATATCCATCATGTCCTCGGGGTCCATGTACTTCATCAGCCAGAACTCGGAGGTGAGCACGGCATCGCCCTCCACCAGACAGGTGGCCGCGAAAGAGGCGTCGTCGTCTGTCTCCACCTCCGCGTCGTCGGGATCGTAAAAGGGCGGGCGCATGAGATCGAAGTTCTGGTCCTGCAGGTAATGCACGAACTCGTGGGAGAGGGTGTACTGGTCCATGGGCCCCATCGACTGCTCCTCCGAGACGAGGTAAAGCCCGTCGTCCTCGGGGTCGTAAAACCCCGCTATCTGTTCGGTTAGGAGGGCAATATAGAACTCCTCCAGGTCCAGGTCGGGCCCGATGAATCCGAGCATGACCATGATGCTCTGGGCGTCATCGATCTCCTCCTCCGGGTTGTCCTCCTCGAAGTCCTCGAGCATGCGCTGCTCGAGTTCCTCCCTGGTGAGGTAATTGAACGGGAGGTTCGGGTCGGCCTCGAGGCCACGTATGGACTCCGTTTCCGTGAACACCTCGTTTATCACCGCCTGGTCGGCCTGGGCCAGGGCCAGGGATATCGAGAGTGCCATAACTAACATGGCCAGCACACATATAGTCAGCGTCTTACGCATCGCCGCTCCCTTCCTCCTTCACTCCCACGCGCGGGCATATGTCGTTAAGACAACATCCCGGGCAGTTTGGTTTCCTGGCCTTGCATACCTTCCTGCCGTGCTCGATGAGGTTTATATGCAGCCTGAACTTTATATCGTCTGGCACGGCCGCGTCCATGATATCGTGCGCCTGCCCCGGGTTCGCCCGCGGCGGGACCAGGCCGAGACGCTTACTCACGCGGAAGATATGCGTGTCCACCGGAAACAGAGGATACCTCAACTGGAAGAGCAGCAGGACCGCGGCCGTCTTCCTGCCCACGCCCGGCATGTCCAGCAGGTAGCGCAGGGCCTCCCCCGCCTCCATATCTCCCAGGCATTCCAGAGAATAGGAACCGCAGTCCCGGAGGGCCATCTCCAGCACGGCCTTGATTCGCTCCGCCTTAACGCGGGAGATACCGCCCGAGCGGATGGCCTCCTCGATCTCCCCGGTCCCCGCCGCGGCCGCTTCCTCCCAGGACGGGAACCTCTCCTTCAGCTGCCGGAAGGCCCGGTGCGAGTTAACGTCGCTGGTGTTCTGGGAAAGTATGGTATGAACAAGCCCGTCTAGAATTCCCTGGAATTGGGGAGCCCAATCGCGGTCTCCGTAGCAGCGCAGCAGCCTGCGGTCGACCTTCGCCACCAGCCTCGAGTTCGCGCTCCCAGCTGCGGCTTTATGCCCTTGTGCGTCCTTGCGCGGCAGCTTTCTCTCCTTCCGCACCATGTTCGTTTCCTCTCGGAAAGCTTATTTTAGCCTGCGTGTATGCGCCCTATCGGAGCTTTTCCCAGCATAGCATAGGCATGCCGTTACAGCGCAGTATTTGACAAGCCGCATTAATATTGTGGAAAATATATAAAAACCGTTGAGTTATTCATTGGCGAGGGAGGAGGAAGCAATTTGCCGAGGAGAGACAAAAGAGCCGACATCGTCAATGCGGGGATACGCATCTTTTCCCGTAAGGGATTCAACCGCTGCTCGGTCGAGGATATCCTGCAGGAAGCGCACGTCGCCCGCGCCACCTTTTACAGCTACTTCGACAGCAAGAAAGACCTTTTCGTCGAGCTGGTTGACGGGATATTGAACAACATGTTCGAGATCGCGGCCAGGGAACTGGGCGGCATTCCTCAAAGCCTGGATGAGCTGAAGGAGAAGACCAGGAACGCCATCCTCGAGCTGTACAAGTTCTTCAGCGAGAACTGGGATTTCTCCGCCATCTATATCAAGGAAGTAATGGGGATGAACCCCGAGATCGACTACCGCATAGTGGAATGGCAGCAGCGCGTCGCCGAAATGGTGAAATTATTGCTCAACCAGGGTATCGAGAAGGGTATCTTCCGCAACATGGACGTGGATATCGTCTCCACCGTCGTGGCGGGCGTGCCGCAGCATGTAGGCCTGCAGCTCTTCATGCTTAACAAGGAAGTGGATTTAAACAGGCTCGCGGACGCGGTGACGGACTACCTCATATACGGCTTGGCCGCGCGCGATTAAGGCGCGGTTTGAAGGCCGGCAAGTTCCCGTTACCGGCTTTAAGGGATTCTTCCTCTCCACGTTCTCATCGCTGAAAGTATTGCGTTTGGGGACCAGGCAGGGGTTTTCCAGGCGCAGGCGCAACCGCCCACCGGCCCACTCGCACTCCCTCAGGTTTCCCAATCCCCTCAAGGCGAGCTTAGTGCGGAATATATCGGTCTCTTTCGTGTCCTCGGCAGTGAAAGGACCTTCCTTCGTGTACCCCTTCTGCGCTTCCGCGGCTACCCGGGTGATATCCTCCCCCCAATTCCTTCTCCAGCTCCCCGTTATGGTCTCGAACTCTCCCGGGCCGCCAAGGATCATGCGTTGCCCCCGGGGGACACCTCCTCGTTGGTCGTGGTGCATTGCTTTCCGATCAGGGCTCAGGCGGTAGTGTCCGCGCTTCCCGCGGCATGGGGTCCGAAGAGCACGGCGGGGCCGGGCTCGAGGCGCGAGTTCTCCTCCGCTATCAGCCTCAGCTCCTCGAGGATCGGCTCTCCTCCGGGCTTGAAGAGGTGGGCGAAGCGGGCCTGCGGGCGCAGGTAATCCTCCACCGGCTTGCGTTCTTTCGGCTTCTTTACCTTGGTGATCACGCCGTTCTCTATCTCGAATACCGGAAAGAGGAAGGTCTCGGTGGCCAGGCGGGCAATCTCCAGCGACAGGTGCGACTCGATGCCCCACCCCGGCACGCAAGGCACCAGCAGGTGCAGGTACTTGGGGCCCTCTATCTCCAGGGCTTTCTTCACCTTGCGCATGAGGTCGCGCGGCTCTGCCGGGGTGGCGGTGGCCACGTAGGGAACGCCGTGGGCCACGGCGATCAGGGGCATGTTCTTCTTGCGCGTGACGTTTCCCCAGGAGTTGCGCCCCGGCGGGCTGGTGGTGGTGCGCGCCCCCGGCGGCGTGAGGCTGGAGCGCTGGTAACCTGTATTCATGTAGCCCTCGTTGTCGTAACAGACGTAGAGGATATCGTGACCGCGCTCGAACATGCCGCTGATGCAGCCCATGCCGATGTCCGCCGTGCCCCCGTCCCCAGCCTGGGCGATGATCTTCACTCCCTGGTAACGCCCCATGGCCTTCAGGGCGACCTCCATTCCAGAGGCCACCGAGGCGGCGTTCTCGAATAGGGAGTGGATCCAGGGGACCTCCCACGAGCTACTGGGATAGGTGGTGGTAAAGACCTCGAGGCACCCGGTGGCGTTGGCTATGATGGTCCGCGGCCCGGCTGCCTGTATCACCAGGCGCGCCGCGAGGGACTGGCCGCATCCGGCGCAACCGGTATGCCCCGGCTCCATGAGGTTGATCATGCGCTTCTGCTCCACTTCCATCATACCTCGTCTCCCTTGAGCAGCTCCTCGTTGAGCCCACGGAACTCTACCCTGCAGGCGGGGTTGGCGGCCAGGTCCCGCGCTACCTGCTTTATCTCCTCTACGGTTACGTCCCGGCCCCCCAGGCCCATGATGATGCTGGATATCTCGGGCGATTCCTCGCCGCAGAAGGCGGCGCGCATCTCCGAGCACAACGTCCCCTCCAGGCCGAGGGAGATGTCCTTCTCGATCACCCCTACCGTAGGGTATTCCTTTATCGCGTCATGTATGGCCCCCTTGGGAAAGGGGCGGAAAAGGCGCACCTTGATCAATCCCACCTTCAGCCCCTCCTGCTCGCGCAGCTCGTCCACGGCCACGCGCATGGTGCCAAGGAGCGAGCCCATGGACACCAGCACCACCTCTGCGTCCTCCGTGTTGTAGGCGTCGATGACGCCCCTGCCACCGCGGCCGAAGACCTCGCGGTATTCCTCGCATACCCTTTCGATCACCGAGCGCGCCTCCATCATGTCCATGTGCACGTGATAGCGCGTCTCCATGTATGCATCGGGCCCCACCATGGAACCCATGGTGAACGGCTCGTCGGCGTCAAGCTTGTAGATGGGATCGTAGGGCGGCAGGAAGCGGTCCACGTCCTCCTGCTCGGGAATGTCCACGGGTTCCCAGGTATGGGTGAGCACGTAGCCGTCCATGCACACCATCACCGGTATCATCAGCTCCTCGGCTATCTTGAAGGCCTGGATGTGGGTATCGATGGCTTCCTGGTTGTCCTCCACGAAGAGCTGTATCCAGCCGGAATCGCGGATGGACACCGCGTCCTGCTGGTCGTTCCAGATGTTTATGGGGGCGGAAACGGCGCGGTTGGCGCAGGTCATGACCACCGGCAGGCGCAGCCCCCCGATGTTGAAGATGACCTCCACCATGAGCAGCAGGCCTTGCGAGCTGGTGGCGGTATAGGTGCGCCCCCCCACGGCGCTGCCTCCCAGGACGATGGACGCCGCGCCGAACTCGCTCTCGGCCAGCACGTAGCCGGCGTCGAGGCGCCCGTCGGCCACCATGCGCGACAGCTCCTCCACGATATGGGTCTGGGGGGTGATGGGATAGGCGCACACCAGGTTGGGGCGGCAGAGGCGCACCGCCTCGGCCACCGCCTTCGAGCCCTCGATTATGGTCCTCACGGCTTCAAGCCTTTCATCCGTACTTTGCCAGGCCTATGTCTCATTCCGGCTCCTGCATCTCGCACCCCTGTTCCAGCACCATGTCGATGTCGTCGACCGGGCACTCGTGGGCGCAGATGCCGCAGCCCTTGCAGTAATCCAGGTTGACGTCGAACTTCTTCTTGTCTATCTGGAATACGGTTCCCTCGGGGCATCCGAGCAGGCATCTCTGGCACCCGATACAGTCCTTCTGTTTGTAAACCGGGTATTTGCCCCGCCATGCCGTGGTCTTGTTAGCCAGGCTGGTCCCGGGCTTTCCTTTCCTTCCCACGAAGATGCGCATCAGCCGCACTCCCCTATGCGTTCGCAGGCTACCCTGGTGGCCTCCGCTTCCTTCTCCCCCAGCTCTCCGGGGAACCTCTCGGTTATGGCCTCCACCACCGCCTCCAGCCTGACCAGTCCCGTGGCGCAGGCGAACGCCCCCACCATGACCACGTTGAAGTAAGGCTTTCCGATGACCTCGTAGGCCACCTGCAGAGCCGGCACGGTATAGATCTTGATGCCCTTGGCTATGGGCAACTCCTCGCCGGGGCGGTTTGTGTTCACCAGCACGGCGCCGCCGGGTTTGAGCCCCTGCATGATATCCCCGGAATATATCAGCCCGGGGTCCTGCACGATGAGATAATCCGGCTCGTAAACCTGCTGGCGCAGCAGGATTGGGCTGTCGCTGATGCGCACGAAGGCCATCACCGGAGCGCCCTGCCTCTCCGCCCCGAAGCTGGGGAAGGCCTGGGCGTACTTGCCGTCGTCGAATGCCGCCTGGGCCAGCAGCTCCGCGGCGGTCACGTTGCCCATGCCGCCGCGGCCGTGCACTCTTATCTCTTTCATCTTTCCTCTCTCGCGAACGATGCAGGTCATCAAGTGCGCAGTAACGGCCCGCCTGACAACGTTTTCATCAATAATAGATGATTCCCTCAGCGGAAGACCGGTAAACTTCAACCCCCCGAGCGGTTACGAGGATCGCCTCGATATGTGGGGTCGCCATAAGACGGGCTCAACCCCCATGCCTGGCATATAATCAGGAGCGTGCACGTTACTACATTCGTGCAGGGGGTATGAGATGGCCGAAAGAAGTCCGGACCTGAAGGACCGGGGTGGTCTGGTCTTGCCTCCCGGTTTCCTCTTCGGGGTGAGCAACGCCTCGCTGGCCCTGGCCGTGTGAGCCCGAGGCCTGCCCTTACCGTCGATAGCTGGTACCCAGGATACCAGCGTCATACCGCCCACGCGACGTGAGGGTCGCCGGAGCCCTGGTCAGCCCGGTGGAAATGGACCTGTCCGTGACTTCGACCTGAGCAAGATCATCAGCCCGGAGGGAGAATAGCCGGGTCAGGCGTGCCAGTCCTGGATAGGCTTGACCTCCATGCCCCGCTCGATCAATGACTCTATGCCGTGCAGGGCGGCGCGGGCCGCGCTCATGGTGGTGATGAGGGGGATGTTGTAGAGGACGGCGTAGCTGCGGATGGACCACTGGTCGGCGCGCTGCCTCTTCCCCGACGGGGTGTTGATGATCAACTGCATCTCGCGGTTTTTCATGAAGTCCACGACGTGCGGCCGACCCTCGTGCATCTTGTTCAGCACCTCCGCCTCTATGCCGTTGCGGCGCAGCACTTCGGCCGTCCCACGCGTGGCGAGGATGTTGAAACCCAGCTCCGACAGGCGTCGCGAGATGTGCACTATCTCCCTCTTGTCGCTGTCCTTGACGCTCACGAAGATGTTGCCCTCGCGGGGCAGCAGCGATCCCGCCGCTATCTGGCTCTTGGCGTAGGCCATGCCCAGATCGTGGTCTATGCCCATCACCTCACCGGTGGAGCGCATCTCAGGGCCCAGGATGGTGTCCACCCCGGAGAAGCGGTTGAAGGGAAGCACCGCCTCCTTGACCGCTATGTGGCTTATCTCGACCTCACGCGTGATACCCAGCTCGCGCAGTGTCTTCCCGATCATCAGCTTGGTGGCCACCTTGGCCCAGGAAAGGCCCGTGGCCTTGGATACGAAGGGCACGGTGCGCGAGGCGCGGGGGTTGACCTCCAGGACGAAGAGTAACTCGCCCTTCACCGCGTACTGCACGTTCATCAGCCCCACCACGCCCAGCTCGCGGGCCAGGGCGCGCGTGGCCTCTTTTATCTCCTCCACTATGGCCTCGTCCAGGGAGAAAGGCGGGATGGCGCAGGCGGAATCGCCGGAATGTATGCCCGCCTCCTCGATGTGCTCCATGACCCCGGCCACCACCACGTCGCTGCCGTCGGAGACGGCGTCCACGTCGATCTCCACCGCCTCCTCCAGGAACTTGTCGATGAGCACGGGGTGGTCCGGGGATACCTCGGCCGCGGCGCGCATGAACTCCTCCAGGGACTGGTCGTCATAGACGATCTCCATCCCTCGTCCCCCCAGCACGTAGGAGGGGCGCACAACCACCGGGTAACCGATGCGCCGTGCCACCGCCAGCGCCTCCTCGAAGGAGCGGGCGGTGCCGTTCTCCGGCTGGCGCAGTCCCAGCTTGTGAAGCAGGACCTTGAAACGGTCTCGGTCCTCGGCACGGTCGATGGAGTCGGGGCTGGTTCCGATTATGGGTGCTCCGGCGCGCAGGAGGGGGACGGCCAGGTTGAGCGGCGTCTGCCCGCCGAACTGCACGATGATGCCCCCGGGCTTTTCGCGCTCCACGATCTCCAGCACGTCCTCCAGGGTGAGGGGCTCGAAGTAGAGGCGGTCCGAGGTGTCATAGTCGGTGGAGACCGTCTCGGGGTTGTTGTTGACCATGATGGACTCGTAGCCCTCCTCGCGCAGGGCGAAGGAGGCGTGCACGCAGCAGTAGTCGAACTCGATGCCCTGACCGATGCGGTTGGGCCCGCCGCCCAGGATCATCACCTTGGGCTTGGCTGCGGAGGCCTGGGACCCGGCCAGGGGTTCCTGCTCCTGCTCGTAGCAGGAGTAATAGTAAGGGGTGTAGGCCTCAAACTCCGCCGCGCAGGTATCCACGAGTTTATACACGGGGCGGATGGCGGAACGCGCGCGCCGCTCCCTCACCGCCGTCTCGTCGCTCTCCGTAATGGTGGCCAGTTGCACGTCCGAGAAACCGAAGGCTTTAGCACGGAAAAGATCGGCATCGTCCATATCCTCCAGGGCGCGTCCCCGCAGCTCCTCCTCCATCTCCACTATCTCCCGCATGTTATCCAGGAACCACGGATCGATGTAGGATATCTCGTACATCTCCTTCACGCTCATCCCCAACTTGAGGCCGTAGCGCACATAGTAGATCCTGTCGGCGTTGGGAGTGGTGAGCTTTCCCCTCACCCTCTCCAGCGCTTCCTCCTTTTCCTCCGGGGTCACCAGCGACCCGGGATCCATCAGCTCCTTGCGGTCGCTGCCCAGGCCGAAGCGCCCTATCTCCAGGGAGCGGATGCCCTTCTGCAGGGCTTCCTTGAAGGTGCGCCCGATGGACATCACCTCCCCCACCGACTTCATGGATATGCCCAGGGTGGGATCGGCGCCGGGAAACTTCTCGAAGGTGAAGCGGGGCAGTTTAACCACGCAGTAGTCGATGGTGGGCTCGAAGGACGCCGGGGTCTCGCGGGTTATGTCGTTTGGTATCTCGTCCAGGGTGTAACCCACGGCCAGCTTGGCCGCGATCTTGGCGATGGGGAAGCCGGTGGCTTTTGAGGCCAGGGCGCTGGAGCGGGAGACACGCGGGTTCATCTCTATTACCACCATGCGCCCGTCGCGCGGGTCCTGGGCGAACTGTATGTTCGACCCCCCTGTCTCCACCCCTATCTCGCGTATGATATCTATGGAGGCGCTGCGCATGATCTGATACTCACGGTCGGTCATGGTCTGGGCGGGGGCAACGGTGATGGAATCACCGGTATGGATGCCCATGGCGTCTAAGTTCTCGATGGAGCAGATGATGACCACGTTGTCCTTGAGGTCCCGCATCACCTCCATCTCGTATTCCTTCCATCCGATCACCGATTCCTCGACGAGGATCTCGTCGACCATGGAGGCCTCGATGCCGGCGGAGGCGATGCGCTCGAACTCCTCGGCGTTGAATGCCACGCCGCCGCCGGTGCCCCCCAGGGTGAAAGCGGGGCGGATGATCAACGGGAATCCGAGTTCCGCCGCAACGGCTCGCGCTTCATCCATGTTATGGGCCAGGCCGGAGCGAGGCAGGTCCAGTCCGATCGAGGCCATGGCGTCGCGGAACAGCTCGCGGTCCTCCGCTTTCCTGATGGCCTCGTATCTTGCACCGATCATCTCCACCCCGAACTTGTCCAGCGTCCCCATCTCGGCCACCTTCACCGCCATGTTCAGGCCGGTCTGCCCGCCCAGGGTGGGCAGCAGGGCATCGGGCCGCTCTTTCTCGATTATGAGCGACACCACCTCGGGCGTGATGGGCTCTATATATGTGCGGTCGGCCATCCCGGGGTCGGTCATGATGGTAGCGGGGTTGGAGTTCACCAGCACCACCTCGTATCCTTCCTCACGCAAGGCCTTGCATGCCTGGGTTCCCGAGTAATCGAACTCGCAGGCCTGGGAGATGATGATAGGTCCGGACCCGATGATGAGTATCTTGTGCAGGTCTTCGCGCTTAGGCATGGGTACCACCCCGCCCGGATTGCATATCGCGTATGAAACCTCCGAACAGATACAGCGCGTCGTGCGGTCCCGGTGAGACCTCGGGGTGAAACTGCACCGAATATGCCGAGTAACGCCGGTGGCGGAACCCCTCCAGGGTGCCGTCATTCAAGTTTATAAAAGTGGGCTCGGTCTCCTTCGCGATGGGTTCCAGGTCCACGCAGAAGCCGTGGTTCTGTGCCGTGATGAGGATGTTTCCGTTGCGCAGGTCCTTTACTGGCTGGTTGGCGCCGCGGTGTCCGAACTTGAGCTTGAAGGTTCTCGCCCCCAGGGCGAGGCCCAGTATCTGGTGGCCAAGGCATATCCCGAAGACGGGTTTAACGCCCACCAGTTTCGATACCTCGTCGATGAGATAGGTCATGACTGCCGGGTCTCCCGGGCCGTTGGATATGAAGATACCGTCGGGCCCCATCTGCAGCACCTTGGACGCGGTGGTGTCAGCGGGCACCACGATAACCTCGCAGCCCAGCCTGACCAGGATGCGCATGATGTTACGTTTTATTCCGCAGTCGTAGGCGACTACCCTCAAGGGACGCTTGCCGCTGCCGGAGATATCGGGTAATGCCCTCGGGGCCTTGGGCGGCATGCTGGCATCCTTCCAATAGTGGGGCTCGCGGCAGGTTACCTGTGCCACGAAGTCCAGCCCCATGTAATCGGGAGCCTCGTCGAGCTTACGCTTGAGGGAGGCGAGGTCGGAATCCTCGGAGGAGATGATGCACATCCGGGCCCCCAGGGACCTGATGTGCCGCGTCACCGCCCGCGTGTCCACCCCCTCGACCCCCACCACTCCATGCTGCACCATGTAATCCTCGAGGGATTGCGTGCACCGCCAGTTTGACGGATAGCGGCAGCATTCCCGCACGATAAAGCCCTCCACGTGCGGGTGGGGGGATTCCAGGTCCTCGGCGTTGACGCCGTAATTCCCGATGAGGGGGTAGGTCATGGTGACTATCTGGCCTTTGTAGGATGGGTCGGTGAGGATCTCCTGGTAACCGGTCATGCTGGTGTTGAAAACCAACTCTCCCGTCCGCGTCCCCCGGGCTCCGAAGGGCGTGCCGGTAAAATACTTCCCGTCATCGAGCAGGATGACCGCTTTCTCCGTGCCTCTTATCGGTCGCTCACCAGCCTCTTGTTCTCATACGCCGATACGCTTCGCGGTTCTATTAGCCTCATGACCTGAGTTATCTCAGCGTGAAGCGCCGTGTTGCGGTGTACGTTTCAAAAGCAGGGCGCGCCTCCCGCCTGTAAATCTCCGTCTATTATATGGACTGGCACCGCCACATGGAAGGCCAAAATCATCCCGCAGGCAGCAGGTTCTCCCGCATCAGTTCATTCCAGAAAGCACACGGCCTTTTGGGTGCTCGGGTCCGCGACGATCTGCGCAAAGCGCCCCCCCGTGGCTGCCGGCACATCGATCAGCCGCAGGATATCCTGGAAGCGTTCCGCATCAGGAAGTATTTCCAGCAGAGCGTTGGGCGTTTCCGCAAAGAATGTATGGTTGAACTCCGTTCCGGGATTGCCTGGATATACCGCAAGGTAGATGGTCTGATCCTCTACCAGGTCCTGGAAAAAGTGAGTACCGTAAGACACCTCGGGCACGTGCCCTGCCTCTTCACGCGCTATCTCTACCAGAACCGCGGCATTATGGATATCGCCGTAACTCACGTTGACCCCGAGGTTGATGTTACTGCTCCCCCACCTCCCGGGCCCCATCATCATCACCCTGCCTTCCGCAACCGCGGAATGCTCGTTGATCCTGCCCACCAGGCGGCCTATCTCCCTTTTGGTCGCCAGGGAGGATATTTCGCTATAACTGGTGGGGTCGATATACACGATAAAGCGTATATTGCGTATCATGCCGCCGCTGATCATGCGTTCGGACCTGAAGAGCACCTTGGCGTCGGATTTGACCTCCGGCACGAATACAGGTCCCGGGGAGCCGGGCAGAAAGAGAGGACGGCACTGCAGGAGGTTGATCTTCACGCTCTCGTCCGCCCTGATGGCGGCGGTGAACTCGATATCCACCGGATGGCCATAAGCCCTGTCGATTCGCGAGAGTATGGACCCCATCAGCCTGCAGAAATCCGTACGCTTGATGAGATTGGAAAAGGTGAGCGCGTAATCCCGCGGGGAGCCATCCACCGTCCTTCCTATCGGATCGACGGGGTAGCCTTCGGTCATCACTGAAACCAGCAGGTACATGCCTGGGTAATCCCTGCCCGAGAGCAGTTCGGGAAGCGGCATACCGGTGAACGTGTTGGCCTCCAGGTCGAGCAGGTCGACCCGGTGCTGGGAATAGCGGGCTATCTCCCCGGCCGTCTCCGGCCTCAATTCCGGGTTGCTCACGGGGATCATCCTCGGGTAGTCCTTGCCCACGCGCTCCACGGCCCGCGTGCCGAGCCCGAAGACCAGCCTTATGATCCCTTGTTCGGGGTCGATGCGGCTGCTCCAGGCGTACAGGTTTCGCGAGAAAGCCACCCCGGCGAGGCAGGGGAAAAACAGGTTCCTGTACGGCATTCCCGACACTCTTTGCACCAGGATGGCCATCTGCTCGTCGCTCTCGCCAAGCCCCCGCTTGCGACGGTAAGACAGCGCTCCAGGGTTGATGGCGCTTGCATATACCAGTTTCACCGCGCGCAGGAATGCTTCCATGCGGTCTTCCGGACTCCCCTGGTTGGCGCAGAATTCGCTGCGGTATTTGCCCGCGAAGGCGTTGCCGAAACTGTCCTCGAGCAGGCTGCTCGAGCGTACGATTATGGGAGCCTGCCCGAAATAATCAAGCATGTTGCGGAACTCTTCCATCACGGCGGGGGGGAACTTGCCGGCGAGGAAGCGCTTCTCCACCTCCTCGAACTCTTCGTAGGTTAGATGCGAATTGCTGGTAAGTTTGAGCCGCAGGCTGAAGAGGTCGTTGTCGACCAGGAAGGTGAAGAAAACGTCGGAACCTATGTAAAAGGAATCGTGGGGTTCCATGACCCGGGATAACTCACCATCCTGCCCGTCTTCTTCCGCGAGGATACGCCTCGCCAGCAGCATGCCCGTCGCCTTGCCCCCTATCCTGCCTGACCCTATCAACCGGTTCCTCACCGCGAAGAGGTCCTCGAGGGTGAAGTAGCGGTCAGCCAACCTGTTGAATTCGGGATGGTCCCCTATGAGCATGCGGCGGAATTCCTCCTTCAAGGCCAGGAACTCGGAATCCGCTTCCCGGGACAATCCCGGCTTGTCGCGATAAGCGGCCAGGCGGTTGTAAACCCTGTCCCAGGGTGCGATCGAGTCTTCTTTCAAACCCAGGGGAAACTGGCTGGCGGTGGCGGATATCGCGGCCGCATCCCCGCTCTGGAAAACAGTGGACCACTCGTCCCCTTGCACTGCATGCGGCAGGAACATCTCGGGGGTGTAACGATCCCATACCTTCAAGGGGTGTATGTACATCATCCCGTCTACCTTGAACAGGTCGAATAGCACCTGCGTCGTGTCCCTTATCCTGGCGATGACGTCGTTGGCATGCTTGCCCCGGGTCAGGGCAAAGTAAGCGATGGTGTCCAGTTCGTACAGGAAAGGGCAGGTGACCTGGAAGAAATTCGCCAGCAGCTCGTCGGTCGCCCATTCGACCACCAGCGCGGAGAGGTTGTCGAATACGTAGAATACCTCCCTGCCCCGCTCCTCGATGATGTTGTGTACTTCCCGGCTGAAGTAATCGAAACCCTGGCTGGGGTCGACCTCTACCATCTCCACATCCGGGCTCTCCTCGAGTACGGGGGGATGGGGTGCGAACCTCAAGTAGACCAGCAAGCGCCCATCCTGCACCGCCTGGCGCGAAAAAGCCTGGGCAAAAAAAACGTAGTCCCGCAGATCGTCGATCTGCCAGACCACGTTGTCTCCCAGGCGCAAACCTTGTATTACCTCATCCAGGCCCTCTATCCCGCTATTTACGTACATCTTCCTGCCGGGTCTTCAGTTTCTCGCCTTAATGGGGTCAGGTCTTGTTTTTTGCATTCCATAATCTGCCATGCCCTGTAAAATACCTGGTTAAAAGGCACATTATCTCAGCATTTCCTCAAACATACCCGAGTATGCAAAAAACAAGACCTGACCCCTTAACTCTAGATCCAGCCTCTCGCTCTCATCGCTTCCACCACGCGCTTCACGGCGATAACGTAGGCCGCCTGGCGCATATTAATATTGTATTCCTTCGAGGCCTCGTAAACAGCATAGTAAGCGTCGGTCATCTTCCTGTCCAACTGCTCGTAGACCTCTTCCGCCGTCCAGTAGTACATGTAGAAGTTCTGCACCATCTCGAAATAGGAGACCGTCACCCCTCCCGCGTTGCACAGGAAGTCAGGGAGTACGTGCACCCCTTTCTCGTGCAGGATGGCGTCGGCCTCGGGGGTGGTGGGCCCGTTGGCCAGCTCAGCGATTATCTTGGCCTTGATGCGTGACGCGTTCTCCTCGGTGATGACGTTTTCCAGGGCGCTGGGGCACAGTATGTCCACGTCCATCTCCAGGAGGTCCTCGTTGGTCATGCATTCCGTTTCGGGGTATTCGATCACCGAGGTTGTGGCGGCCTTGTAGTCGCAGACGGCATCGGGGTCGAGCCCGCTCATGCAGCATATGGCGCCCTTGCTGTCGCTCACCGCGCACACGTTGCAGCCCAGCTCGTTCTTGAGCAGGGTGGCGATATAATAGCCGGCGTTGCCGTAGCCCTGCACCGCCACCGTGGCCTTGCGCAGGTCCAGGCCCTGCGTCTTGGCCGCCTCGCGGATGCAGTACAGCGCGCCCCGCGCGGTGGCATCGCCGCGGCCCGCGGAGCCGCCCAGGCCGAGGGGTTTCCCGGTTATCACGCCGAACTGGTTCTTGCCGCTGATCTTGGAGTACTCGTCCATCATCCAGGCCATTATCTGCGGGGTGGTGTAGACGTCAGGCGCGGGGACGTCCTGATCCGGGCCTATGAACTGCCATACCTTGTCGATGTAGGCGCGGCTGAGGCGCTCCAGCTCTCCCGGGGACATCTCCTTGGTGTTGCAGATGATGCCGCCCTTGCCTCCTCCCAGCGGGATGTCCACCAGGGAGCACTTCCAGGTCATCCAGGCCGCGAGCGCCCGCACCGTATCTATGGTCTCGTCGGGGTGGAACCTTATCCCCCCCTTGGTCGGCCCCCGCGCGTCGTTGTACTGCACCCTGAACCCCTTGAAGGTGCGGATGGTCCCGTCATCCATGCGCACCGGCAGGGAAACGTGGATCTCTCGCATGGGCTCCCTCAAGGCGTTGGTGATATCTGGGTCCAGCTTGAGGATCTCCGCGCATTCGTCCAGTTGCCTCTGTGCCACCTCGAATGGGTTGATCTCCGGCATCTTTACCTCCGTTCCATTACTGCGACAGCTGCTCTATGCTTGCAGGCGTATCCACCCTTCCATCCCGACTCGAGCCGTACCCGGCCGGCTTACGGGGTCGGGGCAACCAGGCATTCTCCTGTTCTGGTTTTGCGGCACGCACAGTAAGCCAGGCTTCTTCACGCCCCGGTCCTGCTAGGATTAACATTTTAAATCCAAATGACCCGCAGCGCCACAAGATATCGCTCGCTCAGCCAGGAGCTGCGGCAACCTTCCCGCGGGCGGCTATTTCTCCCCCGCGTCCTCGATGAATTCGCCTCTCTTCGAGGTGAAGTCCGCCCGGTTGAGGGCGAGGTCAACGGCGATCCAGCCCACAAAAACCCACCCCCAGACGGGGTAATGGATGAAGGAGATGATCGACGATCGGAAAAGCGATGAAGAAACGCAGGCCGGTAAGCGCATCGGCTATAGCTTTCGCGTTCTCGATCGCCCGGCTCCTGGCCCCATCTTCTCTCGTGCGTCTATTCTATATCGAAGGCGCCGGGGATCGAAACGATCGAGGGGCTGGATCAGGTGATGCTGGAGTTGAGTTGGCCGAACCAGGACGGCAGGTTAATCTTCTTCGTGCTCTGTTCCTTCTTCAATTCCAGAGAGACCAGGTCCGAAGCTTCCCTCTCCTTCTTCACGAGCACGGCGTTGGCGCATATCTTGATGGGGGTGTCCAGGGACCCGGTGTAGGTCATCATGTCTTCCCAGCCCTCGGGGTCCGCGCCTACCTCGTTGAATATCTCCTCCAGGGCGGACACGATTCTCGGGATGAGGGGGCAGAACTTTTTCTCGAAGTACAGGCTCTGCTGCTCGTTTAAGGTACACAGGGGAGTGTCAAGGAATGTTATCACCGGGCCGGGCACATCCACGCCCCTCTGCCCCAGTTTGCCGGCCAGCCTGCGGGTAAAGAAACTCGTCTTTACCGCAAGATCGGGCGCGTTCTCCCTTCCCCGTTCCATGCAGCCCTCCATCTTCCTGCCTCCCTTCTTTGTAATGCGACAGTAGCTGACATCGCCCACAGGTCATACATCGGCAAACTCCATACAAGTCTTGATAGAACTGTATGTAAGCAACCGGCCTCGGGGCTTCACAGGTTCGTCTCCCGCCGCACGCCTCGCAGCTTGATAGTTATCTAAATCGCCACCCCCATCCACGTTAAGCTTGTACCCCACCGCGTGGTATCATATAATTTGAAATCGCACGCAAGGCATTGAAAACAAAATAGCAGGTAAAAACGTATGTAATGAGTTCATTCCCCGGTAGCTCAACCGGTAGAGCGGATGGCTGTTAACCATTAGGTTGGGGGTTCGAGTCCCTCCCGGGGAGCCAGCAAACCAAGCGGGAGTATACGCTCCCGCTTTTATTCTCTCCAGTGTTCAGGCTTGTCTAATGCATCTGCGCAGATGACCTTCCCGCCAACAGAACCGATCACATCTGGACGAAGAGCTTGCACCATCCAAGCATCTTCATCTTTATCCGGTATAGGATATGGCGCCTCGAATCCCAGCCGGAGTGCCGGCTTAAACCCGTGGCGCGGGTAATATTCCGGGTGTCCGAGGACAAATACCAGATCGACACCCGATTTGGACATAAGCTGCAATCCTCTTTCAATAAGTTTCCCGCCAACCCCTTGCCTTTGGGCATCAGGGACTACCGCCAATGGGGCCAGAATCGCCACGGTTGTTTCTCGTTGTGCTTTCGTGATAGATGCTGCGGTAAACAGGATATGTCCTACGGCTCGATCGCCCTTGTAGGCAAGCAGAGATAAGGCGGGCTGCGCACTGGGGTCGTTCAAGAGTTCCCTGACAAGTTCAGCCTCCTTGTCATTTCCAAATGCTGCACGCTCGACAAACAGGACATCATCCAGATCAGAATCCGATGACTCACGTATATGCACCTTACGCCAGCCCTCTCTCCGCCTCTACGCGTTCCAGTGCCTCCTCCCAGTCATTGGGGGGATCGACTGCATCCTATGTCCCTTCCATCAGACAGCCTGCCATTTCTATAGGTAATGTTAATCGAAATCTGCCATATGCACATCCCGCTGCCAATTACATAGTATTCCTTAATACCATCATCAAATCTGTTCCGGAGGTTATGGAAAATTCAGAATTTCTGCTGTTAGCAGTGCTTCGGAAAATATGATTTCCCTGTTCAGGCCATATATCCTGGTTCTGACTTCTTCCAATACGGGGAGCCAGCAAACTAAGCGGGGCCACACGGACTTCGCTTTTTCATTTTGCTTTATTTTAACAATTGCCTATTGGATTGAAATATATTCTGCGAATGTAGTTGGTTCAGGCACTGGTAGATTGTCTTCAAGCAAACCATGCACATGCATTTCGATTGCATCATGCATGTTCTTCTCGACCTCTTCCCGAGTCGATCCTGTGGCCACACAACCCGGTAAATCCGGTGAGTAGGACGAATATCCGTTTTCTGTTTTTTCTATAACCACCAAAAATTTATGCATTCTTTCGTTTCTCCTTCAGCTGGGCTTGCTTCAGAATACTGTTGAATGTTCCCGGTGCCAGATCATCATTGCTATGTCCGGCTATCGTGACCCTGCCCTTCTTCGTTTGATGCTTGTATTGTCTGTGACTTCCCTTGGTAACAACCAGATACCACCCATCGTTTTCCAACAACCTGATGATATCACGCACTTTCATGGGCTTCCAATCTCGGTTTCGCTGCCTAATAGCAGGTAAATCAGCACATATTCGCGTTATATATGCTGGTAAAGACAAGGTATCGCAAGGCAGGAATCCCCGAAGTATGATTCAATCTTGGTTCTGACTTCTTCCAATACGGGGAGCCAGCAAACTAAGTTAGGGCGAAAACACTCGCTTGCTTTTTTTCATGCTTCAATATACCTCCAATTCCTGTTGTAACTGGCCGATATATATCACTGCTACGTGGTTGAGCCGGGAGAAGAGAACCGGCACAGGAGGGTCAGCTTCGTATCCTTCCGATATTGTTGCGGGAGGTCGTTGATTCAAGTAACAAGGTGTCAATCAATAATCGAAGAGGGGGAGCATGAATGAAGAAGTCGTCACGCTGCTGCATGCCACTGAAGATCATGTTGGCGGCCGCCTTGTTCCTGGCGCTGTTCTGCGCCGTGGTGGGCTGCGCGTCGACGTCGGAAACGAAAGAGGACGTAAGCCACGCGCCCATGACCGAAGAGCTCATAGACCTGGCGGAATCCGACACGCAATTCGCGACGCTGCTCGAGAAGTCGATAGCACAAGCGGCCGAGGTGAACCCCGATAAAGCCACCAATCCGGCGCAGACCCTCGAGGAGTATTACGACTTCCTGGACTGGGCGGCGACCTGTATGCCGTGGGACATCCTTAAGAACCAGGCTGCCGGCGGGCTGTACGAACACATAGACCAGAGCCTCGATTACTTCTACTTCCTCGTGGACCAGCCGCTGGAGGAGCTGGAGGGCCAGGGCTATTACAACGATTCCCTGCAGTACGTCGAGCCTTTCCGCAGCTGGATGAGGGAATTCGTGCAGGGCTGGGGAAAATACCTCAGCACCGAGGACTCCTGGTCAGACGAATACTACGAGCTCGCTTACGCCGACCCGCGCTTCGGCTTGCAGAACGGCTGGTACGAGGACCCCTCCAACTGGCACAGCTTCAACGACTTCTTCAGCCGCTACCTTTCATCGGACAGCGTGCGCCCCATAGCCGCCCCCGGCGACGACTCGGTGGTGGTGTCCCCGGCGGACGCGGAGCCCCAGGGAACGTGGCAGATCGACGAAAACTCTCAGCTGGTAGCAGAAGACGGGGTGCTCATCAAGTCTTCGAAATACAGTTCCATAGCCGTGCTGCTCGGGGAGGATAGCGAATACCGCAACGCTTTCGCGGGAGGGACGCTTACCCACACCTTCCTCGACGTTAACGACTATCACCGGTATCACTTCCCCGTAGGCGGAACGATCCTCGACGTGGGGATCATTCCGCAGGACGACGCGGTCGGTGGGAAGCAGCTATGGGACGCAGAAAAAGGCAAATACGTCCTGGAGGCCAAGGCCCCCGGATGGCAGATGATCGAGACGCGCGGGTACGTGATCATGGAGACTGCTGAATACGGCCTCGTCGCCGTCCTGCCTATAGGCATGTCACAGGTGTCCTCGGTCAATTTCGAGGACACGGTAGTAGCCGGGGCGACCGTGGAGAAGGGAGACATGCTGGGGTACTATCTGTTCGGAGGCTCGGACATAATCATGCTCTTCCAGAAGGGAGCGGGTTTCGAGCTAACTGCGCCGGCCTCCGGCGACGGGTCCTACGGGCATCTCTTGACGGGAGAGGAATACGGAGAACTTACGGGCGGCTCCCAGTAGGGCGTGATCCCTGCGCTGCCCGTTCAGGCCCGGCCCCGCTCGCGCAGAGCAAAAAGGGTCAGGCTTCTAATGTTGAGTTTTAACCATATTATGGCAAGTTTCTCGATTTTCGAGACCTGGCCCCATCTCGTGCCTGCGAGATGGTAGGATACAGTCATCTGGATGCGTATAAGGGAAATACCAGCCAAGGAGGGCCGCATGGACTTTCAGACGCTCTTGTACGAGGCTAAACACGATTTTTCCATCATCACCCTGAACCGGCCCGAGAGAAAGAACGCTATCTCTCTAGAGCTTATGACGGAGCTGGGCCAGGCCATCGAGGAGGCGGTCGCCAATTCAGCTATCCGCTTCATCGTTTTGACCGGCGGAGGAGGGATATTTTCCTCTGGGGCGGATTTCGGCGATCCGGTGAATGCGATCACCATGATCAGGCAGGAACTGGATGCCGCGTCAGGCACGTCGGTGGCCATCAAGCTCATCGAATGCCCCAAGCCGGTGATCGCCGCTGTTGACGGCTATGCCCTCGGCCATGGAGCTGAGCTTGCCCTGATGTGCGACATGATCATCGCCGCGGAAGAGGCGGAGATCGGCTTTATCGGCCCCATCAGGGGGGTCACCTGCCCTTACGCCATGATCAGGCTGGCGGATGAAGTGGGTCGCGCCAAGGCCAAGGAACTGGTCATGACCTGCGAGCGCATATCCGCCGTCGAAGCCCTGCGCATCGGCCTGGTCAACCAGGTGGTGCCGTCAAAAGACCTCATGTCCGCTGTGGACGCCATGATGGAAAAAATGCGCAAGGCGGCTCCCCTGGCGGTCAGATACACCAAGGAAGCCATCAACCAGGGCCTGGGCGGCTACGAATTCAGCGCCGAGAAGTTCGAGGACATCATCACCAGCAAGGACGCCATAGAAGGCGCCATGGCCTTCATGGAAAAGCGCGAGCCGAACTGGAGTGGAGAATAGAAAGTCGATGCGCACTGGCCGTAAGGGAGGGACCTGACAGATGCAGGTAAACAGCAGGGTGTCGAAGAGGGTCTCGAGCATCGGGAAATCGGCCATCCACGAGATGACCAGGCTTTCCAGGGAGGTGGGAGACGTGGCCTTCCTCTCCTGGGCCAAGCCTACCTCAGATACCCCCGAACATATAAAGGAGGCGGCCGTCGCCGCGATCAGGGACGGCGCCGTGGGGGGCTATTCGGAGAACGCGGGCCTGCCAGAGCTGCGCGAGGAGATAGCGGTAAAGCTGAAGCGGGACAACGGCATCGACGCTTCTCACTCCGAGATACTGGTGACCGTGGGCGCCATCGAAGGCCTCTTCGACGCGGTGATGGCGGTCGTCGAACCCGGCGACGAGGTGATACTGCCCTCTCCCACCTATTCCACCCATATCCAACAGGTCGTACTGGCATCGGGAAAACCCGTGCTGGTACCCAGCATAGAGGAGGAGGGTTTCGCCCTGGACATCCAGGGCATCAGGAATGCGGTGACCCCCAAAACCAGGGCTATCATGTACTGTTCGCCCAGCAACCCCACCGGGACCGTCTATTCCCGGGAACACCTCACCCAGGTGGCCGAGATCGCCCTGGAGAACGACCTGATGGTCATCACCGACGAGGCCTACGAATATTTCGTCTACGACGGGAACGAGCATTTCAGCATCGCCTCCATCCCGGAGATGAGGAAAAACGCCATAAGCTGCTACACCTTCACCAAGACCTATGCCATGACCGGCTGGAGGATAGGTTACCTGCACGCGGACCGGGAGATGATACCGGAGATAGCGAAGGTGCATATCCCCTGCGCCATCTGCGCCCCGGTGGTCTCGCAATACGCCGCGCTTGCCGCGTTGAGGGGTCCCCAAGACTGCGTCGCCGAGTTCAGGGAACACTACCGCTCAGCCCGGGACCTGATGTGCGAGCGCCTGGACAGGCTTTCCTCGGTTTTCGATTACCACAAGCCGGGCGGTTCCTACCTCATGTTCCCCAGGTTACTTACGGACGAGGGCAAGGACTCCACCTCCTTCTGCAAGAGGCTCCTTAAGGAGGGGAAGGTCTCGGCCACTCCCGGCGTGGCCTTCGGGCCCAACGGCGAGGGACACATGCGCCTTTCCTTCTGCGTTTCGGAGCAAGAGGTAAACCGCGCCTTCGACAGGATGGAGGATTACTTCGGGTAAGCGTCTATAGTAAGTGCTTCCGGTTCTTGCTATTCATGGCATGCTGAATCCGTCGGCTAAAAAGGAACGTTAAAGGAGCAGGCGTAATCCGCTTGCCGGAAAGATGCCCCGGCTCTAGGTGATCCTGTTCCTCAGCACCCCGATCTTCTCGACCTCCAGCTCCACCAAGTCTCCCGGCTTGAGAAACCTTCCCATCTCCAGCCCGCAGCCCATTCCCTGGGCACCGGAACAGGTGCCGGAGCCGAGAAACTCCCCCTGATAAAGGGTTTCGGAGCGTGATATGTAACAAATGAGGTCCTCGAAGCTCCAGTACATGTCGGCGCTGGTGCCCCGCGACCACTCCTCCCCGTTCACCCTGGCCGTCATGGCCAGGCTATAAGGGTCGCCGATCTCTTCCGGCGTTACCAGGCAGGGCCCCATGGCGTTGCCGGTATCGAAATCCTTGCCCTTGGTTGGCCCGAGGCGGCCTTTCTGCTCCTTCAGCTGGATGTCCCGTGCCGAGAAATCGTTGAAGACGGTAAAGCCCCCGACGTGGGACATGGCCTGCTTCCTGGGTATATCGGCCCCGCTCTTGCAGATGAAGGCCCCGAACTCGAGTTCGTAGTCGAAGCGCTGCGTGTAAGGCGGCATGCGCACTTCCGCATCCGTCCCCACCACCGAGAAGCAGTTGCTCTTGTAATAGAGGGGGCGTTCGTAAAAGGCTTTGTTCGCGAGGTAGGCCAGAGATCGCTTGCGGCCGAATGTCTTCTCGATCCACTCGTCCAGGGGAGCGAGCTTCTTGAGCCCCACCGCGCGCACGACGTTTAAGATGTGCTGCTCGAAGCAAAGGCAGTCCCTGATCGATCGCGGGCGCGGGACCGGCGCCAGCAGGGTCACCTCGCCGGGGGGGAAGATCGCGCTGGGAGGCGACTGGTCCAATACGTATTCGACGATCTCCTGTCCCTTCTCTCTCGCCTCCATGCCCCCTTCCAGGAAAGTCAGCATGCTCGAGAATGCCGGGTATTCCGCGCCGTCCTTCGCGCTCGCTCCCGCCTGCAGGGCGATGATCCTCCTATCCTCATCCGCGAGAGCACCGATATTCTCCTTTCCCTGCTTATCGAGGTACGTGACCAGCCTCATGCTTCTTCCCGCTTTCCTTCCGAGGTCTGTGCCGTTTCCTGCAAGGCATGGGCCAAGAGCCCCTGCTGGCATAATATGATGAACTTCTCCGCCGGGGTTACGTTCTTCGGCCTTCCTTGTAAGCGCAGGTGCCTGTAGATGATATGGCTATTGGTCATGAGCCGCTCGGGGCAATCCCAGCGTGACCACTCCCGCCCCTTGAATCCCTCGCTCAGCGCTATATCGAATGCGGCCTCCTGCGCGGACATGCCGGATTTGAAGCGCCCGCCCACCTCTCTCTGGAGGAACTCCCAGTAATCCTTGAGCCGCGAGACGGCTCCCTTATCGCCGACCGGGCCGTGTCCGGGCACCACGACGTCCACGTCCATCAACAGGATCATGTCCAGGGCTTCCAACCAGTTCTCGAGCGGGCCGGCCCACAGCACGGGGGTACCCCCCGAGAACATGATGTCCCCGCAGAAGATCGTCTTCGCGTCCGGCACGTAGACCAGCAGGTCGCCCAGGGTATGGGCAGGACCAACCTCGATGAGCCGGACCTCGCGCCCGCCGACCTCCAGGGTCATCTCGCCCTCGAAGGTGCGGGTGGCGGCCTTGACCTCGATGCCCTTGAAATCGTAGGGTACCGCCATGCCATGCAGGTACTCCCCCATCTCCTTTACTTTCCCCGGCCCTAACCTCTCCATTGTTTTTCCGACCCTGCCCAGCATGGTCATCACGGCCGGCTTCATCTCCCGCGCCTCCGCGTCGCAGGCTGAGGTCATTATTATCTCCGCATCCTTCACGAGTTGGTTTCCCCAGATATGGTCGCCGTCTGCATGGGTATTGACCAGGCGACCGATGGGTGCGCTGAGTGTGACCGGCTCCATCGCCTGCAGCATCTCGCGCGTGTAGCCCAGGTCCCACTGGGTATCGACGAGAAGTGACTCGCCCTCACCCACGATCAGCCCCGCGTTCGACTCACCCCAGGAGCCGTTGGGAACCATCCAGGCATAGACCCGGTTGCCGAGGTCATAAAGGCCTTCGGGATATCGTGGGATTTCGCCGAAACGCGTAAGCTGCCGCCCCGTCGCCGTTATCAGCTCCCAATCCGCCATGATCACTTACCCCCAATATCGATTCTTGCGGCTGACTCGGCCGATTTCCGGGCTTGACCCCAAGGCCTCCCCATACTGCACCTATAACGCATTTTACCACGCCAGCAGACACGCCTGTGTCGGGAACCTCCAGAGGGTAACGAGCGTCTAAATCCTAAAAGGAGTGGGTTTTGAGAAGCCAGAATAATGCCGCCGGCCGACACAAATACAAATACACAATCTCACTCATATCTCGCGGGGTTTGACTTCACCCCGGAACCGTGAAAAAAAGCAATCCGTGCTGGCCTTAAGCACGAAGCGGAGTCGCGG
>CAYWXM010000055.1:0-6040 GCA_964462595.1 uncultured Actinomycetota bacterium
CCCGATAACCCCCGCCTCATGGACAGCCTCCTGGGAACCCTGGGGGCAGAGGTAAAGAAATGGTCATACAAGACCGACTGCTGCGGGGGCAGCCTGTCCCTCACCCGCACCGACGTGGTGGTCAAGCTGGTCAACCGGCTCTTCGACGCCGCGGAGGAGGCGGGAGCCAACTGTATAGTGACCGCATGTCCCATGTGCCTGGCCAACCTGGAGATGCGCCAGAGCGAGGGCAGGCTTAGCTTCAAGACGCGACACGAGATGCCGGTGTTTTTCTTCACCGAGCTGCTGGGGCTGGCGCTGCAGGAGCCGGGGAGCGGGGAATGGTTCAAACGTCACCTTATCGACCCCTACCCGCTGCTCTCCGGGGCGGGACTGGTTTAGGGGGCGCGAGATGGCTGAGAAAAAGAAGGCCGGAGCGAAGAAAACCACAGCGAAGAAAGAGAGCGGTGAGAAAAAGGTGGCGGGAAGCAGGCAGAAAGCGGGCGGCAATGGTCGCTCTCCGGGCGAGGAAAAGCGTGCAAAAGCCGGGGAAACCCCGAAATCTCAAACCGGGAACGCCGCAGGGGCGGCAAAGCAGCCCGTCGGCGCGGTGATGGTCGTGGGCGGGGGAGTGGGAGGCATACAGGCCTCCCTGGAACTCGCCAACCTCGGCTACAAGGTATACCTCATCGATTCCTCGCCGTCCATAGGCGGGGTGATGGGCATGCTGGACAAGACCTTCCCCACCAACGAGTGCTCCATGTGCATCCTCTCGCCCAAGATGGTGGAGGTTTCCTCCAATATCAACATAGAGGTCATCACCCTGGCCGATGTGCTCTCCGTGGAAGGGGAGCCCGGCGACCTGAGGGTGAGGCTGCGCATCCGCCCGCGCTACGTGGATTTAGGCAAGTGCACGGGCTGCGGCGACTGCACCGCCAAGTGTCCGGTTAAGATACCCGACCCCTACAACGCCGGCCTGGGGACCACGCGCTGCATCCGCGTGCCTTTCCCGCAAGCGGTGCCGGGGGCGGCGGTGATCGATCCCGAGGTTTGCCTGTGGCTGGCCAGGGGCAAATGCGGCAACTGCGTCAAGGTGTGCCAGGCAGGAGCCATCGATTTCGAGCAGAAGGAAAGGGAAGTGGTCATACGGGTGGGGATGGTTATCGCCGCCCCGGGCTACAAGCCCTTCGATGCATCCCGCAAGACGGAATACGGGTACGGCGTGTACCAGAACGTGGTGACCTCCCTGGAGTTCGAGCGCATCCTGGGCGCCAACGGCCCTACCCAGGGACATGTAGTGCGCCCTTCGGACGGCAGGGAAGTTAAGAAGCTGGCCTTTATACAGTGCGTGGGGTCGCGCGATACAACGGTGGGCAACGGCTACTGCTCCAGCGTGTGCTGCATGTACGCCACCAAGCAGGCCCTGATCTCCATGGAGCACCTGCCCGGGATCGAACCCACCATCTTCTTTATCGACATGCGCGCCTACGGCAAGGACTTCGAGAAATATTACAACAATGCTGCGGACAGGCAGGGCGTGCGCTACGTGCGCGGGCTGGTATCCGGCATCCGCGAGAAGCAGCGCTCGGGGAATCTCCTGCTGCGCTATAACGACGATGCGGGAAACATGCTGGAGGAAGAATTCGACCTGGTGGTCCTGTCCATCGGCCTGGAGGCGCCCGGGGGCCTGAAGGAAGGGCTGGGCCTGGAGCTAAACGACTACGGTTTCGCCGCCTGCGACCCATTCCTGCAGGTGCTCTCCTCGCGCCAGGGTGTCCTGGTCTGCGGAGCGGCGCAGGAGCCGAGGGATATACCGGATACCGTGGTCCAGGCCACGGCCGCGGCGGGGGTGGCATCGCAGGCGCTGCACGGGGCCAGGGATACCCTGCTCACCCGGAGCGAGCATCCACCGGAGAAGGACGTGAGCGGCGAGGAGCCCCGCGTGGGAGCGGTGATCTGCCGCTGCGGGTCCAACATCGGCGGTTTCCTGGACGTGCCCGCGGTGGTGGAATACGCGAAAACCCTGCCGGGAGTGGTCTTTGCCGAGGAGCGCCTCTATGCCTGCTCGCAGGATACCCAGGATTGGATACGCCAGGTGGTGGAGGAGAACCGTCTCAACCGCCTGGTGGTGGCCTCATGCACGCCCCGTACCCATCAACCCCTTTTCCGCGAAACCCTGAGATCAGCGGGGATAAACAAGTACCTTTTCGAGATGGCCAACATCCGCGAACACTGCTCGTGGGTTCACATGAAGGAGCCGGAGAAGGCCACGCGCAAGGCGCAGTACCTGGTGAAGATGGCGGTTGAGAAAGCCCTCCGCCTGGTGCCCCTGGCGGAAGGGGAGAGCGCAGTCGTGCCGCGGGGCCTGGTTATAGGAGGAGGGGTGGCGGGGATGAGCGCCGCCCTGGGCCTCGCTCGCTCCGGCTTCCCCGTCTACCTGGTGGAGAAGGAGGACAGGCTGGGCGGACTGGCGTGGAACATACATTTCAACCACAGGGGCGAGGACGTGCGCGCCTACCTGGAAAGCCTGGTGGCGGAGGTGGAGAGGGAGGAACTGGTGACGGTGCTCACCGGCCACCAGGTGGTGGACGTGGGCGGGTTCGTGGGCCAGTTCAAGACCCTGGTGCGCGACGCCGAGGGCAGGGAGGCGCTGCTCGAGCACGGTGCGGTCATCCTGGCGACCGGCGGCGGGCAGTATCAACCCACGGAATACATGTACGGAGAGGACGAGAGGGTGCTCACCCAGTGGGAGCTGGAGAAGAGGATAGCCGAGCGCGACCCCTCCCTGGAGGAGCTGGGGCGCGTGGTTATGATACAGTGCGTGGGCTCGCGAGACGAGGAAAGGCCCTACTGCTCCAAGGTCTGCTGCACCGAGGCGGTGAAGAATGCCCGTGCCCTCAAGGAGCTGAGCCCGGACACCGAGATCTTCGTGCTCTACCGCGACATCCGTACTTATGGTTTCCGCGAGGATGCCTACAGGGAAGCGAGGGAAGCGGGCGTGGTTTTCCTGCGCTTTGAGGACGACGAGCGCCCGGACGTGCGCGTCGTATCGTGCACCCTGCAGGTGAGGGTGGCAGATGCCAACCTGGGCGGGGAGACGGTGGTGCTCAACGCCGACCTGGTGGCGCTGGCCACGGGGGTGGTGGCCAACCCCGACAATGCGGCGCTGGCCCCCATGCTCAAGGTCCCGCGCAACGCGGAGGGCTTCTTCCTGGAGGCGCACATGAAGCTGCGCCCGGTGGATTTCGCCACCGACGGTGTCTTCGTATGCGGCCTGGCCCATGCGCCGAAGTCGATAGAGGAATCGGTGGCGCAGGCGGCGGCGGCGGCGGCACGGGCGGAGTCGGTCCTGTGTAAAGACCGCATAGTGACCGAGGGGGTGGTCGCGGTGGTCGACGAGGACAAATGCGCCGGCTGCGGCATCTGCGTGCGCCTCTGCCCATTCGAGGCTATAACCTTCGATGAGGAGAGGAAGGTGGCGGTGGTGAACAGCTCCCTTTGCAAGGGCTGCGGCACCTGCACCGCCGCCTGTACGGCGGGGGCCAGCCGCCTGCAGGGTTTCCGCTCCGACCAGATATACGAGCAGATCCAGGCGGCGGCTTCCGCCTGGCGGGAATGAGAAGGGAGGCGTAAGGATGGCTGAAGACAGCAAAAAAGGCGGCGAGGATGAAGTACGCATCCTGGCCTTCCTGTGCAACTGGTGCTCCTATGCCGGTGCGGATCTGGCGGGGGTTTCTCGATTCCAGTACCCGCCAAACGTGCTGGACATCAGGGTGATGTGCACCGGGACCATCTCGCCCTACTTCGTTATCAAGGCTTTCCAGGAAGGGATAGACGGGGTGCTCATAGCCGGTTGCCACATCGGGGACTGTCACTATCTCAAGGGCAATTACATGACGGCCAAGCGTTTCGCGGTGCTGCACGAGGCCCTGAAGTTCCTGGGCCTCGAGGAGGGAAGGCTGCGCCTGGAATGGGTTTCGGCCGCGGAGGGCGAGAAGTACGCGGACGTCATACGCTCCTTTACCGAGGAAGTCGAGAAGCTGGGCCCTTCGCCCCTGCGCAGGAAGAGGCCGGAGGCGGTGGGGGCATGAGCGACCTCAAGGCCATAATCAGGGAAAAACTGGCCGGGGGAGCCGACGCTTTCCTTGCCTTCAAGGACGAGGAGGGCACGGTGATACCCGCGCTGATAACCGATGCAGACTCCCCCGAACTGGAACGGGTGGAGGTCGGCGAATACCGCTATCCCCTGGGCAAGATACTCATCGGCCTGCAGCGGGAATACCCGGAGAAGCGCTTCGCGGTCCTGGTGCGGGGTTGCGACGAGCGGGCGCTCGTCGAGCTCTCCAAGCTGGAGCAGCTGGACCTGGACCGTATCGTCATGGTGGGCGTAGCCTGCAGCGCCGAGGAGGCCGAGAGGTGCGGCTGCCTGCGCCCCTATCCCAGCGATATAGCCATGGGAGACAAGGTGGAGGCGGTGCAGCGCAACGAGGTGATAGAGGAAGTCGAGTCCCTCCCGGACGCGGAAAGGCTGCAGTGGTGGAAAGAACAGTTCTCGCGCTGCATCAAGTGCTACGGCTGCCGCAACATCTGCCCCATGTGCTTCTGCAAGGAGTGCGCCCTGGAGGACCCCTGCCTGGTCGAGCCCGGGGTGCTGCCCCCCGAGTTCCCCTCCTTCCACATCATAAGGGCCCTGGACATGGCGGGGCGGTGCATCGACTGCGGCCTGTGCGAGGAGGCCTGTCCGGCGGAGATCCCCTTGCGCAGCCTATACCGCAAGATGCAGGACATCATGGAGGTGAAGCTGGAATACCGGGCGGGCGAAAGCGCGGAGGGGAAGAGCCCCCTGAGCCTGCTGGGAAGCGAGGGCGATATAGACAGGCTGGAAAGGATGGAGCAGCATGAGCGATAAGGAGATGAGCTACCGACTCGTTCCCTCGACCTGCGTATATTGCGGCACGGGCTGCGGGGTACTGCTCGAGGTCACCGGTGGCCTCCTTACCGGTATCCTGCCCCAGAAGGACCATCCCGTAAGCCAGGGTTCGCTGTGCATAAAGGGGTGGTCGCTGCATGAGTTCGTGTACGATGACCACAGGCTGACAAGGCCCATGGTGCGCTCCGGTGGAGAGCTGGTGGAGACGGATTGGGAAACCGCCCTGCAGGCCGTGGCCGACGGACTGAGCGAGGCGCGGGAGAAAGGCGGGCCCGACTCGGTGGGTTTCTTTACCTCGGCCCGCTGTACCAACGAGGAGAACTACCTGCTGCAAAAGCTGGCGCGCGCGGTGGTCGGAACCAACAATGTCGATCATTGCGCCCGCCTCTGTCACGCCTCCACCGTGGCCGGCCTGGCCACCGCTTTCGGCAGCGGTGCCATGACCAACTCCATCGGCGACCTGGACGATGCCGAGGTCATACTGGTGGTGGGGTCGAACACCACCGAGCAGCACCCCATCATCGGTGAGAGGATACTGGCGGCCGTGCGCAAGGGCGTGAAGCTAATCGTCATCGACCCGCGCTCCATCCACCTCAGCGGTTTCGCCGACATATATCTCAGGCCCAGGCCGGGAAGCGACGTGGCCTTTATCAACGGCATGATAAACGCGGTGATATCCGAGGGGTTGCAGGACTCCGAGTTTATCGCCTCCCGTACCGAGGGCTTCGAGGACCTCAAGAAGGCGGTGGCGGAATTCACTCCCCAGAGGGTGGAGGAGATCTCAGGCATACCCGCCGAAGAACTTGTGGCGGCGGCGCGCCTCTACGCCGGGGCGGAGAGGGCTTCCATCGTCTACTGCATGGGCATAACCCAGCATACCACCGGCACCGACAACGTGCTCTCCCTGGCCAACCTGGCCCTTCTCACCGGCAACGTGGGCAAGCCGGGCACGGGCGTGAACCCTCTGCGCGGCCAGAACAACGTGCAGGGGGCGTGCGACCTGGGGGGCCTTCCCAACGTCTATCCCGCCTACCAGAAGGTGAACGACGAGGAGGTGGCGAGAAGGTTCGAGGAAGCATGGGGGGTGGAAGGGCTTCCCAGGCAGCCGGGCCTCACCATCACCGAGATGAT
>CAYWXM010000056.1:0-6242 GCA_964462595.1 uncultured Actinomycetota bacterium
ATGCCGGTAGTTGCGCCCTTCTTCTCTCGCGCGGTGTTCCCCGGCACGCAAGTCGCTGACCCCCAGGCCAGGCAGAGGGGTCACGCCCGGGAATCGGCCACGGCGTCGGCCGAGGGGTCACGCCTGGAAATCGGCCACTACCAATATCCGAGGGTCGGGATTATGTTACGGCTCCTCCATTGACTATCGCGGATCATAAAGATATTACCCCTTGGGACAATATACCAGGGCTGTTCCTCTTGCAGGGGGTTGTAGCCTAAGGGAATGAAATACCGGCCATTACAGATAGCCGGGTGCTCAGGCAAGGCTTCCCGCGGTCTGCTGCCGACACGGAGCAATACGGAAACACCACGTGGGACAATATACCAGGGCTGTTCCTCTTGCAGGGGGTTGTAATGACCTTCCCGGATATACGCTTGAAGATCAAAAACATTCGATAGTCCTGAAGGCAGTGGGGTTTAAACGTCGATGGATGGGGCTAGACAATAGGTTAGAGACGTCGACCTGATAAGGAGGCAGGAAGATGAAGGTGAGCAAGGGGGATTGGGGTGTCTGGATGCGTATCATCGCGCTGATGTGCGCAGTTTCGCTCGTACTCCTGGCCATCCTGTCTTGTGCGGGATGCGGCGAGGAAGATAAAGGCGCGGAACAGGACGCCGAGCAGGAGATGGAGCAGGGCGAGGAGGACGAAGAAGACGGAAAAGACGAGGCGGACGAGGAAGCCGGAGATGACAGCGAAGATGACGCAGATGACGAGGAGGACGGGGACGATGCGGAAGACGATGATGCTTCCACCTCGGGAGGCAACACCGATTTCATTCTCGATGGACAGGAGATCGGCACCGGCGAGTATATACCCGAACTGCGTGTGAGCGACATCAGGTGGTCCAACCACGGCGAATATTTCCGTATCGTCTTCGAGTTCGAGAACAGCGACGGGAGCGAGGTCACCGAGGTCCCCAACTGCAGAACCTGGTACCCGGGAGGTCCCGGCTCCGAGAGATACTACGAGATATACATATCGCTGAGTGACATCGTGACCTACAAATTCGATTACGCACCCTTCGCCACTCCCGACACCCCCGTTAGTTTGGGAGATTCCCTCGTAGAGACCATGGAAAGATATTCCACAGCCGATGGAGAATCGGTATTTTTCATCGTAAGATGCAGCCATTCCGAGGCACATCCCGGGGTTTCCTCGAGGCCGCACCGCCTCATGTACGAGAGCGACCCTATGCGGGTCATCCTGAATATCCAAAATATGGGAGCGGAGTAGCCGGACGCTTTCACCGAAAAAGCTGCTGGTTTCAGGTTCGGTCGATTTCCGGGCGTGACCCCAAGGCTGACCCCAAGGCTTTACCTGGACATCCGGAAAATGTGAGCGGAATAACCGAGAGTTCGGCCTCCCCGGAATGAGACCTCGATCAGGCCGATTTCCGGGCGTGACCCTAAGGCCGGATGACCCCAAGGTCGGGGGAGCGGTTGCGGCCGATTTCCGGACGTGACCCCTCGGCCGTGACCCCTCGGCCTATGGCTAGGGGAGAGCGCGGGTGGTGCCGCCCTTGCCCACGGCCAGGGCGCGGGTGCCCGTGAAGGTCACACCGTAGAGGGACGGCGACGGGGAGCCACAAGGGGCCCAGGTGCGGCCGCCGTCGGTGGTCTTGAAGGCCACTCCGCCTTCCCCCACCGCCCAGGCTAGAAGCGGGCTTGCGGCAAAGATAGCGCGCAGGGCCAGTGTGGTGACGCTCGAGAAGGCGGCGGTTCCGCAAGCATCGGTCCCCGTATTCCCGGTGGATGGGGCGCTTTGGTCGGATACGGCAACCTGGGGGGATGGGATAGATTGATTTGCGTCGAGTGCGCCGGCACCCGTTTCTTCGCCTGTTACTCCTCCGGTCTGATCGCCGGCCTCCTCAACCGCGCTCCCGCCCGCTTCGTCGCTCGCATCGGAGTCCCCGCTCCTGCCTGATCCGGCGTTCGCTCCGCCGCCAGCTACGGCGTCCGTTTCATCGTTCTCTCCTACAGACGTTGCGCCGCCCGTTTCGGCGTCCTCTTCCTCGCCCGCTTCATCGCTCGTACCGGCACTATCTTTCGGCCCCCGTGCCGCGCTCGCCACAGGTTCAGTGCCGACGGTAACGGAGCCCTGGGGAGTCCAGGTGAGGCCGCCGTCGTCGGTCTTTACTATGGTGCCCCCGGCCCCTACGGCCCAGCATGTGCCGGTGCCCGGCGCCGAGACCCCGTAAAGGGCGACCGAGACCCGCGAGTTTCTGGCCGTCCAGGTAGCGCCGCCATCAGCCGTCGAGAGGATAACGCCGCCCTCGCCTACCGCCCACACGGCATCCGCATCGACGGCGCACACCCCGTATAAGTCATTCCCGGTGCCCGAAGCCTGTGCGAGCCAGCTTATCCCACCATCGGCGGTCTTGAGGATAACGCCCGACTCGCCCACTGCCCACGCCGTAGTCGCGCTGGCCGCGTCCACGGCGTAGAGGGTGCGGGTGCTCCCGACGGGGTGTCTCTCCCATTGCTCTCCTCCGTCCGCGCTCATGAGGATGATCCCGCCTTCCCCCACCGCCCACACTTTGTTCGCGCTGCCCGCCGCCACCCCGTAGAGGCAGAGACCCTCGCCTGGATCCTGCGCTTCCCACGTCGAGCCGCCGTCGCCCGATCTCATGACGCTCCCTTGCTCCCCCACCGCCCAGACCGCCGCCCCGGCGGCGTCCACGGCCCGCAGGTCAGGCTTTCTCACGTAGAACGTGAAGGGGCCGGAAGCGCCCGCCTCCGTGGTCACGGTGACCTCCACCCTGCCCGTCAGCTGCGCCGGCACCCTTACCACTATGCGTTCATCGGACCAGTAATCGTAGGCCGGGGGTTTCACGCCGTTGAAAGAGACGTAACTGCTGGGGCCCTCCCTCGCGCCGAAGCCCGCCCCGGTTATCTCCACCTGTGCGCCTGCCGGGCCTGAAGACGGGGTTATGCCGGATATGGCCGGGGGCATGATGGCGGTGAAGGCGAGCGCGCCCGAAGTGGCGGCGGGGGTAGTAACGGTCACCTTCACCTCGCCGCTGACACCTGCCGGCACCTTCACCACGATGAGGTCGTTGGCCCAACTCGTGTATTCGGCCGCCTTAACCGCCCCGAAGGACACGCAGGACGAGCCGCGGCTGGGCCCGAAACTGCTGCCGTATATCGCGACCTCCTCCCCGGTCTTCGCCGCGGTGGGGTCGAGGAAATCCGCCTTTGGCTTGATCAATTCTGGCAGGGGCGGAGCCGTCCTGGAGACGGTCACGCTCACCGGGTTGGACGCTCCCGATGCGGTCACCACTTTCACCTCGGCGCTCTCGGGCGCGTTGCCCGGCACCGTTAAGCGGATGAGGTTGTTAGTCCAGTACTCGAACTGGGTGATCTTCACCCCGCCCACGGTCACGTACGAATCCCCGCCGCTGGACCCGAACGAGGCCCCGGATATGGTCAGCGGCTTGCCCGCGCGACAGTAGCGGGGGCTCACCCCCTCAAGCCTGGGAAGGATGATGAGCAGCCGCCCCGTGCTGCTGCCCTGCGGCGTGGTGACGGTTATCTCCTCGCGCGTGGACGCGCCCGCGGGCATGACCACCTTTATGATACGGTCGCTCCAGTGTGCGTACTCGGTGGCCTTGACGGAGCCGAAGGAAACGTAAGAGCCGGGAATGCCGTTACCAAAAGCCAGTCCGATGAGGGTGACGGTGCTTTTTGCTTCCGCGGTGGACGGGGAAACCGTGTCCAGTCGCGGCGAATCGCGGTAGTGAAGTATGGTACCGCGCGCGCCCACGGCGTAGGCGGTGCCCGGGCCGTCTGTTGCGATGCCCTTGAGGGAATTGACAGTGCCTGTGTCCTGCGCGGTCCAGGTGCGGCCGCCGTCCGCCGTCCATGCCACGAAACCGCCATCGCCCGCGATCCAGGCGGATTGAGAGCTATTACCAGACGCCGCGCCTCCGGCACCCGTATCGCCCGCCTCCGCGCTTCCCGCACCCGTGCCGCCCACTGGCGGGATAAAAGCAGCCGAGACGGCATTGATATCAGCGCCGGTCCCGGCATTCAGTGGATACCAGGTTCGCCCGCCGTCGCTGCTGTGCAGCAACGTGCCGTCCTTGCCGCAAGCCCAGACGTTATCCGCGCCGCTCCCGCTTACGGAGAAAAGGTCGCTCGTAGTGCCCGATTCCTGCGCGCTCCAGGTCTCACCCGCGTCCGCGGTCTTTATGATCACACCGCCGCGGCCCACCGCGTACGCGGTCGTGTCGCTGGCCGCATAAACCCCGAGAAGGTCCGCCACGCCCTGGCCCTCACCCAGCCCCTCTCCCTTGGGGTCCTGCCGGTACCACGTATATCCCTCGTCGAAGGTGCGCACTATGATGCCCCGCCTCCCCACCGCCCAGGCGGTCTTGCCGTCCACGCAGGACACGTCGTGCAAGTCGTAGCCGGCGCGGGAGGGCTGCTCTTCCCAGCTTTTACCACCATCCCAGGTGCGCAGGACGAGGCCGTCCTGGCCCACCAGCCAGGCGCTTTCGGGATCGGGAGACGCCACGCCGTAGAGGTTCCTGGTGGTGCCGGGATAAACGGACGTCCAGGTGAATCCGCCGTCCGTGGTACGAAGGGCGGCTCCCGCCTCCCCCGCAACCCAGGCCGTGCCGGAGGGATCCCCGCCGCTCGCGCATGCGTCGTTCAAAGCGCGTCCGTCGCCAACGAACTGGGGAACCCAGGTGGTTCCCCCGTCATATGTCCTGACCACCGTGCCGCTCTCGCCCACCGCCCACGCATTGTCGCCGTCTGGTGCATAGAGAGACAGGACGGTGTTGGAGTTGCCCGTATCCTGAGGGCTCCAGGTAACCCCCCCGTCCGTGCTCTTGAGCAGCAGGCCGCCCCTTCCCGCCAGCCAGGCAGTGGAAGCGTCCGCAGCGCATATGGCCGAGAGGGTCGTGGTCGTTTCTATATTGCGAGCGGTCCAGACGGCGCCTCCATCGCCCGTGGTGATAACCGTACCCGTCTCGCCCACCGCCCATACCGCGAAGGAAGAGGACGCAGCGTCCTCTCCCGCATTCGAGGCCGAGGCCTCGTCACCAGGCGCGGTTCCGGATCCCTCGTCGGTCTTGAGGGTGGAAGGCGCCGCGCACAGGTCGACCAGGTTATCGCCGGTATTGGTGTTCTGCATGTCCCAGCTGCGGCCGGCGTCTTCCGTGCGCAGGACGGTGCCGTTATCTCCCGCCACCATGGCCGCTTCGATCCCGATGGCGCGTATAGATACCAGCCGGCTCTGGTTGCCGGGCTCAAGGTGATCCCAGGTGATGCCGCCGTCTTCCGTGCGCAGGATAACCGGCCCGTCGGCCACGGCCCAGGAGGAGGCGGGCCCGGCGGCGGAGATGCAATATATATCGCGCCCGAGGCCTGGGTCCAGGGCTTGCCAGGTGATGCCGCCGTCTTCCGTGCGCAGGACGGTGCCGCGCCGCCCCGCAGCCCAGGCAATGGAGCCGCTGATGGCACACACGGAAAGGAGGTCCTCCTGCGTGCCCGAGTCCTGGGGGACCCACGTGGCGCCACCGTTCCCGGTATGGAAGATGACTCCCCTGTCGCCCACTATCCACGCGTTGTCGGGGCTGGCACCGGAGATATCTCGTAGGTCTGCGGGCCCCGCCTGTGCCTGTTCCTCCCCCACCTGGGCGCGCGGGGATGCATGCGCATCGAGGTCACCCGCCGGCAGGGCGGACATGGCCACGAGGAACGAGAGAAGAACCGTCGCACAGGCGATAGAATTAACGCGCCTCCTCGCCCGGCGTCGGGCTCGCTTCACGGAACCAAATCCTGCCGTATATACCCGCATCGTCATGCCTTCCCCGCGGATGCGTGGCTCTGTACGGGAGCTATAGCCCCGCTGCGACATCGCAGAAGCATGGCTCTCATGTTTTCAGCCCGTTTGATCGTAAGCATGGCTCCCGTGTTATCAGCCCCGGATAATCTTATATACCCTAGTCGTTTACATGCAGTTTTTATTCTACCATGCACGGCAGGAGTATAACCTTTTGGGGACAGGGCTTATTGGGCCAGGGCTTAAAAGTCGCGCCTTAAACCGTCGATGCAATTCAACGCCGACGAACTGTCTGCGGGGAAGCGGTTGCGGCCGATTCCCGGGCGTGACCCCTCTGCCTGGCCTGGGGGTCAGCGACTTGCGTGCCGGGGAACACCGCGCGAGAGAAGAAGGGCGCAACTACCGGCAT
>CAYWXM010000057.1:0-35377 GCA_964462595.1 uncultured Actinomycetota bacterium
GAAACGGGGGGGTGAGAACGGGGGGTTTTTTTGGGATAGCCGCCGGGGCGGCGGGATCCCGGCCGCCCGGGGGGAAGCGCTAGCGGGAATATGTTGCAGGGGTCGCACAAACTCCCGCCTAAGGGCGGGAAGACGCAGTAAGTTCGCAGCCAAGAGAAAGGAGAGCGAGATATGAAAGCGCTGGTCATGGGAGGAGGCATGGCCGGACTGGCCACGGCCGTCAACCTGCTGGACCTGGGTATCGAAGTGGAACTGGTGGAGGCCGACGAGATATTCGGCGGGCGCGCCAGTTCGTGGCTGGACGAAGACGGGGACATGATCGACAACGCCCTGCACGTCTTCTTCCCCTACTACGTCAACCTGCTCAACTTCTTTAACAAGATGGGCATCGAGAAAAACATCCAGTGGAAACAGACCGAGTTCTATTATATGCAGGAAGGCGGCAAGGAGGCGGTGCTCAGGTTCGCCAACCTGCCGGCGCCCTTCCACGCCGCGGTGGCCTTCGGTAACCTGCTCAAGTCGTACACCGCCATCCCCAAGTGGAAGCTGCTCTTTACCGCCATAGGCATGGGCAGTGGGGTCATGTACTCCAACAGCAAGATAGATAAGCTGGACGACGTGACTTTCGGCCAGTGGCTGGTGCGCCGCGCGCCCAAGGATTCTTTCCTGCCTCTGGAGCCGGGGATAAACGGCCTTACCTTCACCCCGTCGTGGATGATCTCCGCCAAGGTCATGCTCAACTGGTTCCGCAAGGTAGCCGCGGACCCGGGCAGCGCCCGCGTGGGCTTCGCCAACGGCGGGCTGGGCGAGATCTGGGTTGACACCTGCCTGGACTACATCCACTCCAAAGGCGGCACCACGGAGCTGAAGCAAACGGTCACCGCCATCAACCTGGAAGACGGCAAGGTGAAGAGCGTCACCGTGGGCGGCGAGGAGAGGACCGCGGACCTCTACGTCTCCGCCATCAGCCCCTACTCGCTGCGGCGGGTGCTCCCCAAGGAGGCCTTCTTCTACGACTATTTCAAAGACCTGTGGCATTTCCAGTACGCCCCCTCGATGTCGCTGCAGGTATGGTTCGACCGCAAGCTCACCGACGTGGACGTGACCTTCTTCTCCAACAACTGCATCTTCAACACCTACGCCGACCTCTCCAACGTGCTTCCCGATATCTTCAAGGGCGGCTCGATGTTCGAGATGGTGCTCTCCCCCGCCGACCACGTAGAGGGGCTGCCGGACGAGGTCATCTTCGATATCGCCATCAAGCAGATAAAAGCCCTCTTCCCCACGGCAAGGGAGGCGGAGGTGCGCAAGTACAAGGTGGTAAGGCAGCGCCAGGGCGTTTACCGCGCCCTGCCGGGCATGGAGAGCCACCGCCCCTACCAGCGCTCTCCCCTGGACAATCTCTATCTCACCGGCGACTACACCAAGACGCACGTTTCCTCGGGAGGCATGGAGGCGGCTATCTGGAACGCCAACCACGTATCCGAGGTCATCGCCCTGGACAAGCTGGGCAGGACCGTATCCCTTAACGTGGAATGGAAGCCCAAGAAGGGGCTCACCCCCCTGCTCAGGCCGGCGACCCAGGTCGGGGCGGCACTCGGTGGCCTGGCGATGCTCAAGGGAGCCTGGAAACTGCTCAAGGCCTCGCGCGACAAGGATTGACACCCCCCGGGGGTCAGCAGGGAAAGACACGGCCTCACCCCCCGAAGGCCGGAACCAGAGGGGCGCGGCTCGCAGCCGCGCCCCTTCCCCATGCGACTTTTAGGGGTCAGAGCTAAGAAGTTGCGTTTTCCATTCAGTGCAACATCCCGGGGCCGGAGCTGAAAAGCTTGGTCACCACCCGGTATTCAGGGGTCCGGGATCAAGAATTTAGTAACCCTCCAGGGAGTCGAATAAAGCAAGCCATGCTGTATGCAAGGCAGCTCCGTGCCGTGGTAGAATAGCATCGCCAGCGGAAGGGGGTGCGTGCCCAGCACGCAAAAGGTCCGCTAACCCATCATCTACGCGCCATACATACAGCCTCATCGCAGACGCACCCGCATCAAACGCAGCAGGTGGACCAGCTTAAAAGGCCGGTTCGTTTACCGGGAGGTGTTTAGCTATGGGCGGTCTTCTGGAAGGGATAAGGGTCCTCGACTTCACAGGTTCCGTGTCCGGCCCCGCCTGCAGCATGTTCCTGGCCGATGCCGGAGCCGAGGTGATCAAGATAGAGAGGCCGCTGCGCGGCGACGACTCCAGGCTGTTTCCCCCTTTCAGGGAAGGCTGGAGCGCCTCCTACGTCACGCTGCAGCGCGGTAAGAAGGGCATGGTCCTCGACTTGAGCGAGGACGAGGGGGTGGAGATATTCCGCGAGCTGGTAAAGATAAGCGACGTGGTGGTGGAGAACATGACTCCCGGCACCCTGGCCAAACTCGGCCTGGACTACGACAGCCTCAAGGCGCTGAAAAAAGATATCATCCTCTGCTCCATCTCCGGGTACGGGCAGACCGGCCCACTCTCGCCCCTCCCCGGATACGACTCGGTTATCCAAGCCATGAGCGGGCTCATGAGCATCACCGGCTTCCCGGACGGGCCTCCCACGCGGGTAGGCTCGCTGATATCGGATATCACGTCCGCGGTCTTCGGAGCCATGGGGATATGCATGGCCCTCTATTACAGAGAGAGGACCGGCCAGGGGAACCTGGTAGATGTCTCCATGTTCGACGTCTCCCTCACTCTGCTCGACGCTAACATGCTTACCTACACCGTCGAGCACCTGGAGCCCACGCGCAACGGCAACCGGCTCAAGTACATCACCCCTTTCGACACCTTCCATTGCAGTGACGGTGACGTGCTCATCATCTGCGGCAACGAGACCAACTTCGGCGCCCTGGCCGACGCCATCGGCAGGCCCGACCTCAAGGACGACCCGCGGTTCAAGGACAACCCCAACCGCACCCAGCACGAGCCGGAACTCAAACCCATCATCGAGGATTGGACCTCGCGGCGCACCCGGGAGGATGTTATGGGCGTCCTGCTGCCGGCCGGGGTGCCGGTAGCCCCCGTCAACCGCGTCTCCGAGGCGATAGAGATGGAGCAGACCAGGGCCCGCGGCATGCTGCAGGATGTGGAACAGCCCGGGGCCGGGACCATGACCATATGCGGGCCCACCCTGAAGTTCCCGGAGACTCCCCTGCGTATCGGCGGACCGGCACCCACGCTCGGCCAACATACCAGGGAGGTCCTGGCGGAACTGCTTGGCTACAGCCGTGAACGGCTGGACCGGCTGGAGGAAAAAGGCGTCATATCCGGGGGGTGAGCGGCGGTGAACAAGTCCGTGGTGGGCAAGGAATATCCCCACGTCACCTACGAACTGACCCGGGAGATGGTCCTGGCCTACGCGAAAGTGGTGGAGGATCCCAACCCGTACTTCAACGACGCCGATGCCGAAGTTCTTTACGCCCCGCATACCCTGGTGGGCGCCTATACCCTTCTCCTGGTGCCGTACATCGTGAGCGACGAGGAACTGGGTCTGGACCCGGGCAAGGCCATCGTGCACGTCGAGCAGGTCTACGAGTGGAAGCGTGCCGTCAGGGCCGGGGATGTCCTGACCATCCGCGGCAGGATAGCGGATATACACGGGGAAGGCAAGTACGAGTTCATCACCTTCGAGGGGGATATAGCGGACGAGGAAGGAAGGCCGGTGGTGGCCGCGAGGTCGACCCTGAGGGTGGGTTAGGGGGCGTCAGTATGCTTTCTACGGATTTAAAAGTCGGGCAGGAACTCCCTCGCGTACGCCATACGGTAACCCGCAGGAACATCCTGAGGTACGGCAAAATGGTGGGCGCCTTCAACCCCGTGCACGAGGACGACGGGATAGCGGAGGACATAGGTTTCGAGGGCATCATCGCGCACGGCGTGATGCACCTCAACTACATCACCCAGATACTGTGCGATTTCGCGGGGCATCCGGACGGGGTGAAAAAGATCGACGTGAGGTTCAAAAAACCCGTCTACCCCGACGAGGAGATAACCGCCGGGGCGGTTATAGAAAGCATCACCGATGCCGGCGACCTCTCCAGGGTAAACTGCGTGGTGTGGTCGGAGAAAGCGGACGGAACACGCGTCATCGAGGGCACCGCGGTCCTGGAGATCAGGGCCGACTCCCGCCCTTGAGCCTGCACGCGAAGCGCCCCGCCCCGCCACGGAAGGAACCGCGGATGAGAGCGGCGTGCGGGCATACGTATTTGGGACGGCTCCTTGACCTCCGTTTTCCAATCCATTATCACAACCCTGTCCAGATAATATTATTGCGGGGGCCGCTTGCGCATCGCATTCCTGAATGTATAAGACTTGGCAGGCATCGGGCGGACCATGCCTGGGAATAATCAGAGTAGGGCGCGATTAAAAGATGGGAGGGGATCGCCATGCCGGTGCTTTTCGAGAACCGCGAAGAAGCCGGGCGGCGGCTCGCGGAATCGTACCAGGGCCCGCGGCAGGATGTTATAGTCCTGGGCATACCGCGGGGAGGCCTTCCCGTCGGTTATCCGCTGGCGATCTCCGTGGGAGGGATGCTCGATGTCATCGTGGTGCGCAAGTTCCCCATCCCGTATAACCCGGAGGCGGGCTTCGGGGCCATCGCTCCGGACGGCACCATGGTCATCAACGAGGGGATGATGCGCTCCCTGCGCCTCCCCGAGAAGCAGGTCCAGGAGATAGCGTCGGGCGTCCTGGAAGAGGTGAAGAGGCGGGAGAGTGCATACCGCGGCGAGCGCCCCTTCCCGGAGCTGAAGGGAAAGAACGTGGTCATCACCGACGACGGCCTGGCCACGGGGTACACCATGATCGCAGCGATAAAGATGGCCCGCCAACTGGGGGCGGAACACATTTCCGTGGCCGTGCCGGTAAGCCCCGCGGACACGGCGGACCGCATCGGGCCCCTGGCCGATTATTTCCACTGCCTGTACGTATCCTCCCGCTACCCCTTCGCGGTAGCCAGCTTCTATGGTGACTTCCACGATATGAGCGACGCCGAGGTGCTCGAATATCTAGAGGGAGGATGAGCCCGTGCGCCGAATCGGCACAACAATCGCCGGGTTGATGCCGCGTTCTTCTTCCGCCCGGGCTCTCGTCAAGTGCCGCCAGCTCTATCTCTTGTCGTAGATGTAGAACGTACCCAGGGCCTTGGCCACCAGCTCTTCGCCGTTCTTCACCTCGGACTCGATGGTGGCGATACGGCGGCGGCGGTCGATGACCCTGGAATCGCAGGCCAGGCGGCCCGACTTGACCGCCGATACGTAGGATATCTTGATCTCCACCGTTGCGCATAGTTCGTCGTCGGCAAGGGTCGAATACACGGCTGCTCCCATCCCGAAGTCGGCCATGGAATAGATGACCCCGCCGTGAAGGACGCCGTGCGGGTTCACCAGCTCTCTCCTGACCTCCAGCTCGCAGCGGCTGCGGCCCTCTCCGTACGCGGTGAAAACGATGCCCAGCATATCCCCGAAGGGGTTGAAGCCCTCCTCCGGCTGCGGTATCTGCTTTGCCATCCAGGCCTCCCCTCAAACGAGACGACAAGGGTATTATCGCACACCGGGCCAAGCGGCAGGGACGCCTGTCAGTGAGAGTGATGCGTGGGCCGGCTTACCAGAGAAGCGCCTTGCCGAACCCCTCGTACATGCCTTCCGCGACCAGTTTTCCGGAGATTCGCCTCGATAGTGCCGCGACGGCGCAGGCTGAACCTACCTGCGCGCCGCTGGTTTCATCAAGGAAGCCCTCGTATTACCTGGTGGTATTCCTCTGCTATCTCCCGGATCACTTTGCCGGCATCCTCTATTCCATCCACTTGGCCGACGCTCTGACCCGCGCTCCACATTCTACTCCAGGCGGGAGAGCCGAGTGGGGGCTTCTTCTCCACCCCCTCTATGCTCGCGGCTATCCAACTGGCAGGATTTCCGGTAATGCGATCCGTACGCACTATATCCTCCGGTTGCGCCTCCACCACCGCTCGCTTGTACTCCTCACTTACGACCGCTTGCGGGGTGGCCACGAGGCGCGTTCCCACCACCGCTCCGCAGGCGCCCAGGGCAAGAGCGGCGGCCAATTGGGCTCCGGTGGCTATTCCTCCCGCGGCGATGACGGGCAAATCCACCGATTTCACGAAGTAGGGTACCAGCACCATGCCGCAGATAGTCCCGCTATGACCTCCAGCTCCTGCCCCCACGGCGATGACGCCGTCCACCCCCTTTCTCCTGGCCGTCAGAGCATGCTTCAGGTTTATCGCGCTGGTGAAAACGAGCCCGCCTCTGCCGTGCACCGCTTCCACCACGGGGGAAGGATCGCCGAGCGCGGTGATGAACACGCGCAAACCGTATTCCAGGCATATCTCCAGCTGTCTTTGCCAGGGAAACCTGCCGGAAAGATGGATATTAGCCGCCACCCGGTTATCGACCTTTTCCCGAACTCGGGCCAACGCCCCTCTCAGGGTTTCCTCCTCTCCATAATTGGGGAGGGCCAGGCAACCCATGCCGCCCGCCTGGGAAACAGCGATGGCGAGCTCCTCGTAAGACACACCGAACATGGGGGCCCCCAGTATGGGATAGCGTATATCCAGCATGTCGGTGAGGGACGTCCGAATGGGTGCGGGCTCTTCCGCCGGGAGAGGCTTCTTGCACGTCAAGCTCGATCCTCCTAGGCCGTTTCGGAGAGCATCTTGCGGATGCTCGTTTTGAGCACCTTGTTGAGCGAGTTGCGCGGCAGGGCGTCCACGATAAACAACTTCTCCGGGTACTTGTACTTGGCGATGTCCTTCTCCTTGAGGAATTCGTTGATCTCCTCAAGGGTAACCGTCGCGTCCGGCGCGGGCGCCACCACGATGCATACCCGCTCACCAAGGCGATCGTCGGGGTACCCCACCGCGGCCACCTCCGCTACCTTGGGATGTTCCACGACCAGAGACTCGATCTCCTCCGGGCTTATATTCATCCCGCCCCTGATGATCAGATCCTTGTACCGTCCGTGGAAGCGATAGCGGTCCATGTTCTCTCCCTCTATGGAAAAGAGGTCGCCGGACCGGTAGTAGCCATCCGAGTCGAAAGCCCTCTCCGTCAGCTCCGGTTGTCTGAAATAGCCGGGGAAGATGGTGGGCCCGGCAAAGCGCAGCTCTCCCACTACGCCCGCCTCTTCGATCGGCTTTTCCGTCTCGGGATCCACGAGCCGGGTGCGGAATCCCTCTACCGCCTTGGCCTTCCACTTCAGGCCCTTCACCCCGAAACGCGGGAAGTATCTTGCCCTCTCACCGGGATCGGGGATGTCCTTGGGGCTGCTGTAAAGACCTACTCCCTCGTTAGAGGCGAAGAAATTGACGACGCTGATCCCGAAATCCTCCTGGTACTTTCTTACCATCCATTCCGAGAGAGGAGCAGACCCGGAGCCTATGACCTTGAGGTTACCCTTGTCCATCTCGGCCCACTGAGGCGATTTGGCGAGAAGGTCCAGAAGGGCCGGAGGGGCCAGCGTATAGAAGATCTCCTCCTTTGCCAGTTGCTGGAGGAAGACCATGAGGTCGAAGGGGTGGTGAAGGACCATCTTCCCCCCCGTGATCACCCAGGGGATCATCACTGCCCCCAGTCCCGCCATATTGATGGTAGGGAAGAGGGACAGGTAAACGCAGTCCTCATCAGGAAGGAACGATTCCACCGCCGCTTTGGAGATGGCCATCCAGTGGTTATGGCTCCTGGGAACCGCCTTCGGGCTGGCTTCCGTTCCCGAAGTCCAGCAAATGGTGAAGACGTCGTTGGCGTCGGGGAGGCGCCCCTCCAAGGCCGCCGACTCCTCCGTCGATATCTCCGCCTCCAGGAGGGATGAGAAAGCGACCGCCTTGTTGCCCCCGGGGTCACCCGTTACGATCAGCTTCATCTCCGGGTTCTCACCGGCCATCTCCCCGGCCATGTCCAGATGGGAGAACCCGCCAAACTCACGAGCGACGATGAACACGGAGGCCCCGGTCAGGCTCAGGGCATGACGAAGCTCGTGGGACCTCCACTGCATGGGTATGGGGCTGGCGATGCCTCCCGCGCGGGCAACGGCGAAAAGGGTAAGGGCCAACTCCGTGGTGTTGGGAAGCTGCATGATGACGATATCATCCTTCTGCAACCCCATCCTCATCAAGGCGGCAGCCAGCCGGTCCACGTCCTGGATGACCTCCCGATAAGTCATCCTGCGGGGCTCCCCGCCCATCAGATCCAGCTTATTGTACGGATCGACCAGGGCTTCCATCTCCGGCCTGGTCTTGGCTTTCTGGTACAGGAGATCGATGATGGTCTCTCTCTGCCACCAGCCACGCGATTCATACTCCTCGATCTGTTCCTTATGCACTAGGATCATGCAATCACCCCCTGTTGATTTCCTGCTGCTTAACGGTGGTACTCCGGAAGGACTTCTTTTACGAAATTCGCGCCCGTCATGGCATCCACGCAGAGCAGAGCGGAGAGCACCGCCGCGTCCATGCCGCTGCCCCAGGTCTTTTCCCCGTAGCCGTCGCCCGCGAAAAACAGGCCGGGCAGGAAGGGCGCGACGTTATCGGGCTTCTTCTCAGAGGGAGGAGGCCAATCCCCGAACCCCTTGTCGGAGCAGGTCCATATCTCCCACTCCTTGCTCTCCGCCATGGAGGGAAAGACCTGCTCGAAAAGGCGCATTGATTCGTCTATGACCCGTTCGATCTTCTTCTTGTCGTGCATCTCGCCTTCGGTAAGGGCGATGGAGAAACCCAAGGTATACCTGTCCGGGGGGGCCAGGGTGTGGCTGAAGTTTGAAGGCATGATGGAGACTATATCCACGTCACCTATGTAGCCCTCTTCGGCCTTGATAATGGCGGGCGCCAGCAGCCAGCTCTTGGGGTTGAGGCCCGCTTCCGCGAGTATGTCCCTGCTCATCGCCACGTAGCCGGTCAGCATGCCCACGCTGAAGAACTCGTCATCGACCTTGCTCACGAAAGAGGCGGGGAAGAGCTCCCTGGGAAGGAAAGGCCAGGTCTTTTTGATGGGTACCGTGCACACCACTTTATCGCACAGGAACACCCTTTCGCCCTCCGGCGTGGTCGCCCGCACCCCTTTGACCTTGCCTCCTTCCACCAGGACCTCATCCACCCTGGTCCCCAGGAGGATCTCTCCGTCCCCTTCCCTCAACGCCTCCGCGATACGTTCGCCGATGCGTACGAATCCCGGCTTGGGAACGATGCCTGTCGATCCGCTGATCAGGTTCATGCCGATCCATACCGCGGTGCGCATGAAGCGGATGAAATCCCCGGCGCGGATCATCTCCGGTTCTCCCATGACCATATGTATAGAGGCTATCGCGGCCATGAACTCGTAAGCCTTGCGGTCGTCGCTTCTATCCTTGAGCCACTTGCCGAAGGAGATATTGTCCCATTCGGCCATCTGCTCGTCGCTGGCGGTTGCCATTTCCCGCAGCATGTTCTTGGTCACCCGGTTCGACTCCTCGCTCATCCACCCATACCTGCCGCCCCTCACCACGGGGAAGAGCTTCTTGAGCTGCGGGTCTATGACCGCGAATCCCTCGTTTCCAGGGAGTTCCACCGGCTTTTCCAGGTAATCAAGGAGATAGCCCACCCTTCCCCTGGTTCCCCAGAACGTGGCGTGGCCTCCCGCCTCGAAAGTGTAACCGTCAAGGAGGCCTTTTTCGAAGATTGTCTCGAGATCCGGTTTGGCTCTTCCCACCCAGGTGTAGACGGAGCGCAGAGCCTCACGAAATCCCTCCACCCCCAATTCTTTCCCCTGTATTACCAGGTGATCCCCTTCTCCGGTGAAGGAGGCCAATCGCCCTCCCAGGAACTCCTCCTTTTCCAGGACCACGACTTTCTCCCCCCTGCTCTTGGCAAGCAGGGTACCTACCGTCAAGCCCGCCATTCCGGCTCCGATGATCACTACATCTTGATCTTTATCTTGGGTCATAGTCACCACGCCCCTTAATCTTCCGCGCCCTCCTCGGGTCTAACTCTTCACCTTGTAGATCAGGTTGCTGATCAGGTTCTTGAGGATCTGGCTGGTCCCTCCACCTATGGTCAGGACCAGGGAATCCCTTACGTAGCGCTGTATATCGCAGTCCATGGTATAGCCGATGCCGCCGAAGATCTGCAGGGCGTCCAGCGAGCACTTCTTGGCCGTTTCTGTCGCGTAATACTTGGCCATGCACGCTTCCAGCCCCGCCGGTTGACCCTGCTCGATCAGCCAGCAACAGTGGTGCATCATCAGACGGGAAGCGTGGATGCTGGTGGCCATATCGGCCAGCATGTGTGCGACTGCCTGGAACTTTACGATGGGCCTGCCGGACTGGACTCGCTGAGCGGCGTAATCCTTGGCGAGCTCGAAAGCCCCCTGGGCCACCCCCACCCCGCAGGCGGCGATCTCCAGATGCTCCACGTCAAGGGTCTTCACGAGCTGTTCCCATCCACGGTGCAGCATCTCCGGCCCCCCCAGGATATTCTCCAACGGCGCCTCTACGCCGTCGAAGACTATCTCGCAGAGCGTGGATCCGCGGTAGCCCAGCTTCTCCATCTTGTTGAAGAGCAGGCCTTTCGACTGCCTGTCCACGAGAAACAAGGTGAGGCCATGGCGCCTGTCCTCGCCTTTCTCTGTGCGGCCTAAGACGATGATCCAGTCCGCGTAATCGGGGAGGGAGACGAAGGTCTTGGTGCCGTCCAGCCGAAAGATATCACCCTCCCGCTCCGCCTTCAACCGGATAGACAGGGTATCAGAACCGGCTTCCGGCTCGGTGAGGGCATAGGCGAACAGCAGGTCGCCGGATGCGATACCCGGAAGGAACATCTTCTTCTGCTCCAGCGAACCAAGGCGGTTGATGTTTTCGCCGCCATAAAAGGTGGAGCCTATATACAGCCAGGCGAGAGCCGGCCAGACGCGGGAGAGTTCCTCCACCATCATGGCCGCCTCTAGCAGACATCTTCCGGCTCCCCCGAACTCTTCGGGAACGGTAAGCCCGTATATCCCCAGCTCCTTCATCTTCTCGAGCAAATGCATGGGGGGTTTATCAAGAGTGTCGTATTCGCTCACGACCTCGCGCGGCGTTTCCCGGGCTAGGAATTCGCGCAACGAGCTTATGAGCATTCGTTGTTCGGGTGAATGGGCAAAGTCCATGGGTGCTTCTCCTTTAGCTTGCACTCGACGAAACCTGACTCCATAATCACGTTTAAGTAGAATTTCCTCTAAAATAATCGGATAATTAGAAAATGTCAACTAAATCATAACCCCATATAGATATATTCCATTTTTATATGTTAGTATTAATACTAATTATGAAATGGAAAGAGGACGCGCCTATCGGGGGCCAGAATAATAATCGGAGACCCGGTTCGGAAGCGTTTGCAGAGATGAAGGGAATCAAATCGTTAAACAGACCGTTCAGTCATAAGGGAAGCGGGTGGTTGACGTGATGTTGGAGGAAGTCCCGAAAGGCCGGAGCCAGACCGGGCAGAAGATCATCAAAGCCGCCCTGGACCTGTTCACGGAAAAGGGTTTTTCCAAAGCTACCATCAATGAGATAGCGACGGGAGCGGGAGTGGCGGAAACCACGATTTATGAACATTTCCGCAACAAGGAGGACATCCTTTTCTGCATTCCGGAGGGATTTTTTCAGGCAATAAACAGAAGCCTTGACAGCCATTTTCTGGGTGTCGAGGGGGTGGAAAACCTTTTCAGGAAGTTCATCTGGCATCACCTCTATTTCTTTCAGGAGCACCCACGGCAGAGTTCGCTATACATCCGGGAGCTGTGGAACAGGCCTCGTTTCGTGGGAACCGAAGCCCATGGATCCCTCATGGAGTATCGTTTCAGGATGAACGAGATCATCGAGGCCGGGAAGAGGGAGGGGGTTTTCGATGAAAGGCTTCCTACTGGATTGTGCACGAGCATGGTGATGGGTACCTTCAACCACCTGTTGCTCTCCAAGGTGATGCTGCAGAAACCGTTGGAGATTATTCCCTATGCCCACCAGCTGGCTTGCCTCTTCAAACAGGTCATGCATACCACCTGTCAGCTGGAAGAGGATGCTTTCAAAGACGAGTCGGGCAAGCGGAGGGATATCCTGACTGCGGCTCTCGCCGAGTTCAAGGAACACGGATACCGGGGTGCGACTATCTCGAGGATAGCCAAACGTGCAGGGGTGACCGAGCCGACCATTTATGAGTATTTCAAGAGCAAGGAAGAACTGCTTTACTCCATTCCCGAGGTGGCCATGCGGGGATTCCTGAAGTCGCTGCAGGATTCGTTGCGACACCTCGATACGCCCGTCAACCGGCTGTACAACTTCATCCTTCACCAGATCAGGTCAGTCAGAGACGCGCCCACCTATTACAGCCTGCTCATCATGGAGCTGCGCAACAACATCGGCTTCTATTCTTCCCGGGGATACCAATCCCTTAGAAAATACAGCAAGTACTTTGTGGAGATACTCAAGGAAGGCATGGAAAGCGGCCATTTTCGGCCCGATCTCGATCTCCCTGCAGTGCGGGACCTTTACTTCGGGACCTTCGATGATATCACTCTCGACCTGCTTATGCGGGGTGAACAGCACCTCATAGTGGAATCCAGCGAGTTTCTCTTCGATATGGTCTACCGGGCCGTCCGGGCAGCATGATAGATTCGGGTCTTACCCATCCCGGTGGCAACTGAGATATAATTTAACGCCACTCGAACATCCTGTTTTTAAACCATGATGGTATGGAACAGGCTTAGTGAGGAAAATAACTGCTACTGGCTCCTGGAAAGCGCCTGAACTGAACAATTCTCTTGACATTGCCAGGTATTTCTCATAAATTACTAGATATATTAAAATAGCTAAGAAAATTTAAGTGATGTTAGGTTTTTTAGATATCATTCAGGGAGAAAGGATCGGCGATGAGTAGCTTTAAAGGAAAGGTTGCCCTGGTCGGAGTAGGCGAGGTGCCAACTGGCCGGTTTCCCGAAAAAGGCTGTGCGGAATTCGCGATTCTCGCGGCTCGCCAGGCAATCCGGGAGGCGGGTATCAACAAAGACGAGATAGACTTCCTGATACCCATAGGAGCCGTATACAGCTCGGCGTACAACAGCGACCTGGTATGCAGCATGCTGGTGGAAGAGCTGGGGCTCAAGGGAGTCAAGTGCAACGCCCAGGTATTCGCGGGAGGCGCTTCCTGCTCTGCCACGCTCAAGACGGCCGCCGGGCTTATAAGCGCGGGAATAGCAAATATGGTCCTTTGCATACATTCCGACAAACTGGGAACGGGAGTGACCAGCCAGGAAGGGATTGACCTCTTTGCCCTTGCTGGCATCAGCAAGGAATGGGAAGTGCCCTTCGGACAGCATTATTCTTCAATAGCAGGACTGGTGACCGAGCGATACATGTTCGAGACGGGCACCACGGAAGAGGAGATCGCTTCTGTGGTGGTGAGCAACCGCAAGTGGGGTATCCTTAACCCTAATGCGATGTTCCGCAAGCCCATAACCGTGGAGGAAGTGCTTGAATCAAAGGTCCTTTCCACTCCCCTGCATTCCAAGGAATCGAACATGCTGGCCGACGGCGGTTCCGCCTGGATACTGACTGATGCGGAGAGGGCGGCGGAGCTCACGCCCCAGCCGGTATATCTCCTCGGCGACGGTTCCCGGGTGACCCATTTCTGCCTTTCCCAGGAGAAGGATATCACCAGGTTCGGTTATCGGGAGGCGGCCGGGGAAGCCTTCGCGGGGGCGGGGCTGAAGCCCGACGAGATAGACGTGGCCGAGATATACGATTCCTATCCCATCTTCGAGATGATTGCCCTGGAGGAGCTGGGATTCATGGAGAGGGGCGAGAGCGGCTCGTGGTTCAGGGAAGGCCGCACCTGGCCAGGAGGAGAGCTGCCAGTCACGACCAACGGCGGTATGCTCTCCCAGGGGCACACAGGAGCGGGGGGAGGCGCGGCGGTGCTGGTGGAAGCCGTCCGCCAGCTGCAAGGAAAGGCAGGCGAAAGACAGGTGGAAGGAGCAAGGTTTGCCGCGGTTACTTCCACCGGGGGCACTTACGTGGACGCTCACGTAGAGATCCTGGGAACTGAGATCCCATAGAGTGGCGAGGAGGTCGAATATGAGCTCATCGGAGAAGAAGAGCAAGCCCGTTCCCAATCCGAGCCGTTGGTCGGCCCCCTTCTGGGAGGCAGCCCGGGACGGGCGACTGATCATCCAGAGATGCTCGAATTGCGGGGAATACGTGTTCTATCCCCGCCTGGCATGTCCTCACTGTTTCTCGGAGGAACTCTCCTGGGAGCAGGCGAGCGGCAAGGGCAAAGTGTACAGTTTTTCCGTGGTCACGAACAACGCTCCATCCGATTTTATCGAGGACATGCCGTATATCGTGGCCATCATCGAACTGGAGGAAGGCGTTCGTCTCCTGTCCAATATCGTCGAGGCCGACCCATTGAAGGTGCGATGCGAGATGCCGGTTGAGGTGGTTTTCGAAGCTGTGAACGAGGAATTCCGCCTTCCCAGATTCAAGCCCCTTGAAGGGTAGCGGAGCGCTACCGGAAAGCAGGAGGTCGTACCATGGCTTTGAGAAGACCCGAAGAGTACCTGGAAAGTCTGCGGGATGGCCGCAAGGTCTACATGAACGGAAAGATAATTAAGGACGTGACCACCGCCCCTATCTTCAAGGAAGCGGCGGAGCATCTGGCCCTTTCCTTCCGCATGACCCACGATGAGGACCGGCGGCATCATGTCGTGGCCACTTGCCCCGAGACGAACGAGGAGATCGCCGCCTTTTACCTCTTTCCCCGGAATACCGACGACCTGCTCAAGAGGCGGGAAGCCATCTATGAGGTCTCCCGGTATGGCGAGGGTTATAACCCGTTCATAAAGGAAATCGGCACGGACGCTATTTTCGCCCTGCGCATGATCCTGCCCCAGGTAGACCGCAAGTACGGCACCGGATACGCAGAGAGGGCGAGGAGATATCATCATTTCGCTCAGGCTGAAGACCTGGCGCTGGCGGGAGCGGTCACCGACCCCAAGGGAGATCGCAGCTTGAGACCGCACCAGCAAGCGGTTCCGGATGTTTTCCTTCGCGTGGTGGAGAAACGCGAGGACGGCATCGTGGTCGAGGGGGCGAAGTGCCATATCACCTCCTCGCCGCTCTCCAACGAGCTCCTGGTCCTTCCCACCCGGAACATGGTGGAGGAGGACGCTGACTATGCGGTGGCCTTCGCCATCCCGGTCGATACCCCCGGGTTGACGTTTATCGCCAACCCCGAGCACTACAACAATGACGTCTTCGAGCGCCCCATGGGCAGTAAGCATCCCATCATCCATGCCATGATCATCTTCGATCGGGTGTTCGTTCCCTGGGAAAGGGTGTTCATGTGCGGGGAGTGGGACTTCGCCGGTCCGCTGGCGCTGGCCTTTGCGTCCTGGCACCGCTTCACCGGCCTCTGCTACAAGGGCCCCGTGGCGGAGCTCATGCTGGGAGCGGCTTACCTCATCGCAGATTTTAACGGCGTGGCCAAGGCGTCCAACGTGAAGAGCAAGCTGAGAGAGCTGGTCATCTACATCGAGAACATCTACACCTACAGCAAGCTGGCCTGCCATGAATACCAGGAAGTAGAAGGCATAGCCTGGCCGAACCCGCTGCACTGCAACATAGGCAAGTACCTCTTCGCCGACAACTATCACCTCATGATCAAGTATCTGCAGGAGATAGCGGGAGGCATCGGGGGCACCTGCCCTTCGGCGGCTGACTACCGCCATCCCGACCTCCACGAGAAACTGGACCGCTATCTCTGCGGCCGGGAGGGAGTGACCACCGAACAGCGGCTCAGGTTGGTAAAGCTCATCCGCGATATCACCGCCACCTGCGATTCCGGGGTGCACATGTTCGGGACCGTGCACGGGGAGGGAACCCTGGAGGCACAGAGGATAATGATCATGCGCGAGTTCGATATGAAACCGTGCATCGAACTGGCCCTCAGGGCGGCGGAGATAAGCGCCGGATAGATATCGGTTCGGGCCCGGAATCATCGGGAGACAGAGGAGTGCCATCCGCGTGTCCCGGATGATGTTAAGTCTTGAAGAGATGTACCAGGAAGCGAGATCTGCCTGCTTTCGCCTTTGAAATACGGTTTCAGCGGCGGGTAACATCGTGGAAACCGAGGGAAAGGAGTATGACATGCGCAAAGCTCTGGAGACCAAGTGCCTGGAGGATTTCGAGATCGGGGACGGGGTGGAAAGCTTCGGGGTCACCATCACCGACGCCCACCTGGTCGCCTGGGCCAGCCTCACCTTAGATCACTTCCCCCTGCACATGGACGAGGAGTTCGCAAAAAAGACCATCTTCGGGGGACGGATCGTACACGGCCCCTTCCTCTTCGCGATCTCTATCGGCCTGGCGGGCATCAACGGTTTTCTGGGAGATTCCATAATCGCCTGGCTGGGAGTGGAAAATATGCGCATCCCTCTGCCCACCCGCATCGGAGATACCATCCGGGTGCAGGCCACGGTGAAGGAAAAAAGGGAAACCTCCAAGAAGGAGAGGGGCATCCTGGTCCTCGATTATAAGATCATCAACCAGAAGGACGAGGTGGTCATGCAGTTCGACTATCTTCTCATGTACCCTCACCATGTCGGTTGATCGCATGGAATAAGGGCATCCTTCTCGGGCTTCCGGGCGCTCCCTCAGGAGCCCTGATGGTGGGCGCGGGATTCTATCGGGCCGCTCGACCAAGAGCAAGCAGGAGCTGGAGCACGCCATAAACAAACGAGAGCGTTCGCAGTCCTGACCAGCGGGCGTCGCGAGGGAGGATGAGATCATCCTCGGCGTTCCGCATGCGTCACTAAGAGATCAATATCCGGCGGCCGGACACGGGGAAGGGACGGGGCTTGCGTGGTTTCGCCCCTTCTTCAGTTGCGCTCATCCGGCGTTCTTCCTCTTGCCCTCGAAGATGGCCATACCCAGTTCGAGCATCCTCTCGAACGGCTCTTCGCGGTCCTCCCTCAGTTGGATGGTTATGGACCCGGAGGGACACGCGGACATGCACAGTCCGCATCCCAGGCACCTTTCGCGTTCTACGGCAGCCACCTCTGCAGAAAAACCTTGTAAGCGGGGATGAAGAGGTATTGGAAGGCGAAACCAGTGAAGTTGCCTTCTCTCCAATAGTGGAGGAATATGCCAGCATCTATCAGTTTACAGCATCCGCGGGTTAATTATCCGCTTCAGCGATGACATTCTTTAAAACAGGCACGATTTGGACACAGTGGGCGATTCAGTGATCTTAAATCCCTTCCGGTAATCGACAACGTATTCATAAAAGGGCCAGTTCAAGCGCTGTTTCAAAACAGAGGGAAGGCTGCTTTCATGGGTGGATTGCGGAGAGAACGCTGCCTTTCGAGGCAGGTGCGCTTTTTCTGATGGTAATGATCACTCAACACGAGAAAGCCTGAGGGGGAGGACAAGACACGTAGGCGAGGGCCCACAAACTGCTTCCTAACCGGTGGGCAAGCGGGATGACAGTTCAGGGTTGTGAACCTGCTTGTGCCACAACCTGCCCAGCTCGGGGAGGATGGGTTTTATCGCTTACTCCCCGCTACGGCCGGTCTTATTGTAGAATTTACCGCAAATGATGAAGGGGGCTTACTGATGAATCCAGAAGGCGATTTCCGATTCTTCAAGGAAGACCTGTGCGACCGCTGCGGCATCTGCTTCGAGCGCTGCCCGGTGCTCGAGCTCCCGGAACGGGAGGCCAAACGGGAGATAGAGCTGCTCATAAGCGGAGACACGGACGTGTCCCTCGTGCTCCAGCGCTGCGTCACCTGCAACATCTGCGACTCCGTCTGCCCACAGCACGCGAATCCCTACGGGCTCATCCTGCAGCGTTACCAGGAAGTGGGAAAGCTCCAAGGCCTCCCCCACATGGCCAAGTTCATCTTCCCCAACGAGCCCGAGAACATGTGGACCAACATAAGGGTGCTCATGGGAGCCGATGAGCTCTCGCTGCTGCGCTCCTGGGAGGACAACCTGAAACATCCGAGGAAAGAGGTCCTGCTCACCGGCTTCTACAACAACCTCGTGCCCTATATCGCCCAGACGCCTCTCCTGGGCGAGCTGAAGCCGGCCATCGCGGGCAGCGACGGCATGTTCGGTATTGGTGAGGACGCCTACAGGATCGGTTTCCTGGAGGAGGCGGAAAGGCTGGGCAGGCTCGCGGTGCGGAAGTTCTCAGAGATGGGGGTGGAGAAGCTGTACTGCTTCATGGTGGTCGAGGCCTCCATGTTCACCGACGTCCTGCCCAAGAAATTCGGCGTCGATGTCGGCTTCGAGGTGGAGCTCCTGGACAGCTGGATACTGGACCGGCTGAGGAGCGGGAAGATAACGGTAAAAGAGCCTCTGAACGTGAAGGTCACCGTCCACGACAACTGCTGCGGCAGATACATGGACGGGATACTGCAGGACACCACCCGCGAAACGGTGGAGCGTATAGGCTGCCAGGTCATCGAGATGAAGCACGCCGGGGAGAACGCGCTTTGCTGCGGCTGGGCCGGGACCGTCCCCACCTTGTTCGGGCCCACCTCGAGCAACCCCTTGCACACCCTGCTCAACCTCCTGCAGAGCCTGTACCTCAGGTTGCAGGAGGCCGAGGCGACGGGCGCCGACATACTCGTCGCCCCCTGCCCGGGCTGTTACGCGTTCCTCTCACTGATCAAGGTGCTGACCAACAGCAGGATGGACGTGTACCTTCCCATGGAGCTGGTGCAGATGGCCGCCGGGGAGAAGCCCGTGCACAGGAACCAGGAAAGGGCTTGGGACATCCTCGCCGTCACCACCAACCTCGTCCTCAGGTGGTTCTTTTCCCCCAGGCGGTTCTTCCCCAGGCCCGTCGATATAGATATTCCGCTCCCGCAGGCAAGGCGGGGCGACGCGGCGAGGATCAGGCTGTTCGGCAGACTGTACCACAGCGCCGCAGTGCAGAACCCGGTTACCAGGAGACTGGTAGCGTTCGCCGTAAAGGGCATAATAGCCGGGTACAGGGCTTACCTGGAGAGAAAGAAGCGCGCGCTGCTCGGCAGCGGGGCCGGTGCCTGACTTCCCGGCGCCTCCACCTGTGGGCGCCTGGCGCAAGCCGAGCCGGTTTATATATGTCTATCCGATTTATGCCTATCCGATCCCGAGCTTTCACGACCCCGAACAGCATCAGGCTAACGGGGTAGAGTGAAGCCGCGGCGCGCGCCCATCATCAGATACTGAACGCGTGCACGTCGGTGGCCTTGAAGGTCAGATATACTTCCTTGCCTATGCACAGCTGCATGTCGTCCAGGGAGCGCCTGGTTATGGTGGCGATAAGGGGCACCCCCACGTCCGTCTCCACTTTTATGATTCCCCCCTCGTCCTGTATCCGGGTTATCCTGCCCGTGAAGGAGTTCCTGGCACTCGATTCTATGGGGTGAAGGGAGATGAGGATGGAACACGGCCTGATGGTGGTGTATACGGGTCCGCTCAGTGATACGGCCGAGTAGAACGAGACATCGCCCACCGAGATGCTGGACAGGCCGTTTTCGATGCGTGCCTGGCCCTGGAATATGTTGGTGGTACCCACGAAGTCGGCCACGAATTTCGAGTTCGGCTTGCGGAAGACCTCGCCCATCTCTCCCACCTGCACTATCCTGCCCTCGTTCATGATCGCCATGCGGTTGCCCAGAAGGAAAGCCTCGTCGAAGCTGTGGGTGACGTGGATCATCATGGTATCGGTCATGTCGTGTATCCTCCGCAGCTCCTCCCGCAGCCTGGCCCTGGTCTCGGTGTCCAGGGCGCTCAATGGCTCGTCCAGCAGCAGGACCTCGGGCTTGACTATAAGGGCGCGGGCTATGGCCACCCTCTGCTGCTCTCCCCCGCTCAAGGTGCCGGGGTGGCGGTGCATGAGGTTGGATATGCCCAGAAGCTCGGCCAGCTTCTCGGCCTCCCGTCCGGCCTCTTCCTTGTCCACTTTTTTCGCCTTGAGGCCGAACCTTATATTTGATTCTACGGTCAGGTGGGGAAAGAGCATGTAATCCTGGTAGACCATGCCGATGTTGCGCTCCCTGGGGGGGTTGTATGTTATGTCCCTGCAGTTGAGGTATATCTTTCCTTTGTCAGGGCTGTATATGCCGGCCAGCGTCTCCAGCAGTATGGTCTTGCCGGCTCCCGTGGGCCCCAGGATTATCAGGTAGTCGCCGTCTTCTATGTCCAGGGTCACGCCTTTCAGGCTGAATTCTCCCAGGTCCTTGTGCACATCCTCGATGCGTATCATTTTCGCCTCACCTCAGAACAGCGGCGCCTTGCCGCTGAGCTTCTCAAAGACATACAGCGACACCAGGGATATGACTATGAGGATGGTCGCCGCCGCGATGGCCAGGTCGAGGTCGCCGCAGGACATGTTGAGGTAGAGCGAGATGGGCAGGGTCTCGGTCTTCATCCTGGTGGCCCCGGCTACCATCAGCGCGGCCCCGAACTCGCCGATGCCCCTGCACCAGGTGATGATGGCCCCCGCCACCAGGCCGTTCCTGGCCATGGGCAGGGTTACGCGGCGGAAAAAGGCCGCGTCCGTGCAGCCCAGGGTCCTGGCCACGTGTTCGTACCTGGGATTGATGCCCTCGAAGGTGGAGCGGAGCACGCGGAACATGAAGGGGACGTTCACGAAGAACTGGGCGATCACTATTCCCGCGGGGGTGAAGACGAACCTGAGGCCGGCATCCGCCAGCCACTTCCCGAAGCCGGTGGTGCCAAAGATGATGAGCAGCCCCACGCCGGCGACCAGCGGGGGCAGGGCGAGCGGCGCGTCGAGGATGGTGTTGAGGAAGGTCTTGCCCCAGAAGTCGTAGCGCGCCATGGCGTAGGCCACGGGAACGGAGATGACGATGCACATCAAGGTGGAGATCACGCTGGTGATGAGGCTCATCCTTATGGCGAAGAGTATCTCCGGCGACTTCAGGCTGTCTAGAAGGGCGCCGGGAGTGGTGTGCGTGACTATGCATACGACCAGCGCCACCACGAAAGCCCCCAGCAGCAGCGCGCATGTGGTGGTGAATATCTTGAACCTGGACTCCTTGAGGCGGGCCAGGAACCCTTGCCTCGTCTCTTCGTATGTTAACGCTTCCGCGGGCGTTTTTCCCGGCGTCCCCTTGTCCACCATCTGACCATCGCCATTTTTGCGGGCCGGAGTATCACCCCCGGCCCGCGTTTCCTCTACCTTTTTCATGGCATCATCGCCACGCTAAGCGGGGAGCCCAAAACTTAAAAGGCCTCCTTCTATTCCTCATAATCCGGGTTGGGGTATGCAGGAAATCCGTATTTCTCGAATATCTCCAGGGCCTCCTCGGAGGCGCAGAACCCCACGAAGGCCTCGGCGGTCTCCATTTCCCTGGAGAAGGTCAGGCTCCCCACCGGGATGATGTCTATGAGGTTCTGCTCCCTGGGTATTTCGACTATGAGTATCTTCTCGACATCCTGCACCACGTCACCCCAGTTGATGGTGGCGTCGGCCTGGCCCTCGCTGATATATACGATAAGCTCGTTCATAGTGGGCACGGTGGCTACGACGTTCGCCCATACCGCGTCCTTGATTCCGTTCTTCTCCAGTATGTCATTGCCCTTCCTGCCGATAGCAGCCGCCTCGGGGTCGCCCCACACCAGCTTCACGCCGGGCTTGGCCATGTCCGCCAGGGCCTGGATGTTCGCCGGGTTGTCCTTGGGCACGGTGATGACCGGGATGTGGTAGGCGACCATCTCCTCCATGTCTATGAAGCCCTTATCCCGGGCGACCTCGATGTAGTAGGTCTCGCCCGGCATGTAGACGTCGCCCTCCTGGGTCAGTTCCATCTGGCTCAAAAGGGCGTTGGAGCCGGCGTAATTGTAGTTTACCTTGGTGCCGTATTGCTCCTCGAAGAGCAGCCCGATCTCGTCCATGGGCTTCCTCATCCCGGCCCCGCTGTACACCATTATGGAGTCGGCGTAGTCTACTTCCTGCTCTTCTGGTACCGTGCCGGATTCTTCCGATCCGCAGCCCGCGAGAGCCGTCACGAGCATGATGATCGCCACGAGCGTGCATATGAGCGCGAATGATCTTCTATTCATCGTATCTCCCTATGGTCTTGTCTTTTTACAGTGTCCTTCCCGTCCACGAGCGCGGACGACGCGCGCGTTTCTCAAGAAATCAGATCGGGAGGCGTTCAGATATCCGGGGGGTCTAAAGAAGTGGCAAAGACGACGCGACGGACTGGATGCATGTCATTCTCCTTTCCAAACACGGGAGGCGAAATCGTTTCCAACTTCACCCTATCGGCGGTCTTCCATGGCTCGCGCTTTAGGAACAACCGCTCGGAAAACGTATGCGTTCGGGCGCAATATAGCATCGTTAAAGGCATGTGTCAACAAACTACCGCCGCACGTTATATAAAACCTGAAAGTAGACACCAGGATATCCCTGCTGGCGGGTGAGCTTAAATGATGACCTAAAATCGCGGTCAGTCGGGAACAACGGGACCGATCCTCGAACTGTAACGGAGGAAGATATCGACGGCCTCCGTAACCGCGTCGTCCGGCATATCGGGCAGGTTATCCTTCAGGAGCTCCTTCATGCGCCTGGTGATGACGTGTATCCCTATGCGGTCCATGGCCGAGCGCACGGCGGCCACCTGGATGAGGACTTCCTCGCAGCCCTTCCCCTCTTCCATCATCCTGATTATCCCGCGCACCTGACCCTCGACCCGGCGCAGCCTGCGCAGTATCGCTTCCCTGCTGTCACCATCTCCGGGCATACGACCTCCTCGCCGATCTCATGCATATTATATATCCTGCTCAACGGCGCGGTCACCGACCCGCCGCCCGTCACAGCCCATATGGGCCGCAATGCGGTCTCGAGATACGGGGCACGGTCGCAGGATTCCATGCCTTGGGCACCGAAAGATGGTTAGGGATGCGAGGACGCGCGCGGTAGTTTCGCCTTCGCCGCAAAGGGGTATCGAATAACCGAAACCACCGCCGCGGGCACCGGCAGGAACGCCTGCTTCGATGATTAAAGGCGGTCCGCCGGGGAGCAGTCGCCAGGGGACGGGAAAGGGGGTGAAGCATGGAGAAGCAGGTGGGAAGGGTCACCCATTACTATGCCAAGATAGGCGTGGCGGCGATCGAGCTGGAGGATAACCTCGAGGTGGGAGACACCATCCACATCAAGGGCCATACCTCGGACTGGACCCAGGAGGTGTCGTCTATCCAGATAGAGCACGACCGGCTGGAGAAAGCGGGTCCCGGAGATATCGTCGGCATCAAGGTGGACGGGCACGCCCGCGAACACGATGTCGTTTACAAGGTAACCCCCGATTGAACCGCTTCGGCTTGGCCCTTGCCGTGAAGGATGCCTGTTTCCATGGGTTATAATGGCTCCGTCGGGGCTTTTCGGCGTCCCGTCATCTCAGAGCAGGAAGAAGATAGCGGGGGTTTCCATGAGCGGCAGCGAGCGCATGGAGTTCGAGGTCCGAGGTGGGCCATGGGAAGGCTTCCACGTCCTGGTTTTCTACGCGGCCGTGGTTTCCGCGGTGCTGGCTACTCTCGGCGTCCTGCGCCTGCTGTTCGGGATCGGTTGCATCGTGCTTCTCTTCTACAGCATGTTCACCATCTTCTCCTCGCCCACTTTCGTGATCAGCGACCCGGCGGCACGAGAACTGACCATCGAGCGCTACCACTATTTCATACCCAGCCGTAAGAAGATCGGGAGGGAAGGGCTGGAGGAGCTGGAGGTGATCGAGTCGCCGCGAGTCCCCGCGTCCGAGGGAGAAAAGACCTCCAGGCACGACCTGTCATATTACGTGCGCGTCTACCTGAAGCGGAAGGACGGGAAGCGGTTGAAGCTCTTCAGCTCGGGCATGACCGGCGCTCCTTCCGATAACCGGCTGAAGGCTTTCCTCACAGTCCAGGAGATGGCCGCCGCCCTGGATATACCCGTGACCTACACCCGGCGTGGCTCGAAGGATCAGCGAGCTGGAGACCGGGATGGAGGATAATCCGGGATGAAAAAGCGCCACGCGAAAAAGTCGTCCTGCGGCCTGCTCGCCGCGATGCTGGTGGTTTTCGCCTTGGCCGTCACGTCATGCGGGGGCGAGGGCGAAGACCTGGCTGCGTGGGAACGCGATCCCATAGTCCCCGGCTATTCCGTAGCCGACGTGAACATCGGCGAGCCCTTTTCCGCCGTGCAGGAGATACACGGCGAGCCCGAACAGAAGCTCAAGGACGGCGGCTATCAGTATGCCTATTACGGAAGGACCAGGGAGGGCGGAAATATCGACGATCCCGCCTCCTGGCGCATGGTCATAACCCTCTACGACAACGGTAACGGATACCTGGATGCCGCCGACGAGGTGGGGGCCGTGGAGGTCTCCGCTCCCTACTACGGCCTCACGTCGGGTGGGGTCGGTATCGGGAGCACGGCACAGGACTTGGAGGCGGAATTCGGCCCCTGCGAGAGCGTCACCGATACGCAGGGGACGGGCAGCGAGAGCCTGCAGCTCTACTCCTATTTCGAGAAGGGAGTGGATTTCCTCGTCTCCCGCAGGGATGGCGTGATAACCGCCGTGGTGTACTCCTACGGCGGGTTGAAGCCGGTGGAGGAAAGGAGCGGCGGCGGCGAGGCCCAGGGCGGGCTCTTCGGGATTTACGGCTCGGAGCCTATCCTGCCCGGACAGACCGCGGCGGGGATCAACGTGGGCGACGAGTTCCGGACGGTCGAAGAAAAGTATGGGAGCCCGGACAGTTCCGGATTCACCACCGAGGGCCTCGTCTATGCGACCTACACGGGCGGTTACGGGCCCTGGAAGTTGAACCTCTACCTGGAGGACAAGGACGGCAACAATTCCCTGGGTGATTTCGACACCGTGGTGTCCATAAGCGTGCGTTCCCCTTATGCCGGAAGGACACCGAAAGGCGTGGGTATCGCTTCTTCGACCTCCGACGCGGTAAGCGAGTTCGGGCCCGCGGAAAAGCAGAGTGACGTGGAGCACCAAGGCGAGCAACTCACTATTCTGGAATATAATACCAAGGGTATCGTCTTCGCCGCCAGGACCGGTACGGGCGAGATAGTGGAAATAGACGCCAACCGCCCCCTGGCACCTTGAGGCCAGCACGGCGCGATCGGCGTTTTTCGCCATAACTCCCGAGGAGGTGGGCGTGTGTACTACGATAGCCTGGTCATGGGAGCGGGGCCGGCCGGCTGCATGGCGGCGCGCTCTCTCACCGATGCCGGGTTCAAGGTCGCGCTGGTGGAAAGGGAGAGGTTGCCGCGCGAAAAACCCTGCGGCGGTTTTATCTCTCCGCAAGCCATCTCCCTCCTGGAGGAGGCTTTCGGGCCCATCCCTGCGGATTGCATGGCCGATCCCCCAGGCGTTCGCGGAGCACGCCTGCTCTGCGAGGGCGGCGGCGATTACGAGCTGCCCTTCCCCACACCCGGAATATCGGTGATCCGTTCGCGCCTCGACGCTCACCTGGCCGCGCAATGCGGGGCGCAGGTGATAGACGGTTGCGAGATGACCGGCTTCGAGATAGACGGCTATCACGTCATGATGCGGGTCGCAAGGAGCGAGGGTGAAGACGTGCTGGAGGCTACTTACCTGGTGGCAGCGGACGGGGCGGACTCCACCGCCCTGCGCCTCCTGCGGCCCGAGTTTCACCGCACCTATGCCGCCCCACGCCTGCAAAGGACCATGCTCGTCCTCTCCGAGGGAGATATGGATTGGGACCCGGAATGGATGGGCTTGGCCCTCATGCGCAAGGGCATGGGTATCGCCCGCTTCTTCGTAAAAAGCGGCCTCTTCGGCCTGGCTTTGAATCACGGCGCCGGGCATGGATGGCGCGAAGAGTTGGACGGCTTGGCCGCGTTCCTGCGGCAGAAAGCGGGGCTGCGCCTGCGCGGTGAAGCCATGCGGCAGGTATCCTCCTCCAACCGCATGGGGGCCGGGGGCCATTACAACCTGGGGGCGGGCAGCGCCCTGCTGGCGGGAGAGGCGGCCGGGCTCCTGGACCCCTGGGGTTTCGGCATCCGCCTCGCGCTCGAGAGCGGGCGGGTGGCGGCGGAATCCGCAACCGAAAGCGCCGGCGAAAGGATCACGCCCCACGTCCGCTACCGTTACCGCATGCAGGAGATGCTCGAGCGCGAGATGCGGCAGCGCCGCGACTTCGGCGCCGGCGTGGGGGACCTGGATACCGTTTCCCTGACCGCCGACAGGAGCCGTACGGCGCGCCGTGACCGCCGCGCTCTCAGGAGACGCTTCTCCAAGTAAAAGAATCCCCATGCCTGAGGCATCAGGCGAGACATAACCCCTGTGCCTGGATTGGACGATTTACCTCGTCAGGCGGAGCGGGCGTGCAAGGGGCGCAGCCTGGTGGGATGCATCTCTATTGCCTGCCGGTAGATCTCCAGGTAACTCGCGGCCATCACCGCGGGGCTGAAGCGCTTCTCGGCTTCCCTCCTGCAGACCAGCGGATCCAACTCATCAACGCGGTCGAAATATTCCAGGAGTCCCTCGGGGGAATCGGCGAGGAAACCGGTCAAGCCGTGCTCCACCACCTCGGGCACGGCACCCCAGCGGGTGGCCAGGACCGGGGTACCACAGGCCATCGCCTCCGCCATTACCAGTCCGAAGGGTTCCTCCCACTGGATGGGAAATACGAAGGCCCGGGCTCGCTGTAGCAAACGCACCTTGTCCTGCGAGGAGACCTCTCCCAGGAAGACCACCCGCTCTCCATCCACGTGAGGGCCGATACATCTGTCGAAGTATTCCTGGTCCATGCCCGGGTCGATCTTTCCCGCGAGCAGGATGCGCTGGCCTTTTTCCTTTGCCAGGAGGATGGCCTGTTCCGCTCCCTTGGCCTCGCATATGCGGCTGACGTAGACCAGGTAGTCGTCTTTCTCTCCCCCGTAGTAGTGCTCATCGATGTCCACGGCGTTCGGGACCACCCCGAGATAGTTCAGGTCCGGACCGCAATCCCTCTGCCGCTGGCTGATGGCCACATAGTAGCAATCCCCCCCGAAGGCTTCGTAGAATATGCTGGTATCGGGAGTAAAGGGGCCGTGCAGGGTATGCACGACGGGCTGGGGGATGAGGCCGGCGAAGGCCGGGCCGAGGAACCCCGCATGGTCGTGTACCACGTCGTATCCTCCCGCAGCGATCTCCCGGTACGCCTGTCCCACGTGGTAGGCGTCGAAAAGCGTTTCCCCCATATGCTGCGTAGGGGCTTCCTGTATGTACGTGACCTGCCTGGCCATGGTGCGGTGGGGGCCCGCGGCGAAGAGGGTCACGTCGTGGCCCTCCCTTGCCAGCTCGTCGACCAGCAAGGCAAGGACCCTTTCTATCCCCCCGTAACCATCGGGTGGGATGGGGATCCATACCGGTGCTATCATGGCGATGCGCATACTACTCGTCCTTCTCAACAGCAAACTTTACCGCCCCAAAGCGGGTGTTCTTGAATCCAAGGGAATGGCTGAGACAACCGATGAACCCGGTACTTTATTGTCTCTGTTTCCCATTGTACTTCTTTTTAAACCTCGATGCTTGCCCGGACCCCGATGTTCCGCGCTCCAGCTCTTGAGGGTTTCGCTCGCTGCCCCTTTCGTCCGCAAACCCTGAGTCCACCGCACTTGACCTCGGGGCAGATATGTGAGTCCCTGTACTTGAAGCCTGGATATTCATAAAGCCCCGTATTTTTCATTTGAAACCGCAAGGGACTTACTATGAGAAGGAAAGAACAGGGTTGAAGATATGCATAGAAAAGCATTTCGCGTGATCGTCTTCGACTGGGACGGCACCGCGGTGAAGGACCGCGCGGCCGATGCCCGGACGGTGGCGCACGCCCTGCAGGACCTGCTGCAGCTGGACGTTTACGTGGTGGTGCTCACCGGCACCAATTACGACAACATCGAACGACAGTTCGCCCGCTACATCTCCGGCCCCTGCAAGCGCAACCTCTACATCTGCACCAATCGCGGTTCGGAGGTCTATGGCTTCGACTCCCACTCCGAGCTCTTCCTCCTTTACCACAGGGAGGCCACGGACGAAGAGAACGAGGCGCTCGACCGCACGGCCGAAGCTGTGAAAGCGGAGGTGGAGGGGGACTCCGGCGTCACCATCGATATCGTTTATAGCCGTTTGAACCGGCGCAAGATCGACCTTATCCCGGAATTGCCCGACCCTCCCAAATCCCAGATAGGCAAGCTGCTGGAGGAGACGGAGAAGCGCCTGCGCAAGGGGGGCTACGCGGCAGGTATCAAGGGGGCTTACGAAGCGACGGAGCGCTACTCCCGGGAGATGGGCCTGGCCGACGCCCGCATCACCAGCGACCTCAAGCACGTAGAGGTGGGGCTGACCGACAAGTCCGACTCCCTGCGCTGGATCCTGAAAGAGGTGGCGGAGCGCCGCAATATCCCCTATCACGACATCCTGGTGCTGGGCGACGAGTTCGGCCCCATCTCCGGTTTCGAGGGATCCGACTTCCGCATGGTGATGCCCGGGGTGGAGGGGATCACTTACGTGTCGGTCGGCAAGGAACCCAACGGCGTTCCTGCAGGGGTGGAGCACCTGGGGGGCGGGCCGGCTAAATTTTTACGGATCGTGAACGACCAGGTTTATCTGCACCGGCTATTCCTTCCCACAGACGACCCCACCTTCCTTATCGTGGAGGAGGGCTACGATCCCATGCGCGAACGCGAGGTGGAGTCCATCTTCACCGTGGGCAACGGTTACCTGGGCACGCGCGGATCACTAGCCGAACAGGACGAGGCCTCCAGCCCCGCCACCCTGGTGGCCGGGGTGTTCGACCGGCGCAGCCAGCTGGCGCCGGACGAGATGCCCATCTTCGCCGACTGGCTCTTCACCCGCATCTACGTGGATGATGAGCGCCTGCAGATGAAGCGCAAGAACATCGTGACGCACCTGCGGATACTGGACATGCACAAAGGGCTGCTCTACCGTGAGTTGCTGTACGAGGACATCACCGACCGCGTGACCCGCGTGCGTTTCCTCCGCTTCGCCTCCCTGGCAGATCCCCACGCCCTGGCTATGAGGATCACCGTCATACCCCGGAACTATGGGGGCGAGCTGCGGGTGGAAACGGGGCTGCGCTTGAACTCGCGCGGCAACCCTCCCATGCGCAGCGTGGAGAAGGTCACCGCCGGAGACGGTAAGCACGGCATGTGGGTGCTGATCCGCGCCCAGACTCTCTTCACACCGGTTGATATAGCGGTGGCGCAGCGCAGCCGCATCGCCGCCGGATTCGTAGAGCCGGAGCATTCCTACAGCGTGGACGAGATGACCGTGCTGGAGCGCTGGCGCTGGATCGCCGTCATCGCCCAGGAGGTGACGGTGGAGAAGTTCGTCTCCATCTTCACCTCCCTGGACGGGGTGGAAGCGGAGCAGGCCGCCCTGGCGCACTCGGGAGAACTGGCGAAGCGCGACTTCGAGGAGTTGATGTTGGAGCACATGGCGGCCTGGGAAGAGCGCTGGAAGACCGCCGCGGTACGCATAACCGGCGATCCCGAAGCCCAGCGCTGGGCCAACTTCGCCGCCTACCACCTCATCAGCGCCGGTAACGCAGAAAACGAGCGCGTCTCCATCGGGGCCCGCGCCCTCTCCGGCCCCATCTATAAAGGCCACATCTTCTGGGATTCGGAGATGTTCATCCTGCCCTTCTTCGTCTTCTCCCATCCCGCCACCGCGCGCGCCATGCTCATGTACCGCTATCACACCCTGGGCGGAGCGCGGGCCAACGCGAAGCGCAACGGTTACGAGGGGGCCCAGTACGCCTGGGAATCCACTGGAGGCGGGGAAGAGATGACCCCTCCCGCCGCTCTCTTGCCTACCGGCGAAGTCATCCCCATCCTCTCCGGCCACCTGGAGCATCATATCTCAGCGGACGTGGCTTACGGGGTGTGGACCTACTGGAGCGCCACCCGCGATGAGGAGTTCCTCCTGCGGGAGGGAGCGGAGATCCTCATGGAGACGGCGCGTTTCTGGGCCAGCCGCGTAGTGCCCGGAGATGACGACCTCTACCATATCAACCGGGTGGAGGGGCCGGACGAATACCACGAGGAAGTGGACGACAACCTCTACACCAATATGATGGCCGCCTATAACCTGCGGCACGCCGTTAAAGTGGCAGAACTCCTGCAGGATTACCACCCCGAGGACTGGCAGCTGTTGCAGGAGAAGATCGAATTGCGGGCGGAAGAGCCGGACGGCTGGAGCGTCGTGGCGGACCGCATGTACGGTAACGGGCACGGGGGAAGCGGGCTGCTCGAGCAGTTCGCGGGTTACTTCGAGCTGGAGGACATCGACGTCAGCCGCTACGAGCAGCGCACCGCCTCCCTCGATACCATCCTGGGACGGGAGCGTACCGCGGGCTCCCGAGTAGTTAAACAAGCAGATGTCGTCATGATGCTCTACCTGCTGGAGGACAGCTATACCCCAGAGATCGTGGAAAAGAACTTTCTCTACTACGACCGGCGCACCGCCCACGGCTCCTCGCTCTCCCCCTCCATCTACGGCCTGATGGCGGCGCGGCTGGGAATGACCAGGTCAGCCATGCGGTACCTGCGCAAGGCGGGCACCATCGATCTCAGCGACAACATGGGCAACGCCGCGGGAGGGGTACATGCCGCGGCCCTGGGCGGCCTGTGGCAGATGCTGGTGATGGGCTTCGCGGGAGTGCGGGCCTGGGACGCGGGGCTCTTCATAGACCCGAAGCTGCCGGCGCGCTGGCGCCGCCTGGAGTTCTCCCTGACCTGGCGCGGTGCCTGGCTGGACTTCGACATAAGACGCAACCGGAGTATCATTTTGCAGGTTTCGGGGGTGGAAGGCCTCGAGGTGGAGGTCGGTATCTTTGGTCGGGAGCCGCGGCTGGTGCAGACCAAAACGCGTTACGTCTCTACCTGGTCGGGCGAGGACTGGCGGGACTTCGAGGAGAAGAGTAGGGGATGATGGCGACTGGGCATCGGCTGGCGGTGGTTATCCCCCTGGACGGATCCGTTACTTCAGCTGGCGCTTTCGCGGCGGCCCGTGCCTTGACACGACTCATAGACGGCGTGCTGCACGTGGTGCATGTCACCGACCAGCCCATGCCCCATCACCGCCTGGCCCGGCACCTTCAGATCACCCCGACGGAGGGGGACTTCGTCTTCCACCAGGTGCACGGGGAGGTAGCCGGCGCCATCCTGGACCTGGCAAAGTCCGTGAGCGCCTGGATGATCGTGCTGTCGGGCCAGGGCCAGACCAACAATCCCCTGCGGCTGGCGGGTCAGACCGCCCTCGATCTCATACAACGCTCGACCTTCCCGGTGATGGTCATCCGTGCCGCCATGCGCGAACTGCCCGGACCGGAGTGGCGTCCGGCCAAGATGCTCGTTCCCCTGGAGGGCTCCCCGCTGGCCGATTGCGTCATCAAGCAGGTGTTCGATCTGGCCCAGGAGATGAAGCTGGACTTAGACATACTGCACATAGCGGTGGCCAAGAAGAAGCCTCCCATTGAAGTGGGGGCCTTAACCAGCCCCCGTTACCTCGATCACCCCCAGTACGACTGGCCGGCCTGGAGCGAGGAATTCCTCTATCGCTTCTATACTTACCTCCACCCCGACGCGAAGCTGTGCCTTTTCCACCGGCGGGGCAAGCCGGACAGGGTCACTCTGCGCTTCGCCATGGAGAACGACGAGGACCTCATCACGCTGTCCTGGCGCGGCCTGCTGCACGAGAAACTTACGGAGACGGTGCGGGGCGTGCTTGCCCGGGCCGAGATCCCCGTCCTGCTGATCCGCACCTAGGGGGCCAGGAACTTGACCACGGGTCCCCTCTCGATAGTAAGGGTATAGGGTTCCTCGATCTCGAATACCTCTCCGTCAAGGCTGTATCCCTCGCGGCACTCCATGCGGATGCGCGATGCCCTCTGGTTGAAGAACTCCTCCTTTGGATAGGGGGGCTCGGCGCCTTTGGCCCATAGCAGCTTGTGCAGCCGCCACGCCAGTTTGAAGATGGGCACGCTGGTGGCGATGACGTAGAAATCACCTTCTCCCTCATCCCGGAAAGCATCGAAAGAGATCACCACCACCTTGAATATCACCGCGAGGACGATGGTGACCATGTCGGCGGGCACCTCGAAATCGTCGATCACCACCCGGGCGGGAGTGAGGCCGAAGACCTCTTGATAGCGGGTGCGCTTGGTCGCGCCCCCGAGGGCGCACTTCATAAAGAGGCCGGCGGCGGCCAGAGGTCCACCCTTGGTCTCCCGGTAATAGACACGGTGAAAACGGTACAGGGCCCCGTTGCCGTAGAAGAAGCCGTACTCTTTCTCGACCGACCCGCCTATTTCCCGCGTCACCCTGATGGTGGGCACCTCGACGTACGGAAGCTCCTGCGAGCGTTTCTCGGTCGCCACGGCCGCCCGCAACAGCTCCGGCGTCGTGCCTTTTATCTTCATGTGGTCGGCCAACAGGTTCATGGTCCCACCCCGCAAAGGGAAGAGGATGGGTATGTCGGCGCCGCCCTCCCCGTACTTATTGATCATGTGGGTGATGATTCTTTGCATGGTGCCGTCGCCGCCGTTGACGCACAGGAGGCGTTTACCGCGCGAGAGCATGCGCTCGATAGCCCCGTCGATCTCCTCCATGGTCTCCGTCTCCATCACCAGGCCGTCGGGACCGACGATATCGGGGATACCGTATTTTTTGTAGCGGCCGAAGCGGTTCTTCCCCGCCTCCACGTTGGTGAGCACGGCTATGCCCAGCAAAGGAACGAGCAGTGCGGAGCATTCCGCGATGCGCGTGCCGCCGCGGCACAAGAAAGATACCCCAAAGGCAAGGCCGGCGAGGGTATAAATAATAAGATGAAGCCATGCGCGCTGCCGGCCTTCCCGACCGCTTCCTCTTTCCATATTCGCCTTTTGCAGGTAAGAACGGCTTCCTCTCGAGTATCCTATCACCGTAAGGTGGTAACGGCCATCGCGCTCGCCGGGGGGAGAACCCCGAAAAGCTCCCGTGAGGGCACTTCAGGCCGCACTTATCCGCGGCCTTATCCCGGCTTTTACGGCTATCCGTTATTTGAACCCGTCACTTTACTCCCTGCGCGTCGGGGCGTCAACCCGATATGGACATACCACCCCCCACCAGGCCGGTGAAGGAAAAGATGAGGAAGAGGTACATGCCCACCTGCATTTCGCTGAAATCGATGATGCGCACGATCGTGGTGAGGTTGGTGATGGCCATGCCCAGGGCGAAAAGCGAGAAGAGGATGGTCAGGCCCCCCAGCCCCTTGCTGCGGGTGACGAGGATCAACACTCCCATCAGCGCGATCAATCCTCCGAGTATCAGCGAACACAGGCCGGTGAAAAGCGGATATCCGTCCCCGTAATCGAAAAGTTTGGCGAAGCCTTCACCATAAGTAACGCCATCCCAGCCGGTTGCGTCTAAGAACCACGGCATAAAAGTGCTGACCAGCACGAGTATCCCCGAGACCAGTACGATCAGGGCCCCTACCCAGAAAATGCCGCCCCGGGTCTTGACGGCATGTGCCGGTGCGGGGGCATAAGCCGCCGTATAGGGAGAGGCGGGTGGAGCGGCGTATTGCTGCTGCGCATATGTCTGGGGTTGTGCCGGCTGCGCGTACTGCGCAGGCTGCTGGTAGGCGGGTTGCTGTGCCTGTTGAGGCGTCAGGGGCGGCGCGGCGGCCGCAGGTGGAGGAGTCGCCCCGGAGGCGGGCGGCGGTTGTGCCGACTGGACAGGCGCTCCTAAAGCAGCGCCACACTTGATACAGAACCTGGCATCGTCCTTGTTCTGCTGGCCGCATTGCGGACATACTATCAAATCACTCACCCCCAAATGGACGTCAACTCGTACCTGGCAAACCGCGGCGAAAGCCCGGTGGGCCCACTCCCGGCGAGACGGCGCCGTGAGACGGAGTGCGATCCGGCCATCCTGACGGCGTCTTCATTACTTTATTCCTCCGGGCACACCCTTTTCCTTCCCCTGATCCCGCTCCACGTCCGTGCCGGGATGTTCCATCCCCGCATCCCTCCTGCCCCCTCCCCGCGCTCCGCTGTCTGGAACATCAGGCGTACTCGACAAGCCAGCCGTCTTCCTCCCCCCGGCAGCGCACCCTGCCCTCCGCCTCCAGTTTGTCCAGGTGGCACTTGAGGATCTGAGGCCCCGGGAAGAAAGCGATCATGGGGCTCGAGAACACGCGCGATGCCAGTTCGGGGAAAGGGACCGCTCCGCCGGCAAGTTTTCCCAGGATCTTTTCCTCGCGGCGCAGCAGCCTCGCCCTGGTCTTCTCCACCTCCACCCGAGGCTGGCTGCTGATATCGCCGTGAGAGGGGACGACGAAAGAGGCGGGAAGCGCGGCGAGGCGATCCAATCCCTCCAGGAAACCCGTCAACCCTCCCGAGGTAGGGGAATACCACGCCACCACGTCGCCCACGGCGTCCGCGGTGAAGAGCATGCCGCTTTCCGGATCGAAGAGGGAGACGAGGCCGTTGGCGTGTCCCGGGGTCACGATCACTTTGAAGGTAAACCTCCCCATCTCGAGCACGCCGTCCGGGTCGATGCCGTGGGTTGCGTCGGCCCTGGCCATGGGGCAGAGGTTGCTGAAGTAATCCAGTATATCCGGCTCTTCAAGGTTGAAGGGGTTTATGCCGTAGCGCAGGGGCAGATCCATGTCGAAGGTGACGTTCAGGCGCGAGGGTTCCGCGGCCAGGGGTATCTCCACGGGATGGAGGAATATGCGGGGCGAGATCTCTTCCAGCAGGTATCGCATGGCCCCCATGTGGTCGGGATGTGCGTGAGTAAGCACCACGGTATGGACATCTCTTATGGATAAGCCCTGGGAAGAGATGAATCCCTTCAGGCGGAGGTATGTATCCTCATGGCCGCAGCCCACGTCCACGAGGACGGCGCCGTCCGCGTCCCTGATAAGGAGCACGTTGGCCGATGCCGGCCAGACGGTCTCCCCGTCCTTGTGCAGAAAGATGCCGTCGGGAAGCACGCGCGCTCCTTTCAGAAGATCAGTACCGTAGATATTCTACCTCATCGTCCGCCCACCCCGGCCCCCGTATACAACCCGCCCGCCTGCGCACCCCCTTCGTTTGATTGCATTGCGTAAGCGATTGCGCCGACCACAGGGCGGCGCAACAGTGTCCAGCGCCAGTCCTGGCGAAGCCAGGCCTGGCCTGGCATGTGTACGTTTCGACAGTACAATCCCCATTACCCAAGACCAACAGGAGTTTAAGAGCTAAGCATCCCTCTCGCCCATAAAACCCCAGCATAATGACCGTTTCCAGACTCCAGAAAGCATAAGACCCTACAGATAGCGTC
>CAYWXM010000058.1:0-117257 GCA_964462595.1 uncultured Actinomycetota bacterium
TGCGTCTCTCACCACCAGGTCGCGGCCGGCCACGTCCTGCCATGTGAGTGCCCGCAGCTCACCAGGACGCAGGCCGCTGGAGAGCGCCACCAGGATCAAGAGTGCGTCTTGACCCTCCGCTACCTCTATCATATTCACGGCCTCTTGCTGCGTCAGAAACTCCGCCTCTTTCGGCGGGGCTGGTACGCGGGAGATCGACGCTGCCGGGGTGGTGGCGGTCAGCTCCCACGCTTGCGCCTGCCGGAAGACGGCGCGTATAACCGTAAGGGTCATGTTCGCCGTGCGCGGGCGGTCTTTCAAGCCCTGGATGATCGCCTCTACATCCGTCGGCCTGATCTCCACCACGCGCCTGCGGCCTAGAGACGGCAGCACGTGGAGGCGCAGGAGTCTGGAATAGTCTTCTATGGTCTTTGGTGACTTGCTGCCGTGCGCCTTCTCCAGCCACAGCCAGGCCAACTCTTCAAAGGTAAGGTTTGGCATATGGCCATCGCGCCAATCAAGCATATCGCGCTCTACCTTTTTCGCGGCGGCTTTGGTGCGGAGGCCACGGCGCATATACTGTTTGCCGTGAGAGCTGACCTTGACGTCGTATACCTCTCGGCCCGACTTGAGGGTGCGTTTGTATATATGCTGCACTTCTTACAATCCTTCCATTACTAACGTGCCTCATATCTAAAATACGCCAAAGGTCATGCTGCTGCCACTACTACCACGGTATTAGTTTTTATCTATATAGTACCGTTTTCCAGAAATATTCCATAACAGCTTGACACGCACCAACTGTACGGTAAAATTATCTTAACGGAATAAAAATTGAGTGCTGTGACCTTAACCCTAAAGGCCACCATCTAAGTGAGACACCTGCCGGGGAGATCGGTAGGTGTATTTTTATGCAAGGCTCTCAACCTCAACTGCTCACCACCCGCGAGATCGCCGAACTGCTCCAGACGCGTGAGAGTCATATCCGCCAACTGGTGCGAGCGGGAAAAATCCCGGTGGTCAGGCTCGGCAGGCTGCTGCGTTTCGACGCTGCCGCAGTGCTCGCCAGGCTGGCGGGTGATCCCGAATGACCCACCTTGAGGATGCCGCGAAGAGAATCGGGGTAGTGCCTCCTGCCGATGTCGACGGCACCAGCTCACCCCCGCAGCCGGTGGAGGAAGAGGCCGACACGGGAGGCGGAGAAGAGACACCAAAGAAAAAGGCCAGGCGCTCTCAAGGCAAGGCGCTTAGACTCCCTGAACCGCAGGCGTGGCCGGAAGAGGTAGATGGTGCCGAGCTGCTGGACGGCCTGGCCGCAGCGGTCAGACGCTATGTATCCTGCGGTGAACACCAGCGTACCGCTGTAGCCTTATGGGTGATACACGCCTTCGCCATCGACGCCTTCCAGGTATCGCCAATTCTTTCGATCACCAGCGCTACAAAGCGTTGTGGCAAGAGCACGTTACTTGCAGTGCTATACAGCCTGGTATCTAAGCCCCTCATGGCAAGCAGCATTTCACCGGCTGTGCTGTTCCGCACCATCGAAATATACCAGCCGTGCCTATTGCTCGATGAGGCCGATACCCTCAATTTGGGGGATTACCACGACCTCCGCGGTATGCTCAACAGTGGCCACCTACGCAGCGGCGCGGTTGTCCTGCGTACAGTGGGCGATGACTATGAGCCGCGAGCATTTACCGTCTGGTGTCCAAAGGCCGTCGCCTGTATCGGCAACCTGCCCGACGTCCTGGTAGATCGGTCAGTGGTAATCGACCTGAAGCGCAAGGTATCAGGTGCGGGACCTGAGCGCTTGAGCTTGCCCGATCTGGCCGGCGGTGAAAATAACCACCTGCAAATGAAGGCGGCCCGCTGGAGCGCTGACAACCTGGATGTGCTACGCGCCTCCAGGCCGGATGTTCCTCCAGGCTTGAATGATCGAGAGGCCGACAACTGGCGGCCCCTCCTGGCCATCGCTGACCTTGCCGGCGGGGAGTGGCCGGAGAAGGCCAGGGAGGCAGCCAGGGTGTTAAGCGACGCTGTGGAGACTGCGGAAGAGATAAGCGTCAGCCTCCTGCGCGACCTGGCTGCTATCTTCGCGGAGATCGCCGACGGCTTTATGCCGACGCAGGACATACTTGACGAACTCCACGGCCTCGATGAGCGGCCCTGGTCGACCTGGAAGCGTGGTCAGCCCCTCAACGCGCACAACCTGGCGCGGCTGCTCAAGCCCTTCGGCCTCCACCCGGATCAAGTGCGGTATGGTAAAGACGTTGTGCGTGGTTATACCCCGGCCGATTTTGCTGAGGTCTTTAGAGTATACCTTCCACAGATCGTTACAACTGATTCGTATGTTACACCGCAGGTAGACGCTGACCAGCAACGTAACGCAAGCATCGAATGTAACGCTTTGTCAGAAAGGGTAGAGGTAGAGGCCACACAGCCGGAGCTTGTTATCACCTTCCCGGCCGGCAGCTTATCGCAGGCGCATGAGGAATACTTGCGCGGTCTATCTCGGGAATGGCAGGTATTCTTCCGCGATTGGGTTGAGTGGGAGGCTGCCGGCTTTGAAGGCGCGGGGCCGGTGCGGCCGGAGCAGGTGGCATGATGAGCAAGGCAATAGCTCCCGGTGCCGTGCTGAACGTCAAAGACCTGGCCTCAAGGTGGCGCTGCTCACCGTCTGAGGTCTACAAATTGAAGGATGATCGGCACCTGCCATACTTCATTGTCGGCACCAAAGGTGTGCGGTTCTACCTGGAAGACGTCATAGCCTATGAGCGCTCTACCTACCGCGCCGCCAGGTGGGGGTGAGAGCATGACCCCGATAGAAGAGATCAAGGCCAGGCTCTCCCTACAGGCAGCGCTTGAGCACTTCGGCGCTCACGTCCCTTACTGGCGGGATCGACCCTTCACCATTCCCTGTTTCCTTCCAGGCCATGAGGATAAGACCCCCTCCCTGACCGTATACCCCCGCGATGATCGCGCCTGGTGTTACGGCTGCAATCGGGGTGGCGACTTGTTAGACATTACAGCGCTCATGCTCAATACCGATATACAGGGCGCGGTGGAATACTGGAGCCGGCGCTTTAACCTCTCGGCCTCCAGGCCCGATCCCGCTGCCGTCAAAGAGATGGAGGCGGCCAGGTTACAACGGCGCGTAAGGCAAGACGCCCACGCGCTGAGCCTTGCGGCTGAAAGGGATATACCATGCCCGCATGACCCCGGCCTTCTGGACATATACGATTACATCTTTGACTTGAAGGAAGAAATAGATGTATGCGGCGCAGACATAACCGATGAGCTTGAGCTAAGGGTTCACCTCGCGGCCCTGGAGGCGTGGCAGCGCCGTGCGCTGATGCTACTGGAAAGGCCCGATGTTTATACCATGTGGGGAATGTACTCCGCCATGAACGGCAGCGACCCACGGGAAGTGTCATCGCCTGGTGTTATGGTATAAGGTTATAAGTATACTTGCAGGTAACATAGAGTTAGATGATAGGAAGGTGATTCGATATGACCCCGCAGCCGCCGCACAGGTCTACCCAGCTCCCTGACACCATAGCCAGCGACCCGCGTAAGCTCAAGGCCGTTACCATGATCGGCCAGGGCGCTAGGCTATCTATGGACTGGGAAGAGATCGCACAGGAGATCGGCGTTACCAGGCGCACGTTATTCGAGTGGCGCAAGGCCGACGATTTCAAAGAGGCCGTGCTTATCCTGGCGCGTGAGTCCCTGGCTGACGCGGTGCCCGTGGCCTATGCCCGCCTTGAAGGCTGCCTGAGATCAGGAGACACCCGGAGCGCTTTGAGGGCGGGGGAGCTTATCCTCCGTGCTAGTGGTGTCCTGGTGGATAGGGTAGAGACTCAGGCAACGTTTAACCCTTCCAGGCCGGACGCTAAGAGTATCCTTGAGAGTCTTCGCCATGAGATCGAAGAGATGGAAGGCGCGTGAGTATTGCCATATTACCCCAGCTTTACATAACGGAGATTATCGGACACCATAAAACGCGCTGACCTGCGGGGATATAAACAGCTTACCTTATCACACCTTGATTACGCCTTTGAACCCTACATATGGTGGTGCCCCTACCCCCTGGCGGCCTCTCTCGGCCCTCTCCTGCCCTGCCTGGAGGCGCGTATATATGGCAGCGTGGCCACCCCCCTACCCCCGGTGGCACCCCCCAGTGGAGATCGGGACGTGGGGCGCGAGGGCCGGGGGAGTGCGCTTGTTGTCCAGGGCACCAGGGTTGTGCTATACCTTCCGCCCGAAAGGTATCACTACCCTGTCCGTGAGGCCCCGGATAACCTCAATGCTGTAGAGGTCTTCAGGCGTCATGTCAAATAGCTCCGCCAGGGCGTTGATCTGGTCTAGCCTTGGCAGTATCTCCCCCGCCTCGATCCTCTCAATCAATTCGATGTTAAGAGTCTCACCAATATGGTGCGCGAGGTCCCCGCGGCCGAATTTAAAACCCTCCCTCAATTCCTTGATCCTGTTCCGATACACAATGCACCCCTTTCCCTATGTACGCCTTCTCCCTCTCGGCTTACTGAGAGCGCTTCTAAGGCCCGATCTCCTATCGCCTATAGTCTCGGCCATCTCTCCAACTTGCCCCGCCACCCGCGCAATATGTGTTGCCTCTCGCGGCTCCTGGTATGGCCGCCGTACTTCCGTGCTACAGATTTGCTACAACCTTAAATGTAAAATATGGAAACCGTGTAAATATGTTAAATGTATAAATGCTGGTCAGGGTGTTAATAACTCTTTGACCTGCAATGGTAAAATCGCAGGGCAATAATTGTAAGGCAGGCGCTCTCCCGCTGAGCTAAACGCCCTTACGGGCTCGCCCCGATGCTTTCCGCATACTGGACGATAACGTTCTGATTATCGGCTATCGGCGTCTTTCCGGCAACCGCCGCCACCGGGAATGCCTCCCTTAACCGAGCCACCCGAAACGGCCAGGCATGGTATATGAGTATTTAATGTGCGCAAACAGGCTTTGGGCGACGACTTATGCATAAAAGTCTCCAGGCCACTGCTGGGGGAGTCCGCCTCAATCCGCCAGCTGCCCGTTTTTCATACTCCTCCGCCCTCATCCGTCTCCCCGGCAATATCCATGGCGGAGTTCAGGGTGGAGTTGATCAGCTCGACGATCACCTCGCCCTGCTCGTAGGTGTACTTGTCATCATACAGCCTTACCTGGTTATAGATGGCTTTCTCCATCAGGTAACCGAGCTGCGCCTCCCTGTCGCCCATTGCGGAGCAGGATGCAGACGCCGCCGCGAGCAGCGTATTGCGGCTCACGATCTCGGGCTCGTACTTCAAGGCTTCCTCGAACTCCTCCCTCGCCTCGGCGAAGCGTTTCTCCTCCAGGTACAGGTCTCCGAGGCTGTAATGAAGGTCGGCCGATTCCGGGTTGGCGGCGATGCCCTGCCTGTTGAAAGCGATCGCCTCTTCCTTCTTTCCCAGTGTGTCCATGATCCCGACGCCCACGTAATACGCGCTGATATAGTTGGGATCCAGGAGGGCGATGAGCTCGAAATACGGGACCAGCTCCGCCTCCTGGGTGAAGCTGCCGTAATAGGCGTGATGCACCTCGTCGGCCTTTATATAAAATATGAAAGCCACGTACTGCCTCGCTCCGCCCAGCAGATCGAGCAGGCTGGAGGCGGCGGGGAATTTTTCCGTCTGTGCCACATCCGTGCCTGCCGGCGTGCTATCGAGCCCCCATTGCAGTAACGCCGCCGCCAGCAGCATGATAACCAATACGAAAAGCACGGCTTTTTTCACAGGTCCCTCCGGTAAAACAGGTAATTGCCCAGGAGTAGAAAGATGGCGGAAAAGGCCGCGGCCAGGCCGAAGAGAAGCAGCAACTCTAATGCCCCCACCGCGAAAGTCCTTTCGGAATGGGCGACGGTCTCATTGATGTTCAACCTCTCCAGGTTGGGCAGGACGTAGTAAAACAATCCGGCCACCGCCCTGGAGAAGGGATTGTTCGCGGCATCGGTCATGGTGCGGTAGAGAAAGTCGCCCTTGACGTGGCACACGATGTAAAAAAGGCCTGCGAGCAGGATGCATACCAGGGGGCTGTAATAGACGGAGGCGAGCATGGCCACGGATATAAGGACCATGGCCTCGAACAGTATGGTCAGCATCGCCTTGGCAAGCCCGGGATTGAAGAATCCGAACTTGATCCACACGAACACCAGGATGACCACGAAGGTGACGAGCAGGGAAATCGCGGTGACCAGCACGATACCCATATACTTACCCAGGTAGTACTGCCAGCGGTGAACCGGCCTGGAGAGGGTATTGTAAAGGGTTCGCTTCTCGCGTTCCCTGGGGATGATGGTGGAGCCCAGGATAACGGCGAGGAGAAAAGCCATGATGCTGGTCAGGCCAAGGGCGGCTTCGCGCATGAGATCCACCTGCACTCCTAGATCCGCGCTGGGCAGAAGCGGTATGAGCAGGATTATTATGAAAGTGAAGGCCAGGATGGCATAGAAGACCTTGCGGTGCAGCGCGTCCTGCACCACGCTCCAGGCAAAGGCTCCGAGCGCCCTCATTGCCCCGCCTCCCAACCCTCTCTGCCCACCTTGGCGACGAAATAATCCTCCAGGGTCATGTGGCGCTGCCTCACCTCGTGTATACGGGCCCCCCGCTCCATCAGAAACTCCAGGGTCGCGTTGAGGTCTTTCTTGGCTATTACCAGCCTGCTGCGCGAGGTATCCTTCCAGGAAACCGAATCAGGCAGTCTTTCATCTCCTTCCGGCAGGGGCGCCTCGAGCTCTATCTCGATCTCCTCGCGCGACCTGAGCAGTTCGTCCAGCGCGCCGGAAGCGATGTTGCGCCCCTTGTGTATGATGGCGACCCAGTCGCAGACCTCCTCTATCTCCGAGAGCTGGTGCGAACTGAGCAGCACCGTGGTGCCTCCGTTCCTCAGGCCGATGAGCAGGTCACGCACCTGCACCTTGCCCAGTGGATCCAGGCCCGAGGAGGGCTCGTCGAGGATCAGCAACTCGGGCTCGGTCAAAAGGGCCTGGGCGAGCCCTATTCTCTGCAGCATCCCCTTCGAGCACCTTTCCATGGACAGGTCGGCTTCCTCCCCCATGCCGACGAGGTTGAGCACGTATGAGGTCTTGGCTTTTACACTGGAAGGGTCCATTCCTGCCAGCTTCCCGTAAAAGGCCAGCAACTTGCGGGGGGAGAGGTAAAGGTCGAAGTACGGCTGCTCGGGAAGAAACCCCATGCGGCTGCGCGCCTTGACGTCCGAGGTCTCCTTGCCGAAGATCCATATCCTGCCGCCTTGCGGCCGTATAAGCCCCATGATGCACTTCAGCGTGGTCGTCTTTCCCGCCCCGTTGGGACCCAGCAGCCCCGTTATGCTGCCCTTCGGTACCTCCATGTTCAAACCGGTGAGCGCGCTGCGAACCGGCTTGCGCCAGCCGGTCGAGTAAACCTTGAAAAGATCCTCGATGCGAAGGACCGCTTCCATATCCCGATCACCTTTCTCTATAACTTATTCCGCTTCCTCAACCAGCAGGGAGACATCGTCGAACCATGCTCTGCCGCTGCCCTGCAACCCGGCCTCAAACCATACCCCGGTGGCCTCAGGCGGCACGTATATCCGGACATTCACGCGCGTCCAGTCGCTGTCCTCCGCCACGGCATCGCTAAAAGCCCAATCGAGCGCCACCGGCTTTTCGCCATCTTCCTCCGTCGTCTCGAGGAGAATGCTGAGATACGCGGCCCCGGCCAGGCTCTCAGTCCTTATGTACCCCTCGGCCACTACCTCATGGCCCAGGGGCAATTCGTCCATGCGCATCACCCACTTCGCGCCCTGGACGAGATTGCCGTTCGTGCTTATGGCCGCGCTCGCCATCCCGCTGCGCGCCACGTCGAGGTCGCGGTAAATCGCCTCTCCCTGGCCGGTTCCCATAGCAGTCCATCCCCAGATCTGTTCTCGCGTGCCCGCCTCGAAGCCGTAATTGGAGATGAGGTTCTCACCCAGCTTTACCTCTGCAGCCTGGTGTTCCTCCTCGGTATGCTGGTGTCCATCTTCCCCCTCGCTGTGAGCGTGGCTGTGGGCGGAACCAGGCGCAAGGCCCACTACCACGTCTCTCCTCACGAGGTATTGAAGGGGTATGCTTATCGCCAGAACCAAAATGACGGCCAGGAATATGGCCGGCTTGGATATCTTTTCGCGCAATCCCGATCTTCCTCCGTTGATATTACCTTTATCTCACCTGCTTGAAGCGGTGTTCTCCCTTCAAACTCATAGACGAACCGTCTTCGCCATATGATCCGGCAAACGGAACCTTCTAAGATATAATATACGCTTTTGTGTATCGGTTACCCTGCAAGCGGGGTAAATACCGTATTTTTCGCCCCCACCTCGCCCCACCTTTTTTGTCTGCGTCAACCCGGTATCACGCCCGCAGCTCGACCACCAGGTCGCCGTCGGAGAGTATCTCCCAATTGCGGCTGACGCTATCGTTGTCCGTGCCCATCTCGTACAGGGCCTGGATGATGCCCACCAGGAAATATGGCAGGCAGGGGTTTTCTATGAACACGGTACATCTCTTATCGTCCGCGTCTATCTTCCTCACGTTTCCCAGGCCGCGCAGACCCGCCATATCCCTGTAGCGGCGCTGATCGACCAGGGCGTCTTCGCGCCCCAGGATCTTGCGCACGAACCGTCGCTGTTCCTCGATGACCGCCTCATCAATGGCCAGCCCCAACTCGGCTTGTATGTCATCCAGTATCGTCTCGATACTGTCCGGGGAGAAGACGGCCATGCGCCTGCCCGTACCCGTATCGAATATTGTGCCGGCCTCGAGATTCCAGTGGCACCTGGCCACTTCCAACGGCACCCCGCAGGAAGGGCATCTCTCATATCTCATATCTCCGGGCTTGTAACTGTATTGCCCTCTTCTCGGGCCCGGGCGCATCTCCAGGGGGTGCTTTCCCGCGCGCATGGTTACTAAATATTCGTAGTCTCCAGCCCGTTCCCACGATACCGAGAAATCCCGCCCGTCCATGGCTTCCTTCGCACCCAGGCTGTCCCCGCAGAACAGGGGCAGTGAATATGGATGCCTTATGGAGATGGTCTGAAAGTCCTTCTCGTCGTTCTTGCTGTGCAGCTCGAGTAAGCTGATATCGCCGTAGCCATAATGGCGTCCCATCGCGCTGATACGCCTGGACAGGATGCCGGGGCCGAAATGGTGCAGCACCTTACGCCTTGTGGGGGAGATCTGCTTTTCCATGTAATCCCTGGTCATGCGGCGTTTGCTCTCGATGACCATACGCTCTAAGGGATTACCGATGCGTTCTTCCAGGTCCTCGAAGATCTCGCCCAGGAATTCCGATTCCAGGAACACCATGCGATGATCGGGATCTTTCGCCTGGGTGATAACGCCGTTGCCCTGCCAGACCAGGTCCCTGCTGATACCCAGCGGCACGCCGCATTGCCTGCATCTCCTGATCCTGCCCATAGCTCGCCTCTCGGAGCGATCGCCGAAAAAGGCCGCTCCGCCACGCCGTATCCGGTTGCTTTGTCCTTGTGTTATGAGAAATCGGAACGTGCAAACCGTGTCTTTACCAAAGCGACCATTTGATATGGAAAGGGCAAGTCCCTCAGTCAGGCATGACGCGGACCTTAAAAGTCCGCACCTCATGCTTTTCTCAACTCGCTCGGCTATTGTCCTCGTCGCCGGCGACGAAGCGGGAATAGCGCGCCAGTTTTCCAGCCACGCGAACCGCCCTTTCCGGGGTGGTGGCGGTAAAGACTCCGGTATTACGCATGCGGAAGGAAGCGGACCTCTCGCCTTCGTTGACGGCCACGGCGATGATGGGCTTCTTCTCCTCATCCATCAACTTCTTGATGCGGCTGACGGTCGCGGTATCGGTCCACTGCCAGGCCTCGGTGGGATTGATCCCCCCCGAGCCCTCGGGGTTGCGTTCGCCTCCCCGCTTGATGGAATCGCGGAATCCCTTCCATATGGAGAGCTGGAAACGTGGCAGCATGGTAAGGCGGTGGCGCACCATATTGAGGAAGGGGCGCACCGCCGTCTTGAAAAGGTTCTCCAGCCAGAAATCCCGGCCCAGCAGGGTGCCCATGGTGATTATCATGTCCACCTCGTCGCAGGTGGCAAGGGCGTCTAAGACGCGGTAGTGGTTTCCCCTCTGCGCGTTGCCCACGATATCCACCGGGTTGCGCCGGCTCCAGAAAGACGGCAGGTACTTATCGAGTTCCTCTATCACTTCGTCGGGGAGCACCGCCAGATCCAGGCCCTCGCGGTCGAACGAATCCGCAGCCGCCACCCCCCATCCACCTCCCAGGGTCATCACTCCCACCTTAGAGCCCCTTGGAACGGGCAGGGAGGAAAAAGCGGCGGCCAGGTCCACCAGTTCCTCCGTGGTCTCGGCCTCGACTACCCCCGCCTGCTCCATGGCCCCCCGGAAGAGCTCGAAGGGCCCGGCCAGGGAGCCGGAATGGGAGAGCACCGCCCTCTCACCCTGACGCCCCTTGCCCGCTTTGAGCGCTATTACCGGCTTGTGGGGGGTGATACGGCGCGCCACCTCGAGGAACCTCCTGCCGTCCTTTATCCCCTCGATATACAGGATGATGGTGCCGGTCTCCGGGTCGTCGCCAAGGTATTCAAGCCAGTCGCTGATATCGGTGTTTGCGGCGTTGCCGCTGCCCACGAAACGGCTGAACCCCACCCCCTTGCGGTTACCCCAGGTCATGAGCTGCACGCCGAGGTTGCCGCTCTGGGAGATGAAACCCACGTCGCCTTTGAGGGGAAATACCGGCGCTCCCAGGCAGCAGAGGTTGCTCGTCTTGCTGTATATACCCATGGTATTGGGGCCGACGATGGTGATGCCCGCCTCGTTCGCGATATCCGCCAAGTGCTGTTCCAGGCGGGCGCCCTCCTCCCCCACCTCACTGAAGTTGGAGGAGACGACCACGGCGTTACGGATCCCTTTTTCCGCCGCCTCCAGCAGCGTTTCCTCAACCCTGCGGGCGGGGATAGCCACCACCAACAGGTCCACTTCCTCCTCGATGTCCCGGAGAGAGGGATAGGCCGGAAAGCCCAGAACGTATTTTTCGCGCGGGTTGACCATGAACATCTCGCCCCGGTACCCGCCACCGATCATGTTCATGGGCATGTTGAACCCCCACTTGCCGAGGGTGTTGGAGGCCCCCACCACGGCCACGGTTCGCGGGTTGAAGAGCCTGTCAAAATCGCGCTCGAATCCGCCCTGCATGCCCTATCCTTCCGTTATGGGGTCATGTCTTGTTCTGGGCATGGATCAACATACCGCAAACCGGCATGAGAAGCTGCTTCGACACGACTGCATCGCCGGACTTTACCCCGTACCCGAACGCCCGGCCGCCCGCGTGCTGGCGCCACGAACGTTTTTCTCCTCACGGCAAACGCGTAAACCCGGCCCTCTTCACGTCCTCGTTCCGCGGAACCCATATAAGCTTCCGCGCGCTAACAATTAAAAATAACCGGTCTTGTCAGGCCGGCTTCTAGCCAATCCAAAACGTAGGACAATATTATACTGAAAGATTTTTCTTCTTCAAGGGCACCCTTGCCACGCAACCTATTCCCTCCAACTCCTTCACTCCTGTTAAAATTACTCCCCTGCGCGCTGCCCCGGGTTGAGCGAGGTCAACCGTCTCATGCTCTCGGCCACTCCTCCTCGCTTTTCTTGGTAAAGATGCCGCATACCAGATCCTCGCGGCTCACAATACCTATCAACTGCTTTTTCTCCACCACCATGAGCAGGCGGACGTTAGCGTCGAACATCTTCTCCACCGCCTCCTGGGCGGTGGCGTCAGGGGATATCGTCTGTGGCGGCACGCGCATTACGTCCTTCGCCTTTTCCGCCAGCTGAGAAGCGGGCCGGGTCATGACGAACAGCTTGAGGATATCCGAATCCCTGACCATGCCGACGAGTTCCTTTTTTTCGTTGACCACCGGAAATCCGGCGTAGCGATAGCGCTGGAACCTCCATACCAGGTCCTCCAGGGGCTCGTTCTCGCTGACGCTGATCACGCCGGAGCTCATGAACTCCCTGACCGGCCGGTTCGACAATACGTACATGTTGGGCATCCTTAACCCTCCTTTTTTTTCTTTACCACGTGCGCTTCACCCGCCTTGATCACGGCGTAACGGGTGCAGGGCGGCCCGATAAGCTGGAAGACCAGCGTGGTGGCAGCGATGATCGTGATGGCTATGGCGCCCAGCTCCATACCTGCCGTTCCGAACTCGGGAACGCTGAACTCTAGCATGGTCTCGATAGACAGCCCGATGGCCACGCCGGCCTGGGAAAAAAGGCATAATCCAAGATAACGGGAAACCGCGCTTGGGGCTTTGCCGATGCGCGCCCCCACGTATGTCCCCGACTGCTTGCCTATGGTGCGGAATACCACGTAGAGCAGGCCTATAACGCCCAGGGAAGCCAGCTTGCTCACGTCCAATCTCGCTCCCACCAGCACGAAGAAAAGCATGAAGAGCGGTGGCGTTATCCCGCGCGCCACCTCGAACAGGTCTGGCCGGCCATAGCGAGGCAGGTTGATAACGGTCATGCCGACGGCCATGTTGGCCAGGATAAGCGAGAAATTGAGGAGGTTCGCCAATCCCGTGGTGACGAGAACGGTACCGATCACGAAGATGAGTATGACAGCTCGCGAGGTTATTCTGCGCACCAGCAGCAGGAGCAGGAGCCCGACGACGAAGCCCAGGGCAAGGGCGCCCAGGATCTCCACGAAGGGCAGGAGTATAACCTTGGCATAGTTTATCGACTCCGCTCCCGCCAGCAGTATCTTGGCGAAGAGCGCAGCGAAAGCGTAGATGGCGATGGCCAGCCCGTCGTCTATGCCCACCACGGCGAACAGGGTGGTGGTAAGGGGGCCCGATGCCTGATATTCGCGCAGCACGTCGACCGTCGCCGCGGGAGCGGTGGCCGAAGAGAGGGCGCCGAAGATGAGCGCCAGGTACAGCTTACGCGTATATATGAATACGGCGAGGGTCACGAGTATGAATGCGCCCAGCGACTCCAGGATGGAGATCCACAATATCGGCCTTCCCAGCTTGCGGAGCCCCCGCAGGGACAGCTCTCCCCCGATGTCCAATCCTATGAACCCCAGAGCCAGGAAGTTGATGAACACCAGGCTGTCGAGTGTCTCGGCATTGAGAACGCCCAGAACGGAGGTGCCCAGTATCACTCCCAGGGCTATATGCCCTACGACCTGGGGGATCTTGATTTTCTGGGTAATTATTCCAAAACCCCATCCGAGAAACAGCGCCAGTCCCGTAACGACCAGGACCATGTCTGCATTGCGGGGAACGAGGTCCTCGAGCATGCGAAAGCCTTTCGGATCGAATCCAGTTCCTTTCAAATATAACACTAAGGCCTTGCCGGCCGCCAAACAATGCCCGGGGCAAATAAAGAAAGCCATCCCGAGAGCCGCTCGAGGCAGGCTCGAAGACCTGCAGGGCCGCTCGGAAAAGCCTTTAACCGCGGAAAGGCCATGCCTCGCTGCGGGCCGGTCTGAATCGCCTTGCAGCCGAGCCTTCTGCTCATGTTCTATAATCATTCGGACCAGGACATATTTAAGATATAATCTAGTAAACCATCCGCTCGGGCGGTGGCCATCGCTCAGGATGGGGACGGCCATCGCATTATCTATACGGAGGAACACGATGGAAGATTTCAGGTTGAGGGAATTTCTCAACAACCTAGAGGAGGGGCTGCGCGGTGAAGCCAGGGAACTATTCAAGCCCGAGGACTTCGACCGGGAGCAGTACATCTTCATAGATCAGGACGAGGCCACCCATCTTTACCTGGTAGAAGAGGGTACGGTAGAGGCGAATATCGTCCACGGCGACGGGAAGCTGTACATCCTGAATTTCCTCTATGCCGGCAACGTCTTCGGCGAGGGTGCCCTCTACGAGGAGGGCGTCTATTCCTACTCCGCCGTCGCCCGCGAGCCGTCACGGGTATGGAGGGTCAGCTGGGACGACCTGCAGTGGCTGGCCTCCCGGGATCCGCTCTTCGCCCTGTACCTGGTAAGGCTCATCGTGCACAAGCTCGACCAAGCTTACTACAAGGACCGCTGCATCGCGGGGGAGAAAGTCGAGAGGCGCATAGCGTGCGTCCTCATGAAGATCGCAGGAGAGATCGGTATAAGCGACAAGTGCGGCCTGGTGATCGACACCCCGCTTACCAACCGGGACATCGCCGGGCTCGTGGGCTCCACCGAGGAAACGGTCTCGCGCATCATGAGCCGCCTCAAGAAGGAAGAGATCATGACCACCGACGGAAAATATCTCGTCATAAAGGACAAGGACGCGTTGACGGCCTACTTCGATGGCATCTGACAGGATGATCCATATCATGTAAGCGCTTGACGTGAATCATTGCTGGGGGAGAGATTGAACGACTATCTTAAGTACATGAAAAAGAAAAAGGTTTCTCGAGAGGAGGTAACCGTGACCAGCAATGATAACGGCGGAAGAGGAGGACTCTGCTGCCCTCACTGCGCTGACTCCAAGTATCCATGCGTGACCATGGAGAGGCTGATGCGAAAAGCGGAGGAGGCGGCTGCGAAAAAGAAGGAAGAGGAAGAGGAGTAGGGGTTATCGCAGCCTGCTGAAAGATACAAAAAAGAAGATGCCGGTATGGGCGGAGTCTCCGCCCTTTTATTTGGCCCCTCACGGGGTGAGATCCCCTGGTTTATGCGGAAACGGGAAAGAGCCCCCCGGAAAAAAACGCCATCAACCCGCGAAGCGGGAAAAGCGTCAAGGGGGGCAAGAGGTGAATGGACATGGAGAATGAAGAAGGAGAGAAAAAAACCGGTGGGATGGCCGTAGGCGATGATTTCCGTTTCAGCCCGCGCCCCAACCGCGCCCGCGAGATCGCCTGGCAACCCTGGGGAGACCAGGCCTTTCGGCGTGCCGGGGATGAGGGTAAGGCGGTGCTCCTGTCCATCTCCGCGGTGTGGTGCCACTGGTGCCACGTAATGGACGAGACGTCATACTCCGACCAGGCGGTGATCGACCTCGTCAACAGCAGGTTCGTACCGGTGCGCGTGGACAGCGACCGCAATCCCGACATCAACCGGCGTTACAACCAGGGGGGGTGGCCGACTACCGCTTTCCTCGACCCGCGCGGAAACCTTCTGGCCGGCGCCACCTACATACCTCCCGAGACCATGCGCGTAGCCCTGGAGAGGATATCCGAACTCTACGCCAGCCACGAAACGGTTATAGACGCGCATGAAGCGGATTCACTCTTTCAGCCGGGACAGGCGGAAAGTCTCGATCCCGGGGTGGTGGAGAGGATCGGGGCACAAATCCTGCGCTCATGGGACCGCGCCCACGGCGGTTTGGGAAGAGAGCCGAAGTTCCCGCAGGCAGAGGCCTTGTCGTTTGCCCTGGAACTCTATGCGGACGAGGGGAACCAGGAATATCTCGTCTTCGTCCGCAATACGCTGGAGGCGATGATAAGGGGTAACCTCCTGGACAAGGTGGAGGGAGGTTTCTTCCGCTATTCGACCACCAGGGACTGGTCCGTGCCCCATTACGAGAAGATGCTCTCCGATAATGCGGCACTGACCGGTGTTCTGCTCAAGGCCTACAACGTGACCGGTGCTGATATCTTCCGCCGCACGGCGGCCGAAACCGCCGACTTCATCTATCGCACTCTCAGCGACGGTATTTCCAGCTTCTACGGGAGCCAAGACGCCGACGAGCATTATTACACGCTGGGCGCCGCTGAAAGGGAGAGGCTTACCCCCCCGGCCGTGGACAAGACCGTTTACACCGATACAGCAGCGCAAGCGGCGGTAAGCCTGCTGGTTGAGGGGACGGCCCTGGGGCATGGCGAACACGTTTCCATGGCCCAGGGCGCGCTGGGATTCCTGTGGTCGCAGCTTTACCGGCCCGGGGATGGAATGGCACACTACCATGATGGGAAGGCGAGGCGCTGGGGGTTACTGGATGACGACGCCGAAGCGGCAATCGCGTTCCTGTACGCTTTCGCATACACGGGCGAAAGGCCTTACCTGGACCGTGCGGAGACGCTTCTCCACCTCTTGCTGGACCTTCACTGGGACGAGAAAAGATCCCTGTTTATGGACACCGCCCCCGGAAAAAGCCTGCCCGGCCTGCGGCCGGAGCCCGCGGAGCCGGGCAGCCAGTCGCGCGCCGCGGAGGCCATGCTTCTCTACCGATCGTTTGGCGGAGAGGAGAAATGGCGCGATCTCGCCGGCAAGGCTTTGTCCTCGGTTGCACGGATTGCGGATGCCTACGGTTACATGGCGGCTTCTTTCGCCTCGGCCGTAAACCTGCACCTGCGCGGACCCCTGCTGGTCAAGATCGTGGGGGGCACCGTTGATACCGCAAGGCCATTCCTCAGGGTGGCAGCCCTTTCCCCCCAGGCCAGGACGCTGCCGGCTATTTCGGAAAAAATGGGAAGAATAGATGGGGAGATATGGTCGGAGGTATGCACGTGGCAAGACTGCAGGCTGCACACTGCTGACCCGGAGACGCTGGCGCGCAATCTCGGCGTGACGGCGGAGCTGAGCGAGGAGGTGGATCAGGGTGAGGGAGGTATACCTGGATAATTACGCGGCGACCCCGCTGGCACCAGAGGTCAGGGAAGCCATGCTGCCTTTTCTTACACATAGCTACGGCAATCCCTCTTCCCTGCACAGCCGGGGTGACGCCGCCAGGGAGGCTGTGGAGGAGGCGCGGGGAAAAGTAGCCGGCCTCATCTCCGCCAGCCCCGAGGAGATCATCTTCACCTCCAACGGCACAGAGGCCAACAACCTGGCGGTAAAGGGCATCGCGGCCGGCTCGCGGCGCAAGGGAAAACACGTTGTGCTCTCCGCCGTCGAGCATTTCTCGGTGCTTAATGCCGCGCGCTCCCTGGAAAAGCGGGGCTACGAACTGACGCTCGTAGGGGTGGACGAATACGGCATCATCGACCTTGACGAGCTGGCCGCAGCCATCGGCGAAGACACCGTGCTGGTCTCGGTGATGGCCGCCAACGGCGAGGTGGGCACCGTTCAACCCATAGCGGAGGCCGCCCGAATCGCGTCGGATAAGGGAGTGCCCTTCCATACCGATGCGGTAGCTGCGGCGGGATCTTTGCCCCTGGACGTAGGCGTTCTGGGCGCCAGCGCACTGTCCCTTTCCTCCGACCTCATCTACGGCCCGCAGGGCGTCGGCGCCCTGTGGATAAAACGAGGCGTTCGGCTCGTACCCATGCTCGACGGCGGCGTGCAGGAGGGGGGACGGCGAAGCGGGACGGAGAACATGCCCGGCATCGTGGGCATGGGGAAGGCGGCGGAGCTTGTCGGGGAGAACATGGCCGCCAGAAACGCCGGTCTCTCGGAACTGCGTGATGCCCTCGCAGACGGCCTGACCGGGGGGATAGAGCACTTGTATCTCACCGGACATCCAACCCGGCGCCTGCCGTGGAACGCCAGCTTCGTGGTGGAGTTCATCGAGGGGGAGGGCATGCTGCTTTTCCTGGACCAGCAGGGAGTGGCGGTTTCCAGCGGCTCTGCATGTACGTCGCGGGCGCTCAAGGGTTCACACGTTCTCTCCGCGTGCGGTATCCCCGCGGAGAGAGCCCAGGGCTCCATACTCTTCAGTTTCGGCCTCCAGAACACCCGCGAGGACGTGGATCATGTCCTGGAGGTATTCCCCCCCATCGTGGAGAGATTGAGGCAGATGTCGCCCCTGTACGCGAAATTCAAGAAGGAAGGGGGGTAAGGGTCATGGCACAATACAGCGACACCGTTATGGACCATTTCAGCAACCCTCGCAACGTGGGAGAGATCGAGGACGCGGACGGCGTGGGTGAGGTCGGAAACCCCGTTTGCGGGGACATGATGACCTTTTATATCAAGGTGGACGATAAAGACCGCCTTGAGGACGTGAAATTCAAGACCTTCGGCTGTGGGGCGGCCATAGCCGTCTCCAGCATGGTCAGCGAGATGGCCAGGGGAAAGACCGTAGACGAGGCTTTGAAGATATCACGAGACGACGTGGCGCAGGAACTGGGCGGGCTTCCCAAGCAGAAGCTACACTGCTCCAACCTCGGTGCTGACGCCCTGCACCTGGCCATCGAAGATTACCTGAGCAGGAAAGGAACGAGTTGAGATGGAGGAAGGGAAGAAAGTAGAGGCCAGCGCATGCAAATGCCCGTATTGCGATGCTGACCTCGAGCTTATGGAAGAGCTTTTGCAGTTCTGCAAGCCGTGCAGCATAACCATTATTACCTGCGCGGAATGCGGCGGCATGGTCAGGGAGGGCGCGGAAAGATGCCCCGAATGCGGCGCAAAACTCTGAGCGGCCCGGCCGGCACGGCGCATGCAGATATAAAGACGGGGGACCGTCTCCGGGGAGGTGTTCGAGGCTCATGAGCGAAGTTGCCGATAAAGCCACCATAGTCGTTTTCAGCGGGGAGCTGGACCGCGCCCTCGCCGCCTTCAACATCGCCATCACCGCCGCCTCCATGGGCATGGAGGTTTCCATGTTCTTTACCTTCTGGGGTTTGAACGTGGTTTCCAAAGAGAGCGCGAGCGGCAATGACAGGGTTCTCCTGCAGAAGATGATGGGCCTTATGAACAGGGGAGGCGCGAGGCGGCTCAGGCTTTCACGTCTGAACATGCTCGGAGGCGGCAAGGCGGCCATGAAAAGGCTCATGAGGGATTACCGCATGCCCTCCCTGGAGGAGATGGTGGCCATGGCCGGGGAAATGGGAGTGCGTTTTATCGCCTGTACGACGTCGATGGCCCTTATGGGGATGTCGGAGATTGATTTCATCCCCGAGGTGAAAGAGTTCGCGGGCGCGGCCACCTACGTGGAGAATGCGGCCGGGTCGAAGATCAACCTGTTCATCTAGATTCTCAATGGATCGCGTAGGGGCTCGGACGCAGTCAACACCCCGCGACTCGGGGGGGGTATAAGAAAATCATGAACGGAGGCGAGAGGATGAAAGCCGACAGAACGCTCGATTGCGTAGGGCTGTACTGCCCCATGCCTATCGTGAAAACCTCGCAGGAGATAAAGAACCTGGAGGACGGGGAGATCCTGGAGGTGATCGCCGACGACAAGGGGATCGAGAGCGACATGCCGGCCTGGTGCTCCAAGACGGGACACGAATGCCTGGGCATCGAAAAGACCGGTGGCGAGTTCCACGTATTCGTGAAGAAAAAGGGATGAACTGAAAGGAGTTGTAATGGGCGAGCAGACACGCAAGAACCTGCATGACGCCTACACGGGCGAGTCGAAAGCCGTGGTCAGGCTAAAAGCCTTCGCAGCCAAGGCCGAGGAAGAGGAGTATGACGGGGTGGCCAAGCTGTTCAAGGCGGTAGCGGAATCCGAGAACGTACACGCCTATAACAACCTGCGCCTGCTGCGCGAGATCATGGACACCGAGACCAACCTGGAGGAAGCCCTGGCAAAAGAGCAGAAGATAGCCGCGGTCGGCTACGATTCCTTTATTGCCGATGCCGAGTCGGAGGGAGAAAAAGCGGCGGCGACCATGTTCGCTTTTGCCCGCGACGTTGAGGAAAGGCATGCCAAGCTATACGAGGGCGCCCTGCAGCACATGGTGGCCGATACGATACCGGATTACTATATATGCAGCGTCTGTGGTTACGTGGCCGACGATGTGATCCCCGATAAATGCCCCATATGCGGTGCGCCGGAGGACAAGTTCTTCGAGGTAGAGTAGGGCTTCTTGCGGCCTTCGCCCGGGGGTAACGGTCTTCGCTCTGCACTCGCAGGCCGCGTATCCAGGGCGCAGACCTCCTCTCGAGCATTCTGCTCGCGAAGGCCACTTCAGGCAGGCCTCCGGTTCTCGGGTGCGAACGGCGTGGCAGGTTTCGGGCTCGCCGTACTCAAGCAAGAAGGGGTTCCCGACCGGGAACCCCTTGCATCCGCTGTTCAGCCTATTCGGCGTTGCATTTATCGAGCGAGTCCTTGACCTCCGCCAGGGTCTTTTTCCTCTTCTCCAGGTCAGCCAGTTTCGCTTCGACGTCCTCCATCTCCGGGTCGAACACGCAGGCCCCGAAAGAGCAGTCCACTCCCGCCAATTCCTGCAATTTACTGGCGACGACCTTGAGCTCATCTTCATACGCCTGTATTTCCTGATTCAACAACTCGTCTTTCTCATTGGCCATCGGTGCTACCTCCTTAGTAATTCCTCCCATCGTCCTATACATTATACCCAAAGAAATGGATTTTTCTACGTCATCCGGCCCAGATAAACCGCTTCGGGAGACCGCGTCTCGTGCGCGCTCCCGCGGAGATAACCCGGGAGTTTTTCGCGGATATACGCGCAGGTTAAACCCTCCTGCAGGCCAAGGCGCATCCCCTTCAGCGGGCCTGATAGCTGAAATACGTTGACCGCTCCGCCACCACTCCCGCTTCGCAGCTTACCTCCATGGAGACCTCGTTGGCCTTCCCCGACTCGGCTGCCACGTCCACCGTCAAACGGCCCTGGGGGGGCAGCAGGTACTCCCTCCTGACCTTCCCGGCACCGCCAAGCGTATATTCCACCTCCACGATCAGCTCTTGGTCCTGGGGGTTGAAAAGGGCCAGCCACTCCGAGAAGCCATCGCCGGTGCACCCCTCGGGAAAAAGCCAGTTTTCGCGCGGCTGCGGCGTTCCCTGGCTGCAGTATCCCCCTGCTATGTTGTGGAAACGAAAATAGGCGGAGCGCTCCGCGGCCACGGGCAGCAGGCTGGAGAGGATGAGGGAATAATCGACCTCCGGTGGCAGGTATGCGTTGAGATGGAGTGTTTTTCTCTCTCCCGCTGCCAGGCGCATGGACTCCCTTCTCATCGATCCGTCCGACACCACCATGTCGATCTCAAGCCAGGTGTCATATGCGCACGGGTTGAGGACGATAAGATAGTTATCGAAAAATCCCCGCGTCGTGCCCTCGGCGAAATACCAGCGCACGCCGGGCTGCGCAATGCCGGGCGAGCTGTGGGAGCCGGTGAGGGTATCGCCGTAAACGAAATACTCCGACCTCTCCGCCACCACGGGGATGCTGGAATTAACCACCGCCGAGTAGTCTCCTTCCTCCGCCATGTCGTTGACCCTCAAGGTCAGCCTCGACAGGGGCAAGACATCGAAGGAGCTTGTGCTCGCTTCTTTCCCCGGTCCGCTCAATTCCAGCTCCACTCGGGCGGGGGTGGCGGCGGAGGTATTGAAGATGGCAATATATTCCTCGAAACCCGGCCTTACCGTGCCCTCGGGAAAGAAGTAAACCCTCGAGGCATCGTTGATGCTGCGTGACAAAGACCCCCCGCTGTAGCCGCTCCCGCGGTTGAAATAGAGCATCCTCTCGACCGCCACCGGAACCGACGACTCCAGGACCACCGAGACGTCGTCCAGCCAGGAGACCTCGTCCTTTACGTATATGGAAAGCCTTTCCCGCGGCGGAACGGTATGCACTGTATCCGCCGACCCCTGCGCCGAATAATATTTCGCCTTGATCGAAGCCGGCACGTCTCCGGGGTTGAACACCAGCAGCCACTCCTCGTACCCGTTTCGGGTGGTGCCTTCCGCGAAGTAATGGCGTTTCGCGGCATCGCTTATGCCGGGTCCGGAATCCCCACCCCTCACCAGTTGTTTCCATCCGTACAACTCGCTCAGGGTAACGAAACCGAATCCCTTTTGCTGCAGACCCTGCACCACCCCCATCACCAGCTCCAGGGTGTTGCGGCCCCCGAAATGAAAGAGGATGATATCCCCGTCCCCTGCGCCTCCGACCATGTGGTTCACGCGGTCCTGCACGGACAGGCCCGCGTTCAAGGCATCCTTGCTGTCGAAGTCCCACATCACCGGGGCATATCCGGCGGTTGCAGCAATGCCTGTTACCCTGGCATCGATAGCTCCGCCAGGCGGGCGGAATAAGGGAAGATACTGGCCGGTCGCGGCGCCGATCACCGCCTGGCATGTGTTCAGCTCCGCGACGATCTGTTGATCGGTCAGCTTGGTGAGCCAGGGATGGTTCTGGGTATGGTTGCAGACGTCCCAGCCCAGGGAGTCCATCTCCTGCAGCAACGAGGTATTTTTCTGGGCCCACGACCCGATGACGAAGGCGGTAGCGGTTATGCCCTGGGAATTCAGATATTCAAGGATGCGATGGTCGAAGTTGTAGCCGTCGTCGAAGGTCAGCACCACACGCGGCGGCGAAGCCGCGCCTGCCTCCCGGCCTGCTCCCGACGAGGGAAGCAGGTAGAGAAGCGCCAGGAGCATGGCAAGCGCTACGGCCACCTTACGGGCAAAGCGATCCACCTTCAGCCTATACCTCCAGGTCCTCCTGCAATGCCAACTCCTCAACCACGTCACCTATCGCCCTGCATGCTACGCGGGGGTCGGAGCCACCCGAGAGCACGTAGCATACCCGTTCCGGGAAGGACTCCTTCACCTTGCGCGCGAAAAGGCCATACGCACCATCGCTCAATTCAAAGGCGCCGTAATCGTCGCGATGGCTGTCGTGCCCGAAGATGATGAAGAGCAGGTCGTGCTGGAAGCCCTTGACCGCCCGCAGGGCTTCGTCTACCCCGGACATGAAACGGTCGTCGGAAGCATTATGGGGAAGGTCGATATCCAGGTTGTTGGGACCCGCCTCGCCGACCCCGGGGAAACCGGAATGGAAATTTACGTGCAGGACGTCGGCGTCCGCCCCCAGGATGTCCCGGGTGCCGTCGCCGAAATGGGGGTCGATATCTATGATAGCGAAGCGGCTTGCCAGCTTTTCATCCCGAAGATAGGTGACGGCCATGGCCACGTCGTTGAGATAGCAGAAGCCCCAGAACCCGTCCTCGCTGGCATGATGCCCGGCCGCGCCCACGAAGCAGAAAGCGGCCGACGCCCTTCCGGATACCACCTCGAGTGCGCCACGGATCACCGCGCCGGCGGAAAGAAGAGCGATCTCTTTATATCCGCTGTTGGCCACGCCGCGCATATGCGATTTGCTGTGTACGCGGGCCGCCAGCGCTTCATCGGCGGCTTCCGCCGTTATCACCTCCACTCCGCTGCGCTCGAGAAGGCCGCGCGCGCGCAGCTCTTCATAGGCGGGTGAGATACGGTCACGCAGCGCCGGATAACCGCGGACCGCGAAATCGGGATGATAAACCAGGGCGAGTTTATATCCCCTCACACCTGTTTCCTTATCGCCATGCATCTCATTTCCCCTTCCAGCAAGCATATCGGCGCCGCCCGTCCCGACATTAATGATAAACCAGGAAGGGAGAAAGATTATATGACGTTTATCGCGTGCTATAATCTCCTTTATTCAGGACCAGTAAAGGGAGGTATGGATATGTCGATTTATGTCATGCTCACTAAACTTACCGACAATGGGGCCAACACCATCAACCGCGACCCCGGGCGCATCAAGGAAGTCAATAAGGACGTGGAGGACCTGGGAGCAAGAGTCCTGGCCCAATACGCCCTGATGGGAGAGGACGATTTCCTCAACATCCTGGAAGCTCCCGATACCGAGACCATCATGCGCATCTCGCTCAAGCTCGCCTCGCGCGGCAGCCTGAGGATAAAAACCATTGCCGCCCTGCCCGTGGATGATTTCATCTCGGCCATGAAGTAGGTTGTTTCCCGAGACCGGGGGTAACGTTCCTCGCTCATGGTGCTTTAGAGGCCCGAGCCTCCGGGTAACGGCCTCGCTCATGGTGCTTTTGCGGCCCGAGCCTTGGGGTAACGGTCTCGCTCCGCTCTATACGCTCCGCTCCGACCGACCCCATAGTTCTCGGGCTGGGTGGCAGCGCAGATGGAGCGCTTCGGATCGACCCCCGGTTCTCGGGCTAGTGTCAGCACAGATGGAGCGCCCATAACCGTTACCCGGTCTCGGGAAGTGGTTTTTGTATATAACTCCGTGACCGGACACATGCGTGCCCGTGTCACTCTCCGGGCGTCGCTGCCGCTTACGCGATGCAAACCACAAAGGGGAGTACGCGGAAGCAAAGGCCATCCTTGCCTGTCAGTTTATACTGCCTCCATGCGGGGTAGAAAGATACTGTTCAAACGTTACCACCCCGCATGCGGGAAAAGCAAAGGAGGAACGTGAATGGCTACTTATATTCTCTTGAGCCACCTCACCGATGAAGGCTGCGCCACGCTGACCAAGAACCCCGACCGCATCAAGGAAGTGAACAAGGACGTCGAGGCCATGGGCGGCAAGGTGCTGTCCCAGTACGTCGTCCTGGGCGAGTACGACTTCATCAACATAGTAGAGGCTCCGAATAACGAGACCGTCGGCAAGATATCCGTGCACCTGTCTTCACGTGGCACCGTGCGAATAATCACCCTGCCGGCGATCGATGTGGATGCCTTCATCGAGAGCTTGAAGTAAACGTCACGGCCTCTTGGGTGGATCCCGGCCGAGGCATGCCATGAGGCTGCCCGGCCTTGGGGTCGAGTCACGAGTTCAGCGGGCAGGCCCCGAGACCCGGTGCTTCCGGACCTGACCCGCGTTGTTTCACTGCAGTGAAACCTGATGGGGCCTCGTTACTGCAAAATACGCAGAGAGGCTTCAGTCCACGAAACGGTACTTGATCAGGGTCCACATGGCGGGTATGCCGTCCCTCCAGGTTATCTTCTTCCCCTCCTCCATCTCCCTCCCGGCATAAGAGATGGGGACCTCAAAGATCCTGATCTTTTTCTTGAGTATCTTGGCTGTTACCTCCGGCTCGAAGTCGAAATGGTCCGCCTTGATCTCGATGCCCTGCAGGGATTCCCGGGTGAACAGCTTGTAGCATGTCTCCATGTCCGAGAGGGTCGTGTTGTAGAGGATGTTGGTCATCAGCGCCAGAAAGCGGTTGCCGACGAAGTGCCAGAAGAGCATGTTCTTGCGGGGACCCGTGAATCGGGAACCGTAGACCACCTGCGCCATCCCCTTGAGCACGGGCTCGATGAGCTTGGGATAGTCTTCTGGATCGTATTCCAGGTCGGCATCCTGCACCAGGATGAGGTCGCCGGAGGCGGCGGCGAAACCGGTGCGTACCGCCGCGCCCTTGCCGCGATTCTCCTTATGGTAGATAACGCGGGTGCCGGAATCCTCCTCCATGGCCAGTATGTCCCTGGTGCCGTCACTGGAGCCGTCGTCGACGATGACGATCTCCCTCTCCATGTCGCCCAGGTCCACCTGCCTCACCCGTCGCAATATCTCCTTGATGGTGTTTCGCTCGTTGAACACCGGCATCACGATCGACAACTTCATCTTTCCGTTCCTCCACTTTTGATCGAATCCAGCGCGGCACGATTACCAGTTGATCGATCCCTGCCGCTTCGCCAATGAGAGCATCCGGCTCTGCGATGCGCCGGGGTCCCCTGCTCTGACCAGCGTAAGCATCGGCCCCCGCACTACCGCCAAGCCGGGCAGGGCCTATATGTCTCCGTATTTCTCTAAATAGTAACTGCGGAACTCGCCGCTCTTTATCGGTTCCCACCAGGCGGCGTTATCACGATACCATTGTACGGTCTCGCGCAACCCGCCCTCGAAATCCTTCCGCGGGGTCCATCCCAGCCCCCTGAGTTTGGACGAATCCAGGGAATATCTCAGGTCGTGGCCAAGGCGGTCGGGCACGCGCTCGATAGAATCCTCTCCCGCGCCGAGGATACCCAGGATCGCGCGGGTCAGCTCCAGGTTGGTCTTCTCCTGGCCTGCGCCGATATTGTATACCTCTCCGGAAAGGCCGGAGCGAAGAACCAGGTCGATAGCCTCGCAGTTATCCTCCACGTAGAGCCAATCCCTTACGTTCCGACCCTCCCCGTACAGAGGGATCTTCCTGCCCTCGATAAGGTTGGTGACGAAAAGAGGTATGACCTTCTCGGGGTACTGGTAAGGACCGTAGTTGTTGGCGCTCCTTACGATAACGGCGTCTATACCATAGGTGCGCACGTAGGAGCGGACGAGGAGGTCGGCCCCGGCCTTGGAGGCCGCGTAGGGGCTGTTGGGCTGCAGGGGGCTCTCCTCGCTGAACGAGCCCTCCGAGATGCTACCGTAGACCTCGTCCGTGCTGACCTGCACGAAACGGATACCCAGCTCACGTGCCTGCTCCAGGATACGGCAGGTGCCCAGCACATCGGTCTTCACAAACGCTTCCGGCGAGGAGATGGAGCGATCGACGTGCGTTTCCGCCGCGAAGTTGATCACCGCATCGGGTCCCCAGGAGATCGCCCGGGAGACGTCGTCGGCCTCGCAGATGTCCCCCCGGTTGAAAAAATAGCGCGGGCTGCCCTCTAACTCCGCAAGGTTTTCGGGGTTGCCGGCGTAAGTCAGCTTGTCCAGGTTCAGGATCTCATCCTCGGGGTATTTCCCGAGCACCAGGCGGATAAAGTTGCTGCCTATGAATCCGCAACCCCCGGTCACCAGCAGGCGCATGATCTCTCCCCGTTCCTTTCAGGCAACCCTGCCGCGGCGCCACCATGGCGCCGGAGCCGCGGGTCTACTTCATAACGATTTCCCAGTCGTAGGGCACCGCTGCTTCCTCCAGGCCCAGGCAACGCGCTTCGTCGTCGTCTCCTTCCAGGACAAGCAGGACCAACGCGTTGCGGTTTCCGACCGCCTTCCACCCCCTGAGCACCCCGGGGGGTACGATCACCTCGCGATAGCGGTACTCTCCCAGGAAAAGCTCCACCACCTCGTCACGCGTAGGGGATCCCTCCCGCCGGTCGCAGAGGACGAGTTTTATCGTCCCCCCCAGGCAGACGATCCTCTCTCTCGCCTTGACCCTGCTTATCCACGCCTCCACCGTCCCCGGAAAAAGCGTGCGCCATGACGACGCGTACAGGTTGCCAGGAGAATCATCACCCTGCCACATATCCACGGTCAAACCCGCAGCATCCAGGCTTGACGGCAGTTCCCTTACGCAAACACCCTCGATCAAGATCCCCTCCTCAGTTTCAGATCAACCCGACGCGGGAATTGTCCCCCAGCACGAAACGAAAGGTCTTCGGCAGGTCAACGGACCTGGATATCTCGACGTTCTTACCGATCAGGCTGTCCTCGATCCGTCCCGGTATGTTGATGATGGAGCTGTTCTCCATGACGATAGAGTGCTCCAGCTCGCTGCCCTCAACGCTCACGCCGTAGTAGATGGACGTGAACGGCCCGATATAGGAGTCCGTGATCCTGGAACCCCTGCCGACGATCGCGGGACCGCGCAACGTGCTGCGCACCACCTGTGCGCCTTGCTCTATGATCACCCTTCCGTCCACGCGGGAAAGGGAGTCGACGCTTCCTTCGCAGCGCGGCTCGATGCCCTCAAGCACGATGCGATTCGCCTCCAGCAGGTCCTCCAGGTGGCCGGTGTCTTTCCACCATCCATCGATTATGTGCGCCTCCACCTTGCGGCCGTTATCGATGAGGTTCTGTATGGCATCCGTTATCTCCAGCTCATCGCGCCAGGAGGGCACTATGGCCCTGCACGCGTCGAGGATGCACGAGCGGAACATGTAAGCGCCCACCAGGGCGAGGTCGCTGGGGGGGACCTTCGGCTTTTCCACCAGCTTGACGATCCTCTTCCCGTCCAGCTCGGCCACCCCGAAGCGCTGCGGTTCCGCCACGTGGGCCAGCAAGATGAGGGCATCTACGTCCTTGTGGCGGAATTCGTCCACGAACGAGGCGATACCCTCCTTGATCAGGTTGTCACCGAGGTACATCACGAAAGGGGTATCGGCGAGGAAATCGGCCGCGGTAAGTACGGCATGGGCCAGCCCGAGGGGAGCTTCCTGCCTGATGTAGGTGATCTTAACGCCCCAGTTCGAGCCGCTGCCCAGCGCCTCCCGTATCTCTTCCTCGGTATCCCCGACGATGATGCCGATATCCGATATACCCGCTTCCCGCAACGCCTCCAACCCGTAAAAAAGGATGGGCTTGTTGGCCACGGGCACCAGTTGCTTGGCGCTGGTGTGGGTTATAGGGCGCAGGCGGGTACCCGCTCCACCGGATAGGATCAACCCTTTAAGCTCCATAGAAGGAGATTTTATCACACCCGATACGCTGCCGAAACCGACAACGTGAGCGAACGTAGCAAGCTGCTTGTATCGTGGCGGAAGCAGGTAGACAGACCGGCAGGCACCTTGTGGCAAGCATTTTTACCCTGACGGACCGGAATGGATCGGCCGGACGCGCCGGATGGTGCTTGTCTTTTATCATCAGTCAAACGTGCAGCTGTTGTTATATTAAGGGTCAACGCCTGTATGCTGAAACCGAATTGAAGGACAAAACGTCAACAAGAAGGAAGTTATCGGATATGATATCTGTAGGATTGCTTCGTAGCGGCGCACGGTAACCAAGTTAACGTGGAGTTGATGCTTATGAGCAAGAGCACGAGGACCGTGTTTTCCATCATCGCCATCGTCCTCTTCCTGGGATCGACCCTCGGCCTGATCCTTACCCTTACCGCGGATTCGGGAGAAAGCGGAGAGGCCAAGCTCTCTGTTGAGGTCTACCCGCGCGAGGAGATCCTCACCGCCGCCTACAAAGCCTACGGGGATGATCAGCAGAACCTGTGGGCGGCCAAGACGATCGTCGAGAACGTGGGCGATTCTCCCGTTAACGATTTCCGCATCGATTACAAGATCGAGGGTTACTGCGACTGGACCTCCGCAGAGGTATACCCGGTCATCCTCCCCGGACAGACGGTGCGCGACTACTGCTGGCCGAACCTGGACGATGCCAAGATGAAGGAAGTGACCTCTAAGACCCCAGTGGAATTGACGGTGAGATACTCCCATGAAGGGCTGGGTGAGCCTATCCTGGACATGGAGAAGATATATCTCCTGGGAAGGAACGACTTCGTCTTCACCGACCTGGAGGATGAAGACATCCTCACCTTCACCGACGCCTTCGACAATTACCCCATGGTCGCAGCCTTCGTGACCCCCAATGAGGAGACGGTAAAAAGCGTGGCCAACAACATGGCGGGGGGACTGGAAACGGGCATGAACGACAACGACGTCTATGCCGCGTTCATCCGCTGCTTTGACGGCATGCGCGCGCTCGGGGTGAAATACATCCAGGAGCCCTCGAGCTACTGGTCGGACCGCGCGGCCCAGTACGTGCAGTACCCGGCCGAGACACTCAACCGGGCCTCGGGCACCTGCCTCGACCTGGCTATATGCATGTCCGCGCTCATGGAGGCGGTGGGGATAAAAACCTACATCGCCCTCATACCGGGCCACGCCATCCCCATCATCGAGCTGCCCAACAGCGGCGAATGGTACGCCATCGAATCCACATTTATCGATAAGGATTACGCCCTTTCCCATTTCCCCGGCGAGACCAGTCCGGAGGTTACCGCGGAGGAATGCATAGATATGGCCGCCGAGGAGATAAACGCGGCCATGGACGAGGGCTCCTATATTCTGATCGACGTAGAGAAGAGCTGGTCGCAGGGGGTGATGCCGATATGGTAGCCAGATCCTTCAAGGGCGGCACGGTCGTTCTCGCCGTCGCCATGATCCTTGCACTGATCCTCTCGGTCCATCCCGCACTGGCCCAGGAGGTCGGCGAAGAGGGCGAGTACACCGTACAGGAGGAATACCGTATCGAGATCAACGAGACTGGGGATGCGCATATCACCGATACCATCACCTACGACGACGAATGGTTCGATGAATACGGATACCTCTTCGAGGAGAACCCCAACCTGCTCTCCCGCCGCTACCGCGCGGACAGCAACGTGGGAGAGGTCGAGAACTTCGATGTGAACATCGACAGCGGTGAGGCCACCATCACGGTGACCTTCGACACCCCCGGCCTGGCCTACAATCTCTCCGATGGATGGACGGTGTTCGGCTACGGCGATTACGAAGTGGCGAGCGAGGGCGATGATGAGGTGGTCCTGGAGGCGTTGTGGACCATCACCAACGAATACAGCCTCTTCGAGCCCATGGGCCTGGAGGAGGAAGTCATCATCGATCTTCCCGAGGGCGCGCAGGGCGTTGATTACGACGAGACGACGGGCGCTATCGAATACGACCTCGCGTATACGGCAAAGGGGGGCGGGGTCCTGGCCAGCAACAAGACGCTCTTCACCATCGTCTTCGCCATGATCATGGCCCTCTCGCTGATATTCCTGCTGTTCGTTTTCACGCGCAGGGTCCAGGCGCCGGCAGCTGTGGACGCTACGGGAGCGGGCATATCCCCCGCGGCGGCAGGAACCCCTGCCGCGTCCATGCAGGCACAGCCGGAGCGGCACGAAGCGATGGTATCTTCCGATGAGGCCGGCGCAACGCCCAGGTTCTGCAAAAAATGCGGCCATCCATGGGGGAGCCCGGACGAGCGGTTCTGCCGCAAATGCGGCGCGCCTCACTAGGTACTGCGCCTGAGATCCGCATGCAATAGGTGTGTCCTGCCCCCAACAGCTCGCAAGAGCATCGCGCGAACAGTGGATCGGTTATGTGCAGCAGAAGAACTCTGGCCTCAAAACGCAGCGTTATTCGTACAGACAGGATAGGAGAGCGTTGCCCGTCGCTTCCATCTGCCAGCCTTTGAGCAGCCCGCTGTCCTTCAATTCGCGCAGGTCGGCCGGCTTTAACCTCGCTATCGCCTTCAGGATGGCGTTGGGCAGCAGGAAACCCGGGTCGAGCCCCAGGTCTTCCGCCCTGCGGTCCCTTGCACTCTTGAGGTGCTTGAGCATCTTTTCGGCGGCGAAGTCCCTTTTCTGATGTACGTGCGCGGGAAAGCGAGGCAGTTTGTCGTCGGGCAGCTTAATCCCTTTCTCCACCGCCTTCATGATCTCGCCGCCGAAACGCGCCATCTGGCGTTCCGAAAGCGCCTTCAATCCCTCGAACTCACGACGGTTACGCGGATACCCCTGGGAGATCTTGAGCAGCCTCTCCGTCCCTATCACCTTGAAGGTGGGCACATCCAGGCCTCTCGCCCTCTCCTCCCGCCAGTCCAGGAGGGCCTGCAGGACCCCCAGCTGGCGGGGGGAAAGCTCACGGGCCCCTTTCACCCTGGTAAAAGTGGCGCCCTTTTCGGGCATCCTGTCCAGGTTATCCACCAGCCTCTTGAACTCCTCCCTGGCCCAGGCCATCCTTCCCGTGGCCTCTATGTCTTCCTCCAGGCGCTCGCGCAGAGAGATAAGATAGGCCACGTCGCTGGCCGCGTAGTCCAGCATCTCGCGCCCGAGCGGGCGCCGCGACCAGTCCGCCTTCTGCAGCCCCTTGTCCACTGAGAGCCCGAAATAATCCGCCAGCAGGTCCGCCAGGCCGACTTTTTCCCTGCCCAGGATGCGGGCGGCGACCATGGTATCGAAAATGGGGCCTGGTTTAACTCCCAGGAAGGTGAGGAGCATCCTGCCGTCGTAATCCACGTCGTGGAACACCTTTTCCACGCTCTCGTCCTCGAGCAAGGGTGCCATGAGCGATAGATCCAGCCCCAGCGGGTCGACGATATATATGTTCTCTCCGTCCCCTATCTGGAGCAGGGATATCTTCTCCGCGTAACGATGGTAGCTGTCGGACTCGAGGTCAACGCTTATGCGGCGGACACCGCGCAGATTATCCAGCATCTCCCGCAAAGCCGCCGTGTCTCCTATGTACTGGAAATCTATCATGCCCATATTATAAAGCCCGGCGGGCAATAAGTAAGGCGATATTCGACAACCTCGAAGCCATGGCGGGGATGATGGCGAAAAAGGACCTGCTACCTCGGTTTTAATACCGGCACCTTTGATGCTAATATGTTTCTTGGTGATAACATGACTGACGGCGAAAAGCGCAAAAAAAAGCGCCTGCCGGCATTGGAGCGCAAGAAAGTGATTCTCGATGCCGCCGAGTGCACATTCGTGGAATTCGGATACCATGGCGCCCTCATGGAGACCATAGCCCAGCGGGCAGAGGTCACGAAACCCATCCTCTACCGCCACTTCCCGAGCAAACTCGACTTGCTCCTCTCCATCCTGGACCGCGCCGGTGGAGAGCTGCGGGATTCCCTGCTGCGCCCGGACCCCAAAGAGATGGACTGGCTCGCCGCGACCAGGTACAGCGTTCACGCCTATTTCGAATTCGTCGTCAACTCGGAGAAGGCTTTCCGTCTTATCTACGCCACCGATCTGAACGTCGACCGCAAGGCTTTCGAGCGCATCACGCATATTCGCGAGGAGATCATAAAGATAGTGGCCGACATGATCTCTTCCTATACCGATATATCCTTCGTGCCGCGCCAGGACATCGACATAACGGCCATAATGCTGGTGGGGATGGTGGAGACTACGGTCACCCACTGGATGAACGACAAGGCCATCTCCCTCAATGTATACGAGGATAACCTCGTAAGGGCCGCCGCAGGCATCCTGGCGAGACTGCCGGCCAGCAGCCGGCCGGCCGGAGGGCCCGAAAAGGGCTGAAGATATCCGTAACGGGGATGAGCATGCCACGCCCTGCCGCGAACGCAAAACGGCGCCTGGCCCGCATAAACATTGGCGAACGCTGTATGCTATCATATCCCATGATGGTTAGTAACCGGTACATTTACCTGCTTCGGAACCTAACCTGAAGAGGCGGGCTTATCCGTGGCAAGCCAGCCGTGAGGGAGCAAGGATATGGCCAAACAGAGGCTGTCGGCCGAGAAAAGAAAACAAAGCCTGATCAAGGCCACGGAGCGATGCCTGTCCCGCAAGGGTTATTACAACTGCACCACCGCCGACATAGCCGCCGAGGCGGGTATCACCGAGCCCGTCCTGTACCAGCATTTCCGGGACAAGCAAGACCTGGTCACCACGATGCGCATGCAGGCCATCGACGACATATCCGAATACGTGGTCAAACGCGTCCTGAAGATGAAAACGCAACTGGGTGGCCTGCGCGAGTGCGCCGAGGCGGTATTCGACTACACGCAGCGGCACCGCAGCAAGATGCGCGCCTATTACTATTCCATCCCCGAGCTGGGCAAAGGGGGGTTGAGGCGTTCGCCGGTCGAGCGCCTGCACCGTCTGCACGACGCCGTTTCCTACATGCTGGGAGAGGCGCAGCGCCAGGGAGACGTGATCGAGGGTATAGAAACCGCGGACTTCGCGTGGAGCTATATCGCCCTGGTGGAGATCGTGTACATCGCGAACGCGCTCGGCCTGGACGTGCCCTTCAGCCAGAAGAACGTGTACTTGGATCTCATCGACCGGCTGCTCGCGAGCGTGTCCGTGGCGCCGGAAGCGGAGGTATAAGCAGATGGCAAAATATGGTGTACGCGGCAATCGCAGGCAACAGATCATAGACGCGGCCATCAAGGCCTTTGCCGCCAAGAACTACGACGGCGCCTCGGTCACGGACATCGCCAACGCAGCGGGCATCACCAAGCGTGCCATATACCGGTATTTCGCCACCAAGCGCGAGCTGTTCTACGCCGTCCGCAACGAGGTCTACGGAACCATAGTGAACAACCTCTGGAAGGAATTGCCACCGGCCAGTGATTTCAGAGAGCTTGCCGACGCCATCATGCGCAATCACCTCAGGTTCAGCCTGGAGAACCCGGAGATGGCGCGCATCGTGGTCAATACCATCTCCGAGGCCGCCACCAGGGAATTGCAGGAAAACATCGTGGCGTTGCTCGGCGAACGAGCCTGGGAGGTTCAGGCCCTGATGAGATCCGGCATGGAGGATGGGACGATGGACCCGGACCTGGACCCCATGTTCGTATCCTGGATACTGGTGCTGATATTCTTCTTCCTTGTCTACATGCAGGCCTGCGGTGACGACAGGCTCATACCGCGTGGCGAGGATGCGGCCTCGGTGCTGATGAAGCCCTTCCTCGCCTCCCTCGCCCCCCGCAGCTGATCTCCTCTGCCGGAGCGGACAAAAAGCCCCTATTCGAATATTTTTTCTTCCTCGTTGAAGGCCTCGGGCGCGTCCATCTCCACGTCGCGCTTGCCCTTGACCTCCGCTTCCAGTTCCTTGAAGTACTCGTGCTGTATGATGAGGCTCATGACCTGGTTGGTACCCGTCCAGATGGAGAGCAGGCGGGCGTCTCTTAACATCCTCTCGATGGGATATACGTTGGTGTAACCTATGCCCCCCATGGCCTGCATGGCGTTGTAGCAGATGTCCCAGATCATCTCGGTGGCGTATTTCTTGGCCTCTGAAACCATGCGCCGCATGCGGCCGTGCGGTATCCCTTCGTCTACCGCCCTGGCGGTCATCCAGATGAGGCTGCGCATGGCGTCAAGCTTAACCAGGCTCTCGGCGATCATGAACGACACGGCCTGGAAATTCTTTACCGGCACCCCGAACGCCTTGCGGCGCGTGGTGTAACGGGCGGCGATATTGATGGCCTCCTCGGCGGAAGCGGCGCATCCCGCGGCCGAGGTCATGCGCTCGGGGATCATCATGCGGTAGAAGATCTGGGATGCTCCGTTTTCCTCCCCCACCAGGTTTTCCACAGGAACCTTGGTGTCGCGGAAGAGAACGCGGCCGGTACCGCTGCCCCTGGCCCCCATGAGCCCGTAGACCGTCTTCACCTCCACGCTGTCGTCCCGCTCCACCAGGAAACAGCTGAGGCTGTCCCGCGGCGACGCATCCGGGTTGGTGCGCGCATAGACCATGAAGAAGTCCGCGCCCTCCGCACCTACTATGAATCTCTTCTGCCCATGCAGGACGTAATGGTCGCCCTCCCGCCGCGCCGTGCAGGTGGCGCCGAAGAAATCGGAGCCGCCGCGGGGCTCGGTAAGCGCCTCGGCGCATACTTTCTCCCCCTTCAGGGTAGGCACCAGGAAGCGCTGCTTGTGGTCCTCGTTTCCGAACTGCACGATACATTCACCCACGATGCTCACCAGCGAATAGAGACAGGTAAGGGGCACGCCCACCAGGGACATCTCCGAGATGGCGATGACCTCGTCCTCCCACTTCATACCCTTGCCGCCGTATTCGACGGGAAAGCGCAGGCCCAACAGGTTCCTCCTGCCGCACTCCTCCATGAAAAAGCGTGGGAAGGGGGCGATCATGGCGTCCATGTCCAGGACCAGCTGGCGCGGCACCCAGCTCACCAGGTCGCGCATCTCCTCCTGCAGGCTCTTCTGCTCTTGGGTCATGATGAAATCGAACATACCAATCCCTCCTCTAAACGGCTGTCTGGAGCGGTCTTATACTGTTGCCATTTCCCTCGTACCGCGGTCTATAAAGCCATCAGCCCGAGTCGCCCGGGCCGGATACCCGTCGCAAATCCCGCGCAGACCCGCCGCTCCCCTTCTCCATCTCCTTCACCACGTCGCGGGCTATCGCAAGGTATTCCGTATCCGTCTCCTGTTCCTCCAGTATCTCCAGGAAGCTGGAGGCGAACTCCAGCATCTCCCCTCTTATCTCCCGCAGCTCCTCGATCCTTTCATCTATCTCCCGGATATGCTGCAGCCCGTATTCCAGGGTGCGCATGATCTGCTGCTTCTGCGTGGCATCGACTTCATATAGCTCGAGTATATCCACCAGTTCGGAAAGAGAGTAACCGAACCGCTTGCCACGCAGTATCAACTTCAGGCGAGCCCGGTCACGCTCGTCATACAACCGCTGGCTCGTGGGGGTATTGCGATGGGGTTTGAGCAAACCCACCTCCTCGTAGTACCGGATAGCCCGGGGGGTTATCCCGAATTCGGCCGCCAGTTCCGAGATGGTCGCCTTGCGTCGGGAGCTTTCTCCGCCGCCCGCCGGCACCGCGTTAAGCCTCTCCCCTCCCCCGACATTCATTTCCTCGCCAGTTCCCTTGCCTGCGCCTGCCCCGCATCCGCAGCCGATTCCGCCTCGGCCAGGGCCAGGTCCTGATAGGCGTGGAAGAGCCGGGCGCAGAAATCGTCCCAACGCCGGCAAATCTCCATCGTCTTTTCGCTCATCTCGAAGAGATGGGGCACGGCCAGCAGTTCGACGATCTCTTCGCCGTATTCCCTTATCGTCGCCGGATCGGCTCCCTCGAGCACGCTGGCCACGAAGTCGGCCGCCGGGTACCAGTCTGCCACCCTCTGGAAATCCCGGTGCATCTGGGTCAGCAACACGTTGCGCGGCCCTTCCCACAACTCGTTTACCAGCCCATCCCTGAGCATGCGCGGGAAACTTGAGAAATCCTCCATAACCCCGTGGCCGCCAAAGATGCTGATCCCCAGGCGCGAATCGTCGTTGGCGTCGCCGGCCACGGTGATCTTCTGCAGCATCACCAGCTGCCTTACGTCGAAACGCCTCCTCTTCAGCTCCAGGGGCTCGTCCGTGTTCAACCCGGGAACCAGGCCACCGTGGAGGTTCATGTAATCCCTGTACACCTTGAAGCTCGCCGCCGTGGAGCGCCTGGCGCGATGCTCCATCCACGCCAGCTGTCCGGCCAGCATGGGAAAGTCCTTGATGGCGAGGCCGAAGGCGGTGCGGAATTCCGCATATTTGCCGGCCTCGCGTAAGCCACGGGCCATGCCGCCGCTCATGCCTATCCCCACCATGAGGCGGGATATAGTGAGAACTATGCCCACCACGTTGGCCACGCCACGGTCGAGGGGCCCCACGGGATAGGCCAGCGCGCCGTCGAAAGTGATCTCCGCCGTGGGCAGCTCAACCGTGCCCATCTTCCACTTCAGGCGGTCGATGGTGTAACCGTTCCGTATCTCCCTTTCCTTGTCGCCCGGGAGCCACATGGGGACGACGAAGAGCCCCGCCCTCTCCGACCCCTGCGGTTTAGCCGTTACCGCGGCGTAATCCGCGTGAGCCGCCGAGCAGAAGAACTTGTTCCCATAAAGGCGCCATACGCCTCCTTCCTCCACCGCCTCGAGGAGGTTGTCGGGCACGTCGGAGCCGCCGTGTATCTCCGAGACGAACTGGGCCCCGATGGCGAAATCGCCGCCTACGCCCTCTTTCAGGTGGGTGAGGACCTTCAGGGTCTCGGCCGTGTCCGCGAAGGCCTCCAGCAGCGCCACGAGCCCCCACGTGCAGGCCACGGGACATGCCACCCCCGCCTCCGAATTCTGAGAGAGCAGGTAGACCTTGACGAAGCGGGACCATGGAGATGTGCTGTCCGAGAAGAGCGCCTCGGAGAAGACCTCCTTTTCCATTACTTCGATCTCGTAGGGGCGCACGATGCGGTCGATGCGGTTCTTGTGCCCGTCGTAATGCATCATGTAGGGTCGGTTATCGGGTGTGGCGATCCTTTCCGCGAAATCGCGCCAGCGGAAAGAAGCCTTGAGCGAGAATTCCCTGGCCTGCCTGTCCACCTCCTCCGCTTCCGGGCCCGCGAACACGCGTACCATTTTCTGAAGAAACGGGTCGTCGGCGTAGTAATCGACTTTCCTGCGCCACTCGAGATAGGGGTTGAAGCTGTAAGGGTTGTTCCTGTCCGGGAGAGACATCCTGCACCTCCTGATGATCCGGCGGAATACACCATTCGGAGGAAGCGGTTTCGAGCGCCCGGGAAGGGGCTTTAGATGGGATTTTCTTCCTCTCTCCATTAAATATTAACGTTAACGTTAACGTCAATATTTAACGATATGATAGGCTTTTACCCTGCGCCTGTCAAGCTGTGAACCCGGGAATAATCTGGCGTTCTCCCTTTTTCCTTATATGAACAGCCTGCGAAAGGATTACGGCAACCCGGCGGGCTGGCCTGCCCCGTATTGCGACCAGCCCCGTGCTGTGTTCGATCCTGTCGCGGCCGCGAAACCGGGGCGGCGGGGATCAACCCACGCAGGCTGGAACCCGCGCCGAAGACGTTCGCGCTAGGCCCAATGTGAAGCCCTGTTCACGGCCTTCTTCCATCCCGCGTACAGCTGGTCCCGCACTTTCTTTTCCATGGAGGGGGAGAAGACCCGGTCCACGCGGCGGATGCGCGTGATATCGTCGGGGTATCTCCAAATCCCCGCCGCGATGCCGGCGAGGAAAGCCGCGCCCAGGGCCGTGGCCTCCAGCACCTGAGGCCTCTCCACCTCCGCGTCCAGGATGTCCGACATGAACTGGAGCAGAAAATCGTTCTCGGAAGCCCCTCCATCCGCCTTTATGCTCTTCACATCGATGCCGGTGTCCTTCTGCATGGCTTCGATCACGTCCTTGCACTGGTAGGCGATCGACTCCAGGGTCGCCCTCACCACCTGCTCCTTGGTGGTTCCGCGCGTGAGGCCGATGACGGTGCCGCGCGCGTAAGGGTCCCAGTATGGGGCGGTGAGCCCGGTGAAGGCCGGCACCACGTAAACGCCGCCGCAGTCCTCGCACGCCTCGGCCAGGGCCTCGGAGTCCGACGCCTTCTCGATGATCTGCAGGTTATCCCTGAGCCACTGTATGGAGGAACCGGCGCTGGAGATGATCCCCTCCATCATAAACGCGGTGCTCTCCCCTATCTTCCAGGCGATAAGGGGGGTAAGCCTGTTGATCGAGGCCAGTGGCTCGTCGCCGGTGTTGATATCGATGAAGGTGCCGGTGCCGTTGGTGCACTTTACGCTGCCTTTCTCGAAGCAGGCCTCCCCGAAGAGGGCCGCCTGCTGGTCGGCAACCACGCATCTGATGGGGATGGGATCTCCGAAGACCTCGGTGACGCCGAAATCGCCGCTGGTATCCCTGATCTCCGGGAAAACCAGGTTTCCCGGGAGCTTGAAGGGTTTGAGGAGCAGGGAACTCCACCTCATCGCGAAGGGATCGTACATGCCGGTGGCGCTCACGTTGGAGTAATCGGTGGCGTGCACCGCGCCCGCGGTGTAATTCCATACCAGCCAGGTATCCACGGTGCCCATGAGCAATTTGCCCGCAGCGGCCCTCTGCTCCGCCCCCTCCACGTTGTCCAGCACCCAGCGGGCATGGGCGGAGGACTGCGCGGGAGTCACGGTGAAATGGGCCGCGGTGATGAGCATCTTTCCCAACAGGTTCCTGCGCAGCCCCTCACTCAGGGGCGCGATCCTCTGGTAAGCCCCGCCGAGCAGGTGCAGCATCTTGAACAGCGGGCTGTGGTTTATATTTTCGCAGGCGTCCGACATCCTGGTATCCTGCCAGGTGATGGCGTTGTATACCGGCTCACCCGTCTCCGCATCCCAGATCATGCTGGTGGCCCTCTGGGTGGCTATACCCATGGCCGCGACGTCCCCGGGCTCCGCGCCGGCTTTTTCCAGGGTTTTCCTGGTAACGTCCACGCAGCTCTCGAAGAGGGCTACCGGATCCTGCTCCGTCCATCCAGGCCGGGGAAAGATCTGCCGTATCTCCTGGTAGACCTCGGAAACGACGTTGGTCTCGCGGTCGAAGAGCACCGCCCTGGTCCCGGTGGTGCCGACGTCGTTCACGAGGATGTACTTTCCTTCCATGGCATGCCCCCCTGTCCACTCCGCTCCGAGCCTCCGCTTCGCCTATATTATACGACCCTACAGCGCTAGGGAATCGCGCCCACGGAGTCGTGGGCCCAGGTGCGGGAGTTTCCGTACATGGCGCGCTCCGCCACCACCGGGCTGTCCGAGCTGACCCGGGTGGAGACGTCCCAGGAGGTCACGTAGTCGTTCACCTTGAAGGTCTTGCGCGTCCCCGCGGGCAGGACGGCGGTGGGGCCGTTCCTGGGACCCTCACCGGTCATGAAGGAGAGGGTCACCCTGGCCTCCGTGTCCCCGGGGTTCTGCACCAGTACGTAGGTCTCCATGCCTCCCGAGGTGGAGCCCTCGGCCAGGTACCAGGTAGTGGCGGGGGCGGTTACGTTGAAGGCGGCCGCGTTGGAGGTGCCGCCCGCCGTAGTCACGGTCACCTCCACCTGTCCCGATACGCCCACCGGCACGTAGCATGCGATACTGCCGTCCGCCCAGGAATCATAGATGGAAACGGGCTCGCCGCCGAAGGATACGCTGGAGCTTCCCCGCGTGGAGCCGAAGGCGGAGCCGGTTATGGTCACCTTCCTGCCCACCGGCCCCGAGCCGGGCTCTATCCCCATGATCCCGGGCAATACCGAGAAATATGCATGGTTCGAAGAACCGACCGGAGTTGTTACGACCACCTCCGCAAGACCCGAAACCCCCGCCGGCACGTGGCAGACTATGCTTTCATCCGACCAGCTGTCGTACTGGGCGGCCTGCATCCCGCCGAAGGAGACGTAGGAGCTTCCCCGCGTGGAGCCGAAGGCGGTGCCCTCCACGATCACCTGGGCGCCGACCCGATCCGAGGGAGGCTCAATGCCGGTGACCTCCGGCCAGGGAGGCATACCGGCGAGGGTGGCGTAGGCGTTGATGCGCCCGTAGCCGAAATAGTCGTCGCGGCCAGCTGGGGACTTGTCGTCGGCGAACTGCTCCATCCACTGCTCTACCTGCCCCGAGCCGTAACGCGGCTCGGCAGACAGTACGAGGGCGGCCAGGCCCGCCGCCATGGGCGTAGCCATGGAGGTGCCGGAGAGATAATCGTAATCCTGCGCGTAGCCCCAACTGTTCAAGGCCACCGCGTAAGTGGGCATGGTGGAATAGATATATCTGCCGGGGGCCGACACATCTACGCTGGCGTTAAATGTGGAGAAGCTCGCTATTTCGTCTTTGTTTGTCGTGGCGCCCACTCCTATGACGTTATCGCAGCCCGCGGGGTACTGCATGGTGCTGTCTCCGCTGTTGCCCGAGGCGGCCAGGACCACGACCCCTGCATCGTGGGCGTGGTCCACCGCCTCCTGCATGGCTTGAGAATACCCGGTGCCGCCCAGGCTCATGTTGATGACCTCCGCCCCGTTGTCCGCCGCGTAGTAGATGGCGGCGGTTATGTCGTCGTAGCTGCCGGACCCGGTGCAGTCCATGACCTTGAGGGGCATGAGCCCGGCCCCGAAGGAGACGCCTACGCCGCCTTCCGCGTTACCCTCCTCGGCCCCCACGATGCCGCCGACGTGAGTGCCATGTCCGTTGTCGTCGCGCGGATTGGCGTTGGGGTTGGTGATGAAGAAGAAATCGCTCTTTGCATATGTCAACCATGAGGCATCCCCATCCCAGCGGTATTCCTGCCCGTCCCTGTAGCAGTCGTACTGGTCCGTGTATGCATCCGGGGGGTCGTTGGAATAATTGTGATACATATAATAATAATCGCTGGTACTGTTGTTCGCAGTCTGGAAGACAAGGTAGTATGTTGTGCCATCTGCCAGGCTCTGCGCGGCCGAGAGTTCCTTGTACACTTCCGACCCTCCACTGCTGACCTCCGCTGGAGAGATGGAGAAAGAGGCGAGGTCTGCGCCATCAATGGTCGATCTCAGCGATACGGTGATCCCCCCAGAGGGACTCCCTACTTTTTGCAGCAACACGCCGACATGCGTAAGGTCTTGGCCTGTCCCTTTAATAGACTGCGCGAATTTCTGCCGGGTGGGATCGTAGCCGAAACGCCAGACCGTATAGGTATAAGCGCCGCTCGAGGTATTCCGATAATAGAAACGGCTCTGGGTGATGCCCGCCCAGTTAAAGCCGGTGGCGTCGTCGACGTAGCCGTTGACGTCGTCGTCTATGCCGTTGCCGGGTACCTCGCCGCCGTTATTCCATATCTTATCATCCAGGTCAGGGTGGGTCGCGTCCATGCCCGTGTCGATAACCGCCACCGTTACCGGGTCGGTGAAGCCCTTCTCGAGGTCCCAGGCCTCGGGAGCGCCGATGTCCGCGCCGGGAGTGCCGACGCGGCCGATATCCTGGCCGGTGTTCTCCAATCCCCACTGCAGATCGTAATCCGGGTCCGCGGGGGTATAAAGAGCGTGTGCGATGTAGTTCGGCTCCGCGTAGAGGACGCCCGCGAGCGGTGACAGCAGCCACACGGCGTTCTTCACCGACATACCCCCGTCCAGCCTCAGGAGCGTCAGCAGTTCCCCGCCCTCCCGGAAAACCTCCTCCAGATCATCGGCCAGGCCGGCGCCCTCCAGAAACTCACCGATGCGCGCGGCCGCCTCACCGCTGGAGAACTTCACCAGCACTTCCCCCGGCTTATAGGTCAGCCGGCTGTCCGCCATGGCCGGCCTTTCCGGCTCCGGCACTTCTACGGCATCCTGTGCCGCGGCGGGATCGAGGCCAAACGCCGGCAACAACGCCGCGAAGAGTATGAGGGCGAGGATGATCGAGAGGGATGTCATGGGGGATCGAGGCTTGCAGCAGCCCGTCTTTGTGTGCTTCCGACCGTATCCGCGCTTAATCAATGTTTAAACACCTGTTTTCAGATTAGACGGAAACGACCCCCATGGCAAACCCGAAAACAGGCCTTCGACCCCGCAGGACGTTATCCGCCAGGTAACCGCGCCCATCCGCGTCCCGCCGGCAAGCCCGCGTAGGGATCAGGTTTGAACACCGCACATGGATGCCGGTGCCTGCACGCGCCCCGCGACCCGCATCGCACGCGAAACAAGGGCGGCCGTCAAAGGCGGAACCCCACAACGCTGTGCCCCCCGTCACTGCCCCCCTGGCCAAAATACATGGGCCTTTCGGCCACCACGTTAGTGCCCGAGATTACACGCAGGCGGCAGGACAGCTGGTACCCCGCTCCTGCGTGTTCATTCACGAAGAGGTTGACGCGGGTGCGGGCGGGAACGCTGACCATGCGCGCCGGGAGGGCCCCCTCCTCCTGCGTCAGGTAGACCACCTCGACCAGGGCCTCCTCGAAACCGGGGTTCTGCAGGCACAGCCATTCGTGATAACCCCCGCCGGTATATCCCTCGGCAAAGAATATCTCCGCGGAGGTCGTGCCGGCACCGATGACGCAGTCTCCTCCCCGCCAGTGTGCGGCGCCCATACCGGTGTAATCGAAGTACATGGGTCGCTCGGCGAGAAAGGCGGAAGGCGACGACAGTTCTACCGACACGTCCTTCTCCATTCCCACCTCGTCGGGGACATAGACCGTGAGCCTCTTCCCGCCCTCCACGCGGTAGCTCTTCCTCGCAGGATCGCCCTGCCCTTCCCCGAAGTGATATACGGCTTCGACCTCGATCGCCTGCCCGGCGGGGTTCTGAAGCGTAAGCCACTCCTCGAACCCCACTCGCGTCGTCCCCTCCGCGAAAAAGTAGGCGTTCGCGAGGGCGGGTGCCCCGATCACGCAATGCCCCCCCTGCCAGTGGTGGTCTCCCCTCCCGCGGTAATCGAAATAGACGGGGCGTTCCGCGACCACGGGAAGGGTTGACTCCACCGCGCAGGAGGCCTGGTACTGCCCGCCCAGAAGTTCGTTCGCCTTGAAGGAAGCGCGGGACCGGGGCCCCACGGCAAGACCTCTCACCACCTTCTCGCCCTCCTCCTCGGTCTGAAAGCGGAGGGTGAGCCCTGCTTCCTCCTCGTTCGGGTTGAGCACGCAGATCCACTCCTCGAAACCCTCCCCGGTGTAGCCCTCGGCAAAGTAAACGAAGCTGCTTGGCTCGCGCGCTCCCGCCGCCACGTGGCCGCCCGTCCAGCCGTCCCCATAGCTGAAATACATGGGCCTCTCCGCCACTACGGCCTGGAGGGAGGAGACCACCATGGCGACCTCTACGCCCGCCCCGACCGCGCTGTTGACGTCAACGGTCGAGCGGGATCCGGGCGGCACGCCGAGGTGCAGAGACCGCTCCGATCCGTCGCCCAGGAGAAACTCGATATCCACCTCCGCATTCTCTATGCCGGTATTGCCCACGCAGAGGTATTCCTGAAAACCTGCCCCGGTATAGCCCTCGGCGAAGTAAAAGCTGTTCGTCTCCGGCCCTGACCCTTTTTTATACAGCCTAAGGATCACCGGGGTTTTCCCGATGGCAAGCCCCGATACGGAGATGTTGCCCCCGGCATCCCGGCTGACCCCCGGTATGGAGCTCTCATTCCCGGAGGCGGGGTCAATGCTGACCGGGTCCGCGAGGGAGGGGTCGGGGATGGTTACGGCAAGTGAATCGGACGTATCGTCCGATTTCCAGGCGGCGATGGCCAGGCCGCCGTCCGGAAGGCGGAAGCAGTGGGCCTCCAGTGCGGAAGGGGACTCGCAGGAGAAGGTGGCCGCGTCCGGATCGGAGGCGGTAGAGGGGCCGAAGACCTGCTGAAAAACGGAGTAATAACCGAAAGACGGCTTGGTCGTGAAGCTGTACGCGAGCAGCCCGTAATAGTCGGTGTCGTTCTCCTGCGTGTCCCTCAGGTTGAACCAGATCACCCGGTCCACGTCCGTGGATGCGAAGTTGATAAGGGTGCGCAGGAGGTAGGAGGCCTGGGTATCCCTGTCCACGCCCGCCGTCGATTCTGCGCTGGTGGTCCAGCCCACCTCGGTTATCCATACCTGGAGATCCTTCTCCGTGTGCTCCGACACCAGCGAGTGCACCTGCTGGACCAGGTAGCGGTTGAGGCTCTCCTTTGGCCGGAGCCTGTCCTCCACCGGCTGGCCGGTAAACCAGATGGTCTCGGCATAAGGGTGATACGCGATAGCGTCTATGTACTCGGCTGCACCCAGGGAAAGGTATTCCTCGAGGATAGAATCCCCGAGGTCCTGGTCGCCCAGCCCTGCCACTCCCCCCATGACTATGGTCGCCTCGGGATCCGCGGCGCGTATCTGCGCCGAGGCCGCGGCGAGGAGGGCCACGTATCCCTCCGCATCCGGCTCGGGCTGCCAGAAGATGCTGAGGTTCTGCTCGTTCCATATCTCCCAGGCCGCCACCTTCCCGCGGTAGCGGGAGACGACAACGGATACGTAGTCCTCCCAGGCCGCCATGTCTGTGGGCGGCCAATTCCACGCATTACCTCCATTGGCCCAGTAAGGAGTCCCGCCGAGGATACCCAGCACCTCTATTCCCCGCTCCTGCGCTTCCTCCACCGCCAGGTCCGCGCCCGCCAGGTTCCACGCACCCTGCACCGGCTCCAGGTAATGCCAGGCGAAGGCGTAGCGCAGCCATGCCGCTCCTGCGTTGTCCGCCGCATTAAGTTCCGCTTCGACCGCGGAGGGATCGTAGTTCGCGATATGGCTGGAGGCCACCCCGAAGCGCTCGCCCACCGTGCTCGCGGAGGCCGCCGTATACGCGGCTTGCCGGGAATCCGGCCGGCTGTCGCCTGCCTCGCATTTTCCCCCGGCAGGCCCCGCTTCCGCCCCGCCGGCTAAAGCAAGCCCGCAGGTGAGCAGGCAGGCGACGAGCAGGGCGAGGTACGGGATATAGCTTGACCTGTGCATAAAACCTCTCCATCGGGGCGCCTCTGTGATCCGCCCCTTATTCGAGCCTTACCTCTATATCGGCTTCCTCTCTTTTCGATTTAATCGCCTGCACCCGGGCCTTCCCCCATCGCCACAAGCGGCCCGGTGCCGGAGAGGGCGTCCACGAGATCCACGGTTCGAATATCTGTCGGGCAAGCCGGCAGCGGTGCTCACTCCGGCGGGTTCGTAATGCGCCCGTAATAAGACTCGGAGAGGTACAGCGGCTGCATCGGGCAGTGGCCGGTAACGCGGTCCTTGGTGGCCAGGACGGTGGTGAGCACGTTGGTGGTGGCGAAGAAGATGGTGTCGTGGCCCACGCACAGGCCCAACAGTATATTCAGCTCGCTGCCCTCTTTTTCCAGGGCCATGGCCTGCGCAGCCGGGTTGCAGGCTCCCTCGTAGGTGCCGGGGTTTATCTTCTCCCCGTCTTCCAGGCCGAAATCCTCCTTGGCTATGCCGCCCAACTTGCAGCACACCGAGACCACCTCGAAACCGTTGCCCTCCAGGATGGATGTAAGCAGGATGGCCTCCTTGCGCAAACCTACGCAGAACGCGATACCCAACTTGCGCAGGCCCAGCCTGCGGGCGAAGTCCATTATTTCCTCGACCCTGGTCTTCCTGCAGTAGCCGGCCGCCTCCACAATCGAGGAAACCCTGGCCACTTCCCTGAGTTCGCCCTCTATCACCCGGCGGCTGGCCTCCTTTATCTCCTCCTCGTAACGCGTGGAAGGACAGAAGGCGGGGGCGTGGTCGAAGACGCCCAGGTAGCAGAGGGGGGCGGCGCAGTCCGTACACCTGGCTGGTTTCATTCTCGCGCTCCTTTCCTTGCCTTTTCGTTGCTTGCACCCGATTCAAACATCATAGCAGCAGCTTTTCCAACCGGCGGCTGAACGAACCCCCGGCTGCATTTGCGCCGGCAAAGCGCTGGCATCTCCACGGCGGCAGGTGCGCTGAAAAGGGCTCACGTCCTCCATCTATATCGATCCGCCACGGCGCATCATGGATACGGCGCGGGAGCAGATACGCGTAATGGCTCCGGGCGGCGGCTTCCTTCTCGCTCCGGGATGCGAGTACCCGCCGAACGTCGAGCTGGATAACGCCAGGGCCGTCGCCAGGGCCGCGGAGATATACGCAAATACCCCAAAAGATAGTGTCGGACGAGACGCCGGAGGCCTTCCCTGCTGCGGTGAAGGAGGGCCAGCCACATGCTTGCCGGCGCATACGACGATCCTCAGTTCGGCAGCGCCCTCTTCACCAGTTCGATGATATGCAGGTTCTCCAAATCCGCCGCGTCCGCGGCTTTGCGCAGGCTGAGGTAGCATATGGGGCACAGGTAGGCCATGGCCTGGGCGCCGTGCTCGACGGCATCGCCGATGTTGCGCTCCCTTATCTGCATGGCCTTGCCGCGGTCGCGGGGGACCATGGGAGAGCCACAACACATGGCGGACCCGCGGTCGTATTTCCTCTCCACCCTCTCCACCCCGATAAGCCGGAACAGCTCGTCGAGCTGCTCGTCCTTCCAGGGCGTATAGCGCGAGGCGCAGGGCTGCTGGTACGCTACGCGCAAGCCCAGCGGGGTTACCTGGCCTTTACGCTCTTTCACGTAATCCAGGAGGTATTCGATGACGTGGATGGCCCGGAAGGGTACCTCTATGCCGTAATCCTTGACCATGGAGGCAAGCAGGGCGTAACAGTCGTCGTGGTAGAAGACAATCTCATCGGCGCCGGCCGCGGCGAGGTTGTCCACCACCCTCTGCGCCCCTTCCCTCACCGGCGATTCGTAACCGAGGTGTACCCATCCCACGTTGCAGAAATAATCCCCGCCCTTGAGCACGGTCATGCCTTCGAATATCGGCCCGTCGAAAAGCCCGGGTATGAGATCACCCACGCTGCACAGCCCGAGGGCGGGCTTGCCCGGATCCCCCGGTATTATCTGGCTGGGAGCGTTGGGCAGGTTGCGGAACATCGCCGTGTTCTCCTCGGGGATGTTCAGGACCCCCGTTTCCTCCTGCCGCTGGAGGATGAGGTCGAAGGGGTTGGCGCCCTTGGTGCAGAAATGGTTGCAGGCCACGCAGGTCACGCACTGGCTCACTATCTCGGGGGTGCCGCCCTCCACAAGCCGCCGGAACTGGTCGATGGACTCCTCGCGGTCGTAATCCACGTAAGGGCACATGAACACGCAGTCACCGCAAAGATCGCACCTTTCCCTGTAGAACATGTCTCCCTCCTTGGTACCTTTTAACCGGTATTGCGGGATCCCTGTCCCCGCTATCGCTTTCTATACGTCAATACGGTAAGCCTGCATGAGCGCCACCCAGATCCCGCTCGGGCTACGCGACCGATACCCTCATCCCTGACTTCGCTCCCGACGCCCCGGAGCCTGGGCTTTCCCGTTTCTTACGCTCCTTCGGGGCCTGGTGCCGCCCCACCTGCGGCCATCGCATTGCATGCCGTAAAAGTCCGGGCATCCACCATCATAATCTAAGCACGTCCCCGCTTCCAACGGCCCCTGCCAAAGTATGCCACCAAGCTCCCCTTGGGGTTTGCACGGGTCGTTTCGAGGGTATCATCGTTATACTTCGTATTGAGGTATTGATTTATGCGGAATTTATTTGCATATACGCAAATGGAATCTATACTAGTGTTCGTACCGGCAATTTTCTCGGCAACCAAGTAACGCAAGGGGAAACGTCTATCAGGAGGAGGGATTACGCATGGCATTGACCTATGGGACAGATGAGTGGAACCAGGCCTACGACGCGCTGGTGAAGGAGAGGGTTGAGAGCCAGTCCAAGCCCTTTGTCATGGGCACCCCGGAGTGGGTACAGCAGTACCAGGAGCTGATCCAGAACGACGCCGAGTACAAGGAGGCGGCCAAGACCTGGGAGGGCTCGGTGGTCATCAAGATCCTGGCCAAGCCGGATATCGGTTTGGAGAAGGACCTGTACATGTTCATGGACCTCTGGCATGGCGACTGCAATTTCGTGCGCATCGTGCCCGCGGAGGTCGGGGAGGCCGGGGATTTCGTCATAACCGGGGAGTACGAACGCTGGAAGTCGGTTATGGCCAAGGAGCTCGACACCGTAAAGGGCATGATGCAGGGCAAGCTCAAGCTCAAGGGCGACCTGCCCACTATCGTGCGTGCAGTGAAGGCGGCTTCGCGCCTGGTGGACCTATCCGCCACCTCCGAGCCGAAGTTTCCCGACGAACTGGATGCAGCGGGAATCGAGGATCTGCGCGCGTTGCTCAAAAGGGCCGAGGACGAGCTGGGGATCTAAGGTATTTATCGTAGAGTCTATTACGGTTCCCGGGCATACCGCCCGGGAACCCTGAAAAACAGCCGCCGGCGTCGCGATATCGCCGGCGCGGTTTACATCACTAAAGCCCGGGGCGAACGGGCCACGGGCATAAACCGAGGAGGTTTTCATGGCCTACGACAAGGATCTTTCTTTCATCTATAAAAACTACACCAGGCTCGTGTTCGGGATAGACTCCCTCAGGGATCTGGGCGCGGAGGTGAATCAGCTCAATTGCTCCAAGGCATTCGTGGTAACTGACAAAGGCCTAGTGGAAGCGGGCCTGGCCGAGAAGGTCGAGAAGGCGCTCGGGAAGAGATACGTGGGCACCTTTGACGGTGTGCCGCAGGATTCGGGATATCATATAGTCAATGAGGCGGCTCAGATCGCCCGCGACAAGGGTGCCGACTGCCTGGTGAGCGTGGGCGGAGGAAGTGTAATCGACACCGCCAAGGGCATGGCGATCATCGTCTCTGAGGGCGGCAACCTGCAGGATTACCAGGGATTTCAGATGCTCACTCATCCCATAACCCCACACGTAGTCATCCCGACCACCGCCGGGACGGGAAGCGAGGTGACCTACGCCTTCGTCATCAAGGACTGGGAGAAGAACCAGAAACTGCTTTACGGAGACGATTACCTCCTGCCCAATACCGCCATCCTCGACCCGGTGATGACCCAGAGCATGCCTCCCATGGTCACGGCGGGAACCGGGATGGACGCCCTCACCCACGCCATCGAGGCCATCCACGCCCTGCAGTCGGAGCCCATATCCGACACCCTGGCTTTCGGGGCCATCCGGATGATCGTTAACAACCTTCCCATCTGCGTGGAAAACGGCGACGACCTGGTGGCGCGGGGGCAGCAGCAGATAGCGGCCACCATGGCTGGCATAGCTTTCTCCAACGCGCAGGTGGGGCTGGTGCACGCCATGGCTCACAGCGTCGGCGCACTTTTCAAGGTGCCGCACGGCATCGCCAACTCTATACTCCTGCCCCACGTGATGATGTACAACATGGACGAGGCCGCCGACTGCTACGCGCTGGTGGCCGAGGCCATGGGCGTCAAGGAAAAGGGCATGAGCGACGAGGAGGCTGGCGGAGCGGCCGTCGACGCGGTGTTCGAGCTGACCAAGAGGCTTGGCGTACCACAATCGCTGCGTGAAGTCGGGGTCGAGGAAGAGGGCCTGGCGGAGGCCTCCGAGTTGGCCCTGTCCGACGGATCGATAGTCTACAACCCCAAGATGGTCTTCGAGGCCGACGAGGTGATTAGCGTCTACAAAAAGGCTTTCTAGGTTTCTGAAGATATCGCTGCACGAACCTTGTCAACAGGTTTTAAGGAGGTACGCATGGTGGATGTGAAACTGGCGCCCGGAGCCGACGAGGTGGCCATGGCGGTCATGCTCTCGGACATGCTCAAGGCCAACCTGGAGAAGCCGGAGAAGCTGAAGGACTTCAACAAGCTCAAGGCCCGCGTGTACATCAACGCCAAGGATGCCGAAACTGAGATGACCATGGTCTTCGACCGGGGAAGCCTCACCGTTTACGGCGGCAAGGAAGGGAGCCCGGACATCTCCATCATCACCGATGCCGCTACTCTGCTCGACCTGGCCAACATAAACATCAAGTACGGCATGCCCTGGTATTTCGACGAGACGGGCATGGCGGTGGTGAGGAAACTGCTCAAACGTGAGCTTCAGATAAAGGGCATGTTCAGCCACTACTTCGCGCTCAACAGGCTCACCAAGATCATGTCCCTGAACTGAAAACAGAAAAACGCGCCGGCGGCAACGGGAAAGTGGGAGGAAAACCGGTGTAAGGCAGCGGGGGTTGTGGGAGTCTCCGCTGACCATGCGCCGCACGCAGAACGGGGTGATAACTGTGGTTTACGGCAATATGGGCAAGACGCTGGAGGTGGACCTCACCTCCGGGACGACTTCCGAGATCGAACTGGACGAGGCGGTATACCGCGACTATATCGGCGGTACCGGATTGGCGGCAAAGCTGCTCTTCGACCGCGGCAACCTGGATGCGGGTGCCCTCGACCCCGACAACCTGCTCATCTTCGCCACCGGGCCCCTCACAGGCATAGGCTTTTCCGGTTCCAGCCGCCTCTCGGTGGGGTCGCGCTCGCCCCTCACCGGCATATGGGGGCAGGCGTCCTGCGGCGGTAATTTCGGGCCGGAGCTGAAGAGATGCGGGTACGACGCCGTCATCTTCAAGGGCAAGGCGGAAGGGCCTGTTTTCCTGCTCCTGGGCAGCGATTCCGCCGACATACTGCCCGCCGACGACCTGTGGGGCATGGATGCCTACGAGACCACCGACATCCTCAAGGAGCGGTACGGCAAGCAGGGCAAGGTGCTGGCTATCGGTCCGGCCTGCGAGAACCTCATCCCCTACGGGGCGATCGTCAACGATTACGGTCATATTTTCGGGCGCTCCGGTATGGGCACTGTAATGGGCTCCAAGAACCTCAAAGCCATCGTGGCTCAGGGGGACAATAAGCCCGAGTACGCCGATCCAGGCAAGGTCAAGGCCATGCAGGAAGAGCACCGCGAGCAGGTAAAGGAAAACATCCTCTGCGGGGCCCTCTCCGCCTTCGGCACCGGCGCCAACATGGAGGCCAAGATGTTCGAGGGCGACGTCCCCACCCGCAACTGGGGGCAGGGCCTGTGGGAGGAGGGCGCGGAGAAGCTCTCCGGCATCGCCATGGCGGACAACTTCGTAGTGGACCACGAGAGCTGCCGCGGTTGCGCCGTCAGGTGCAAGCCGGTGGTGGAGGTAAAAGAGGGCCCTTACGCCATGCCCACAGGCCCCGGTCCCGAGTACGAGACCCAGGGCGCCTTCGGAACCCTGCTCATGAATGACGACCTTGCCGCGGTATGCAAGATAAACGACTTCTGCAACCGCGCAGGCATGGACACCATCACCTGCGGGTCCACATTCGCCTGGGCCATGGACTGCTTCGAGCAGGGCATACTCAAAGCAGAGGATTATGACGGAGTCAAGCTGGAGTGGGGCGACATAGACACCGTCATCGAGCTGCTGCCCAGCATCGTAGCCAAGGAAGGCAAGCTGGCGCAGCTGCTGGCCAAGGGCTCGCGGGCCGCCGCCGAGGAGGTAGGGAACGGCGCCGAGGCCTTCCTGTCCGACTCCAAGGGGCTGGAGGCGCCCATGCACGACCCCCGCTGCAACTGGGGAGACGGCCTGGCCTACGCCGTCTCCATACGCGGCGCCTGCCATGTCTCGAACCTCACCTACCTCCTGGAATGGGGGGCTTTCGAATATCCCGAGATAGGCCTGGATAAGAACTACCAGAACCAGTCCGCCGAGTTCAAAGCGGAGGCGGCGGCGCTCACCGCGGACATCGGGTGCATCATGAACTCCGCCTGCTGGTGCGAGTTCCCCGGCACAACATTTACCGTGACGCAATGGGCTGAGCTGTTCAATGCTGTGTCGGGATATGGCTGGGACGTGGACAAGCTCATGGAGGCTGGGGCGCGCGTATGGTTTCTGCAGCGCTGCCTGGGACACATCTGGGGCGCGACGGGGGTCGACGACCGCATCGGCGAGAAGATCATGACCCCGGTGGAAGACGGGGGCATAGCGGGCTCGGTGCCGGACATGAGCACCATGCTGAGCGAGTTCTACGAGTACCGGGGCATGAAGCCCGACGGCCTTCCCGCCCGGGAGACACTGGAGAAATACGGCCTGGGTGACGTGGCCGACCGCATGGACATTTGATCACAATACCGAATAGGGGGGCGGGCGTTCTCCGCCCGCCCCCCTATTCGCCGATACTTACCACCTAACGCAACCGATCCATAAGAGGAAAATACCGCATCCCCACTTTCCGTGGCCAGCGACGCGCATGCGCTGCGGGCCAGTATTTATCCTGGCTCCGGTCGCCATTACCTGCCGCACGGGCCTCGATACATGAAACGTGTCCCGGATCGGACATTGGGTGGTGACGCGCAACTGTAAAAGTAATAGAATGTTAACGCTTGCTTAATACAGTGTTCCGAATCGGCATATAAGGTGTTCCTATTACATTCGACGACAGTCAAATATCGATCCCATCGTGGGTTTTTACGCGGGCGAACGAGTCCCGGAGGGATTTTCGGCCCACTCGAGGAGGTGGTGGATGAGAACGGCTCAAACGTACTTGAATGGCAGCACGGCTATGTTAAGGGAGGTGAGGTAGTTGCCTGATTGGAAAGATGACGTAAGCTTGATGGTCGACGAAGGCAAGATAAGCGTTCCCTATTCCTGGACGGTAGGGAGCACTTTGAGCCGGTTCTACTGCGAGCTGCGGGACACCGGAAAGATATGGGCAAACCGCTGCCCCAAATGCGGAAAGGTCTTCGTACCCCCGAAAATAAAGTGCACCGAATGTTACGAGGATCTGAACGACTGGGTGGAATTGCCGGGCACGGGAACGATCGAGACTTTCACTATCGTGCGCTACGAGGAGCCTGTTCTCCATCCCCGCAAGGTACCTTTCGTTTACGGCGTTATCAAGATGGACGGGGCAGACACCGGCCTGGTCCATTTCATAGGCGACGTGGACCCGGAAAAAGTCAAGGTCGGCATGCGAGTGGAAGCTGTTATAGAGGACGAGCGCGAAGGCAACATCCTCGATATAAAGCACTTCCGTCCCATAGAATAGGGAAGCGGGGTGAACAACATGGAAAAAGTAGCGATTATCGGCGTAGGCCAGACCAAGCACGACCGCAACAGCCCCCTTACCTTCGCCGAGATGGTATTCGAGGCCACCACCAAGGCGCTTGAGGACGCGGGGATATCCAAAGACGACGTGGACAACGTGGTCTCTTCGTGCAGCGATTTCTGGGATGGACGCACCATCTCCTGCATGGCCATACCCGACGCCGCCAACGGCTACGGCAAGGATATAACCTCGGTCGAGGGCGATGGGACTTTTGCGGCCATGTACGGCATGATGCGCGTGCTGTCCGGGGCTTTCGGGGTGACCATCGTATGCTCGCACCACAAAGGCACGGAGAGCAGCATGAACGGCATCACCAACTGCTCTTTCGACCCCCTGGTGGAGAGAAGGCTGGGGCTTGACGCCATATCATCCGCGGCCCTGCAGGCTCGCAGGTACATGTCCAAGTACGGCCTCAAGGAAGAGCAGTTCGCACAGGTATCGGTTAAGAACCACGGCAACGCCATGCGCAACCCGCTTGCCCTCCTACCCATGGAGATAACCGTCGAGGACGTCATGAACTCGCGCAAGGTGGCGGACCCCCTCAAGGTGCTCGACTGCTCCCCGGTAACCGACGGCGCCTGCACCCTGGTCCTGGCCGCGGAAAGGGAGGCCAAGAAACTGACCACCCGCAGCAAGAGGGTGTGGATGAAGGGCGTGGGCCACTGCTCCGACGCCTTCCGCCTCGGTGACCGCGACCTGGCCGATACCCGCGCCCTCAGCAAGGCGGCCAAGCACGCCTACGACATGGCCGGCATCGACGACCCCTTGAAAGAGATCGACTTCGCCGAGGTCTACGACGCTTTCTCCTACATGGAGCCTCTGTGGCTTGAGGGGCTGGGCCTGAGCGAAGAGGGCATGGCCTGTGAATACCTCGAGCGCGGCTGGTACAACGCGGACGGCAGGCTGCCGGTGAACGTCTCCGGCGGGCGCCTGAGCTCCAACCCCGTGTTCGTAGCCGGCCTCGCCTCGATGGCCGAGTGCGTACTGCAGCTGCGGGGAGAGGCGGGAGACCGCCAGCTCGACGGGGTCGAGACGGCCCTCGCCCACGGCATCAACGGCATGTGCGGGCAGTCCCATTGTGTCTGGGTCCTGGGGAAATAAGGAGGTGACGTGAAATGGGTAAACGAGTAGGAATCATCGGAGTAGGCCAGACCCACCACGCCGCCAAGCGCCTGGACGTCTCCGGCGTGGAGCTCATAGCCGAGGCGGTAACCAGGGCCCTGGACGACGCCCAGCTTACCATGGCCGATATCGACGCCGTGGTCGTTGGAAACATGGACCACTTCGAGAACATCAACTACGTCGATACCTGGGCCGTCGACGGCTTGGGGGCATGCATGAAGCCGGTGTTCAAGGTGACCACGGGCGGCACCACCGGGACCACCGTAGGCGCCTGCGGCTACTACCACGCGGCCAGCGGGCTCTACGACGTCGTGCTCGCCGTCGGCTGGGAGAAGAACTCGGAGTCGGACACCCAGGCGGCCATCGCCACCTGCGCCAACCCGACCCTGGAGAGGGACCCCTTCGCCGGGGCCATCGGACCCCTGGCCACCGAGTACTCCATGTACATGAAGGCTTACGGGGCCACGGAGGAAGACTCGGCCATCGTGGCGGCACGCGACCGCAACAACGCCCTCAGGAACCCCTTCGCGCACTCGCGGCAGGCGGTTACCGTAGAGGACGTGCTCAACTCGCCCATGCTCTCCTACCCGGTGAAGTTCCTGGACATGTGCCCCCGTTCCGACGGCGCATGCGCGGTGATCTTCGCCTCGGAGGAAAAGGCGAAGAAACTCTGCCCCAGGCCGGCATGGATACACACCTCAGTGGTGCGCCACGATTACTGCCACTTCGGGGACCTGGAATGGAAGTTCATGCCCACCCTGGAGCGGGCCTCGGCCAAGGCCTATAAGCTGGCCGGCATCACGGACCCGCTGAATGATTTCGACGTGGCGGAGCTATACCTGCCCTGCTCGACCTGCGGGGTAAAGTGGATGGACTCCCTGTGGTTCTGCGAGCACGGGGGCGCTCCCGCCCTCATCCGCAAGGGCACCTTCAACATGGACGGGCAGCTTCCCATCAACCCCTCCGGCGGGGTCATCTCCTGTAACCCTATCGGCGCCACCGCCCTCATCCGCGTGGGTGAGGCGGCATGGCAGGTGATGGGCAAGGCGGGAGAGCGCCAGGTCGAAGGCGTCAAGAAAGCCCTGTGCACCGGGTTCGGCGGCTGCAGCTGGACGGGCCTGATGATACTGGGCTCGGAACTGCCCTAGGCGTGGAGGAGGTGACATCCATGGGATTATACGAAGATAAACGCAAGAGGACGCACACACCGGAGGGCTACGAGCTCCTCACCCACGAGTCCGGACACCTGGAATACGACTTCCACTGGCACCTGGGCTACTACTGGAGCAAGTTCCTGTCCGAGCTGAGGGACAACCAGCGCTTCATGGGAGTGAAGTGCTCGGAATGCGGTACGGTCTACGTGCCCCCGCGCGTTAACTGCGGCAAATGCTTCAAGGAGTTGACCGAGTGGGTAGAGGTCGGTCCGGAAGGAGTGCTCGAGGGCTTCACCATCGTCCGCTTCCCCTACATCGACCCCAATGACGGCGGCATGAAGAAGGTGCCGTTTACCTCTATCTGGGTGACCCTGGACGGGGCGGACACCCGCATGATGCATTTCTGCAACGAGACCGACGAGAAGGACCTCGATGTGGGCATGCGCATGCGGCCGATCTGGAACGATGAGCGCGTGGGCAGCATCCACGACGTGAAGTACTTCGAGGTGATCAAGGACTAGAGAGTCCCGTATCTCCTGCCTGTAGCGTGAGATAAAGGGGCCGAGGCGACTCGGCCCCTTTTGCTCCTTTTCCCGTCCTCATGTAAAGATAGAAAAGCCCGTGAATGCTTTGAGTCCGACCGGGGGGTGTTTCCCATGTGGGATCTCGTCGACGAAGCGGCAGCCCGATATCCCGACAAGACGGCCATCGTGCATAAAGACCGGCGCATAACGTACGGTGAATACCTGGGCGAGGTCGACCTGCTGGCGCGCGGCCTCATCGCCCTGGGCCTGGAACCGGGGCAGCGGGTGGGGCTTCTCATGCCCACGGTGCCCGAGCATGCCTTCGCCTTCCACGCGGTCATCAAGGCTGGGGGTGAAGCCGTGTTGCTCAACTCGAGGCTGCAGTCGCAGGAACTCGAGTACCTCCTCGACGATTCGCGGCCGGCCTTCCTCGTCATGAGCCCACGCTTCAGGGACACGGATTTCGCCGCCATGCTCGCGGAGCCCATACGGTTAAGGCCTTTTATCGGGGAGGTGGTGACCCTCGGCGATAGCGACCTCTTCCAGCACCACACCTGGGAAGAACTCAGGGAAAAGGGAGGGGGGGTCACGGAGGACGACCTGCGGAAAAGGCAGGAGGCGGTGGGCGACGAGCGCAGCGTGACCGTTATCTATACCTCGGGGACGACCGGGGTGCCCAAGGGGGCCATGATCAGCGCCCGGAACATAAAGTTCAACCTCGGCACGTGGTACAAGAGGCTGGACGTAGACGAAAACGACGTGGTGGGCGTGTTCTTTCCCCTCTTCCACTCCGCGGGCACCATAGGCGGGGTATCGGGCTGCGCCCACCTGAAGGCCACCATGGTGCTGGACGATTTCAGCCCCCCCGAAGTCCTGCGCTACATCCACGAGGAGGGCATAACCGTGCTGGGAGGCGTGGCGGCCATGGCCGCCATCCTCATGTTCACACCCGGCTTCGACGAATACGACCTCTCGTCCCTGCGCTTCCTGTTCATGGGCGCCGGCCCCTGCCCTCCCGAGATCCTGCGGGACGTGAAGGAAAAGATGGGGGCGGAAACGGTCATCGGCTACGGCCTGACCGAATCCACCATGGGCAACGTGACCACCACCACGCTCGAGGACAGCGAGGATCATAAACTGAACACCATCGGCCTCCCGCTCCCCGGCATAGAGCTGCGTGTGGTAGACGAAAACCACCGCGAGGTCCCCAGGGGGGAGATCGGCGAGATCGCCATCAGGGGAAAGACGGTCTTCCTCGGCTACCTCAACCGCCCGGAGGAGACGGCAAGGGTCCTGGACGGCGAGGGTTGGCTCTACACCGGCGACCTGGCCTCCATGGACGAGGACGGCTACCTGCGCATGGCGGGCAGGAGCAAGGAGATGTACATCCGGGGCGGCGAGAACGTCTATCCCTGCGAGGTGGAGGAGGTAATCACCCGACACCCGCGGGTGATGCTCGCCGCGGTGATAGGAATCCCCCATCCCGTCTACGGCGAGGTGGGCCGCGCGTACGTCATGAGTCCCGGCGGCGGCGTGACCCAGGAGGAGATAAAGGCCTGGGTGGCGGAACGCCTCGCCGATTACAAGGTCCCCGAGGAGGTCGTCATCCGCGACATGCTACCCCTCACCCCCGTGGGCAAGGTGCTGAAGAAGGACCTCCAGGAGGAGATACGCCAGGAAAAAGACCGTTAGTGTGGTCTTGTTTTTTGCATACCCGGGTATCCGGGGTATTGTTCTTACATATGCTCGCTTATATGCAGCATCTTTGTATTGTTAACACATCTTGAAGTGTAAAAAACAAGACCCCTGTTAGTGTTTGTTCGTGGGAGCGCTCTGCGCCCCCACTGATCTTGTTACTGCGCACGGGAGACCACGTATACGAAGGAACTGCCATTTATGAACGTAGATATATTCGAAACAGCTTCCGTGCCAAGGGCAGTCGCCAAGATGGTTATCCCGAGCATCACGAGCATGCTGGTCCTGATCCTCTATAACATCGCTGATACTTTCTTCGTAGGCCAGACGGGTGACGCCAACCAGGTAGCCGCAATATCTTTGACGATCCCGGTTTTTATGCTGTTCATAGCGATAGGAAATATCTTCGGTATAGGCGGCAGTTCCGTAATATCAAGATCGATCGGCCGGAAGGATAAAGCAAGGGTAGCCCGCATCAGCAGCTTCTGCTTTTATGCTTCGATCGTCTCCGGCCTTATCATGATCGCATTGATCCTGGTGGGCATGGGCGCCATCCTGAGGATCATCGGCACGAACGAGAAGACCGTTGGCTTCGCCAGGTCTTACCTTACCTATATCGCTATCGGCGCGCCGTTCATCGTCATACCGCCGACATTCGGCCACATAGTGAGAGGTGAAGGCGCTCCCAAGCAAGCCATGATCGGCATGATGGTAGGAACCATCGTCAACATCATCCTCGATCCAATAATGATCCTGGCCATGGATATGGGAGTTGCGGGCGCCGCGATCGCCACGGTCATCGGCAATGTCGTCGGGTTCCTGTACTTCGTATACTATCTTGTGGGAAAGAAGACCCTGCTGTCCATAAAAATGCGCTACGCGAGAATAAGCCGCCACGATGCGTTGGGTATTTTCGGCATCGGTATTCCCGCTTCATTGAACAACGTCTTGATGAGCACTGCTTTCATCCTCCTCAACAACGTCTTGAACGGATATGAGGACGGAGAGATATACATCGCGGCAATGGGTGTTGCCTTGAGGGCGGGTATATTCCTGATATTCACGCAGCTGGGTTTTGCCATGGGTATCCAAGCCCTGGTCGGCTACTGTTACGGCGCCAGAAACATGGAGCGCTTGAAGAAGATCGTGTGGTTCTCGTTCATTTGCACGACGGTGGTGGGAATAATCGCCACCATCGTGTACGCATTGGCGGCGGACAACATCATCAAGGCGTTTATATCCGACGAAGCGGTGGTGGAAAACGGCGTGAAGATAATGCATGCTCTGATCGTTTCATATCCCGTAGTCGGCATTCTTTTTATTATCACCTTTTCGTTTCAGGCCATGGGCATTGTCGGCAGCTCATTATTGCTGAACGTTAGCAGGCAAGGTCTCGTTTTTATCCCCGCGCTGTATATCTTCAATGCGACCATAGGCCTCGATGGGGTCTACTATTCCCAGGCCGTTGCGGATTACGTTTCCGTATTCATAGCCATCGTGTTGTTCGCACTAGCGATGAAAAAGGCCACCAGGTAAGCCTCACACAGGCGATAGCGCGCGGTCCAGGCCGGGAGCTACTGCGACTTCTGCCATGAAGGATCGACGGCGGGCCGCTTCGCCCTCTTGAGGAAGATAAAGCCGGCCTCCATACTGTAGAAAGAAAAAACAGGCCCTATAGAAGGAGGGACGGGGTGGATATCAGGAACATCTTCGTGGCGGGCGCGGGATACATGGGAAACGGCATCGCCCAGGTCTCCGCCCTGGCGGGCTACAAGGTCGTCATTTGCGACGTGAGCGAGGGATGCCTCGCGTCGGGACTGGATGCCATCGGCAGCTCGCTGGGCAAGCTGCTTTCCAAGCAGAAGATAAGCGTTGAGCAACACGAGGCCGCCCTCGCCGCTATCACCACCACCTGCGACCTGGAAGAAGCCGCCGGGGCCGATATCGTGATCGAGGCCATACCGGAGAAGGCAGAACTCAAAAAGGAGCTCTTTTCGAAACTGGACGGCATATGCCCGCCCCATACCATAATCGGGACCAACACCTCGGCCATCCCCATATCGTCCATAGCCGCCGCCACCGCGCGGCCGGAAAAGGTGGTGGGCATCCATTTCTTCGGCCCCGTGCCCCTGATGCTGCTGGTTGAGATAATCAAGGGGGTGCTCACCTCGGACGAGACCGTGTCCGTCGCGGATGGGTGGGCGCGCAGCCTGGGCAAGGAGACGGTGCTGGTGCTCAAGGACCATGCCGGCTTTGTCGCCAACCGCGCCAGCATGCCCTCCACCATCGAGGCCATACGCATGATAGACGAGGGAATAGCCACTCCCGAGGAGATCGACCGCGCCACCGGCGGCTACGATTTCGGGGTAGGCCCGCTGCAGATAATCGATAACGCCGGCCTGGAGGTCGGTTTCAACGCGGCCATGGCCATCTTCGAGGACACCGGGGACCCCAAGTTCCTGCCCCCTCCCCTGCTGCGCCGCATGGTGGCGGCCGGCCTGCTCGGCCGCAAGGCTGGAAAGGGCTTCTACGATTACTCGAGCGGAATGAGGGAAAGCTACCTTAACGCGGACAGGTTCGCGGGGGAATCCGATGCCGAGCGCGAGGCACGTCTCGCCGCCCTGCTGCCGCGATTCATAATGCCCAACCTCCTGGAGGCCGTACGCCTGCTGGAAGCCGGGATCTCAACGGTAGAGGACATCGACAAGGCTTACCGCCTGGGGTTCAACCTGCCCCAGGGATTCCTGGAGATCGCCGACAACCTCGGTCTGGACGTGGTGATGGACTCGGCCACGGGATTCTACGAGGAAACCGGAGACGCCAAGTTCTTCCCTCCTCCCCTGCTGCGGCGCATGGTAGCGGCCGGCCTGCTCGGACGCAAGAGCAGCCGCGGATTCTATACCTATACCTAGTCTCGAAAGCCCAGGCTGGAATCATCCGCTCGAGGCAGGAGTGGACGGGGTAAGAGGCCTGCCGCTCCCAGGTTTCGGGACCCATGCAGCCGGCATTCGCTTGAGGTCATGCGGTATATGTTTATAATTATTAAGTCCGTGCAACGGAAACGCGGATGGACGGGCCGGAAAACAGTACTTTGGCCCGCGCCTTGAAGGCAATGCCCAGCATGTCAACGGGGCACCGGTATGACGCCCGAGCAGGAAGCGAGGAAAACTCGTAATAACAACAGGAGGGGAAAAATGGAAAAAGTCTGGCTGAAGAACTACGATTACTTCGTTCCCGAGTCCATCCGCTACCCGCAGATACCACTGTACCAGCTGCTGGAGATGACCTGTGTCAAGTACGACGAAAACGTGGCCACCATTTTCTTCGACCAGAAGCTGACCTACGGCGAGCTGCGCGATCACGTGCGGAGGTTGGCCGCCGCCCTCAAGGGCATGGGGGTGAAGAAAGGCGACCGCGTGGCCCTCATGCTCCCCAACTGCCCGCAGTTCATCATCTCCTATTATGGTGTGCTGGAAGCCGGCGGCGTGGTGGTGAACGTAAGCCCCCTTCACGTGGAGCGCGAGCTGGAATACGAGTTCAGCGACTCGGGAGCGGAAACCCTCATCTACCTCGACCTCTTCGACGCGCGCATCCAGGCGGTGAAGGAGGCCAGCCCCCTGAAGCGCCTCATCGTCACCAGCATCACCGACTATATGGAGACGCCGGTCGATCCTTCAGCGGCGAAGGGGCCGGACACCTCGTGGTTCCGGGAGGTCATCGAGGGCGCCACCCCCGAGGTGCCCGACATAGGGATAGACCCGGAGGTGGACCTGGCCGCCCTGCAATACACAGGGGGGACCACCGGCCTGCCTAAGGGGGTCATGCTAACCCACCGCAATCTCCTTGCCAACGCCATGCAATGCGCCCTGTGGGCCAAGGAGTTCAGCGAGCGAGGAAACGACGTCTATCTCGACGTCATCCCCTTCTTCCACTCCTACGGCCAGACGGTGGGCATGAACAACGCCATCTTCAACGCGGCGACCATGGTCCTCATCCCGCAGTTCGAGATAAACATGCTGCTGCAGGCCATCAAGACATATAAGCCCAATTTCTTCCCCGGCGTTCCGACGCTATACGTGGCCATCCTCAGCCACCCCGAGGCTCTTAATTTCGGGGTGGACAAGCTGAGGCTGTGCAACTCGGGCTCGGCTCCCATCCCGGTAGAGGTGATCAAGCAGTTCAGCCGCATTTCCGGGGGCATCTTCTGCGAGGGCTACGGGCTCTCCGAGGCCTCGCCGGTGACCCACTCCAACCCCATCATGGGCATGAAAAAAGTGGGCTCCATCGGCGTGCCCTTCCCGGACACCGAGGCCAAGATCGTGGACGCGGAGACGGGCAAGCAGGAGTTGGGTCCCAACGAGCCAGGCGAACTCATCATCCGTGGGCCGCAGGTGATGAGCGGTTACTGGGAGAAGCCGGAGGAGACGGCAGCTACCTTGAAGGACGGCTGGCTCTACACCGGGGACATCGGTACCATGGACGAGGACGGCTACTTCTACATCGTGGACCGTAAGAAGGACATGATCATCGCCGGCGGTTTCAACATCTACCCCCGCGAGGTGGACGAGGTACTCTACGAGCATCCCAAGGTACAGGAGGCCGTCACCGTGGGTATACCGGACGAATACCGCGGCGAGACGGTGAAGGTTTATATCGTGCTCAAGGAGGGCATGGAGTGCACGGAGGAGGAGATCATCACCTACTGCCGCGAGCGCCTGGCCGCCTACAAGGCGCCGCGCATGGTGGAATTCCGGGCCGAGCTGCCCAAGACCATGGTGGGCAAGATACTGCGCCGTTCGCTTCGCGAGGAGGAGATCGCCAAGCAGAAAGAGAAGGGCGAGGGTTAGACAGCCACTCGCGAGTAATACGTCGGGGGCGCGGCACACCGCGCCCCCTTTCTAATGCCTGAGTTGGCCGAGACCAGGACCCACGAGGGCTTCGGTGGAGGCGCATACGACGACAGGTCGGGAACCCCGGCGGAACACGTGCACGCTGTCGTGGCGGCGGCGAAGCAGTTCGGCAGCTACCCTATCGCCAGCGACCTGGACAGACGGACCTTCATCGAGCCCGAGTTCTTACCTTTCGGGGAATGGATGAGAAAAGAATGCCTGCCCGTCTAGGGCTCGGCAGGACGGACGTAGAGGCGGTACATGCGCTCGCCGGAAACCTCGAAGCACCTGGTACAGCCCGGGTACGAGTCCGGGTCCAGCTCCTCGAGCAGGCACTCGAAGCCCAGCTCCCCGTACTCGCCCAGGACCCGCGCGAGGTGGTCGCCGGCGGAAACCATGGTCTCCCTCCAGCCGCCCTCCTCTACCTCGGACGCATCGCGCATCAGGCGGCAATGCGGCGGGAAGTTCACCTGATCCCGTTCTTCGCCTTGCGGCACCTGTCCTCCTGTTTCTATCCCGGCTGTCGAGCGGGGCACCTAGCGCTTGACCATGCGGTTGGCCTGGTTGGGGCAGACCCTGACGCACTGCCCGCATCCCTGGCAATCCAGCACCTCGACCTTGCCGTCTTTCAGTCTTCTCTCCTCGAAAGCGCATATGTCAACACAGGCCCCGCAACCTTCACACCTTTCCAGGTCGACGACGGAGCGATACACGGAGGGGATAAAATGATAGCCCGATCGCTTGTAGATCCTGTAAGCCCAGATGGGCAGGCAGGCGCACTTGCAGCAGTTGCAGATCACGAAGTAGTTGGTGGTCCCGTGGTAGTACATGTGCCGGTCGAGCATGGGCACCAGCCCCAGCTCGTAGCTCTCCTCGACTATCCGCTTCGCCTCCTCCTTGCTGATGACGCGGTAATCGTTGGGGAAGAGGTCCAGCCATATCTGGGTGCCGGTCAGGATCACGATATCGGTCTCCAGGGGGTGATCGCAGGCGTGGGTCGCCAGCCTGCAGCGGCAAGGGCCTACCGCCAGGCGGCTTTCTTCGGGCAGTTCGTCTATGAATTCCAGCATCTCCTCGAGGGTCATAGCCTGGCCAGCTACCATGTGCTCGCCCGCGAACTTGGCCATGGCGTAGTAGAAGAACTTGTTTACCAGCGGTTTAGACATGAAGGGGCGGCGGATCAGCCAGTAGAAGACGGCCAGCAGCCGGACCTCGAACCAGGCGTAATGCCTGAGCATGAACTTGCGCAGCCCGCTCTCCTCGGCGATGAAGGGGTCGCCCCAGTGCAAAGGCAACGTCCGGCACAGCAGCTCCAGCATCAGCAGCGGCAGCAGCAGTTGCCCGCCGAGTTCCCTATCCCGGTCCCTGTTCTGAGAAGCCATCTTTACCTCCAGAGAACGATCTTCATGACGGCCGACGCTACTATTCTAACAACCCATGCATCCCGGGTCATTGAGGGATTGCGTACGAGCTGGCCTAACGGATGGACACCGCTGCCAGCCTCGATGCGGATGATATAATACGCGAGGGTATATCCCGGCAGCACCCGCAACACCCGACAAAGGGCACTTCCCGCAATTGTGCAGCGGATTTACGTTTTCGGGTTGCTGCCGGATCCGGAAAGAAGAAAGCAGGGAAAGGATGCGGGGGTGATGCCATGAAAGGCCTGGAAAACCTGGCGCGGAAGTTCCTCTACTACCCCGACCGCCTCCCCGCGGACATGCTGCCGCCACGCTGGGCGGGTGGCGCGGAAGAGGTCTGGCTGGACTGCGACGACGGGATAAGGATACACGGACTTTGGTGGCCCGAGCCGGAGGGCGCCCCGGTCATCCTCTTCCTGCACGGCAACGCCCAGGAGGCCTACAGCTGGTCCTTGGTGCACGAGGAACTGGCGCCCCTCGCATGCCGCGTGCTCCTCATAGACTTCCACGGTTACGGCAAGAGCGGGGGCGAGCCCCACGAGGCGGGCCTGTACCTGGACGGGAAAGCGGCCCTGGCATGGCTGAACCGTCGCGGATCGGAAGACGAGGATGTAATCGTTTTCGGTAAATCGCTGGGCGGCGGGGTGGCCTGCGAGATAGCGCAGGACAGGCGGCTCAAGGCCCTGGTGCTCGAATCCACCTTCACCTCCCTGGCCAGCGTGGCGCGCAAGCTCTTCCCTTTCCTCCCCCAGGGCATTCTCCTGGGTGAGGTGTACGATTCCATCTCCAAGCTGCCCCGCGCACGCTGTCCGGTGATGGTGGTCCACGGCGAGATGGACGAGCTCATCCCCGCCTCCGAGGGCATGGACCTTTACGCCGCGGCTCCGGAGCCCAAGGAGCTGTACCTGGTGCCGGGGGCGGGACATAACGACGTCTCCATGGTCGCAGGGCCGGAGTACGCACGCCGCATCGCCTCCTTCCTGGAAAGATAAACTGCAGTAATCCAGCCCGTTCATTCCCGCGTCCGGATGCGGACGTTCCGCGTCTACGTATCGTAAAGCTGACGGTGCGGCGGGGCGGGAGGCCTCGAAATAGAAGGCCTTCCCGCATCCCTCCGCTTTGGGATGATGGTGCCGGCCCCATGTGTTAACCTTGCCACATGTGGTGGAAAGCGTTTCTGGCCGCATTCGGCCTCTTGTTCGTGGCGGAGCTGGGCGACAAGACCCAGCTCATCATACTCACCCTTTCCGCCAGGAGCGGCTTCAGGCAGGTGTTCCTCGGAGCCGCGGCGGCTTTCGCTTTCTTGAACGCCCTGGCCGTATCGCTGGGAATCCTGGTCTACGAGTTCGTCCCCGAAGAGGTTATAAAATACGCGGTCACTGCGGCATTCGTCATTATCGGTATATTCCTGCTGCTGCCCGAGAGAAAAAGAGAGGGTTACGGCGAAGAAGCCGGCGACGAGGAGGAAGGGAAGAAGGGGCGCGGGCCGCTTCTCAGCGCTTTTCTGCTCGTCAGCCTGATGGAGCTTGGGGACAAGACCCAGCTCACGCTATTGGCCCTCACCGCCGAGTACTCGCAGCCGATCTTCGTCTTCGTCGGGGGGACGCTCGCCCTGTGGGCCACCTCGCTCATTGGAGCCCTCATAGGCGCGAGATTGGGTGGGTTGATACACCCGGTGTGGATGCGCCGCATCTCCGGCGTCATCTTCATCGCCTTCGGCATCGCCAACCTTTTCTGGTAAATGGGGACAGGTCTCGTTTTTTGCATACACTGGTATGCGAGGAGCTTTCTTACACATGCCCGCATGATACCAGGCACTTTATGCTCATCCCTCGACAACCGAATGCAAAACACAAGACCTGTTTCCGATCCTTATAAATCCCACCTCAAGCTCCGCCCCCCGCGTGGCGCAATACGCCTGGAGGCGGCCGGCATGATCTCCGTACCGGTTACAGCTTCCCTCTCAGGGCTCGATCAGCTTGTAGTCTCCCGCCAGCCAGCCCTCCACGCCCGATGCGTATAAGGGCGAGGTAGGTTTCTCCGACGGGCCTCCCGCAAGGCAGGAATAGTACTTGTTGCAGGACATGTCGCTTATGAACCTGATGGTGGGCGAGAAGGTGGCGATCCTTCCTCCCGGTGCGCGGAATATGGCCCCCTGGGAGACCGTGCCGCGGCAGCCGATTATCTCGATGGGTCCGTAGTTGAAATCGGGCATCATGTCCCCGTATACCAGGTTCTTCATCATCACCTGCCGCGTGCTCCCGAAGGGCGCGGCCTCCATCTCCAGCCCCCTGGCCACGGCCTCGCCGAATACCTCGTCCCTCGTCTTGCCGCCGAACCACAGCGACTCCTCCCGCTGCAGCACGTGGTCGAACTGTCCGTAATACATGTAGTAGAGCTCGGTGTTATCCAGGATGTACTCTATGACCTCCCTGCCCACGCCGTAGTCCCCGAATACCGTCCTCACTATCTCGAAGTAAACGTTCTCGAAGACGCTCGCGGCGACCGAATCGCTGGCATATATGAGGTCCCAAGCGCTCAGGAGCTTTCCGTTGCCGCTCTCGGGCAGCAGGTGGCGGATGAGGGGCATTACGCGCTCCGCGTGCTTGCCGTACACGTTGTACTGCATCTTCTTCAGGCTCTCCACGGAATGGTCGTCTCTCTCCGCCAGCAGTTCGGCGATACGGGTGGCGCGGTCGTCGCTCATGGGCATGGTCTGTATATGCACGTCGCTGAGGTGGTTGAGGTCCTGGTTGGAGGTGCCGAAGTATCCCTGCTCCGGGTTGAGCAGGCGGGGGTTCTTCTCCGGAGGATAGAATCCCTTCCAATCGTAGGCCTCGTCCCATCCCGGCAGCGGCAGGACCCCTATCCAGTTATCCGGCCTTACCGGGCAGCGCCCGCCGCGGCAGAAGGCCTCCGCCTCCTTCAGCTCCTCCTCCTCCAGCAACTCCGCGTGCCTGAGCGAGAACCCCCAGATGTCGTACTTGCGCATGGTTTTGTCCATGGCGACGAAGTTCTCGTCGGGCGGCAGGTGCTCGGACATCTGCCCCCGTGCTAGCAGGCGCGTCAGCTCCATCTGCATGCCGCGGTCGAAGGCCTGCACCAGGCCCAGTCCGTAGAAGGCATCCGGGAAATCGTCCGCTGCGACCACCGGGACCCCATGTTCGTCGCGCCTGACCGACACCTCGCCGCTGACGGCCTTGATGCGCTGTTCCTGACTTTCGAGTTCGAGCACGGCCTACACACCTCCCATCCCATTGCAGCCCCCGAGGTGGAGGCTGTGCCGACCTGCCTGAGTGAGGACGCTGGAAACGGGGGACGATCCCGGGTATGGAAAGCGGTTACGATCAGAGACCCATCCAACGCCACGGCTTATACAACGATTATACTATGACGCTGGATTCAGCCCTCGATTACCAGCACCGGGGTCTCCATTATCGACGCAGTCACGAAGCCACAACATGTTGCGTAAGCTTTATCGGATTGAGTTGATCATGGTAGACCCCCCTGGAAGGCGGCTTCCAGGTCCTCGGGGGTATTGATATTGAAGAAGGAAAGGAACCCCGGGTCGCAGGCGGCTATCTCTTCCTCCTCCAGGTAGCGTACATCGATCTGGGGTTCCTCTGATTATGGCAGGTCCCCCTGGAAGGCGGCTTCCAGGTCCTCGGGGGTATTGATATTGAAGAAGGAGCGGAACCCCGGGTCGCAGGCGGCTATCTCTTCCTCCTCCAGGTAGCGTACATCGATCTTGTCGATGAGGTCGTGTATCTTGAGATGTCCTTGCTCGATGCAAACGCGGGCCTTGTCGAGAATATCCCGGCTGTAAACGGCGAACAGGGGCTCGATGTATTCCCCGCGCCTCGGGACCACGGCATCGAGGCCCGGCGCCGCCGAGAGCATGCAGCGTATGAGTTTCCGGCTCGGGTACGGCATGTCGCAGGCCATGATGAAGACGTAGGGCGCGGGCGAATTCTGCAGCGCGGTGTAGATCCCCACCAGGGGCCCCTTGCCGGATATGACATCCGCCACGACCTTCACGTCCGTGTCTTCCATCGACTCCAGGGGCGAACCGCCTCCCTGGACCACCAGCAGGATCAGGGGGAAGATGTCTCTCAGGGCAGAGAGGATTTGATCCAGGAGCGAACAATTGCCGATCTGCAGCCGGGCCTTATCCATGCCCAGGCGTTTTCCCTTCCCGCCGGCGAGCACCGCGGCGATGATCTGCTGCTGCGGGCCCTCGTTTCCGGTGACGCTCATGAGACGACCCTCCGGGGATGGGTATAGACGTTGAACCTCCTGCCATCGGAGAAGCCCGCCACTGTGAGGCCGGCCCTTTCCGCAACCCGCAACCCCAACGAGGTCGGTGCGGCCATGGACACGATCACCGGGATATTTGCCCTCACCGCTTTCAAGGCCATCTCGTAGCTTACCCGTCCTGAAAGCACCAGTATTTTGTCCTCCAGGGACGCGCCGTGCAGCGCGCACCAACCCACCACTTTGTCCAGGGCGTTGTGCCGCCCCACGTCCTCGGACACCATCACCACCTCGCCTTCGGCGGTGAACACGCCCGCTCCGTGGGTACCGCCGGTGCCCCGGAAAACCTCCTGCCGCCGCGTCAACTCCTCCCCGATAAAATAGACGACCTCCTCTTTTATACGCAGCTCGGAGGTTATCTGCCCTTCTTGATAGTCGTCAATGGAGGAGATGTCCGCCCCGCCGCAGCCGGTGCGCACCACGTAGGCGGAGCCGAAACGCTCCAGCTCGCCCGGTGAATCCAGCTCCAGCTCCACCACGTTTCCGCGGTCCAGGGCGGTGTCTTTCACTTCCCGCCCCTCTCCCATCTCCCGCTCCATGCTTCCGCAGTGCTTGAGCAGCTTTATCTGCGATACGTCTTCGATCACCTTTTCGGTAAGGCAGAACCCCACCGCCAGTTCCTTGTCCATCCCCGGCAGGCGCATGAGGGCGACCAGCGGAAGTCCGTTCACGTGTATCTCCAGCGGGAGTTCGACCACCACGCGGTCGGCGACCTCCTCCGGGTCTTTTCCGCGGCGGTATCTCGTGATGTCGCGATCAACTGTGGACATGCTCAGGCCTTTCGCTCACTTATCTTCTTATGATAGGTGCAGGCCTCCGGGCTGCGCAATCGACCGGGTCAGATAGCGGCGGGCGCCGTTTCCGCCCGTTCCGGTTATGGTTTGCGGCGCAGATCGCCGTAGAAACGACCCTTTTCCACGTCCGTGACGTAACTGTTCACATGATCGATGGCCGGATACTTAATAGAGGGCGGCGTGCCAGCGTCACGAACGTCCAGCATGTCTCCCACCCTCGTCCCCGTTTCGGCCGCCTTCCCGGCGGGAAGCTCTACTGCCGCCCGAGCCCTCAGCACCAGCGCGCCCAGCCGCCCCGGCTTCATATCATTGACCACCCGCCTGACCGTCCACGCCTCGTCCACGAAGATGACGTCTATGGCATAACGCATGCCGAAGGTGTGTACCTGGCGGCAGGGCACGATGAGCAGGCCGCACCCGTCTACCAGGGAGTCGGTGCCCAGCAAGCCCCGCCGCCGCGTGCCCGGCGTCTCGGCCGCAGCAGCACTTTTCGCCAGTACCGTTCCCCGTGTGATGTTTACCATTCTTACTTCGCGCATGCACGAAGGATACACCACTGAGCACCTGGGGTCAGCCCCAGACAGGTTTACCGCATTAACCGGCATTGACCCGCAAAGCATAAACGTGAAGAATATATGCGAGGATGCTTAAGGAGGCGGCATGAAAGATATATATTCCCGTTTGCTCGATGGCGACCGTCGCGCGGTAGCACGGCTCATCAGCATGGTCGAGAACGGAGACCCCGGGGCCATAGAGCCCATAGAAAGGCTGCACGAACATACCGGCCGCGCTCATATAGTGGGGATTACCGGTGCACCCGGCTCGGGCAAGAGCACCCTTGTCTCTTCCCTCACCAAAGTCCTGCGAGCAAAGGGATTAAGCGTAGGGATAATCGCCATCGACCCCACCAGCCCCTTCAGCGGCGGGGCCATCCTGGGCGACCGCATCCGCATGCAGGACCTCGCCACCGACCCCGAGGTTTTTATCCGCTCCATGGGCACGCGCGGCGCCCTTGGCGGGATATCCATCGCCACCAACGACGCCGTGAACATACTGGACGCCTTCGGCAAAGACGTAGTCGTAGTGGAGACCGTGGGTGCGGGCCAGGTTGAGGTGGAGATCGTCAAGCTGGCCCATACATCGGTGGTGGTGACCATGCCGGGGGGCGGCGACGAGATACAGGCGATCAAGGCCGGCATCATGGAGATAGGCGACATCTTCGTGGTCAACAAGGCCGACCGCGCGGACGCCGGGCGCACCTTCACCGAGATAGTGATGATGCTGGAGATGTCGGACCGCAAGGACGGTTGCATGCCCCCCGTCGTGCGCACCGTAGCGACCACGGGTGAGGGTGTAGAGGAGCTGGCGCAGGCTATCCTCGACCATCACCTCTACCTTGAAACCAACGGCTTGCTGGGCAAGAAGGCCAGGGATCGCATCACAGCAGAGGTGCTCGATATCATAAATCACCAGGTGGGGGAAACGGTCATAAAAGCCCTGCGGGAGGACCAGGAGATGATCGATCTCATGCATAAACTGGTGGAAACGCGTGAGATAGATCCACATTCCGGGGCGCGCATGGTCATCCGGCACCTGCTGAAGAAGGGCTGAGTCCATAGAAAAACCGTCGCCGAGACCGGAACGATCAAATCCCCGCCATCTGGCGGGGATTCATTGCTTGCGAGCAACCTGGCGGGCGCGTCAGGCGCAATAAAGGTACTGGTCGACCAGCTTCTGGATCTCGGCGGTGTTTCCGTAGAGGCGCTCGCTCAGATCCTCATCGTTATAGCTTCTGAGCATTTCCGCGGTGCCGTCTATGACGGACGGCGAGAAAACGCCGTCTTTTTCGTATATCTCGCGATCATCCAGGAGGCATTGAGCCGATTCCCAGCAGGAAGACGGCATCTGCGGCAAGGCCTTCTGCAGCTCCTTGTTCTCCTCGTCGAAGATGTTGACGTCTACGTAAAGCTTGTCCGCGTACTCTATGGCGTTATCCATCTGCAGGCCGTGTTTGGCCGCCACCACCAGGCCCGCGAGGAGGTAATAGATACTCGCGGAGCCGTCAGGAGCCCTGAACTCGATGGTCTGCTTCTCGCCCTTCGTGATATATTCGCTCGTCTCCTGGGGATTGGCGTGACTTATCATGTCGCTCACGCCCAGCCAACCCAGGGGTACCCTCACCAGCGTCGAGCGGTTACGGTCCCCCCAGCAGATGTTGGTCGGCGCCTCCTGGTGGGGCACCAGCCTCAGGTAGGAGAGGGGGATGGTATTGCCGAATGCGGTGAGAGACCTGGCGAGCCGCAGGTAGCCAGCTATGGCCTTTTTTGCGGTATCGCTGAGACGGTTGCCGTCCACCAGTATGTTGTGCTTGCCCTTGGTGAGGCGAGTATGGATATGCAGCCCGCTTCCCGCGTGTCCGACGACTATCTTGGGGGCATAGCTTATGGGCACGTTGTGCTTGTAACCCATCATCCTCAGGATGGACTTCGCCACCACCAGCTGGTCCGCGGCGTCCTCCACCGGCACCGGCTGGAACTCTATCTCGTGCTGCTCCATCTCATGGTCACCCTCGGAGATGAAACCGACCTCGGTATGCCCGTACTTGATGAGGCCGCCCGACTCGGCGATGGTCTTCATGGCCTCGTAGCGCAGCTGCTCCCACTTAGAGAAGGGGGGCGATTCATGATAGCCCTTCTGGGGATCGGTGGGATAGACCTCCTGCTTGTTTGAAAAGACGTAGTACTCCAGCTCCCCCAGGGCCTCGAACTCCATGCCGGTGGCGGCTTTCAGGGACTCCGCCGCCTTGCGCAGGACGTTCTCGGGAGAACTCGGGAGCGGCTCGCCGTCCTTGGTGTAATAGGAGCAGAGCAGGTCCAGCGTAGGCCTGCTGGTGAAGGGATTCACGTAGGCGGTCTTGTATCGCGGTACGACGTAGAGGTCGCTGGAAGCCGCGTCGATATAGGAGAACAGGCTGGAGCCGTCCACTCTCTCCCCCACCGACAACAGTATATCCAGGTCTTCCTTGCTGTTGATGACGAAGTTGAGCATCTTCAGCCGCCCGTCCCCGCCGACGTAGCGGAAGTTGATCATCTCGATATTGTTGGCTTCTACAAACCTTATGATGTCCCGTTTGGTGAACTCCTCGGGGAGCTTCCCCAGGAATCGCACGAGCCGGTTTGGATTCATCTCGATGTCCATCTGCTACCTCCTGTTGTGAATCCCGTGCAGGGCTTCACACGACGTATGGTATTTTTATTGAGCAAATACTACAGCACGCAGGCATGGCTGTCACTTGCTTTTCACCCACCAGGTTCAAGTTGCCAGGTCTTGCTCCCATGTTAAACACAACCGGCTGAAACAACAACATGCCTGTTCAAAAGCGAGTATTATGGTATTATTTTCCTTACATACCGGGGTATGCAAAAAACAGGACCTGGCACTTTAAACTTAAGAGAAGCGGAAGAGGATGACGTCACCGTCGTTCACCGGGTGGTCCCTTCCCTCCACCCTCACGGCGCCCCCTTCCCTCGCAGCCTGGAAAGAGCCGTAGCCGATGAATTTCTCCCAGCCTATGACCTCAGCGCGCACGAAACCCTGCGCCATGTCGGTGTGCACCTTGCCCGCCGCCTGCACGGCCGTGCTGCCCTCTCGCAGCGGCCAGGCTCGGCACTCCCCGGACTCGGTGGTGAAAAAGGTGATCAGCCCCAGGAGGGCATAACAGCGCGAGGCGAACTCCTCCAGGCCCAGGCTCTCGATGCCGTACGCCTCCAGGAACTCCCCCACCTCCTCCTGCTCCAGGTCCTCTATCTCCGCCTCCAGCCTGGCGCTGAAGGCCACCAGACCGGCGTCCTCCGAGGCCGCCAAGTCCCGCACTTCCCGCAGCAGAGCGCCGTCCTCGCCCAACTGCTCCTCTCCCAGGTTGGCCACGTATATCACCGGCTTGGCGGTGAGCAGGAACAGGCCGGCGATAAGCTCCTCCTCTCCCGGCGCAAGCGCCATGCGGCGCACCGGCACCTCGCGGTCCAGCTCAGCCTCGACCTTCTCCAGCAGCTCAAGCTCGCGCGCCTTTTCCCGGTCACCGCTCTTGGCGGCTTTGTGTATCCTGTCCTTGCGCCTTCCCACCGTTGCCAGGTCCGCCAGGATGAGCTCGGTGTTGACCACCGCGATGTCGCGCCCCGGTGCCAGCTCCGCGCTCACGTGGGCCACGTCCGGTGACTCGAAACAGCGCACCGCGTGCGCCAGGGCATCCACCTCCCGGATATGCGCCAGGAACTTGTTTCCCAGGCCTTCTCCTCTGTGTGCACCCTCCACCAGCCCGGCGATATCCACTATGCGCAGGTCAGCGGGTACGGTCCTGGAGCAACCGGCCGCGGAAGACACTTTCTCCAGGCGTCTGTCGGGCACCAGAGCCAAGCCGTAATTGGGGTCAACGGTGGAGAAGGGGTAGCCGGCTACCTGCGCCCCGGCACGCGTGAGCGCGTTGAAAATTGTCGTTTTCCCGGAATTGGGCAAACCGATTATCCCGACCTGCAGAGCCATGCTGCCTCCTTTCGGTATATAATAGCTCACCCGCCGTTCCGAAGCAGTCCGCCCACCCGGTTTGCATCGCGAAAACGACGGCGACGCCGGGGGCGGCGCAACATTGCCCGGCGCCAGTCCTTCCAGAGCCAGGCCTGGCCTGGCACGCGTACCTCCGCCCTCGGACACCCGGCATTGTCAAGTTTGTATGCCGCTATTTCGATATAAAACTGAACATTGAAAAGGGGAAAATCGCATGAAGTCGGCCAAGCTTCTTCCGCTGTCCCACTGGATAGCCCTGCTCATAGTGGGCTTCTACCCACTATATTCCGGTGAAGACGCAGATTACTGGCCCTGGGTGATCACCGTGGCGGTGATGGCGGCACTGGGCCTCGTTTATCATGCCGCGCACCGGATGCGTTCGCCGCTTAACGTCAGCTGGTGGGGGACATCCCTGCTGGGGCTCGACGCCGCTCTCGTCTGCTTCCTCATCTATTTCAGCAGCGGCATCGCCAGCCCGTTCTATCCCCTGCTTTTCCTGCTCTGCGCCACTGCCTCCCTCTATGGCCACTGGACCAAGGCTCTCTTCGTGTCCGCCATGGTCAGTGCCGGTTACATCGCTGCCTGCATCGGGAGAGGTATGGCAATGACGGAAGATGGAGCCCGCCTTTTTATCAACGTGGCCATCCTGCTCGGAGCATCTGCCATTCTCTCACATCTTGCCGAACTGGACCGGCGGGAGCAGAGCAAAACGGAGAGGATAGAGGCACTTTACAAGCTCAGCTCCACGCTCATGGAAAAGGTGGATCTGAAAGAAACGCTGCATTACCTGCTGTCCTCGACGGCCTCCTTTTTCCGCACCGATATAAGTTCCGTGCGTCTCCTGGACCAGAAGACGGGCCTCCTCGTAATGGAGGCTTCCGGCGCTTCCCCGGACGGGATGGGGGAGCAGGAGGACATCTCGGTGGGAGAGGGATTGATCGGCTGGGTGGCACGAGAAAAACGACCCATCCTGGTCAACGACGTTTCCGCGGACTCCCGCTTCTCTTATCTGCCACAATCACGTAAGGAGATCCATTCCGCCCTCGCGGCCCCCATCTTGGTCGGAGGGGATCTGATTGGAGTACTCAGTTTCGCCAGCACCGGGCCAAGGGTTTTCTCCTCCGAGGACCTGCAGATGCTGGTGACCATATCCAACCTGGCGGCATCGCTTATCGCCCGCGCCGAACTCTACCAGATGGTGCTCTCGCGCAGCGAGGTCATAGTGGGCAGCATGAGCAGCGGCCTGCTGGTCACTGACTCCAGCGGCAAGGTGGTCGTGGCCAACCAGGCATCGCGGGACCTCCTGGGCCTGGATATCATCCCCCGCGACGTATCTCTGCGCGAGCTGCTTGAACCGACCCTGCTGGACACCGAGGCCCTGTGGGGGGTCCTGGAGGGAGAGACAACACCTCCGGTGGAGAATCCCCACCCTCGCCTGGAGGTGCGCCTGCGGGGCACGCCGGAGCGCATACTCTCGGTAAGTACATCGCCTATCCACGCCGGGTACGAGCCATACAGCGGTTCCGTGGTCATCCTCGAAGATATTACCGAGCGCGTGAAGGTGGACGAGATCCGCGACGACCTCATGCTGCTCATCGCCCGCCGCGTCGAGGAACAGACGGCGCTCTACGAGGTCGGCAAATCGCTGATCGACGAGGTCGATACGCGTAACCTGCTGGAATTTCTGCTGGATAAAGCGTTGGGCCTGGTGGACGCGGAGATGGGCGCGCTCTCACTGCGCGAGGAGGAAGGGACCTTCCGTATCAAGGCGGTGCACGGCATGGACGCGGGCAACCTGGGGCTTGCCTACCGGCATGGCCAGTTCCTGCCGGGAGAGACCGCCGCCCAGGGATCGCCGTTGCGGCGCGTGGAGACCGATCCCGCCATCGATACCCCCTGGGGGAAGGGGCTCGGCTTTAACATCTCTTACCTGGCCGCTCCGATCACCTGGCAGGGTGTGATCAAGGGGGTGATCGAGGTCGCCTCCCCGTCATCCGAACGCGCTTTCGGTGAGGATGACCTGAGGCTTCTCGGCCTGTTCGTCAACCAGGCTGCCATCGCGCTGGAGAACTCCAACCTCTACCGCCTCATCACCGAGGACCAGCGACGCACGGAGGCCATGCTGCATTCAATCAACGACGGCGTAATAGCGGTGAACAACGAGGCGCAGGTCATCCTGGTCAACTCGGCGGCGGAGAGGATACTGGACCTCCCCCCCTTCTCGCAAACCGACCGGCACCACGTCAAGGAGGTAATCAGCAACCAGAACCTGGCCAGTATCTTCCTGAAGAGCCTGAACACCCGCAGGGAACTGGCGGAGGAGGTTCAGCTCGACCCCCACGACAGGCGTCTGCTCGAAGTCGAGACCTCTCTTATCGAGACCAGCCCCGGGGAGCGTATCGGCATCATAGCCATCATCCGCGACATCACCGCGCTGCGCGAGCTGGAGCAGGCCAAGTCCGATTTCGTGTCCACGGTGTCCCACGAACTGCGCACCCCGCTGACCTCGATAAAGGCATATACAGCCACCCTGCGCCGGCGTGACGTGGAATTCGACGAAAACACGCGCCAGGATTTCCTCCAGGTGATCGAGGAGGAGACCGACCGCCTCACCCGGCTGGTGTCGGACATCCTGGACGTCTCCCGTATCGAGTCGGGAAGGCTGACGCTCAAGAAACGCGATTTCGACCTCTCCAAGCTGGTGCGCATCATCATCGGCAAGCTGCAGTCGCAGTTCCCAAACCACGAGATAGTATTGATATCGCCGGAGAGCATGGGCCCGGTACGCGCCGACCCGGACAAGATAGAGCAGGTCTTCGTGAACCTGGTGGACAACGCGGCCAAGTACTCACCCTCCGGGGGCGAGATAACGCTTACCCTCGAGGCGCAGGCCCGCAGCGTCGAGTGCAGCGTGAAAGATATCGGCGTGGGTGTACCGGAGGAGCATCTGCCCCACATTTTCGAGAAATTCCACCGCGTGGACAACCGGGCCACGCGAGAGATATACGGTACGGGACTGGGCCTTTACGTCAGCAAGAGCATCGTGGAGGCGCACGGCGGGAACATCTGGGCTGAGAGCGTGCTCGGGGAAGGCAGCACCTTCCGCTTTACCCTCCCCCTTTCATCCCGCGGCGGCGGCGGGAGCGGCGCGGACCTCTCGCCGTCGCCCGAGGTGGAAAGAGACCAGGCGGGAGACTGAAAGGAACGATCATGGAAAAAACCGCGGATGCTCCGATCAAGATCCTGGTCGTCGACGACGAGAGGAACATCTTAGATATCATCAAGTTCAACCTCGAGGTGGAGGGATACGAGGTCGTCACCTCGCGGGACGGCGTGGAGGCGCTGCGGCTGGTGCAGGAGCTGAGGCCGGACCTCATCCTCTGCGATATCATGATGCCCGAACTGGACGGACTGGAGGTGTGCCGCCGCCTCAAGGCGGACGGCCGCACCAACCAGATACCGGTGGTCATGCTCTCCGCCAGGACGCAGGCCCAGGACAAGGTGGCCAGCATCGAGGCGGGGGCGGATGACTTCATCACCAAGCCCTTCGATTTCTCCGACCTGGTGGCGCGCATCACCATAAACCTCATCCGCACCCGGCAGAAGCGGGACGTAAGCCCCCTGACCGGCCTTCCGGGAAGCATATCCATCGACGCGGAGACCAAGCACCGCATATCGAAAAACCTGCTCTTTGCCACGCTGTATATAGATATGGACAATTTCAAGCCCTTCAACGATATCTATGGCTTCCCCACCGGCGACAACGCGATAAGGATGCTCGCGTCCATCGTGGACGAGGCGGTGAAAAAGGTGGGAAACCTGGACGATTTCGTCGGCCACGGAGGTGGAGACGATTTCGTGGTCATCACCTCCCCCGAGAAGGCCGGCGCCATCGCTGAGGCCACTATCAGTGCCTTTGACGAGCACGTGGCCAACCTGTATCGCGAGGAAGACCTGAGGCGCGGCTATTCTATATACGTCGACCGCCTGGGAAGAGACAACTACATCCCCATCATGACCCTGAGCATAGGTATCGCCAGCAACTACCGCAGGCGCATCAGCACCCACTGGGAGGTGGGGGAGATCGCCAAGGAGACCCTCAACTACGCCAAGTCCATCCCCGGCAGCACTTATTTCATCGACCGGAGAACGAAGTGACCGCCCATGATCGATGCCATTCGTTTCTGTATCAAGATGTCGGGGTGGGATGACGAAACCTCTATTGATACTGATTGATAGCGTGATTTGGGAAAAGGGGTTTCGAGAGGCGCATCATGGGCGAAGATATAGAAAGCAAATACCGCATACTGCTCATCGAGGACGACCCGGCCATCTCCAACGTGGTTGAACTGAACCTCAAGCTGGATAACTACGATGTCTTCCTGGCCGCGGATGGCGAGGAGGGTTTGAAGATGGTCGCGGAGACCGGTCCGGACCTCATCATCCTGGACGTCATGATGCCCAAGATGGACGGCTGGCAGGTGCTGATGCATCTGAAGGCCGAGGACAAGACCAGGGACATCCCGGTGATCATGCTCACGGCGATAGACGACGAGCAGTCCAAGGTGATCGGTTTGCGCGGCGGTGCCGACGATTACGTGCCCAAGCCCTTCAGCCCCCTGGAACTGGCCGCCAGGGTGAAGGTGATCCTCGACCGCGTGGGCAGGGCGCGACGCTTGAGCGCGGAGGCATCGAAGGAGACGGTGCGGCTGGAACAGATCCCGGTGCAGAAGGGGGATACCATAAAGCTTATTCCCATGGAGGATATTTTTTTCATCGACACCAAACACGAGTACGCGAACCTGCATACCTCGAAGGAGTCGTATCTCACCACTTACAGCCTGTCCGAGCTGGAAAAAGTCCTGGACCGCAAGACCTTTTTCCGTACCCACCGCAGCTTCATAGTCAACCTGAAGAAGGTCAACCAGATAATCAAGCTCTCCCGCAACAGTCTCATCGTGACCCTCAAGGACGACAAGGAAAGCCGTGTCCCGGTTTCCCGCCGCCAGGCCTCAGCGCTTCGGGACATGCTAGGGCTCTAATATGCAAGGATGCGAATCCGAGGTTTCCCAGGGCCGAAAAAACCCTTAAAGGCGAGGGTATTTTATTCCGAGAACAATATTGAGGTAGCTAGGTATCCCCCATGAGTTTACCGGCAATTTCCCTCAATGGGTGCAAGCAAGCAGACTAGCTGCCAGACAAAGACCCCGTTCCCCCCAACGGGGTCTTCCCCTTTGGGGCCTATATTGCTGCCCGGTCTTTTCTCCTCCTCATGGCTCCGCCTATTATCAGGGCGGCCCCCGCCAGGATAAGGACCCCCGCAACGAGCCAGAACAGGTAGAGGTCGGTCCCGGTCACCGGCAGTATGTTAGGCTCGGCCGTCTCCAAACCTTCCGGGGCGCTCAGCTTCGGGTCGGCCAGCTGGTCCGCCTCCAGAACTGCCTGGTTCCTTATCTCGGTCCCCGCCGCCAGGTCGTCGTTGACACGGCTCTGGAAGGTAAGCGTGACGGTGACACCGACGTCGATGGAACCTACGTTCCACCTCATGCGGGCCGGGTTGGAGTCGTCCGCTCCCTGGCCGGTGATGGAACCCGGCACGTAGGTGGTGTTGGTGGGCACGTCGTCGTAGACCACCACGTCGGTTGTGGGGATGCTCCCTATGTTCTCCACGGTTATGGTCCACAGCAGGATGTCTCCCGCCACCACGTCGCCGCCGTTGAGGTCCTGCACGGCCTTGTGGAACTCGAGGGGGTCCACGGGCAGCACGATGGTGGGGAAGGACACCACGGTGCCGGTCTGGTCGCTGGTTATCTGGGCGGCGTTGGTCACCTCCGGCCTCGCCTCGTCGTACTCGTTAACGGTCACCTGGAACACGAGGGTGCCGCTCTCTCCCGGGTCCAGCGTCCCCAGGGGCACGGTGACCAGGCGCGTGGCGGGATCGTAATAGTTGTCGGGCTGCGGTACCCCGTTCAGCTCGATGCTGCCGGGTACGATCTCGCTGGTGGTGTCCACGTAATCCTCTATGACCGCGTTCTCGGCCGGCACCTCCATGGTGTTCTCACAGGTGATGGTATAGGTGACCAGTTGCCCGGGCACGACGGCGGAGTAGTTCGGCGGCTCCGAGCTCTTGGTTATGGTGACGCCGCTTGTGTTCTCCTCTATGGTCGCGCTCGCGTCGTCAGAGACATCGGTCGGGGGATCTCCGTGCTCGTCCACCGCCCCGCTCACCGCAGCGGTATCGGGGGTATTGTCGGCTACGGCCAGGGCCTTGAAGGTGAGCAGCAGCTCGAAGGAGCCGCCGGGCGCCAGGTCCCCCTCTGAGACGGTGAGGTCGTTCCAGGTAAGGATGCCGGCCGCCTGCGCGTCCGGCGCGATGCTGGCGTTCACGAACTCCAGCTTGTCCGCCTCATAGACGTCCTCGAGTGGCACCACGTCCATCGCGGTATCCCCGGTGTTCTCGATCACCAGGTGGAAGGTGACGGTGTCCCCCACCTCCACGCTATCGGGCTGGCCGGAGGCCAGGGATTTCTCCAGCGACAGCTCCGGGTCGGTGATGGTGAGGGATTCGTCCAGGTCCCCGTCCACGACAGTGTCGCCGTACTCGTCGTCGGCCTCCACCAGCACAAGGTCGTCGGTGTCCGGGATTGTCCCGGGCTGCAGCGCAGTGAAGGTTACGGTTATGTCCACGAAACCGCCCGGCGGGAGGTCCGCCCCGGCGGTGAGGTCGGGCCACACTATGATCCCTCCCCCGCTGGCGGGGTCGGCGGCGGGCACGGCGGACACGAACTCCACGTAGTCTGGTTCGTACAGGTCCAGCACCTCGACCGGGGCTACGATGGTGGTGTCGCCCGTGTTCTCCACGTGTATGGTATAGGAGAAATCCTTACCTAATGGCACGAAGCCGTCGGGGTCGTCCAGGGTCTTGGTCACGCTCACCTGGGGATCGGTGATGCCCAGGGTGTTGTCGTCGTCGGTGGCCAGGGGCACCGGGTCGCCGTGTTCGTCGGATGCCCCGCTCACCGTGGCCACGTCCACGATGTTCAGCCCAAGGTTGGTGGCGGTTAAGTTCACGGTTATGTCGATGGAGGACCCGGGGGCGAGATCGCCGAAGGTCGTGGTGAGGTCGTTCCAGGTGATCACGTTCGCAGCCACCACATCATGCAGCGGCACGGAATCCACGTAGGCGAGGTGGGTGTCGTCGAAGACGTCCTGCAGCGGCAGGATATCTATGGTGGTGTCGCCGGTGTTGGTGACGGTGATCTCGTAGGAGACCGGGTCGCCGATCCGCACGTACTGGTCCTGGCCGGGGGCCAGGTGCTTGTCCACCGCCACCAGTGGGTTGGTGACGGTGAGCGAGGTATTCAGGTCGGTGTCTCCTACAGGGTCACCATTTTCGTCGAATCCGCTGGCGGCCGCGGTATCGTCCGTGTCGGGAGACGTGCCGGGGCTCGCCGCGATGAAGTTCACCGTTATATCGACGAAATCTCCCGGGAGCAGCCCGGACCCGCCGCTGATGTCGTTCCAGGTGATGGTGCCGGGAACGGCCGTGTCGGACGGAGGCGTCGCGTTCACGTAGGTGAGGTATATCGGGTCGTAGGTGTCTGTCATGGGCACCGGATCGACTATCTCCGTATCGCCGCTGTTCTCCACCCGGATGGTGTAGGAGAAAGCGCTTCCCACCGGCACGAAACCGTCGCCGTCGTTCAATGTCTTGGTGACGGTGAGCCCCGGCCCGGTGATGGTCAGCGAGGTGTCGGTGTCAGAGTCGGATACCGGGTCGCCGTGCTCGTCGACAGTGGAGACTGATGCTGTGTCGTCGGTATCGGGCGTGGTCCCCTCCGCCGCCGCGGTGAAGTTCACGGTGACGTCCACGAACTGCCCCGGGAGCATGCCCGAGCCGCCGCTGACGTCGTTCCAGGTTATGGTGCCGGGCACGGCGGTGTCGGAGGGCGGCGTCGCGCCGGTGTAGGTCAGGTAGGTGGGATCGTAGGTGTCGGTCATGGGCACCACCGGGATGACCGTGTTGCCGGTGTTCTCCACCCGCACGGTGTAGGAGAAGGCGTCGCCCACGGGCACGATGCCTCCGGGGTGGTCCAGGGTCTTGGTGACGGTTATCTCCGGGCGGGTGATGGTCAGCGAGGTGTCCGTGTCGGAATCGGATACGGGGTCGCCGTGCTCGTCCACGCTGGAGACGGAGGCCGTGTCGTCCGTGTCAGGAGAGGTGCCGGGGCTTGCCGCGGTGAAGTTCACGGTGACGTCCACGAACTGCCCGGGGTTCAGCCCGGATCCGCCGCTGACGTCGTTCCAGGTGATGGTGCCGGGAACGGCCGCGTCGGAGGGCGGCGTGGCGTTCACGTAGGTCAGGTAGGCGGGATTGTAGGTGTCGCTCATGGGCACCACCGGGATATAGGTGTTGCCTGTGTTCTGCACCCGCACGGTGTAGGAGAAGGAATCGCCCACGGGCACGAAACCGTCCGCGTCGTCAAGGGTCTTGGTGACGGTTATCTCCGGGTCGGTCACGGTGATATCCGCTGAGTCCTCGTCTAAGGGATCGGTATCTGCCGGGATGCCGGAGTCCTTATAGGTGGGCACGCCCGCGCCGTCGTCCGAGAAGCCGTAGGCGGTGTTGGTATGCGCGCCCAGGGATGCGCCCGCCTGCACCACGATGTCGAAGTCCAGCACCAGCGACTCCCCGGGGTTGATGTGCGCCCCCAGGGCATCCAGGTTCCAGTCCAGGTTGGGTCCGGGCGCCCCCGCGGGGTCGGCCGAGGAGGAGCCTCCGTCCGACCAGGTGGCCGAGGTGCTGCCTGCGGAATAGGCGAAGCTGGGCCAGGGGATGGTGTCGGTCACGTTGGCATTGTATGCCACGGCATCCCCCACGTTGGTGACGGTCACGCGGTAGCTCACCGTGTCTCCCGGCTGTACCCAGACATCGCCGGTCACCTGCTTGTCCACCACCAGCCCCGCGGCCCGGGCCGTGGCCGGCACCATGTAGCTGGCGGGGCCGTAATCCCTGGCGTCGGGGTTGGGCTGAGGCTGGCTGTAATAGGTGTTGAGCGTGGCGGTGTTGTCCAGGCTGGTATCCCAGTATACGCCCCCGTCCACCGTGACCCGGAAGGTGAGGGTGGCGCCAGCCCCGGCCGCTATGGTGCCCACGTCGCAGTTCAGGTCGGGGGCTCCGGTGTCATCCGCTCCCGGCCCGGTTATGGTACCGGGGTCGTAGGTCATGTAAGCGGGAACGGTGTCGTCCACTGTCACCCCGTAGGCGGCGGAGGTGCCGGTATTGTTCAACTGGATGGTGTATTCGATCAGGTCCCCCGCCTCCGGCTGCTGACCGGGGTGAGTGAGGTTCTGCCAGCTCTTGCTTATACCCAGGCGCGGTTCCACCGCGGTAACGTCGGGCGCGGATGCGGAGTCGGTGTAGGTGTTGCCGCCGGTATCCGCGTCCTCCCACTGCAGGTCCGCGGTGTTGGAAAAGGTATCTTGCCCCGGCGGCAGGCCATCCACCGGCGTCAAGCCGTCATGATAGGTGTCTTTGACGTGGACGCTGATGACCAGGCTCAGCACCTGGGGCGAGGCGGTGTTGTTGGCGTAGTCTCCGATGTCCCATGTGACCGCAGTGATGCCGGTGCCCGAATCGTAGACGGCGGAGAGCGAACCTATAGGGGTGGGGACGCCGTCGAGCTCGGTCTGGGTCCCGTCCACCTCCAGGCCGTCTGCGATATCGTCCGTGATTACGGCATTGTAAATTACTGTATAGGCGGGCACCGTCATCGAAACGGTGTAGTTATACTCCTGCCCGATGGTGGCCTGGTTGCCCGGCGCGTCGCAGGTCTTGCTCAGGCCCGCCAGTTCCACCGAGACCGAGGAGTCGTCGGTGTTCTCGTCGGCGGGGTCAGAGGTGCGGTCTATCTGCCTGCCCGTGCCGTCGGTGCGGGAGTTGTAGGAGACCGAGGCGACGTTGGTGAGGGTGGAGCCGGCTGCCACGTCGGTGTCCAGGGTACCCGCGTACTGGATGATCAGCGCCTGGCCGGCCGGGATAGCCGTATCCACGGCACCGCCCCGCGTCAGGTCCACCGTGAGCTCTCCCGTGCCCCCGTCCCAGGAAGTGTCGTAGTCCACGCCATCAGTGAGGGGCACTCCGTTCAGGGTGACCGCCGTGACCACCGGTGCCGTGTCCCGCATGCCGTCGGGAAGGGTGTCCACGATGACGTTGTTGAAGGAAGTCCACCAGCCGGTGTTGGCAATGGTGATGGTGTAGTTGACCGTGTCGCCGCCGCTCACCGGCCCTGCGGCATCATTGCTCTTCAGCAGCTCCAGGTAGGGCTGGTCCACGTCCACGGTCACCGGCCCCGTGGAGGTGTTGCGGTCGGTCTGGCGCGTGGGGGTGTTGACCGTGTTCCAGTTGCCCGTGCCCACGTCGGTGAACTGGTCACCGGCGGTGGGGGGCCAGAACTCCCAGCCTCCCCCGTCGGCGAGGCCGGTGATGACCACGTCGAAGGAGAGGCGGAAGACGTAGTCCGCAGGCTGCCCGCTGTTGTCAATAAAATTGTTCAGGTACCAGGTGAAGGTGGTGCCCGGCGAGGGGCCCGTGTCGATTACGGGATCGGGGTTCGTCGCGGGGTCGAAGGAGGCCCCGGTGACCGGCGTCCCCGATATCAACGACAGTGCGGCTGAGCCCGCGACGTACTGCACCCCGTCGATGTTCACCGCGTCCACTATCTCGGGCCAGTATACGAACATGCCCTGGGGCACGGTTACGTCGAGGTTGAAGGTGACGGTATCCCCTATGGTGAAGGGACCCGCGGGAGCGTATGACTTGGCGATGCTCTCGGAAGCCAGGGTCACCGTCTCGTCGTCGGTGTTGGAGTCGGCGGGGTCAGAGGTCCCGGGGTACACACGGCCGCTGCCGTCCGCCTGGGTGTTCCAGCCCACGGTGGCCAGGTCGGTGAGGACGGCTCCCGCCCCCACACCGGTATCCACCTGGGAGTTATAGGTGATAACCAGCTGCCCCCCGGCCGGAAGGGCGGTGCTCACGCTGGGGGTCTGGAAATCCCAGGTGGCTATGCCGGTGCCGCCGTCATAACCCTCCACGAAATCTACGTTCTCGGTCAAGGGCGTCCCATTTATCGACACCGCCGTGGGTCCTGAAGTGGGATCGAAGGTGCGCATGCCCACCGGAAGGGTGTCCGTTACCAGAATGTCTTCGGCCGCCGCCCCCCCGATGTTGTCCATGACTATCTGGTACTGCACGGTGCTGCCGGGCAGCAGCGGCGAGGGCACCGAGGTGGCGGTCTTTGCGAGCACCAGTTCCGGCTCCTCGTAGCCCACCTCCGCCCCGTCGCGGTCGGAGTAACGCTGGCCGAAGGTGTTCTCGCCCGCCAGCTTGCCGAGGTCGTTGACAACGACCCCTGCGGCCACGCCCGCCGCGTCGTCAACCTCCACGCGGAAGACCACCTCCCACCAGCCGCCGCGCTCGATGTTGCCCAGCCACCAGTCCAGGCCTGCGAGGCCGCCGATGGTGACCGGCGTGGGCGGGTCGTTATACTGCGACCCCGGGTCGAGGAAATAGGTCGCGGCCGGGGTCGAGTAGGCAAGAGAGTAGGAGCCGGCGACGTAGGTGGTCCCCGGCGGCAGCCAGTCGGTCACCTGGATGTCCTTGAAGCGGATATCGGAGCGGATGGGGCTGGCCCCGTCCGCGGTGTTGAAGCGCACGCGGAAATAGAGCTCGTCGCCCACCGTGGCCGTGACGGAGTCCGTCCACGCGGAGCCGTCCAGGCTCACCTGCTTGTTGATGGAGGGCAGGCCGGCGGAGACTCCTGCAGCCGAGTCGCACGAAGTGGTCTGGGACATGCGCGTGGGGTCCGGCTCGTCGTGCCAGGTGGCGTCGATGGTGACGTCGTTGCTCATGGAGTCGTCGGCCACTATGTCCTCACCGGCTATGGGGGGAGCCTGCCAGGTGAAGTCCACGGTGGCGGTGAAGGTGATGGTGCGCACCGTGCCGCTGGCCATGGGCTCGGGAAGTGCGTTCCAGATGAGGGTGGTCTGGCCCGTGCCCGGGGTGTCGCTCTGCACGAGGTCCGGAGCGGGCACGGCGTCGGCGTTGTAGGTCTGGCCGTCGGGAAGGACGTCGGTGATGGTGATGCCGTCGATGTTATAGTACTCGGAGGTGTAGTAGTTGATGGTGTAGGTGACCACGGTACCGTTGCCCACCAGGGTGGGGGTCACGCTCTTCTCTATGGTGGCGTAGCACCCGCTTACCTGGGCGGTGTCGCTGTCGGAATATGGGTCTCCCAGGAAGGTGCAGTCAAGGTCGGCCTGATTCTGGAACGGTGTCTTGTCGGGGATTGGCGTTCCCAGGGGAGGGTCGCCGTCGAAATCGTCGTGTGGCCGGTTGGTGCCTCTGTTGGCGATCCCGAAATAATCGTACCGGATACCCGCGTTATAGGTGACCGTCCAGCCAGCCGAGGTCGCCAGTGTGCCGACGTTCCAGGTGAGGGTGGTTATGCCGCTGGCGTTGTCCCTCACCACGCTCGTCGGCGCGGGCCCGGAGGCCATGCCCAGGTATTCCACCCCGTCAGGGATGGTATCGGTTATCACTATGTTATCCGTGGGCAGCAGGTAGTTGTTCTGCACGTCTATGGTGTAGGTGTACGGCCAGTCCAGCGTCCCTGTAGCCTGCCCCACCCCGGTGGACTGGTTAGCGCTCTTGTTCACGATCTTTATGGGTATGACCTCCGTGGAGGCCGAATCGCTTCCCTGCCTCCAGGTGCCGGAGCCGTCCGGCAGGTCGTTCACCTGCGCGGTGACGTCGTCCACCAGGAGGTTCCCCACCTCCCAGGTGGCGTCCCCCGCCAGGGAGACGGTTATGTTTATAGTGGTGCTCTCGGTGGGCTCCAGGTCGCGGAAGTTGTCGAAGCTTAGCGTGAGGTCGCCGGTGGCGGGGTCGGTGCTCACGGACGATGGGGGGGAGGTTGCCGTTTGAGTCGCTGGCCGAGACGAAGGTCACCTGCCCTTCCGGATCGGGGCGGGAAGAGGAGAAGACGTCGGTGAGGGAGAGGTTGTAGCCGCGCTGGTCTCCCGTGTTGGTCACGGTTATGGAGACGGTGGCGTTGCCGCCCAGCAGGGGCTTGCCGCTGAAGGACTTGCTCACTGACAGGGACGGCTGCGCCTCCGCCTTGCGGGGAGGCATAAAGATACCCAGGGTCATGAACAAGATGAAGGCGATCACCGCAAAAACGACGACCGCCTTGAGCCTGCCCGCCAGGGAAGGGAGAAAAGCGCCTCGCATAATAACCCCTTTCCGCCCCCCGAGAGGAGAACGACCATCCGTGTCTGATATTATCGCAAGCCAGTCACGCTAAGATTCTAACCCCTGCAGAGGACTTTTACATGATATAGATTATCCCCCATACAATCATCTACTTGGTGTTTACCAGTTTACCCCAGATAATTCTACCATCCGCTACAGGACGATGACAACGAAGTACAACGAAGTCTTACTGGCTGTATGCCTGGATGCAGTGGATCATCCCCATCACGCCCGTTTGCGCATCGCCTACGCCGTTTATGGGTTACGTAAATCAGGCCTTCGATGCAGCGAAACGGAAAGGGGTCGTATCTTCGTTTTTCGGTTAAGCATGATGCCCGCGGTCCACCATCGTTGCCTGGTAGCTATGAACCGAAAAACGAAGATACGACCCCATCAGAGGCGGATGACTTCCTCCTTCACCTCATCGCCTCTTACGGTCACGCGCAGGAAGTGGTGGTAGCCCCCGGATTGTTCAGAGACATGCGGGTTGCCGCCCGCGCCTCCCGTCACCACCACGCGGGGAGGCCCCGAGCTGTACAGCATATAGGCGTGAAGGTGGCCACAGTAGACCACGGTGGCGCCCGCACCTCCCAGCATATCCAGCATGGCGCGGTTGCTTTCCGTCTCACCCTCCACGAACCCGCTTCTGCCCATATCCACCGGCGCTCCCGGCGGGACATGGGCGAAGGCCAGGATCAGCCGTCCTTCCTCCACCGAAGCCAGGTCCTCGCTCAGCCATGCCAGTTCCTCGTCCGGGCATCCCACTCCCTGCACGGCATCGTTCAGGAAGGCCAGGTGCGCCCCGTGCATATCCAGCGAATAATAGTCCGGCCCGAAGACGGCCCGGTATACGGAGCCGTCTCCCCCAGGCATGTCGTTATCCCCCGGGATGGTGTAATACTCGATGCCCGTCCCGTCCAGGTAATCCTTCATCCCCTGCATCTGCTGCAAGCCCTTGCCGGTGGTGATATCCCCCACTATGACCAGGAACTCGCCCTCCCTGGCCTGGCTGATTATCTCCTCCAGCAGATCGGTGCGGCCGTGGGGGTCGCCGCAGACGAGGAAGGAGAAATCATTTTCGAGCCCTGCCGCCTCTGCGTCATCACCAGCTTCTTTCCCGCCCGCATCTTCGCTTACACTGTTCGCTGCCCCCCCGCAAGAGCACAGGAAAAGCATCGCGGCAAGTGCAGCCGCCAGAAGCGCCGCCACATGATGCTGATGTCTTATCATGGTCTCCCTTATTCTTCTCGAAATCACCTGCCGTCCTGCGCCAGCAGGCTCATAACCTAAGAATACGTCTCGGCCTGAAGGCCATCAACGATAAGACGCAAGGTAAAGGCCGGCCGTTTCATGCACGGTCCGCGGCGATATGTGCTCCATCAGGTGTAAACAGGCTGCGCCAAACGTATTTTATGGAAGCGGGCGCGATGATTCTGGTAGAATAGCCCTTGCACGCATGGGGCCGTAGCTCAGCGGGAGAGCGCTGCCTTCGCAAGGCAGAAGTCGTGGGTTCAAATCCCATCGGCTCCACCAGATCCGTCTTCAGCCCTCTTACGAGGGCTCTTTTATTGCCCGGTGTCAGCTCTTACAGCTTGCCGCGCTCGGAAATCACCGCCACACCCAGCTCGGCGATGTTGGCGGGAGGCGCGACCAAGCCGTCGCGCTCGTGCACGCTCATGGCTCCGGTGGGCAATTGGATACGCAAAGGCCCGACCTCCCTGCTAAAGCAAGCGTACACACCATCCGATTTCAATTATTGGCTGCATAATATCACGAAGGCTGGCTGCAAGATAACGCGAAGCTGTGGCCGGTCAATTTGATTTTACGCAGGAAGCCTATATCATATAACGAGAAAAAGCTGGAACCGGGGTGGCAGGATAAGGAAGTCGAGACCCATGGTGGATTTTCTCAAAGAGCTGAATGACTATTACGTAAGGAACCGGGGCAAACGTATCAAGCAGGAATTCCGCGACGTCCTCGGCAAGGATCCCGACGAGCTCATCGGTTCCCAGAAACAGATATTCGAGATCTACATCGAGCCCAACATGGTCCAGCTGCAGGACACGCTCTACGAGGCCTTCAAAGAGGCGGACATGCCCCTGGACACATGGCGCACGGCGATACTGGAAAACCCGCCCAGCATAATAAACCAGGTCGCAAAGAAGATGATCATCCGCGCTATCCGCGACATGGACACCGGAGAGATCTGAGCGCAAGGCGCCATCCCCTACTGCGGACACCTGGAAAGCAGACCATAACCCAAACGATAGCCCCCGTATGCGATCCACCCATGCAGTCAGCCGTCAGCTCGCGGGCAAAAGAGGGCCGGCCCCCCTGCGAAAGGATACCCCGGCCCGTCACTCCCGGCATCCGAGATCCGGCCGCAGGTACTCCACATGCGGGCCCTGTTTCAAGCCCCCTCGATCGCTGGCCGATAAAAAACGTGTCCGATTGGTCCCGTAATACGATAGGAGGGCTACGGTGAAAAAGCGTTGGTCGTTACTTACACTTATCGTCTTTTTGGCCGTAGTTACAATCCTGGCATCGGGTTGTGGCGGCGGAGGTGACGCCGCTTCGAGTGGAGAAGCTCCGGCGAGCAGCGGAGGGCCCGTCGGCCAGGCGGATGTGGCTGCATGTAAAGCCAACCGAAGCATCATCGCCACCGCGTCGGATCACTACTACGCCATGGAGGGGGCTTATCCCAGATCTGTCCAGGATCTGGTCCCGGGCTATCTGCAGAGCGTTCCTACCTGCCCCTCGGGCGGCAGTTACGTGCTGCAGGGAAATACGGTCACCTGCACCGTGCACGGAAAATAATCGGAACGTCTCCTTGCCCGCTCGCTCGCTTCCCGTTCAACCCCTGCGTTGGTCACGGGCAATACAAAAGGGCCGGGTCCTGTCATCTTACGCATGAGGGGCGAGAAGCAAGACCGGGCCCCACTGGGCTGTCCATCGGAATGACGCTTTTACCGCCTCCACAACCTCCGCTCAGTCTACCCAGGTCGGAGGACAGGCGTTGCAGGTTGCACGGAGGCCGGCCTTCATGATATCGGCGAAGATAAGCGGTTGAGGCGCGGGGAGCATATACGGCGCATGCCCTCTGAGACCTTCACCACGTGCATGCCCGCTTCCTATATCTTCTCGAACATGTCCTTGTCCGCGCCACACTGGGGGCAGACCCAATCTTCCGGCAGGTCCTCGAAGGGTGTACCGGGGGCTATCCCCGCATCGGGATCGCCTTTTTCCGGGTCATAGATGTAGCCGCAGACCGTGCACTCGTACTTGTCCATCCCTTTCTCCTCCTTTTCTCGGCCTGTCCTGTAACCGATACGGGACAGCGGTTTTACTATAATATACCCGCGACGATATGTTTTTACCGTGAGTGGAGATACGAGCCCTGATCTTTATCGCTTGACCGCCGGCAGCAGCGTAATGTAAGCGGCATCTATTATCGGCGGCGCCGGGGCCGCTGCGCGAAGGGAGCAGTGACGACCGTGCCGAATGGAGAGAACACGTTGGCCTGGTTCTGCACCTACACGCCGCTGGAGATACTGGACGCGGCGGGGCTCTCACCAGTGCGCCGTTTCGGGGACCCGGGCCGCCTGGAATCCGCCGACACTTTCCTCCACCCCGCCATCTGCCCCTTCGTACGCGCCTGCCTGGCGGCGGAGATGGAGGAAAACAGGCTCCATCACGCCGTATTCGTCAATTCCTGCGACGGCATGCGCCGGCTGTACGACGCCTGGAGGGTCCAGTTCCGGGACGATTTCGCCTATCTCATGGACCTTCCGCGCAACGTCGAAGCAAGGGGGGAGCGCTTTCTGGCGGAGGAGTTCCGCAACCTGGCGCAGGTGTTGGCGGATTTTACGGGAACTGAGGTCACCGCCGCAAGGCTGCGTGCGGCCGCACTGGAAAGGGAGGAGCTCCGCCTCTCCTATATACGCGAGGCAGACGGTATTTACGGAGAGCGGCGCCTGCGGCTGGCCATGGAGCACCATTCCGGCGATTCCGGCGTGAATCCAGGGGACGCGGGGCGGGAAGGCGGGGGCGAAGGCGTCCCGGTACTGCTCACGGGCAACCTTCTCAACCCGGCAGGACTGGTATCCAGCCTGGGCCGTGCGGGTGCGCGGGTGACGTGGATAGACCTCTGTAACGGCGACCGCGCCTTCTCCTCATCGACCCTGCCGCAGGGAGAGGACATGGAGGAGATGCTGGCCTCGCTGGCGCAGAGGTATCTGGGAAGGCATCCCTGCGCCAGGATGAATGATGCCGGAAGGCGTTACGACCTGCTGGTGGAAGCGGTGAGAGAAAAGGGGGCAAGGGGCGTCATCTATGCTTCACTGAAGTTCTGCGACGCCTATCTCTACGATTTCCCGCGCGTGCAGGAGAGGCTCCTCAAGGAAAGCATCCCCGTCCTGCGCCTGGAAAGCGATTACGCGGACGGCAACACGGGCCAGGTGCTCACGCGCGTCGAGGCCTTCCTGGAGATGCTCGTTTGACGGTATTGTCGCATTGTTGTCGGAGGAGGACACATGTCTCTTGTCGATGTGATCAAGGAAAGGTTCTCCGACCGTCTCGTGCCCTCCACTTTCCATTCCAGGTTCTTCTGGAAGACGGCCGAGAGCCTGGCCCGCTCCCCCCTCAACCGGCCGCGCTGGAAGGCCGACCGCATCTCCCTCTCCTACTTCCTGTCCATAACGAGCGACGCGTACCTGGGACGGGGTCCGGTGGTATGGTGCAACCTGCTGGTCCCCAGCGAACTCGTCATCGGGCTTGGCTGCATCCCCTTCTACCCGGAGATGGCCGCAGCGGTCGTGGCCGCTGCGGGGATGGGACCCCGCTTCATCGACCGTGCCGCGGATGCCGGCTTCTCGGCGGACGCGTGTTCCTTCCACCGTTGCGCGCTCGGCCTCGCTCTGGATGGGTTCATGCCGGAGCCCGCGCTGCTTCTGGGCGTCAACTACCCTTGTGACTCGGCCCCCCTCTCCTTCGCCTTCTGCTCCGACCTCTACGGCGCCCCACAGATCACCATCGATATTCCCCTGCCGGACCGCGCCCAGGCGCAGTCGCTGGTCGCGGAACAGCTCGAGGAGACGGCAAATGCGCTGGCGGGCCTTTCGGGCCTCGAGGAGGCAGGGATGCGTGCGGGTCTCACCGAGGCCATAGACTATTCCAACCAGGCCCTGCGCTACCTGCTCGAGGTGGAAGAGATGCGCAAGAGAGACGACTGTACCCTTGACGGCATGGATGCCATGGGTGGTATAAGCGTCCTCTTCGCCAGCCTGGGATCGCGTGCGGGGGTCGAGTTCTACCGTACCCTGTCCAGGGAGCTGCGCGAGAGCGGAATGGCGGGCGGAGATGCTATACGCCTGATGTGGATGCACCTCAAGCCCTGGTATTCCCAGGGACTGCTTGCGACCCTGGAGCATCACGGCGCACGCCTGGTATGCGAGGAATACACCCATGCCACCTGGGGGCACATGGACCCGCAAGACCCGTTCAACTCCCTGGCCGGGAAATTATGCAGCCACTTCCTGGTGGGACCGGTGGAGAGAAGGGCTTCCCACCTCGCCTCCCTGGCCGAGGAGTACCGCGTTGACGGCGCCATCCATTACAACCACTGGGGATGCCGCCAGAGCTGCGGTGGATCCGCGCTCGTGAAGCAGGCCCTGCAGGATATCGGCATCCCCACCCTCATCCTGGACGGCGATTGCGTCGACGAGCGCGAATACCAGGAGGGCCAGATCTCTACCCGCCTGGAGGCCTTCTTGGAATCGTTGGGTTCCCGAGCCTACGGTTAATCATCTCGCTCTTGGTGCTTATCCAGCCCGGGGGTAACGATCCTCGCTCAGCACTCGCAGGGTGCATATCCATGGCAAAACATACTCCCGAGTATACTGCTCGCGAAGGTCGCTTCGGATCGACCCCCCGGATCTCGAGCTAGTGGCAGCGCAGACGGGTCGCTTATTACCGGACGCCGGTTCTCGGGAAATGACTGAACAAGCATAAGATGCTACTGTAATTGCAGGTTCTGCGTCATATACGGGTGATCGGTCATCGCCGATGTTAGGATTATACATCCGGGAGGTGTGTGTAGTGAGGAAATCGCTTGTTCCGTTGCTGCTGGTCTTAATGGCTGTATCTCTGGGGATATCCGTCACAGGATGCGGGTTGAGCAGCGAGGACAAAGCCTTGCAGTTCATAAACAGGGGCGATGGATACTCGTATCGCATGGCCAGCGAAGGAGAGAATATGAGCCTGGCATTGGAGGACTTCTTCGCCATCCTGCAGGGCCCCAACCCCCAGGCCATAGTGAACCCGGGCGGACCACTGGAACAGTACGATAGCGCCAGGGAAGAGATGTTGTCGTATGCCCTTCAAGCGGAAGCCGAATACAACAGCGTGCTTTCGTTGAGCGGTGTCGAAGGTGAGAAGGAATACGCGACCCTGATGATCGAAGTCGCGCAGAGAACGAAGGGATTATCGGAATTCATCGAGGAATGGTTCAGCAAGGCCCTGGCTGTGATAAAGACCCTGGACGAGGGCAAGATCAGGTCCTATCTGACCGGAGATGAATTCGAGGGTGGACTTGCGGAAATCGATGAGCTGAGAACGGAGATCGACCGCATAGCCGGAGAAGCGAGAGATTACAGGTTGGAGAGGGATTTCTGAGTCAGCGATCGCGGTGGCCGCTGCCGGCGGCACAGCCGTCCGGTAAGATCCGCTGACGTCCAGGAAGGGAGAAGACAACGATGGAGAGAGCCGGTCGTGTTCGCGTTGTAATGATGCTGCCGGTTTTGCTGGCGCTTCTATTCATATCCGCAGCAGTCTTCGCCTCCTGCGGGGGCGCGGGCGATACCGTGACGGAGGCTCCGGATGCGGGCACGGACGAGGGCTCGAGACTCCCTCCGGGCATTACCAGCGAGGACCTGGAGGGGCTGAACCTGGAAGACCCGGGACAGGACGCGGGCGGATCCGGGTCGGGTGAGGGTGAGGACGTGACGGAAGGATCTTCGCAGCCGGATGCTCCGGATCCCAGGTATACGTCATCTCTTTCCGGAGCCCAGTTCAACATAGTGGATATCACCAGGAACGGCTCCAACCAGAAGGTAATCGAGTCGAGTCAGAGGGAAGTCATGGGCGATTACCTGGAGATAGAGCTGGCGGTCGAAAACGTCGGAGAGGAAGTGATCGATCTCTCCCAGTACTCGTTCCGGCTGGAAAGCCCCAGCATAGAGGCGGATGAATACCGCTCGTACTATGACGATAACGGTTATCTGGGAAAATATGTTTCCGAGCACGTCATATCGGCCGTCCTCCTCGACTATGCCGACCTGACGCCGGTGACCTGCAAGCTCAAGAAAAAGGAGGTCCTGGAGGGGGTTTTTCTCTTCTTCGATCTGGATCCGCAGAGCATCGAGGAAAACGCGGGTTTCAGCGCGGATATCGCCAACGGCGACGCGTACCTCGTTATCCATAAGGTGCGGGGCAGCGATTACGGTGAGGAGATAAGGATGAGTCTCGCCGGCTTTGCGGATTGAACCACGGCAAAGGAGATGCATGCGATGCGTTCGCTGAGGAGGGGGTTCAAGAGCTTCAGGCGCCATCCTTTGAGCAATCTCATCGTGGTACTGCTGCTCTTCGTTTGCCTGGCCTTCTCCCTGTCCATGCTGGTGGTAAAGCTGGCCGCGGACAACCAGGTCGAAAACATCAAGAAGACCGTCGGCAATTATGGTGAGGTCCGCGTAAGTTCCGAATACATCCTGGAGGTCTTCGAGCAGGAGATGGAAAAGGGAGCGAGGCAGCGGCAGCGCGAGGCCCGCAGCATGAGCAAGGAGGAGGAGGTCGCGGACAGGGCCAAGTTCCTTTTGCCGGAGGAGGTCGCCGACGCCTTTTCCCTCCAGGACCATATCTTGACCTACGACAAGATCCAGAACGCCGGGATTATCATACTCAACGCCGAGAACTCAGAGCTGGCTCCCCTGGAGCAATACGCGACGGATACGGAACTGGCCAGGCAGGGGATCGCGGGTTTGAACACCCAGACGCTGGGGAACCTGTTCGTGTTCGAGGGCAACACCGATTGCTCCTCCGCCTCCGATTTCCTCAACGGCAGCAAAAAGCTCGTGGAGGGCTCTTTCTTCACTTACCGGGATTACCTGGAAGGAAACCGGGTGGCGCTGGTGGAAAAGAACATGGCCGAGGACAACGGGCTCGGGATCGGGGACAGCTTAGAGGCGGTGATCGTCGGCGGGGGCAGGAACGACAGGACGATGGAGATCGAGATAATAGGCATATACGAGACCCTCGAGGCGGAGCGCGACAGCGGGAGTATCCTGGATTATAACCCGGCGGGCAATAAGCTCTTCGCTCCCCTTCCCGTGGTCCAGGAACTGAACGGAACACCGGGATACGTGGAGTTGGGCTCTTATTACTTCGACAACGTCGACCATACCGCGTCCCTGCAGGAGGCATTCTCGCAAAACATAGCAGACGGGGACAAATACGAGTTCATAAGCGACTTCGAGGATTACGAGAAGATCTCTGACCCCCTGGAAAGAGTGGGCAAGACCTCGACCATCGGGCTGTTCGGAGCCCTGGGGGCCTGCGCCCTGATCATCCTCCTGGCCATGGCCATCATCATCAGCGGCAGGACCAGGGAGCTGGGAGTTCTCAAGGCCATAGGGGCCACGGACCGCCAGGTCGTTTTACAGTACGCGATGGAGGTCATCTGCATCTGCCTGGTGTCCGTGATCCTCGCGACCGGGGCCACCGCCCTCATCAGCCAGGGTATCGGCAACTGGCTGCTCTCCGGAAGCGTGCAGAACGAGGCCAGCGAGGAGGAAGCAAAGGCCTACACGGGCAATTACCTGAGCGATCGTAAGCTGTACAAGGAAGGCGGGCTGTACAGCCCCGCGTCCGAGGAAGAGGAAACCGTTAACCTGAACGTGATATACCAGGGGGACCTGCTTCTCTACGGGATCCTTATCCTGTTCGGGATAAGCCTGCTGGGCATGGCGGTCCCGGTGTTCTGGATAATCAGGCTGAGGCCGGCGCGTGTCCTGAGCATGGAATAGGAGGAAGCGGATTCATGCCGGATAAGTTGCAGGTCAGGGAGTTGAACAAGACCTTCAAGGCCAGGGCGGGGGACGTTACCGCCGTGGACGATGTAAGCTTCGAGTCGCGCAAGGGTGAGGTTACGGTGATCGTGGGGCCGTCCGGCTCCGGCAAGACCACCCTGCTCTATCTCGTCGGTTCCCTGGAGAGCCCCGACGCGGGGGAGATCCGGGTCTTCGGCGAAGATATCGCCTCCTCCGGCGCCGACCTTATCGATTACCGCAGGAGCAGGGTGGGTTTCGTCTTCCAGTTCTTCAATCTCATCTCCGCCTTGACGGCATTGGAAAACGTCATGCTGCCCATGGACCTGCAGACCGTACCCCTTTCGGAGCAGCGCAGTAAAGCGGTGGGTCTTCTGGCCAGGATGGGAATAGACGCAAGGCTGCAGAAGGCCAGGGCCAACAGGATGAGCGGCGGCGAAAAACAGAGGGTCGCCATTGCCAGGGCCATGGCCAACGACCCGGATATTATCCTCGCGGACGAGCCCACGGGCAACCTGGACAGTGCCACCGGGCGTGTGGTGGTAGATATCCTGGTCAAGCTGGCGCGAGAGGACAACAAGTGTGTCATAATCGTCACCCACGACGAGGACATCCTCGAGGTAGCCGACCGTGCCTTCCACATGATGGATGGAAGGCTGACCCGGCACGAGAGGAGCGACGTCTCGGACCTGTGAGACTAGAGCTATAAGCCGGTTTTCGCTCCTGCTTATCGCGGGCATTACCTCATTTCCGGATGGGATGAGCGCCAGCAAGGCGGCGCTCGGAATCGCATAATCACAATATGGTTATAATTGATTCCTAACAGTTCGTTAACATGCGTTCACGACAATAGAGACAGGAGGTATGGATATGAGACCGCTGGAGCCGCCGCCGGAGATCAAGAAGTTCGCCGAGACGGGCGAGGCCGGGGTAAAGACGGTGCCTGCGCAGGAGGTAGCCTTCGTGGTGCATAAAGGTCCTTATGCAGGGATACAGGACTCGCAGCTCAGGCTCATGCGCTGGATCGGGGAAAACGGCTACGAGCTCATGGGACCGGGGGCTGCTATCTTCCATAACGACCTCATCATCACCCGCTCGGAGGACGACCTCATCACAGAGCTGCAGTTCCCGGTGCGCAAGAAGTAGGTTCCCGAGGGGCTGCAGGAACGGGCGGACTCCTGCAGGGTATGGGAAGAAAGTGTGCCGATATGTCGAGAAGGATCGCCGCTGCTGCTATCGCCGCCATACTGCTCATCGCGGTCATGGCCGCCGGGTGCGGGAAGACCTGGCAGGAGATGCAGGAGGGAACCGGGGAAGAGGCCGCCGCGGATACACAGGTACCGGATGAGTACGCGGACCTCTACGAAGAGCTGGAGTCATCTCTAGCCGAAGCGGCGGGCTACCTCCAGAGGGAATGGGACGGCGAGACCGGCGACACGGTTTTCAGCGCCGAGCTCATCATCGCCAACGGCAACCGCGGCGAGACTCTCCTCGAGCCGGCCACGCTCTACGCCGTCGGGATCACCCTGGACGGCTTGCAGGTGCTGGGGGTGGGGGCGATCAACGTCAGCATCGGCTATCCCATTCTCGAACCCTCTTTTCCGCGCGCGCAGGAATACCTCGACTTCTACAGGAAGACGGTGGCGGAGATAAGGGAAAGAGGCCTCGAGGTCATCATCGATACCACCACCCTCTTCCCGGACGTGGATTTCGGCGAACTCGATGTGAGCTACGAGGGGCTGACCATGGAGCGGTACATGCAGGAGAAAAAGGCCATGGTGCAGACGGTGCTGCGCGAGCTGAAGCCCGATTACTACACCATAGAGAACGAGCCCGCCACCATGCGGGCCAACACGGGGCTGGACTTCTCGGTGGAAAACCAGGCGGAGATGGTGAACTTCTTCCTGGATGGCTTGGACCGCGGCTCTACGCTTATCGGTGCAGGGGCCGGCACCTGGGACGACATGGCCTACTTCGAGAGCCTGGCCCGAAACACGGACGTCGACTACCTGGACCTGCACATCTACCCCGTGCAGAACGGCTGCCTGGCGGAAAAGACGGTGAGGATCGCGGAGACCGCTCACTCCTGCGGTAAAGCAATGGCGGTGGGGGAATCCTGGCTGTACAAGTCCTACTTGAGCGAGTTGGGGCCCGGACATACTCCCGCCGCGGCCGCCGACATCTTCGCGCGCGATCCCTTCAGCTTCTGGGGGCCCCTGGATATAAGCTTCCTGGAATCCATGGTGGCCCTCTCACACCATCTCGACTTCCTTTACATGAACCCCTTCTGGGTCCAGTACTTCTTCGCTTACCTGAAATACGACCCCGCCATGGAGGCGCGCGGTTATACCTGGGTCAACGAGCTGGCCAGCACCCAGGTGTGGACCAGTATCCAAACGAAATCCCTTACTCCCACCGGCGAGGCTTATCGCGAACTGATCACCCCCGACTAATATTTAATGGGGTCAGTTCTTGTTTTTTGCATACTCCGGTATGTCAGCGATTATCCTACATATGCCCGCTTATGAGCAGCATGTACGCAGTATATACCATAATATGGAATGCAAAAAACAAGACCTGACACTTTAACGATGGACGGAGATGGGCAGCCGCCAGTCCCTGCCGAAAGCGCGCGGCGTGATCTTGATGCCTACCGGGGCCTGCCGCCTCTTGTACTCGTTGGCGTCCACGTGGCGCACCACGTACTCGGCCAACTCAGGGTCGTATCCCTTTACCGCCATCTCGTCCAGGGTGAGGCCGTTCTCTATGTAGTCCTCGAGGATGGGGTCGAGCAGCTCGTATGGGGGAAGGGAGTCGGTGTCTTTCTGATCATCCCGCAGCTCGGCGGAGGGCTCCCTCTCCAGGATGAACGTGGGTATGATCTCTTTTCCCTCGCGCTCGTTGATATAGCGGGAGAGACGGTAGACCTCGCGCTTGAAGAGGTCCTTGATCACCGCGTAGCCGCCGGCCATGTCCCCGTACAGGGTGCAATAGCCCATGGAGAGCTCGCTCTTGTTGCCGGTAGCCAGCACCAGCCAGCCCCGGCTGTTGGAGATGTTCATGAAGATGTTGCCCCTGATGCGCGCCTGCAGGTTCTCCATAGCGACGCCTCCACCGGGCCCCTGCAACGAGGCTTCCGCTTCGGCGAGGAAGGATCCCAGTATCCCGTTTATGTCGTAGTTCTCCAGCGAAATGCCTAGAGCCTTCACCAGTGCATCCACGCCCTGGCGAGAAACGCTCGAGGTAAACCTGGAGGGGAGAAAGACCCCGTGTACCCTTCCCGGGCCCAGGGCCTGCGCGGCCAGGACCGCCGTAAGGGCGGAGTCTATACCTCCGGAGAGCCCGAAGAGCACGTCCGTAAAGCCGTTCTTGCGCACGTAGTCACGCAACCCCAGGAGCAGAGCCCTCAGTATCTCCTCCTCGTCCGCCATCCGCTCTTCACTGTAAGGGCGTACAGGAGGGCGCCCTGCTGCCGCCGGGCCATCCTGCCCTCCCAGCTCCAGGACCCGCGTACGCCCACCGTCAGCGACCAGCCTCGAGTACCTGTGTATGGGCCTGGTCATCCTCTGGGCCCACAGGCCCGTGACGTCTACGTCACACGCGAGCACGTTTTCCTCGAAGCAAGGTGCGCACGCCACTTTCCCATGCGAAGGATGGACGACTATCGAGCCGCCGTCGAAGACCAGTTCGTCCTGGCCTCCAACGCTGTTGACGTAGGCCACCATGGTCATCGCATCTACGGCTCGGGATCCCACCAGCCTTTCCCTCGTTTTCTGTTTCCCTTTGTGATAGGGCGAGGAAGACAGGTTTACCACCAGTTCGGCCCCTCCTCGTGCCACTTCGGATTCCAGCGGTCCCCCGGGATACCAGATGTCCTCGCAAATGGTGATGCCGACCTTCACGCCTTTTATCCCGAGCACCAGCCCCTCCTGCCCGGCCGCGAAATAGCGGCTCTCGTCGAATACGCCGTAGTTGGGGAGTAACATCTTGCGGTACATGGCGACGACCTCGCCACGGTGGATAACGGCGGCGGCGTTGAAGACGTCCTCCCGCAATTCGGGCGTCCCCACCACTACCACCATTTCCCCCACCTCCCGCGCCAGCTCGTCCAGGGCACGAGAACAGTCGGCCAGGAAGTCCCGCTTGAGGAGCAGGTCCTCGGGAGGATACCCGCTTAAGACCAGTTCGGGAAAGCACGCGATGTCCGCCCCCTGCTTTTCCGCTTCGCGGATCGCCTTAACGATACGCAGGACGTTGCCGTCCAGGTCCCCTACCGCCGTGTTTATCTGGGCCAGTGCGATCCTCATAACGCGATTCCCCTTTATGGGGTCAGGTTTTGCTTCTCACTTTCTGGTGTGAGGTTAGCCTCACGAAAATGCTGCATATAAGCGAGCATATGTAAGATAACTTCCGACATACCGGAGTATGCAAAAAACAAGACCTGACCCCTTTGACGGTTAGAGGAGGGGGAGGTAGTTGTCCATCTCCCACCTGGTGACCTGGGCGCGGTAGCGCTCCCACTCGATCTTCTTGTTCTCTATCAGAGACTCGAAGACCTCATCCCCCAGGCACTTGCGCAGTATCTCGCCGTTCTCCGCGCGCTTGATAGCCTCCCACAGGTCTTCAGGGAGCTGCTCGATGCCCAGCTCATTCCTCTCCTCCGCGCTCATCTCGTAGACGTTGCGCTCCACGGAATCGGCCAACTCGTATCCCTTCTCAATACCCTCCATACCCGCCGCCAGCATGCTGGCGAAGGCCAGGTAGGGGTTGCAGGCTGGATCCGGGGAGCGGAACTCGACGCGCGTGGCCTTTTCCTTTCCCGGCTTATATTCGGGCACGCGCACGAGGTCGGAGCGGTTGCGCACGGCCCAGGAGAGGTAAACGGGAGCCTCGTAACCCGGCACCAGCCTCTTGTAGGAGTTCACCCACTGGTTACAGACCAGGGTTATCTCCGGAGCGTGCCGCAGCAGGCCCGCGATGAACATCTTGGCCATAGCCGAGAGGTTGTTCTTGTCGCTGGGGTCGTAGAAGGCGTTTTTCTCCCCCTTGAAAAGGGACATGTGGGTGTGCATACCGCTGCCGTTCTGCCCGTAGAGCGGCTTGGGCATGAAGGTGGCATAAACGCCGTTGAGGAGGGCGATCTCCTTTACCACCAGCCGGAAGGTCATGGCGTTGTCCGCCATGGTCAGGGCGTCGGTGTAGCGCATGTCTATCTCGTGCTGGCTGTGCCCCACCTCGTGGTGGCTGTACTCCACTCCTATGCCCAGTTCCTCCAGGGCTATGACCGTATCGCGGCGCAGGTCGCTGGCCACGTCCAATGGCGTGAGGTCGAAATACCCGCCCTGGTCAAGGACCTCGGTGGACTCGGGATTCTTGAAGTAAAAGAACTCCAGCTCCGGTCCGACGTAATACGTATAGCCCTTCTCCGCCGCCCGGGCCAGGTTCTTCTTGAGGACATAGCGGGGGTCCTTTTCGTAAGGCTCTCCGCCCGGCTTGAGGATATCGCAGAACATGCGGCCCACCGAGTTGTGCTCGCGAGGCCTCCAGGGCAGTATGACGAAGGTGCTGGGGTCGGGCATGGCTATCATGTCGCTCTCGTCGATGCGGGCGTAACCCTCGATGGACGACCCGTCAAAACCCATCCCGTCCTCCATGGCCTCCTCAAGCTCGGTGATGGTGATGGCGAAGCTCTTGAGGAAGCCCAGGATGTCCGTGAACCACAGCCTGATGAAGCGCACGTCGTTCTCCCGCGCCGTCTTGAGCACGAATTCCTTGTCCTTGGCAGTCATGTTCTTATCCTCCTTCTCTTCCATGCTTACATTTATTATGCTCACCCCTGCGCAACATTATGTCCCCGCAGTGTTTCGCCTCTTTTTCCGCATTGTTAAATCCGTGTTAAATCGCATTGTAACCAGCTTCGCCGGTGCGGATGCGTACGGCATCGGCTACATCGTAGATAAAGATCTTGCCGTCGCCTATGGAACCCGTGCGGGCAGCCCTGACCAGGGCATTTACCACTTTGCCCACATCCTCGGCGAGCACCACCGCCTCGACCTTGATCTTGGGCAGGAACTCCACGCGGTACTCGGCCCCCCTCCACATGTGGGTGATGCCCTTCTGCTTGCCGTGCCCCTTGACTTCGGTGATGGTCACCCCGGGGTATCCCAGCTTGCGCAGCTCGTCCATCACCGGCTCCAGCCGCTCCGGCCGGATCAGCGCCTCTATCTTCTTCATGTCAAATCACTCCCTTCTCGGAGATGGCGGGCTGGAAATCGGGGTAAGCCTCCAGGTTATGCTCGCTGATATCCAGGCCGACTCTCTGTCCCTCTTCGTCCACCCTGATCCCCATGGTCTTCTTGAGGACGAAGAACATGACAAATGCGGTTGCGGCAGCCCAGCCCACTACGGAGACAACGCCCAGCAGCTGTTTGCCCAGCTGGGCCACGCCGCCGCCGTACAGGAGCCCGTTCACCACGGCCACCCCGTTGGCCTCGCCGAAAGAAGCCTGGGCGAAAAGACCAACGGCGACGGTTCCCCATATTCCGTTAACGGCGTGTACGGACACGGCGCCCACCGGGTCGTCCACTTTCAGCTTGCGGTCTATGAACTCCACCGAGAACACCACCAGTATCCCCGCTACGAGCCCGATGACCACCGCGCTGACCATGCTTATATACGCGCATCCCGCCGTCACCGCCACCAATCCGGCCAGGGTACCGTTGAAGGACATGCTGACATCGGGCTTGCCGTAACGGATCCAGGTCAGGAACATGGCCACCGCGCCACCGGCAGCAGCGGCAAGAGTGGTGGTCATGGCGATAGTGGCGATGGCCGGCGATGCCTTCAGCGTGCTGCCGGGGTTGAAACCGTACCAACCCAGCCACAGGATGAAAGTGCCCAGCGCGGCCATGGGTATGTTGTGGCCGGGGATGGCATTTGGCGTGCCGTCAGCATTGTACTTGCCGGAGCGCGCCCCCACCATCCAGGCCCCCACCAGGGCGCAAATACCGCCCACGGTGTGCACCACGGTCGATCCGGCGAAATCCAGCATTCCCAGGCGGTAAAGCCACCCTCCCTCCGACCAGATCCAGTGCCCGACGACCGGGTAGATGACGCCCGTGATCACTATGGTGGCCACACAATAGGAACTGAACTTGAAACGCTCGGCGATACCCCCCGCCAGTATGGTGGCCGCCGCGCCGGCGAAGGCTATCTGGAAGAGCAGGAAGGCGTAGATGGGAAGCCCGTTCCAGTCCGAGCTGGCCATGTTGGCGAAAAAACCGCTCGAGCCCACGAAACCTCCCCGGTCCAGACCGAACATGAACGCGAAACCCACCATCCAGAAGACGAGCGCCCCGAGACAGAAGTCCATGGCCCCCTTGAGCATGGCGTTGGCCACGTTCCTGGAGCGGGTGAGCCCGCCCTCCAGGAAAAAGAAGCCGGCCTGCATGAAGAAGACCAGGGCGGCCGCGATAAGCACCCAGACCGTGTCCAGGGCGGTGGCGATACCCTCGGGGGATTTTGCTTCATCCTCCTCCGCGGCGAGGGCGGGCATGGAGAACGATACCAGCAGCAACGATGCCAACAGTATGACCACAAGAAACCGCTTCAATGCGCATCACCTCCCCCACCCGTTTTTCTCGCCCCGCACATGCTCGCAGAATGGTATTTTTCCATTTCTTTCCACCTGCCTTATTTCCCGTCTCCTGCATAACTCGTATGCCATCAGTCTAGGCAGGTCATGTTTCGGGGACTTTGCATAGCCATTAAATCGGGGTTAACAAAGTGTTTCGAAAAATGTCTCTTCGCGCAGGGACTCGGAGGAGACGCCGACTTCGCATCCCCGGGCACCCGCGAATACCCCGAGAGCAGCAAGGCACGTGGGGCTTTTTTTCTTGGCCAGGTGATGCCCCCGCGATCATACCTGTTCAGAAGGCAAACGCCTCCTGCGAGATCCGGGTTAATCCGAAGCGCGATGTTCAAAAATGTAGCCCACGCCCCTTACGGTGCGGATGTAGGCGTCGCCCTCGCGCTCGATCTTGGAGCGTATGCGGCGGATGTGCACGTCAACGGTGCGCGCTCCGCCGAAATAATCGTATCCCCATACCTGCTCCAGGAGCATCTCTCTCGTGAAGACCCTGCCGGGCCGGTGTGCGAGGAAACGCAGCAGTTCGAACTCCTTGAAGGTGAGGTCGACGGGCATCCCCCCCACCTTCACTTCGTAGCGGTCCTCGTCTATCTCCAGTTCCCCCACCGATTCCGCGGGGGCTTCTTCTCCATGGTACGCGCAGCGCAGGCGGGCACGTATCTCCTCGCCCGTAGCGCCGTCCGCGACGAAATCGTCTAACGGCAGGTGGTGGTCCAGAGCCCGGATCTGCTCAAACCGCAGCACCGCTACCAGCCGGACGTCAGGGCCCAGCGCCTGCCGCAGCACATTCAGCTCGCCCCGCCAGTCACCCGTTCTGGCCGCCAGGTCTACTAACACGATGTCCCCGGCGACCGGTCCCGAATATCCGCGGCCGGGCAGGACCTGCAGCGAGAAGCCCCGCTCCAGGATGTCCCGGAAGAACTCCTCCCTCTCTTTCTCGCAGCACAAGTATACACTCATGGCTGCCTCAGCTCCCATGGCCTCGAGTATCCATCATGTCTTTTAAGGGATCAGGCCCGTTCCCACCTTCGCTCGATATGCATCATATATAGTGCAACACGCTACAGCGGCCACTTATCACCGGCGGCCGAATGCAAAGAGCCGGCACGCGCCGGCTCGAAAAGACCAGCCGTCTCTGATTACGTCTCAATAGGCGTACAGTCCTCCGAAGGGGCGCAAAGACTTCGGCCAGAGCTTGATAAAACCTGAGCCCAGTATTTCGTCCGTGCTGCAGCCGAAATAGCCGGCGTATTCCTCGAGGTACGGACGGATCAAAGCGATGTCCTCTTCCCCCGCGGGCTCGAAGGCGACCTCCTTGCCCAGCTGATATTCCTCCACCTCGCCACGCAGAAAGATGAGCCCGCCGTGCATGCCCGTGCCTATATGCTTCGCCGTAAAGAGGCGCTTGCCGGAGGCTTCCATGCCCAGGACTATCACCAGTCCTCCCGCCATGTATTCGCCCAGGAAATCCTGGGCCTCGCCGCCGATGACCAGGATCGGAAGGTGCTTGTGGTACTCCTTCATGTGGATCGCCGCCCGGTATCCCACGCCGTCCCTTATGAATATCTTTCCGCCGCGCATGCCCATGCCCACTATGTCTCCCGCACGGCCGTGCACCACTATGACCCCGCTGTTCATGGTATTGCCCACGCCGTCCTGTGCATTGCGCTCAACGGTTATCTTCGGGCCGTCCATGAACGCGCCCAGGTCGTTTCCCGGCACGCCGCGCACCACGATATCCACCGCTTTGCGTATCCCGGAACCGATATAGCGTTGCCCGTATATATTCTCGAGGATTATCTCCTTGCTTCCTTCCGCCACCGCCCCCTTGACCATGTTGTTGAGTTCCCGGTAATGGAGCCGGCCAGCATCGATCTCAACGCTGCCGTTCTTACGGGAGAAAACCTCCGGCAATTTGGCGTGGTGATCGATTTTGATCTTCATATATCTTTTTTCCTCCTCGCGATCGACATTTCCTTCGCCCGACTTTTTCTCCACCAGCAGGCTACTTTCCTTTTCCCATCACGATTTTGACCCTGCTCTCCGTTCATCGGTTCCCGTTGATCACATTTTTACATGCATTTTACGAACCTCGCCATGAACTATCTCATCTCCATACAAGCTGACATCAAGGGGAACCGAACTCACCAGCTTTCGCATTCCATGCCGCTTCCTGATATCGGTCCGCGTCACCGCTTCTCCTCGCTCCTTCTGACACCGGTGTTCCCTGGATGTCTTTCCAACCTTTATGTTTCCCACTTGCGCTTTACCCCACCGAGGCCAACGCTTCGCTCTGCTGACCGTGACACGCGGGAGCCCCAGCGAGCTGATGCTCCCTCATGTTCCCGCGTGTTTTATCCCCAGAATGTCCAGCTCCTCCTGGGTGAGACCGACTCCGCGCAGGCGCATGCGGTTGCCGCGCAGGCTCTCTATGGCGTTTATTCCCATGCCTCCCAATATCTCCATGATCTCGTGAGACCATCCCGTAAGCAGGTTAACCAGGCGCCTGGTGCCCACATCCGGATTGAGGCGCTTGGTGAGATCTGGGTCCTGTGTCGCTATCCCCCAGTTGCATTTGCCCGTATAGCATTTCTGGCACACGTGACATCCCAGGGCTATCAGGGCGGCGGTGCCTATATATACGGCATCCGCCCCCAGGGCGATGGCTTTGACCACGTCTGCGGAGGAGCGTATCCCTCCCGCTACCACCAGGCTGGCCCGGTTGCGTATGCCCTCCTCGCGCAGGCGGGCGTCCACCGCCGCCAGTGCCAGCTCTATGGGGATACCCACGTTGTCGCGGATCATGGTCGGAGCAGCGCCGGTGCCGCCCCTTATCCCGTCTATGGCGACTATGTCCGCGCCCGCCCGCACGATGCCCGAGGCGATAGCGGCGGAGTTATGCACGGCGGCTATCTTCACCGAAACCGGCTTTTTCCAGTGCGTCGCCTCCTTGAGAGCGTAAATAAGCTGCGCCAGGTCCTCGATGGAATAGATATCATGATGGGGCGCGGGAGAGAGTGCGTCCGTGCCCACCGGGATCATACGCGTGCGGGAGATCTCGGCGCTCACCTTCTCCCCCGGCAGGTGCCCGCCTATACCGGGCTTGGCACCCTGGCCGATCTTTATCTCCAGGGCCGCCGCCGCCTCCAGGTAGTCGGCATGCACCCCGAAGCGCCCCGAGGCCACCTGGCAGATGGTGCGATCGCCATACCTGTAGAGGTCGCGGTGCAGCCCGCCCTCACCTGTGTTGCAGTATGTCCCCATCTCCACCGCCGCCCGCGCCAGGCTTTCGCAGGTGTTATAGCTGATAGCGCCGTAGGACAGGGCGGAGAACATGACTGGTATATCGAGTTGCAGCTGCGGGGCCAGCCTGGTCCGCAGCGATGTCTTGCCTCTTCCCCTGGATAGCTCCACCGCGTCCGGCTTGGCCCCCAGGTAGGTGCGCAGCTCCATAGGCTCGCGCAGGGGATCGATGGAGGGGTTGGTCACCTGGCTGGCGTCCAGGGTGATGCGGTCCCAGTAGTTGCGGTAATCCTTGTCGCAGCCCATGCCGGTGAGCAGCACGCCCCCCGTCTCCGCCTGCTTGTAGATATTGCGCATCACCTCGGGAGTCCAGTTGGCGTTGGAGGGCACCTGGGTGGGGTTCTTGCGCACCACCAGTGCATTGGTGGGGCACAGGGTCACGCAGCGCAGGCAGCCGACGCACTTGGATTCGTCCACGTAGACCTTGTCCTCCTCCTCGTCGTAATAATGCGCGTCGAAGGCGCACTGGCGCACGCAGACCTCGCAGCGGATGCAGCGTTCATCGTCCCTGTCTACGAGAAAATCCGGTATTATGTAGCTCTTCAAGTCCATCTACCTCCAGGCGCTCAAGCCTTCGCCGCCCCGCTCAGCGCTTTCTCCCTCTCGCGGCCTCCGGGGGACTCCTTGAGCTGGAATATTATAGGTTCGCCGCCCGATGGTATCCAGGTGTGAGCAAGGGATCCGTCCACCAGGTGCATGGGAGCTTCCTCCGAGGACAGGTACATCCAGTCACCGTTGCTCCCCGCCACCAGTGGGCGCAGCCTGATGCGGTCGGTGAGCCCGATCATCTGCGAGAGGTTGGAGACGATGACGCTGAACGGCCCGTTGAGCAGCAGGGAGGCATAGGTCTGGCGCAGGGCGGTATGCAATTCCCTCTCCCGCGGCTGCATGCGGTCTATGTCTTCCCACAGCGGGGCCGCGAGCACCCCGGCCATGTCCGCGATGGAAAGGCCGTGCCGCCGTACCAGGAGGTCAACCGCGTAGGCGATGACCTCCGTGTCGGTAAAGAGGGTGCACTTGTAACCGTACATCTCCAGGTAGCGCTGGTTGATACCGTAAGAGGATATCTCTCCGTTATGCACCACCGACCAGTCAAGGATGTTGAACGGGTGAGCGCCGCCCCACCAGGCCTGGGTATTGGTGGGGAATCTGCCGTGGGCCACCCAGATGTAGCCCTCGTATTCGTCCAGGCGGAAGAAGCGGCCGATGTCCTCGGGAAAGCCCACTCCCTTGAACACGCCCATGTTCTTCCCGCTGGAAAAGGTAAACGCCCCGTCGATCTCCGCGTTGATGCGCATCACCGCCTGCACCACGAACTCGTCCGGGTCCTCGATCCCCGGGGCGAGCCCGTGATCCTCGCGCGGTTGCACGAAATATCTCCACAGCAGTGGGGGATCGCTGACTCCTGCGCACGGGGAGGTGGGGATGATCTCCGCCTGCTCTATGGCAAAGTTTTCCTTTATGTACTCCTCTGCGTCCCTCTTCCCCGCATCGTCGCCGTACATCATGTGCAGGCAGTAGAGGTCCGCGTACTGTGGGTAGATGCCGTAAGCGGCAAAACCGCCGCCCAGGCCGTTGCTGCGTTCCTTCATGTTGGCTATGGCCGTGATCATGGGCTTGCCGGTAAACCTCTCGCCCGCCGCGTTCATCATGCCGAATATGGAGCAGCCGGAGAAATCCTTGTCGTCGCGGAAACGCACGCCTCTCAACATGTCCTCAACCTCCCCGGCCTTTTACGGCCTCCGCGGCCCCGAGGCCGGCCACCGCGCTCTCGATACGTCCCTTCCTGACCGCGCGCGGCAGGTGGATGTGGCCGAACCCCTCATCGAGGAGGAAGCTCTTCTCCCTTCTCACGTTGGCCTTTTCCTGGATGAGGCTGGTGAGTATGCCGGCACGCTCTATCCTGCCCGCCACCAGCATCCCCACGATGATATCTCCCTGCAGGACTACCTTGCGGTACCCTCCTTCGTCCTGGCGGGCCATGACCTTGTAACCTTCTTCGGGGGGGTTGACTATGCCCGCGGACAGGACCGGGAGGCCGAAGAACTCCACGGCATTCATGGAGTTACAACCCGGGTAGGGAGAGTACTCGCCGGCCATGTTGCGGCCCGCGTGTTTTCCCTGCAGCGCGGCGACCGGCCACAGTGCGTTTATGGAGGGCTCTCCGAGTACGATATCCATGGCCCTCACCGCGTCCCCGGCCGCATAGATGTTCTTATTGGCGGTGCGCTGCCGCTCATCGACCTCGATGCCGCGCTCGCAGGGCAGGCCCGCCGCCTCGGCCAGTTCCGTGCGCGGACGTACGCCAACGGCCATCACCAGGAGGTCGAAGTCCACCTCGGACCCATCCTCCAGCACGGCAACGCCCTTGCGGCCTCCTCCGCCCAGCAGCCTCGACACGCTGAGCCCGGTGAGGATGTCTATCTCCGCCTGGCGGCATCGCTCCGCGACCAGTTGCGAGGCCCTGGCGTCCAGCGCCAGCGGCAGGACGCGGTCCAGTTTTTCAACCACCGTGACCGCGGCTCCCCGCGCGTGCATCGCCTCCGCTGCCTTCATGCCGATAAGGCCCGCGCCGACCACCAGGGCACGCACTTTCTTCGAGGTCAGCGAGAGCATGCGTTTTGCGTCGTCCCAGGATATGAAGGTGACGTACTCCACTTCCTCCCGGCCCTCTATGGGCGGTATGAAGGGCGTGAACCCCGTTGCCAGCAGTAGTTTTCCCCATTTCACCTTTTCACCAGCGGCGGTGGTGATAGTCTTCTTCGAGGCCGAGACGGAGACCACGCGTTCACCGGGGCGGAAGTCCACACCCATTTTATGGTAATAGTTGGAGGGCCGGTAATACATCCTCCGGGCATCTATTTCTCCCGCCACCAGGTAGGATATAAGCGGGCGGGAATAGCAGCGGTACTTCTCCTCGCAGAAAACAGCGACGGTGCCCCGGGTGTCCCGTTCGCGTATGGCCTCCAGCGCGTTGATGGCCGCGGCCGAATTGCCCACTATGGTGTAGTCGTATGCCTGCATCTCTATCCCTCCACCAGTATCAGGGCTTCGTTGGGACAGTTGGCGACGCAGGCCGGTATCTCCAGGTCGGGGCACAGGTCGCACTTGCCCACCACTTTTCCCTCCGTCTCGTCCCTGCGCACGGCTCCGAAGGGGCAGACGAGTATGCAGGTCCAGCAGCCCACGCAGCGCTCGGGGTCGTTGGTCACCACGCCGGTCTCCGGATCCCTCTGCATGGCCCCGGAAAGGCACGCGGTGACGCAGGGGGCTTCATCGCAGTGCCGGCACTGCAACGCGAAGGTGACGTGCCCTTTTTCCTCCACCTCGACCCGCTTTACCGGCCGCGTCTCCCTCTTGAAGGCCTTGATTATGTCCTTGCTCTTGGAGTGCTGCACGATGCAGTGTATCTCGCACAGGCGGCAGCCGATGCAATATTCCTCCCGCGGTATTATCCTCCTCATGCTTTTCTCCCGTTTCATGCCTGGTTTACGGACGGCAGAGGTATCTCGAGGCAGCCCGCCCGCAAGCATATATCCACTTATCTACCGCCTCTCTATCGGTCATAGGTAACCTATTGCCTATTTAATCCGATTTATGCTATATTGTCAACATGTTATTAGGAGAAAGTTTGCCGTTATGAGTTATAATGACGCTTCTCTGGGGAGAAAGACCCTGGCCATCCTGGAGATCCTGCGGGAGGCCGGAGAGCCGCTGGGGGCGCGCGCCCTCTCGCGTGAGCTGACCTTGCGAGGCGTGGACCTGAACGAGAGGACCGTCCGCTATCACCTCCTGCACCTGGACGAGCGGGGCTTCACGCGCCTGGTGGGGAGGAGCGGAAGGATACTCACCGAGCGTGGCCTGGAGGAACTGGACAGCGCGCTGGCCGTCGACCGGGTCGGTTTCGTGAACGCCCGTATCGACGACCTCGCCTGCCAGGCAGATTTCGACCTCGCTTCGCGCCGGGGGCGGGTGGTTGTCAACATGACCTTCTTCCCCCTGAAAAAGGAAAGCAAAGCCGTGGAGGCCATGCGGCCCGCCTTCGAGGCCGGGCTGTGCCTCTCCGACCTGGTGCTGCGCGTCGGCCCGGGCGATAAGGTGGGGGGCCTGGAGGTCCCCGAAGCCGTCGCCGCCTGGGGTACCGTGTGCAGCGTCACCCTCAATTCCATCCTCCTCCGCCACGGCATACCGGTGGAATCGAGCTTCGGAGGCCTGCTGGAGATGAAGGGCGGGAAGCCCAGCCGTTTCACCGAGATAATTTCTTACTCCGGTTCGACCCTGGACCCCGTGGAGATCTTCATCAAGGGCAAGATGACCAGCGTGCACGCGGCGGCCAGTACCGGAGACGGGCGCATATGCGCCTCGTTCCGCCTCGTGCCCGCATCCGCGCTCGACGCGACCTCCTCCCTGCTGGAGGAGATGAAGAGGTCCCGGCTGTGCGATATGGTCCTGCTGGGAAGGCCCGGGCAGCCCCTGATGGAAGTCCCCTCGGGCAGGGACCGCGTGGGCATGCTGGTTGCGGCGGGGCTCAACCCGCCCGCGGCCGCAGAGGAGTCGGGGGTGGACACCACCTCCCGCGCCATGGCCACCCTGGTGGATTACTCGGCACTTGTCCCGTTCGCCTCGGTCGCGAAACGCCTCTGAATGTGGTCGTGGCCCGGTCGGCCGGGTAACGGTCTCGCTCCGCGATGCGCAGCCTGCTGACGCCTCTTCGTTCCTCGATCAGAGTGCCACGGAGAGACGTTCTCGACGCATGTGCCACCTGGATGCTGGCCGCTTGCGACGTCGCCATGCTTAATAATGCATCACGACAGCAACAACAACTATGGCTGCATTAAAATGAGAAATGGGCGATAATATAATGTGTAGCGGCTTACGGAAAACGGCAGCGGGGTTTCTTGAGCAATGGAAAGCGCCAAAGAAGGCCGGGGTTACGGGAATATCCTTGTCGAGAAAGGGTTGATCGCCAGGGACCAACTGGATGAAGCGGTCAGGTACCAGCTGGACAGGGGAGGAAAGCTCAATGACATACTCATCAAACTGGGCTATACCACCAACGAGGAGATGCGTGAGTTCGTAAAGGCATACCTGGACATACCGTATGTGAAACTCGCACTCGATATCGTGGACCCGGAGGCGGTCAGCCTTATTCCATCGGAGGTGGCCAGGGAGTACGTGGCTATCCCCGTCACCGTCATCGGCAACATCCTTACCATTGCCGTCAGTAACCCCCTGGACACGGTTTCCCTGGACATGCTCGCTTTTGCCTCCGGATACAGCCTCGAGGCCATCATGAGCGACGAAGAGGATATCCTGGCGGCGATCGACTTCTACAGCAGAGATGAAGCTCTGAGCGATGCGGGGGCGGGCTTGCAGGACGAAGCGGTGGAGTTCGTAGACCGCTTCGATGATGCCGAGGACAAGTTAAGGGTTGATGAGGCCCCCGTCGTGCGGCTCATTAACCTGATACTGTCACGGGCTATCAAGGACAGGGCAAGCGATATTCACATCGAGGCTGAGGAAAGCCTCGTACGCGTCCGCTTCAATATAGACGGCAGTCTGGTGGAAGCCAGCATACTTCCCAAGAAGGTACACAAGTCCGTGATATCCCGGATAAAAATACTCTCGGAGCTCGATATCTCCGAGACGAGGATGCCGCAGGACGGGGGTTTCTTCGTCAAGTTGAAAGGAAAGGAGATCGACTTCCGCGTCGCGACGGCTCCTACCGTCTATGGGGAGTCGATGACGTTGCGCGTGCTGGACCAGAGCCGGGCGGTGGTGAGGCTGCCGGAGCTTGGCCTCTCCGGACCGGAGGAAGCGAGGGTCTACGAGGCACTGGAGGAGCCTTCCGGGTTCATCCTGGTTACCGGACCGACCGGCAGCGGCAAGACCAGCACTCTGTATGCCATGTTGAACGAGATAAATGACTCGAGCATCAAGATAATCACCATCGAGGACCCGGTCGAGTACAGGATCGGCAACATAAGCCAGATATCCGTGTCGCACAGGATAGGACTCGATTTTTCCACCATCCTCAGGTCGGTCCTCCGCCAGGCCCCTAACGTCATCCTGGTGGGGGAGATAAGGGACGCCGAAACCGCCCAGGTAGCGGTGCAGGCCTCGCTGACGGGCCATATGCTCCTGAGCACGCTGCATACCACGGGCGCGCCGGATGCAATCCCCAGGCTCATCGACATGGGAGTGCCCCCGTATCTGGTGCGCGAGGTCGTAAGGCTGGTCATCGCACAAAGGCTCGTCAAGAAGCTCTGCCCGGCGTGCAAGGTGGAGTATATACCCGAAGAAGATGTCAGGGTCATGCTCGGTATGGAAGAAAAAGGCGACGTGCCCCTGTTCGCGCCAGTGGGGTGTGCCGCGTGCAAACATACCGGCTACAGCGGAAGAGTGGGGATATTCGAGGCGATGTTGGTGACCCGGGAGCTCAGAAGCGCCATCACCGCCGAGCGTTCCTCGCACGAGCTTGCGGATATAGCAGGCGAACAGGGGATGCTCTCGATGTGGCAGAACGGGGTCTCCAAGGTCCTGGAAGGCGAGATATCCGTTGAAGAACTCGTCAGAAACGTACCGCGCGCGGAGTGGGGGTCGTCCGCGCATGGCACGAAACAGAAACACCCGGGCAGGTAATCGGAGTTCGCATGGAAGAAATGGGGAAATCGAAGATACTGGTCGTGGAAGATGACGAGATCACTTCCCACATGCTCAAGAGCATCCTCGCCAAGGAGGGTTACCAGGTCATCACGGCCGCCGACGGCGTCGAGGGCTTGAGGAAATTTCTCGAGGAAAAACCGGACCTGCTGCTTACCGACTGCCTGCTCCCCAAGATGGACGGCTTCAAGATGGTCAAGAGGGCAAGGGCGGAGCGGGACTCACGTTCCCCTATCATAATGATGAGCGCCATCTACCGGAAGGTCAGCTATCACCAGGCGGCCATCGATGCGGGAGCAGACGAGTATATGATCAAGCCGTTCGAGCCCGAGGAGCTCATCCAGAACATCAAGCGGCTGCTGGCCGGAGCAGCCCCCGCTTAACGGGAGTAGGGCATGTTGCGCGACCGAGCGGAAATGCGATGAGGATCAGGGGAAGAGACGGCGAGAGCGAGGGGTTGACCGAAAAAGCCCTGGAGATGATGAGCGACGCCTTCCTCGTGATCGATCTCGAGGGCAGGTTCCTGAAGTGGAACGTCAGGTTAAGCGAGGTCAGCGGCTACAGCGACGATGAGATCGCCGCCATGAGCCCGACCGACCTTTTCACCGGGGACGATGTCCAACTGGTTGCGGATGCCATCGGCAGGATATTGGAGTCCGGCGAGGACAGCTTCGAGGCGCGCCTCGCTACGAAGGACGGGCGCGGCATTACAACCGAGTTCACCGGGACACTGCTGAGGGACGAGGATGGCAAGCCGTATGCGATCGCGGGCACCGGCAGGGACATCTCGGAACGTGTGCGTACCGAGGAGGAGATCCATCTCAGGGACACCGCGATGGAAACGTCCCTGAGCGCCGTGGCCATCTCCGACATGAGCAGCAACCTCACCTACGTGAACCAGTCGTTTCTGAATATCTGGGGATACCAGGACAAGGAAGAGGTCCTGGGCCGCTCGGCGGCCGAGTTCTGGGATATGGGGGAGAAAGCTGGGGAACTGATGGCGGCCCTGCAGCGCGAGGGTCACTGGCAGGGCGAGCTGACCGGCTTTAAGAACGGTGGTTCCGCATTTACCGCGGAGCTCCTCGCGAGCATCGTGCTCGATGAGGCGGATCAGCCGGTGGCGATGCTGGCCTCATTCGCCGATATCACCGGGCGTAAGCAAGCCGAGGATACGCTCAGGAAGAGCGAGGAGAAGTACCGCCAGCTCTACGACAACGCCGGCGAGGTCATATTCACATACGATGCGGAGTTGATACTGACGGACGTGAACCGCATCGGTTGCGAGGCGATCGGTTACAGCAGGGAAGAGATACTTGGTAAGAACGTTCTCGAGTTGAACATTATCCATCCAAGAGACTTGGAACTCGCGGCAACGCATATAAGCAGGCTCTTCGCCGGCGAGGTCACATTGAGGGCCGAGTACACGTTCATAACAAGGGATGGGTCCGAAAGGCTTTTCTCGGTGGTCGGCGCCGCGATCCGCGATTCTGACGGAAACCTGCAGTCGATCACCAACATGTGTTACGACCTCACCGAGAGCAGGGCTGCCGAAGAGGCGCTGCGGGAGAGCGAGGAAAAGTTCAGGGAGTTCGCAGGCAACCTGCCTGAAGTCGTATTCGAGGCAGACGACCAGGGCAGGTTTCTCTACGTAAACTCCAACGCCCTTGAAGTCTTCGGCTACACGGAGGAAGAGCTGTATTCAGGTGCTGTAAGTGTCCTGGAGATGATAGCGGAGGAAGACCGCGAGCGGGCCGCCCAAAGAATACGGGAGCTGCTCTCCGAAGGCCCTCGAGGCTCTGGTGAATACATGGCAAGAAGAAAAGATGGGAGCTTGTTCCCTGCCATCGTCTCCACGTTGCCCGTCGTCAAGGACGGGATAGCGGTAAGGCTGAGAGGCGTGCTGACCGACATGACGACACAGAAGGAAGCCGAAGAAGCCCTCGTCGAGGCCAACCGCCGGCTCGAGGAGGCCACCGCCAAGGCCAACGAGATGGCCGGGCGGGCCGAGGACGCGAGCCTCGCCAAGAGCGAATTCCTGGCCAATATGAGCCACGAGATCCGCACGCCCATGAACGGGGTTATCGGCATGACGGGCCTGCTGCTGGACACGGAATTGAACGCCGAGCAGCGGCGCTATGCCGAGACCGTTCGGGCCAGCGGCGAATCGTTGCTGGGGTTGATCAACGACATTCTCGATTTTTCCAAGATCGAGGCCGGTAAACTGGACCTGCAGATCCTCGACTTTGACCTGCAAAGCCTGCTGGACGACTTCGCGGCCACCCTGGCGCTCCATGCCCACCAGAAAGGACTCGAACTGGTCTGCGGCATGTCTCCCGACATCCCTCCCCTGCTGCGCGGCGATCCGGGACGCCTGCGACAGATCCTGGCCAATTTGGCAGGTAATGCCGTTAAATTCACGCATTCCGGCGAAGTGTCGATTCGCGTCACCCTGGAATCGGATACGCCCGAAGATGTCCTGTTGCGGTTTTCCGTGGCCGACACCGGCATCGGAATCCCTTTGGAGAAACTGAAGGTGTTGTTTCAGAAATTTTCCCAGGTGGATGCCTCCACAACACGCAAATACGGCGGCACCGGTCTGGGGTTGGCCATTTCCAAACAACTGGCTGAGATGATGGGCGGTGAAATCGGTGTCCAGAGCGAGGCGGGAAAAGGCTCGGAATTCTGGTTTACTGTTCGTTTGATCAAGCAGCCGCCCCAGGCCGCCGAGAAGATGTCAAAATTGGCGAACCTGGCGAGTGTACGCGCATTGATCGTTGATGACAACGCCACCAACCTCGATATTTTGAAAACGCGAATGGAAAGTTGGGATATACGCGTTTTCGCTGCTTCTGACGGCCCATCCGCCCTTGAAGCGCTAAAAAGGGCTTGTGATGAAAACGATCCTTTCCGGGTCGCCGTGATCGATATGCAGATGCCGGAAATGGATGGCGGGGAACTGGGGCGGGCCATCAAGTCGGATGAACGCCTGATGGAGACACGGATGGTGTTGCTGACCTCCCTTGGAGTCAGGGGGGACAGCCGGCGATTTAAAGAAATCGGTTTTGACGCCTATCTCACCAAACCGGCGCGCCCCTTTGAATTGAAAGCGGTACTGTCCAGCATCCTGTCGACACGAACAGAAGGAAGCCCGGAACCCCAAGGCATCACAACGCGCCATACGGTACGGGAAATTCGCAACCTGTTCGCCGACCAAGGGGTTCGAATTCTTCTGGCTGAAGACAACTTCACCAACCAGCAGGTGGCAATGGGGATTCTCAAGAAACTCGGCCTGCGCGCCGATGCCGTAGCCGATGGCAGGGAAGCACTTGAGGCGTTGCACGCCATTCCTTACGACCTGGTGCTCATGGACGTCCAGATGCCCGAAATGGACGGCTTGGAGGCCACCCGGCAAATCCGCAATCCCCAATCAGCAAGCCTCAATCGGAACATTCCCGTCATCGCCATGACGGCGCACGCCATGGCCGGCGACCGTGAAAAATGTTTGAAAGCCGGTATGAATGGGTATGTCTCCAAGCCGATCGATCCGCTGGCGCTGGCAAACGAACTGGAAAAATGGATCGGGAAAGACACGCCCGGGACCGAACAGACGGCTGTCTCATCAGAAGAGGAAAAAACGCCGGATGAGACGG
>CAYWXM010000059.1:0-51466 GCA_964462595.1 uncultured Actinomycetota bacterium
GGCTCGAGAACCGGGGGTCGATCCGAAGCTACCCGTCTGCGCTGCCCTTAGCCCGAGAACTACCGGGTCGGTCGCAGCGCCTCCAGGCATAGAAGCGGCAAGATGGGATAGATAACGCCCGGGTGTCGCCTATACAAAAGACACTTCCCGAGCTCCGGTCACGGTCCATAGCGGTTCGTCTGCGCTGCCCCTGGCTCGAGAACCGGGGGTCGATCCGAAGCTACCCGTCTGCGCTGCCCTTAGCCCGAGAACTACCGGGTCGGTCGCAGCGAGCGCGCAATCAATGGTTTCTTCTTATGAATAGGTGGCAAGCGCAGCCGAGCGAGGCCGTTACCCGGAGGCTCGGGCCCGGAAAGCACCATGAGCGAGGATCGTTACCCCCGGGCTCGGGCCTCTAAAGCACAGGAGCCGAGGGAATCCCCTACTTGAGCATGGCCTCGCCTTTTTCCTCCATCTCCTCGAGCAGCGTATAATAATTCGGCAACTCGTTGAGATGGGCCAGGGCTATCTTGGCGGTCATAATCGGGTCGTCATTGCTGACGTTGGTGGCGGGATCGACGGTTCCGTGCTCTAACTCGACGTTGATGCCCATGTAGAACTCGTTGGCATCGTATTTATCCGACAGGCCCAGTTCTGCGAGTATCTTCGCGGCCTCTTCCCTGCTGAATTTCTTCTCGCCACTCATCGCTGTATCTCCTTTCTCTTTTACGTTTCTCCTGTTCTTACCGGTAGCAACCGCATTTTTTTATGACATTGTCACCATTCTGGCCGTGTATGCCATATCTCTCAATGATATAAGCCATATTCGTCGCCGCTTTTCCGAACGGGCGCCGCGGCGGTAAAAAACGGGTGTCAGGAAGACGCGCAGGCAGAAGCCGGAACTCAACCTTATTCCTGGCCCCCGGGCAGGAAATCCTCGTGGTTGATGAGGTGGATTACCTCCAGGCAATCGTTTACCATTTCCTGGTACTTACGCTGCTCGCCACCCAGGTATCCCACCGGGCAGCGCACCGCCCTGATATCCCGCACCAGCATATCCCTCTTGTCGTGGATATGGCCGGAGATGGAGATGGTCACCTTGGGGTGGGAGTACAATATCCCCCCGGTGTCGCGCGAGCCGGGGAACGGGACTCCCTCCATGGCAAGCTCGCCGAAAGGTGGGTAATGCGTGACCACCACGATCTCGCTTACCATTGGATCGCGCTCGAAACCCTCGATATCCTGGTCCAGGCGCAGGTTGAACTCGCGCGCCACTTCGTTATCGGGCCTGCGCGCCGGCCATAGCGCGCCTTCTATCATCATGGATATGTCGCTCCAGCAGGCCCAGCGCATATCGTTCCACACGTTGTCCAGCAGGTAATGATATGCGCGCGGGAAAGCACTGGATACCGCGCTGGCCCCGGCATGATCGTACCAGCCTATGCTGCCCACGAATGCCACCCCGCCAAAGGCGATAGGTTCCATCCACAGGGGCACGAACTGGTTACGGCGGCATACTTCCGGGAGGTAGAAATAATATTTCTCGTATGAATCATGGCCTTTTTCCTGCAACTCCTCGGAGAGCACCCAGATATCCTGGTTACCCGGAACGAACAGCTTCAGGCATTGCAGGGCCGAGAAACATTCCAGCGTGTATTCCAGGTCTCCCAGCTCCGGGCTTACATCCCCGGCGACTACGAAGACATCGGGGTCGATTATCTTGAGTACCTCAGCGAGGTAAGGAACGAGTTCCCGGTTGTGCTGCGATATGTCGACGTGCAGATCGCTGGTGTAGGCGATTCTCAATTGCTTATCCCCCAGGCTATACGGCTATCAGGTATATTCTAATGCATGGAGGTGTTCTAAACGAGGACCATCACCGCCGTTTCAGGCCTGTTTTGCATCCATCTGGTAGGGGGGTATCTCCTCGCCCTTATCTGGCTGCGGTATATGCGCGATAAAGGTAGACCCCTTACCGTGTTCGCTACGCACCTCGATGCGCCCACCGTGGGCTTCCACGAGACGATTGACTATATAGAGGCCAAGGCCCATCCCCTTGATGAAGCCGAATTCTCTTCCTTCCCCCTGCCGGAAGGGCTGGAAGATCAGGTTCATGTTCTCCTCGCTTATCCCCTGCCCATGGTCTCTCACGCCGACCAGTACCTCGCCGTTCGTGCGCTTGGCGAATACCTCTATCAGGCCGCCCGGGGATGAATACTTGGCGGCGTTGTCCATGAGGTTGAAGAGTATGACCTCCAGCTTGTCGCGGTCGGCGACTATAACCCCTGCTTCTCTGTCCACGTCTACATCGATGCTGTGTTCAACTGATCTCGCCTGCAGCTCTTCCACCAGGCTGGCGAGAAGCGCTTTGAGATCGACTTCCTCCGCCTCCAGGGCCAGCTTGCCTGATTCCAGGCGCGATACCTCCATCATGTTGACCACGCTGCGCCGCAGCCTGTCCGCCGCCTTGCTCAACTTATCCACCACTTCGCGGCTTTCCGCTGCGCCAAGGGTGCCGCCGTATTCCCTGAGAACCTCCGAGAACCCCATGATCAAGGTAAGGGGGTGCCGTATCTCGTGCGAGGCCATGTTGATGAGATCCGTTTTGGTCTGCACTTTTCCCTCCTCGACGCGGCACATCTCCTCCAGGATCTGGATGCGTCCCTGTAATGCGTCGTGGCGTAAAGGCGCGGAAATAGAAGACCCGATAAAGCCCGCCGTTCTCTCTATGAGCGCGACCTCACGCTCGCTGAAGGCGCCCCCTCGCGAGTTTCCCACCAGGAGCACACCTTTCAATTCCTCGCCCTGCAGGGCCACCGCCATGTAGGAGCGTATGCTCTTGAGCGCCAACTCGTCCTCCCCGGGACCTCGCAGAAAAGTGTTGAGGTTGTTGCGGACCAGCTTTCCTGCATGTGAAAGCGCAACCATCAGGGGCCCCTGCGCCTCGAGCAGTTCGTCGTAAGCCTCCGCGTCGTCCTTCTCCCCCTTGAGCCAAGCCATCCTCCTGATCCCGGTCTTTCCGAAGATGGAGAGAAGTAGAAGGTCGGCCCCGATGGTGGCGTCGAGTTCCCGGTAGAGCCCGTCTGCCATCTCCTCCAGGGTCAGGGCCGAGGAAAGACGCTGCGATATTCTCAGCAGTATCCTGTTCTCGTCGGCTATGCCCTCCAGCCTTGCCCCTTCCTTGTAGGATTCCAGGACCGATACCGCCTGCCCGGCCAGAAAATGGGAGAGGTGGTGGTGAAACTCCACGAAGTTATCGCGCCCCGTCTTCTCGAAGGTGATCGCCCCCAGCCTGCCTTTCCTCCCTATCAATGGCACGGCTATGAACGATCTGTGGCCTTCCGCCGTAAATCCCCCGTCTTCCACTTCCTCTCCAGGATGCGGGCCGTAGAGGACGTGGCCTTTCTCCAGTACCTCGGCTATTTCCCTGCCCGCAAGCGGGTTGAGGTCTCCCTTTTCCGAGCCATCCGCCTTTTCCACCGCTCCCTCGAAAGTGCCCGCGTTCTCGTCTATGACCACGATTGCAGTACGATCGCAATCGAGCAGTTCCCGTCCCCCCCGCGCCAGAATCCGCAAGGCCCGCTGCGGGTTATCGCATGCCGCCAGGTCTCCCTCGATCTCCGTCAATATCTCGAGCGAACGGCGGTAGCCTTCCGCCTGCGACCTCTCCGTCAGGCCCCGGGCAAGGCTGAGCAAAACCGCCGTCACCGGCTGCAGTGAGTCAATCTCCACCTTGGTCAGCTTTCTCTCCACGGGGAGATAGAAGCCCGTGAACAGAAACTGCCCTCTCTCCCTCGCCGGGACGAGCAGGATGACCAGACCTTGCGCCGCGGCCTGCCCGGCTGCCGGCAGTTCTTTCAAGGCGGGATTGTCCGGCTTGACCACGGCCATGCGCTGCAGGCTGGAAGCCATGCGCTCGAGGCCGGGCGTTTTTCTGAACACGCTCTCGCCGCCGTAGATGCTATCCGCGTACCAGAGGAAGTTCCTGTCCGTGCTCGTGTCCTCCCCCCCGTAGACGAAGGCCATGATGGCTCCCAATTCAACCGCCACCGCCCGCAGTGACGTGGACAGGAAATCCTCGATCCCCTGGGCCCCCTCTGCGATGCGGGCCAGGTCCTCTACCAGGGCGGGGAAATCCCATCCTGCCTCCTGCCCCCGCGCGTGCGAACGCCCTGGTGGCTCCCCGGAGAAGAGCGAGCCAAGGCGGTACGACAGCTGAACCAGCAGATCCATGTCCCTGTTCTCCATCGCCGTATAGGCCTTGCCGAAAAGGGTGAGCAAACCGACCAGCCTGTCGTCCTGAAAGATGGGGGTGAGGAGAAAGGACTTGACCTGGTTGGCGTGGAAATACGGTTTTACCCCGGGAAAGTGCTCGGCGATGCTTCCGGCATCCAGGCTGAACTCGCCTTCCTGGGAACGCCGCATTGCCTGCAGCAGCTCTATGAGATTGTTTTCAAAGAGATGGTCTACTATCTCAGGCATCCCTCCCCATCCCCGCGAAGCCACCAGCGTCGCGCGCCGCTCGCCGGCCGCTCCGGCGACGCGGTGCACCGTGCCTCCGTCCATGTTGAGGAGTTTTATCAGGAGGTCAAGGCTGAGAGAGGCCGCGCGGGTACGATCCACCTTGCCGATGAGGTAGCTGGAAAGTATGCCTAGTTCAACAGACGAGGTGTCCCCTCCGCTCTCCCGGCTCTCGGCCTTATCCTCGAAAGAGAAGAGCTCGACCATCTTTTCCAGCACCGCGCCGATGGCGGCAGAACGGTACGAATGCTGATCCGGAAGCGCGACCCCCTGCGGGATAACCGCCAGCAGCGCAGCGCTCAGGTGCGCCTGGCTCCTGATGGGGAACATGACCGTTACGTCAGTGGGCTCGCTGCAGAAATCCTCCAGTCCGAACTCCACCAGCTTAGCCCTATCCACGGCGGCATAACGCCGGGCGGGCTGCCGGGCGACCCAGTCCATGGGGATCAGCCGGTCCTTCATGCGCTCCCTTTCAGCCTCCGCCAGGTTCCAGGCCAGCCGTGGCTCTAGAAAGGACGATATGTCCTTGCGGACGAAAAGAACCGCGCACCTGCCCCCCAGCGCCTCGATAACGCTACCCAGCACTTCCTCCAGGGAGAAACCCTGTGAATACCGCTGCAGGACATCCCGGTAGAGATCCACCGCATCCTTCAGGTCCATGTTCAAGCTTCCCCTCCCGTCATCCAAGCTTTGTTCCCTGCGTTTAGCAGAGACACAAAGCAGCAGCGGAACCCAACTTCCCGCCGCAAGTCACAACCCTAAGTAGATATTTGACCTCCCTTCGTCTATTCCTTCCCCGCGATTTTCTCTCCTGGCCTGTTCCATCCACGCGCTTCCGCGTGCGGGGGTCGACTCCGCGGGGCATAGACCGCTTTTCGCCAGCGATCACCTGGCTTATATTGCGACCAGCACCCCGCCGTCGGTGGCGTATCCGCCGCGAAGGGGTTGCCGCCCCCCCAGCATCTCGTAGAGCACCACGCCCAGGGAGAAGAGATCGGAACGCGGGTCCAGGGGCTCACCTCTGACCTGTTCCGGGCTCATGTACTGCGGCGTGCCCATGGCCTCACGGCCGAGCACTCCCATGATGCGGTAACGGCCCTTGAGAACGGTTTCCTTCTTTTCCTCCAAAGCCCCTCCGTTAACGCCTAACCCCTTCACCTCCACGAAGATTATAAACCGGGCCGATGTTATGCCATCAAGCGTATAAAAAACCACGGCCTTATCTCGCGTAACCACGCCATTGCGCGACCACCGTCCGCGCCGGAAACCGCGCTCTACTCGCAACGAACGACTGCAACGGGGGGTAAAAAGGGGTAATGCCGGTAATTTCCCCATACAATCAAAAAAAGGCATGTAAAAGGAAGAAAAGAGCATTACCTGATCATAGAATTCCCCCTTTTCTATGATGATGATTTTCGATCCCCAGGGGTGGGACCTCAAGCAGTTCTCCCCCATGAGCCGCAAGGATCTTAACCCATTTGTTGCAGCGATATTGTATAACAAAATAGCTGTAGCTGCACTGGATGTTACTGGAAGGTCGCTTTTGCCTGCTACCCTTACTATCTGGCCTTTCTCCGTGACCGGTGAGCCATCTGCCGGTTACGCCATCTTCACGAGGGATGTTTGTCTTATTACCTGGCGATAATGATTCCCGGCCAGGGCCGATAGGGCGTCAGTTAATCCCGCTTCAAGCTCTTGTAGAGAGCCTCCAGTTCTCTGGCGCTCTTTATATCGCCGAGCAGCCATTGCACCTCTTCGCGAACCTGGGCATCAGCGTCATCGAGCCTGGCGGTGAGAGCTTGCTCGGCGGCGGACTCCATCTGCGCGAGCCTGTCCCATTTTCTGCATGCGATAAGATACGCTATTTCCTCCCCGCCCTTTTCCGGCTCCCAGCCCTTGTTCTCCAGGATGGACGCGGCCTTGGCCCGGACATCGCTGTATTTGCAGGACATGGCCTCTCGCAGTCTGTCCATTGCCCGCTCGCCCTCGATCCTGCCCAGCGCCCAGACCGCCTTGCGCCTCACTTCCGCATCGCCGTCCTCGAGAACCTCCGCCAGGGCGTCCACCGCTCTTCCGTCTCTTGATAATCCGAGAACAGCCGCCGCTTGTTTGCGCACCTCGCTCTCCGTGCTGTTTAAGGCATCTATAAGCCGTCCCGTCGCGGAAACCCCCATCTCCGCGACCTTATCCCACTGCCGGGCGTCTATCAGGCTGTTTATATGCTCGTCCTCTTCGGGCGATAATGGGGCTTCGGATGCCTCTCTTGCCGCCTCTGCCGCAACCGGTTCATGGGCGGGCGCCTCTGCTTCCTCCACGGGCACGGGCTCTTCCGTCACCGCGGCGGGCACCTCTTCCGCGGGCGCTTCCCCTGCTTCCACTTCCTCCACAGACGTAGCGGGGGCGGGAGTAGCAAAGAAATCCGCCTGTGCCGGCTCCATCGCGGCTCCGGCGGATACCTCCCCCTCTACCATTTCAACTTCGGGCGCCTCCCATCCCAGTTCTCCAAGCGCCCCGGAAGCAGCCGACCTTACCGCCTCCTCGTCGTCCTCGAGCGCCTTCACCAGCGGGTCGACAGCTGCTTTGTCACCCAGCTTCCCCAGAGCCCAAGCTGCTTTCCCGCGCACGCTGGGCTCCTTGTCCTCGAGCGAGAGCAGAAGCACATCCACTGCCCTGCGGTCTCCGATCTCCCCTAATGCCCAGGCCGCTTTGAGCCTCGTCTCTTTATCCTCCGCCTGCAACGCTTCCATGAGTGAATCCACCGCAACGTCACCTAACCCGGCCAGGCGGTCCCACTCGCGGCCCGCTACGAGCCTGCGGACTTCCTCGGCCTCGTCTAGGGGTTTCCAGCCAAGTTTTTCCAGCACCAGCAAGGAAACACGCCTCACGTCCTCATCTTCGTCCTCAAGTGACTTCGTCAGGGGCTCTATCGCACGTTCATCACCGATCTCGCCCAATGCCCAGGCGGTCTTTCGCCTCATCTCGGGATCCTCGTCCAACAGCGAAGATGTCAGCGTCATCGTCGCATCCGGGTCGCCGATGACCCCCAGGGCCCATGCCGCTCCGCGCCGTACCGATGTGTCGGGGTCGGCCAGCGCCGCGAGCAGGTGTTTGGTCGCCCTCCTGTCCCTGATCACCCCCAGGGCCCATGCCGCTCCGCGGCGAACGTCCGGCTCATCTTCCTCGAGGGCCTCGAGGATCGTGTCCAGGGCTTCCTCGCCGAGGGCGACTACCTGTTCCCATTTCCCGTCCACGATGAGCTTTCTCGCCCTGCTATCCACCAATGCCTCCGCCTCCTCCTCCGGCTCCCTGGCCACCGAAGGCATTTCCGCTGCAGGGGCCTCCTCCACCGGTTCGGGTATCTCGGGCAGCGGCGGCAGCTCCTCCGATACGGGGATCTCCTCCTTCGCCGGTTGCACAACCTCGGAAGGCTTCCATCCCAACCTGGTGAGGATCGATGACGCAAGCTGGCGTATGTCGGGATTCTCGTCGTGTACGGCCAGCTGCAGCGACTCCATGGCAGGCTTTCCTATCTTTTCCAGGGCATTCGCGGCCCTGCCACGCACTTTCTCGTCCTCATCGCCGAGTTTCCTTATAAGAGGTGCTATCGCTCGTATGTCCTTGATCTCCCCCAGCACCCTTGCTGCTTCTTTACGCAGCTCAGTTTCCTCGGAATCGAGTGTTTCCATGAGAGGGTCGACCGCTGTGTTGCCGATCTTCTTGAGGGCTCCTGCCGCCTTTACCCTTACATCCCTGTCCGTATCGCCCAGCCTCAGGATCAGGGGCTCTATCGCTCTAGAGCTGCCTATCACCCCCAACGACCAAGCAGCCCTGCTCCTGACCTCCTGCTCGTCATCCTCGAGAGCCTGGATAAGCGGATCCACCGCCTCTTCCCCCAGCTCCGTAACCTGGTCCCACAGCCCCCTGGCGATAAGTGATCCGGCCTTCTCTTCCTCTCCTTCGACTTCCGGTCTCCATCCCAGTTTGTCGAAAAACTCGGGGGGAGCAGCTTCGGCGCCTTTTTCAGCCACCGTTTCGGCCTGCGGGGGTTGCTCCACCACCTCTTCCAGGCCTGCCTCCTGGGCCATAAACACCTCGCCGCCGGACTCCCCGGTAACGACCTCCGCCTCCTTCTTCGCGCCGAGCTTTTGCAGGATCTCCTCTACTTCTTCCCGTGTCTTTTCATCTGCCAAGGCGAGGTTCAAGGGCCCGGCGGCCTCCTCGCCGATCTCGACCAGGGCCCACGCCGCACCACGGCGCACGTCTTCATCCTCGTCCTTCAGTGCAGATATCAGTGGGCTGCAGGCTCTTCCGTCCCCTATCACGCCCAGGGCCCATGCTGACCCGCGTCTCGTATCGGCATCGCTTTCTCCCAAAGCCTCCACAAGAGGATCCACCGCCATCTCGCCCAACCTGCCCAGGGCCCAGGAAGCCACGCGGCGAACGTCCTCGTCTTCGTCCTTCAGGGCGGCGATGAGGGGGTGGATGGCCCTGTCGCTTCCGATCTCCCCGAGGACCAGAGCCAGGTTGCGGCGCACGAACCAGTCCTGGTTATTCATGGCCTTCAACAGCGCGTCAATATTCGTCTCATCCCCCAGTTCCTTGAAGATCAGTGCCGCCTCGCGGCGTATATCCTCGTCCTGGTCTTCCAGGGCATCCTCCAGCGCATCGATCATGGGGCGGCCTTCGGCCCTGATCGCCAGGGATACCTGCCTGCGCACTTCCCAACTCTCATTTTTCAGGGCTTTCAGCATGGGGAGCATCGACTCGCTCCCCAGTTGCACTACCTCTTCCCACTCCCTGTTTGCGATAAAGAACTGGAGTGTATCTGTTTCCTTGTCCGGTTTCCAGCCCAGACTTCCAAGCACCGCCGCTGCCAGCCTGCGTACGTCCTCGTCTTTTTCCTTGAGCAGGTTCTTGAGGCCGGATATTGCTTTCTTGTTCCCGATATTGATGAGCGCTGCGGCGGCATCTCTGCGCACCGCCTCATCGTCATCGCGCAAGGCGACCCGCAAGGGGTCTATTGCAGCCTCGTCGCGGATAACGCCCAGGGCAATGGCCGCATCCCTGCGCACATCGGCGTTTTCGTCCGAGAGCGATTTGACAAGCGATTTGGCCGCTGCCCCTCCTATCTTTTCCAGGGCCCAGGCAGCCCCCCAGCGCACGTTCTCATCCTCGTCCCGCAAGGCCTGTACTAGAGGACGGACCGCCCTGATATCCCCTATAGCCCCCAGGACCAGAGATACCTTGGCCTTGGCCTCCCCCGACTCTACTTTAAGAGCCTGGATAAGCGACTCGACCACTGGCTTTCCGATCTTCTCCAGGGCCCACGCGGCCTTCCATCTTACATCGCCGTCATCGTCGTTCAGGACCTGGATCAAGGGACGAGCCGCGGGTTTCCCTATCTCTCCCAGGGCCCAGGCCGCCCCCCAGCGCACGTCTTCGTCTTCATCCCTGAGAGCTTCTACGAGCGGTGCAACCGCCCTGGCTCTCTTGAGCTTTCCCAGGGCCAGGGCCGCATTTATACGGAGATTCACATTATCGCTCTTCAAGGACTGTGTCAGCCCGTTGATATCCTTTTTCGCCTCCATCTTCTCGATGTTCGGTTTCACGAAGCGGGTCTTCTGAAATCTGAAGGCGCTCACCTATGCACTCCCCTCATTAATCCGATACTGAACGGGATCATACCGTCTTCGAATATCTCCTCCGGTTCCCTCCGGTTCGCCTGACGGCCTTTTTCCGGCGCATCCAGGGTATTCCGCCCTCTTGCAGGAAAGCCCTTTCAGCATATCAACGGGATGTTTCTAAAGCTGTGACTCCATAAACATCTATTATATATTAAAGCATGTCAAGACTGTGCCAGGCTCCATTACCGCCCTTCATGACCTGGACGCGACATGCGAGCAGGGCCAGGCCGGCCAAGATAAACAGTGCCTTGTCTCTTTTGCCGCGTGGTTACACGCGGGCGAAGCACAAGCCGTAAATCCTCAGGCCTCAAAGGAGGTGGCAGCGGAAAGGCAGAATACTAAAAGTGTGTTCTGTCATATTTCTGATTGTTGGCATGGACGATGCCATGAGTGTGGTGTGGGCTTATTTAAAAAAAGCGAAAAAGCTGCTATAGTTGCGGAAAAGCCGGGGAGGATTTATTTTTTATAGATGAGGCCGGCAGGCTGCCTCTTAGAGGCGGTGTATCTTCTGAAGGAGGAGATAGCAGTGGCGATAAGCCCGATGAATATCCATCTTAAGGAGTTCAGCACCGTTAGCACCGAAGGTTATGACAAGGAAGAAGTCGATTCCTTCCTGGATGGCGTTGCGGACGAGCTTGAGAGGCTGGCCAACAGGAACAAGGAGCTGGAGGCCGCGGTAGCCAGCATGGACCGCAAGGTTTCCCAGTTCGACGAGATGCAGAAGACGCTGCAGACTGCCTTGATGAACGCCCAGAGGAGCGCGGGCAATATATTACAGGAAGCCAGGAGCCAGGCGGCGGCTATAATCAAGAGAGCCCAGGACCGCAGCGACCGGATCCTCGATGACCTGGAGCGAGAGAAAACCCACACGCTCTCCACTTTTTCCGCCTTGCGCGACCAGATAGTGGAGCAGATATCTCCCATGCGCGAGCTGCTGCTGAAGAGCCAGAGCCTGCTCATAGAATACGAGGAATACACGACCAAGGCCGACCTCGCGGCCGCGGCCGAATCCGCGGGAGTGGATGAGGAAGCCATTCCCGAAACGGCGTCCTCTGCGGAGGAACCCGATGTCGTGGTCGAAGAAACCGCCTCCACTGGTGAAGCTGCTATCGAAGTAGAAGAGGACGGCGGTGAGGACCAGGAAGGAAAAGACAAGTACGTCTGGGAATAAACCAACGCTCTAAAAGGGAGGGGATATACCCCTCCCTTTTTATATTGTCCTCCCGCTCTATTCCGCCCGAGTCTCCGGGTTCAGACCCGATCCCAGGGGCAGGGGCTGTTATCTCCTCATAGTGCAGGCCGAAGGCGCGGTTGTGGATCTCGAGATATACATGCCGTGATTAATTTATTTCGCAAAACTTGAAGCTGTGCATGGGACCGAGGCCCTTAACCCGACGGCGTCAGCTCTTTCCCGTCCTCTTTTGCCCCACGAAGGCCGCGCGGCAAGCGAGGAATCCGTATGCCCTCCTGCTCAGGCGATGCAGCATATCTCCCAGGCGCGCCTCTGCGAAGCGGACCACCACGCCCTTGTTCTTCTCCACGGCTTCCAGCACCGCGGCCGCTACCTTCTCCGGCGTGCGCCCGTGCTTGCGCAGACGTTCCTTCAGCTGCGATGCCGCCTCTGCCTGTGACATGTCCGTGCGCGGCGTGCACTGCCTGGAGGAACTGTAGATGGAGGAAGCGACGAAGCCGGGGCATATCACGGACACCCCGATGCCGTGCAGCGACGCCTCGGCCCGCAGGGTCTGCGAGAACCCCACCACGGCATGCTTGGTACCCGTGTAAGGGGTGAAGCCGGGTAGAGGGAACAGGCCCGCCGCGGAAGCGATATTCACGATGTGCCCTCCTCCTCCTTGTGCGATCATGCGCGGGTAGAAAAAGTGGCAACCGTGGATTACCCCCCAGAGATTGATACCCACGATCCATTCCCAATCCCCCAGGCTTATATCTTCAAAGTCGCCGCTCACTGCCACGCCGGCGTTGTTGCAGAGTACGTCCACCCGCCCCATCTTGCGGTAGACGTTTTCGCACAGGCTGCCCACATCCTCGGCTATGGATACGTCGACCACCTGCGCGTAAACGGTGCCGCCCATGGGATTCAGCTCGAGCCGCGTGTTTTCCAAGCCCCCGGCATCGATATCGGCCAGGGCCAGATTCGCCCCCCGTCGGGCAAAGGCGAGAGCGATCTCCCTGCCGATGCCGCTGGCGGCTCCCGTGACCACCACCACCTTGCCCTCAAAACCGCGCAATACCTCAGTTCCCCATTCCGCAGATACCGAAGGTTATCAAATATGATAACCGCGGTGGTCGCGCCGCCGCTATCGCCGCGCCGGCAAGATCCGCGAGCAAGCCGTTCTCCTGGTGGCCTATTTGGGCTTTACGTCCACCGGGTCCTTGGAGTCACGTACCTGGGAGACTCCCCTCTTGATGATGAAGGAGGTCGTCATGCCGGCGGCCACCAGGTTGCCCTCTTCGTCCCTTATCTCGGACTCACCCACCCCCGTGAACCTCCCCTTGTGCAGGGCCTTGCCCTCTCCGTAAAGGATGCCGCCCTTGACGTTGGAGATATAGTTTATGCGCTGGTCCAGGGTTACCGCTGCCTCGTCCAAGCCCAGCAGGGTGCCTGTGGCGATGGAGCTGGCGGAATCCAGGAGCGCGGCTATCACCCCGCCGTGCAATATGCCGTAGAGGTTCTTCAGCTCGTCCTTAACCGGCAGGCGCAGCCTGGCGTACCCCTCCCCCGCCTCCACTACCTCCATTCCCAGGTGCAGGTAGAAGGGCGAGTTGTTGAGGAGAGCAAATATCCTCTTGCTTAGCTCTTCCCTGCTTATCCCCTCGCCGCTTGTCTCGTCGGCCATCTTGCCTTCCTTCCTTTCCGTTTTATCGACGGTGATGCCTGCCGCGCCACTGCACAAGGCGCATCACGACTTCCTGCTCGCCGCTCCGCCTGCAACGGCAGACACTGCAGGCTTCTCTTCTAGACTATCTCCTGCAGCGGCCGCACCTCGATCAGGTCCAGGTTGTCGAAGCTCAGCGGGTACTTGCCCGCCTCTATCCCCCTGATTATCTCCGTGACCTTATCGTTCACCGGCGTGGGCACCCCCGCCTCCGCGGATCTGGCAGTGAGATAACCGTTCAGGGTCTCTACCTCGCAGGGGATGCCCCTTCTCAAGTCCTGGAGCATGGACGCCACCTGCTCGCGCGAGCGCTCGAAGAACATGCGGAAGACGCCGAGGGCGTTCTCCTCACCCTGCTTGGCTATATCCGAAATGACGTTGATGTCCACGCCTTTTATAGGCTCCATGGTGATGCCCAGAGCCCTGGACGTCTGCAGGGTCTCCAGGTCGATGGTCAAGGCGGCAAGGGAGGCCTTGTCGCTATCGAGGATATCGCCGTACGTACAGTTGAGGGCGCTGCTCAAGCCGCTCATGGAAACGTTGATCAACAACTTGACCCAGCGGGTCCCCTCGAGGTTGGTTGAGACGTGCGCCTCTCCAGCTTTGTCCAGGACGGCCTTTACCGCCTGCACGCGCTCGGCGACAGAGCCATCCAACTCTCCGATATCGTAGGTCATCTCCACCGGCTCGTAGGTTAGCTCTGAAACCCCGGGGCCCACGAAAGTCGCTCCCCAGCCGATGGCGCCGCCCAGCGTCCTCTCCCTGCCGACCACCGCCGCCACCTTTTCCTCGGGGACGCCGTTCTGCAGGGTGATGACCACGCTGTCGGGACCGAGAAAGGGGAGGATCTCGGGCAACGCCTTGTCGTCGTATGTCGTCTTCACGATGTAGATGACGAGATCGTAAACACCCTCCATCCCGTCAGGGGTGATGGCCTTCACCGGCACGGTCAAGTCCATGTGCCCCGTTATCCTGGCACCCTTCTCGTTTAAGGCCTTGACGTGGGGCTCGTTCACATCCACCAGCACTATGTCTTCGCCGCCCTTGGTGATCAAGGCGCCGATGATAGTGCCCATGGCCCCGGCTCCTACCAGAGCTATCCTCATCTCGCCCTCCTTCCGCTCCGCCCTGGCCGTCCACCGGGCAACCAGGGGACTTACGCTCCCGCATTCCCGCGCGGACCGCTTCCTCTCCGCGATCCGTACCTGTATTATAACCCGGCAAGGCGCGGCAAACCCCTGGCAAACGTTACCGCTCCACCCTTCTGGTAGAATGTGTCCGGAGGTGTTTATGCATGGGAACGGGCCGTAAATGCTCTGTCCTGGCTGCCGCCTTGTTGCTCCTTTTCACGGCGACGCTAACGGCGGGGGGCTGCCTTGCTAACGGGGAACCAACACCTGGTGAAAACGTCAGCGGCGGCGATGCTCCCGACCTGCGGGGGGAATTGCAGCAGAGAATACAGTACGTTAAGGAAAATACTTCCATCCTGACCTATTCCATACACAACATGATCAACGAGGAGCGCGGTAAGGAAGGCCTCCAGCCCCTGCAATGGGACCAGGACCTCGCCGATATCGCCCTCTCCCACAGCAGGGATATGGCCACAAGGGATTATTTCGACCACATCAGCCCCGAGGGCGAGGACTTCGCGGACCGTTACGAGAAACACGGCTACCGCCTCGAAACCGGCATCGGTGACCGCGTCTACGTGGGGGGCGAGAACCTCTCGCTCGCCAACGTGGTCAGCTCCTTCACATACGACCAGGAAACCGGCGATGTCCTGGAATACCGTTACAACGACCTGGAAGAGCTCGCGCGCTCCACGGTGCAGGGCTGGATGGAAAGCCAGGGGCACCGCGAGAATATCCTGACCCCCTTTACCCGCGAGGGTATAGGTGTTTTCGCGAGCGAAGAGGGGGAAGTATACATCACCGAGAACTTCTCGTAGAATTGTCGTTTCACGAGCGTATCTTCCTATCCGGGAACAATGCATGGAGGATGACTTGAAAGCCAGGGCTGCCGTGGACGAGAAGCTGTTCAAAAGGGACTTCTTCACCGTCTGCACCTGCAACCTGTTAGCTTTCTTCTCGATCTATCTCATCGTGCCCGTCCTCCCGGTTTACCTGGAAGGCGAGGGCTATTCCAACGCCGTCATCGGCGCGCTCATGGCCATGTTCACCGTAGCCGCACTCCTGCGCCCACTTTTCGGCCGCATCGCCGACAACCGTGGCCGCAGGGCGGTGCTCATGTGGGGCACCTTCACACTGGGGGCATCCACCTTCCTCTACGCCGCCTTCTCCTCCGCGGTGCCCCTTTTCTTCGTCCGTTTCATCAACGGCATAGGCCTGGCCGCCTTCCATACCGCGGCCTACGCGGTCGTCGGCGACCTCGCCCCCTCCTCGCGCCGGCTGCAGGCCATCGCTCTCTTCTACATGTCGGTGGACCTGAACATCGCCATTGCTCCCATAGTCGCCAAGGCCATGCGGAACGCCTGGGGGTACACGTCGGTCTACGTGCTGGCGGGATGCCTGGCTGTACTGGCGCTGTGCGTCTCTCTGGCGTTGCGCGAGACGCGTAGCTATACAGGGCATAAAGAGACCGCCGGGCGCCCGCGTATGAGGACCACCATGCTGCAGAAGGCCATATTCGCCAACACCATGAGCTTTACCCTTACCTTCGGCACCCTGCAGACCTTCATCATCCTCTCCTCCGAAGCCAGGGGGGTGGAACAGGGGGAGCTTTTCTTCACCGTTTTCGCGGTCACCCTGATCGTCTTCCGCCTGGGCGTGGGCAGGTTGGCCGACCGCTTGCCGCGACGGCCCCTCGTCGTCGCCTCCGCCGTGACTTGCTTGGCCGGCCTTACGGTCCTGGCATTTGCCGGCAAGCTCACGGTCATCATCCTGGGTACTTTCGTTTATGCCCTGGGGTTCGCGTATCTGCCGACGACCATGTCCGCCCTCCTCCTCGACCACACGCCGGTGAGCGACCGCGGCGCGGCGCTGGGCGTCTTCATGGCTGTCTTCGACGTGGGCATAGGCCTGGGCGGCATCGCGCTGGGGCCACTTGCCGACCTCTGGAATTATTCGGCCATGTACATGGTCTCCGGGGCCATAGCCCTGGGCGGCCTGATATTTTTCCTTGCCGGGACCATGGGATCGCGCGTCGAGGGGAACGCCTAGATGCGCCAGCCCTGGATCGCCTTACGCGGTTGCCTGCATGGGTTCATGCCGAGCGGTCATATGTGCGGGAGGTTTTAGCGACGCAGGTTGCATAATGGGGCCGGCATCGTTGTCGTGCGCCAGCACAGCTATTAGACTGTCAGTTATGGCGTTTCTGCCGGGGGGCCAGACGGGCTCACGGGTGAGGCGAAAAAGCGTTTGTGCAGAAAGCATGAAAGGCCGTGGCATGAAGTGCCCGTGAGAAATGGGGTTCATCGTCGCGAGGAAGTGAGGTCGAGCATGGATGTAAGGATCAGCGAGGCAGAGATCAACGGCATCAACATCCACTACCGCGAATACGGCGAGGGCGAACCCCTGCTGCTCATCATGGGGCTTAGCGCGAACGCCGACTGGTGGGGCGATATTTTTCTGCGGCCGCTTGCGCAACGTTTCCACGTGGTCACCTACGATAACCGCGGCGCTGGAAGGTCCGGCAAACCCCAGGGCCCGTATCCGATCCCGCTCATGGCCGAAGACGCAGTGGGTCTCATGGATCACCTGGGATGGGGCTCGGCCCACGTCATGGGCGCATCAATGGGCGGCATGATCGCCCAGGAGCTGGCGCTTGACTATCCGGATCGGGTCAGGCGCCTGGTCCTGATGTGCACCAACTGCGGCGGCCGCGAACAGGTGCTGGCGAGCTCCGAGGTCTATGCTTTGCTCAACACGCCCAGGCAGGGCCTGACGCCCGAGGACATCGCGCGCATGTCCCTTCCCCTGCTTTTTCCCCAGCCTTTCATCGAGCAGAACCCGCAGGCGATGGAGGAGATACTCAAGGCCTATACCATAGCTCCCATCCAGCCGCAGTGTTTCGTGTGGCAGATAACGGGCGTGTCCATGTGGTCGTCCCACTCCCGCCTGCCGAACCTGCGCCACCCGACGCTGATCATGACCGGAACCGAGGACGTTCTCATCCCGCCCGAGAACTCGCGCATCCTCACCGACGCCATACCGAACAGCCGCCTGGTGCAGATCGATGGAGCCGGGCACGGCTTCCAGGCCATGTTTCCGGAAAAAACGGCCGCTGAGGTGCTTGCTTTCCTGGAGGAATAAGCGGTTACGCAAGCTTAAGCTCCGCTCAGGCGGAGGGTCGAGGTTTCCTCCCAGGTAATAAGGCTCTCGATGCGTGCCCGCAGCCCGTTTTCGAGCTCGCCTCTTTCCAGCAAGGCAGCTATACTGCGGGCATCCGGTTTCACCGCGTTATCCCACACCCCGCCATCGCGCAAAGAACTCTCCAGCTCGTCACGCTCTGCGCTTCCAGCGGGCGGGAGTTTCGGTGACCTGCCCCGCGTTATCTTGAGGACATGCGAGCTGCCCTGGATGTTATCGACCCCCTGGAGAGAGGAGAACTCCAGTATCTCCTCCCTCAATCCCTCCATATGCTTTTCGGCCTCTTTCTTCCGCGCCGACCACTCCGCGTACTGGTCCGCCAGCTGTATCCCGCGCTCCGTGGCCAGCTCGCGCTCGCGCAAGCTGGCCACCACGAACAGGTGTTTCCTCTTGGGGCAATACTCCTGCAACTCGCACCAGGCGCAGAGCGCGCTCTCTCGCGGTGGAAAATCGGTGGCCTTCTCGATCTCCCGCACCGTAGCGGCCGTTGCCGCGGCTATACTCTCCAGGTCGCCTCTTTCCCGGCGCAGGCGCAACTCGCGGTCAAAGGCCAGGTAGTGCCATACCAGTTCCACCTCGTGCGCATCCGCAAAGGCCTCTTCCACCGCCAGCTGGTAGAGGCTGAGCTGCCGGTCGCTTTCCAGCTCGCGCAGGGTGGGCAGGACGGTGGAGGTCTTATAATCGTGCACTTCGTAGTGCCCCTTCTCCAGGCTGTCCAACCTGTCCAGTATCCCGGTGAAATCGATACTCTCCCCCGCGGGATCTCTCAGCGGTATCGAGACTTTTCTCTCCAGCCATACCGGCATTCCCGCCTGAAAGGGGAAGTAGCGGCGGTGATAATCTCTCACGCAGCGTAGCCCGGTCTGCCGGTAGTCCTCCACGCAGTATTCCCGCCGCACCACGAAGATGTCATCGCTGATCTTGGAGTCCCAGAGATGCAGGTAATATTCTGAAAGCTCCTCCATATCGGGGAGCCGTGACATGCGGATATCGCGGTAGAGCTTCTCCAGGGCCGCGTGCACGGTGCTTCCCATAAATGCCTCGATGCTCTTGCGCCGCGTCCTCACGCGCTCTACGTATTGGAGCCGGTACTTAAAGGGACAGTTCTCGTAGGTTTCGAGCTGGCTGTGCGAATATGTCATGACCAAACACCTCCATAAACATACTAACCCCACCCCGTGACACCCACAGCCTGCCCGACGAAACGGGCATGCCACTTCGCGGGTTTTTTCATCCTGCAGGCGGCGTCTCGTGACGAATCCTGGGGTTAGGACCTCGCGTATCCGTCTGATTCCTTCTCCTGGCCAATAAATTAAATCTATAGTTGAGCTATATATATATTACATGATATGCTGGTTTTTGCACTTTTCTCCGTCTGGGTTACTCATCTCCCTCAACCCCTACATCTCCTGCCAGACAGCTTATTCGCGCCAGGTTGGGAACATTTGACCCCATATCTACCTCGTAAAAGATATTCTCAGGGCTTCTTTATCTCTCGCGGTCAGCCATAAACCCACAAATATGTAAACCTGAACTTTAGGCATAGACTAATTGAGCTAACGGGCGATTATGCCGGCACGGACGAAATATACCCGCAAGGGTCCTCAAGCGTGGGACCGTATGGCGCCATAGTGAAAGGGGCCGATTTTCCGGCCCCTTTCACTATAGGTTCTCCTTGGGCGTCAGTCCTCTTCCAACACCTCCTGCAAGATCTTCTTCTTTGTCTGCCGGGACCGGACGACCTTTTTTACCACCCGGTATCCCACGTAGGCTCCGATAACGAAGGGCGCGACCTTTTTCACCTGGCCCAGGATCTCCTGCATCTGTTTCTGGCGTTCCTCCGCCTCATCTCTGGCGATCACCTGCATTTCCTGGGCTGTCTCTTTCATCTCTTCACCGGCATCCTTGATGGGCTGTATGACATCGTTGCCGAGCTTGGGTATTTCCTTGGCGGCCTTACGTGCGATGCCGAACCCGATCACCGCTATCGCGGCTCCCAGGAGCAGGAACCCCGCTACAACTATGAGGGCGGAAAGCCACAGCCTGTCCAGGGCGATGTTCACCAGCAGGATCACAACGGCGATGATGTACACGGACGCCACGGCCAGTATAGTCAGCCCCGCGACGGAGATACCCGTACCTATACCCACGCGGGTGCCGGCATCCTTCACCTTCTTGCGTAACTCGATACCCTCAGGGCCTTTCAATCGCTCGACTTGCTGCTTCATCCTGGCGCTGATTTCCACCAGGTGCTGCAGTCGCTGCTTCAGCTCCGCAAGCTTACTCACCCAACCTTCCCCCTTTCTCTTGCAGAATCAATACATATATCGTTAATCTCTTGAACGCCCTTCTTCTCGCAGCACTCACGGCGACATCCCAACGCCGTTTTCTCCTTGCTTTACCTTTATACTACACGCTTATCTTCTCCGTCACGTTCCCCTAGACCTCCCCGCAAGCGTGCATTGGCGGCAAACCAGCCTGCCGGGGGTTGTTTTTTCGTCACCACCTGTGGGTATATAGAGCTTATGCCACAAGCGAACTGGGTCATTCTGCTGCATTTCGTCCTCCTGTGGGGCAGCGTTATAACGGGCCTCGCGGCTGGATGGTGCATCAATATGCCCCTGCCCGTCTCCTTACCCCTTGGGATCATGATCTGGATTCTGGGCCTGGTCTACAACCTGCGCTTGATACAACGCCAGAAAAAGGGCCTCGCCAGACACCGCTATTTGATGACTCACGGCAGCCACCAGAGGATCGCCGCGAGAACGCTGATGAACCTGGGGGTGGCAGTCGGCTCCAGGTCATGGTTAACCCTTATCGTCGTCGCCATCCTTGTCCCTTTTTACGCCGCCGCAGCGCGAAGGAGAGAACGTTACCTGGATTACATGCGCACCGGCATGCTCTCGGACGCCTTTCCCAAACGCATCGTCAGGCATTGAGGGCCGGGGTTCCTTTTAGCCCCTGCCGGCGCTTACGACTCCCCGCCCACGGCCTGCGGCCAGAAGCGGGCCATCATGTCCAGGGCGAGGGCCGGCCAGCAGAAGTCGGTTATCCTCCTGCCTTCCCCGCTGCGGGAATCGTAGTACTCGAAAAACCCTTCGCGCAGTATCATGTGCACGACCCTGGCGGTCATCTCACGCGCTTCCTCCACGTAACCGTATTCCCCCAGGCCGATGGCGAGCATCCAGCTGATATTGACCCACACGCAGTGTCCCGACCAGAGATGGCGCTCCACCCATTCGCCGGTTCCGGTCAGCTCCGACTCGGGGTTAAAAGGCACGGGGTATGCGGTCCAGAAGGCCTCGGGGTTCAGCAGGTGCTCGTGTATCAACCTCTCCGCATGATCCCTCCGGCACAGGCCGGTGAAAAGGGGGAGCAGCGAGGCCGCCGTGCGCCGCCGCAACAGGCGGGGGCGGCGATAGCCGAAACGCGGGAAATAACACCCCGCCCGCTCGTCCCATAAATGCCTGTCCATGGCATCGATCATCTCTTCGGCCCGCCGCCGGTAATTCCCCTCTTCGCGCCTCCTCTGCAATTCACCTGCCAGGAATGACGTGCTGCGGCACGCCCGCACCACGAGGCAGTTGACGGTGAGGTCCTCGCACACGAAGCGGTTTGCCTTGGCCAGCGCTCTAGCTCTCCATTTTGCGGCGCGGTTGAAGGCGTAAAGCCAGCCGGGATAGAGCCACGCGATCGCGTGCGAGCATATGCCGCGCTCGCGTATTCCCAAGGCCCGGAAGAACTGGGGCGACATGTCCGTTCCGGACTCCCACGGATGCAGGATGGTCACCAGGCCGTCTCCTCTTATATCCCGCTTTTGCAGCAGGAAGTCGAGGCTGCGGCACATGAGGGGAAAGACCCTCTTCAACCAGCCCTTATCGCCTGTCTTCCTGTACGCCAGCTCTGCGGCATAATGGTAACTCGGCGGGTCTACCATGAAAGAGGCTCCGCGCCCGTCGAACTCCCACCTGACCAGCCGGGTCTGCAGGCCCCTGGTCCAGCGATTGGCGTAACTGTTGGGCAGCAGCACCTCGTGGGGCAGGTGTCCGTCGCTCCCCACCTGCTTGAACAGGGTCTCCAGCTCCCTTTGCGCCTTTACCGCGTCCATGTGGGTCATGGCCGCGGCGTGGAAACCGCTGTCCCAACCGAAAAGCGACGGATAATGGTTGTGGGAGGGCATGTGGTAATAGACGTCCCCCTGGTCCACCTCGTTGAGGGCGAAGACGCGGCGGGCTTCGTCTAACAATTTCTTCCAGTCAGACCCCGTGAGGGGTTCGAGCCCCATCAAGTGTCCTTAACCTTTACCACCAGCACGCCGGGCGGCTCTCCAGGACGCCGTTATCCTTCCAGCGGTGCATGAAAGCGATGCGTTTTGGAACCCCGCACACGCCGCATCTGGTCAGAGACATGCCTGATACCCCCTTCGGCAAAGCAACCCAAAGACCTTTTATTGTCTAGGATAACACATGTTCGAAAGGGCCCGGCAGGCAGTGCGGGAGGACCGGCGCCTGGACGATAAGGAAGAGAGCCAGCCTGTAAGCCGGATCCTGTACCCGGTTGACCCCGGGCGGTGGTCATCCATCTGGGACCGCCGTTACCGGCGGCCTCTAGCGGCCTACCCGAGCCTCGAACGCTGCGGGCCACAGCATCGGCTCCTATTTGGTCTTGCTCCGGGAGGGGTTTTCCAAGCCGGCCTGTCACCAGTACCGCTGGTGGGCTCTTACCCCACCTTTTCACCCTTGCCTGCCGGCACCGCATGCGCCATGCGCCGGCGGGCGGTTTCCCTTTCTGTGGCACTTTCCGTCGGGTCACCCCGCCTGGGCGTTACCCAGCTCCCTGCCCTGTGGAGTCCGGACTTTCCTCGAGCGCAGCTACCGCCGCACCCGCGACCACCCGGCTGACTCTCTCCATAACGATTATAACCCATCCGTCTGCGCACTTGCCTCCGTTGCCTGCATCGCGCAAGCGACAGCGGCGCCCGGAGGGCGACGCGGCGGTGCCTGTGCCAGTCCTGGCGGAGCCAGGCCTGGCCTGGCACGTATGCGTTTCTATAGTATCCCCGAGCGTGGAGGGCGACGCGGCGGTGCATGTGCCAGGAAGCTTGCGAACGTTTAGGCCTGGCACGCGTACGTCTTCGCTGCCACGAGCCTAGGCCCCCAGGGAGGCCAGTATTTCCGGGTGGCCGCACGTCTCCAGCATGGCCTGCACCGTGCGGTGAAGCAGGCATTCCTCCGCCTCCGTGCCCAGGTCTAAGGATTTCATGTCCTCCAGAAGAGCGGGATGGGCGCCGAAACCCACGGGAAAATCGGTGCCGTACATTATGCGCTGGGGAAAATCCTCAAAGAGGCGGAAGAAATCGTCGTAGTTCTCCTTTACGTCGTCAGTCTCGAGGCTTGTCGCCATGGGTGGCAGGTCTCCCCTGTTGTGCTTGAGGTCCTCGTACATGCGCATGCAGGAGATCGAGTTGGTCATGTCCAGCCAGAAATTGGGATATTCGGAAAGAAGGCGATGGGCGAGGCGGAAGCGCGGAAAGAGAGCGTGTACCGCCACCAGCTGCATATCGGGATAATCTCGGATGACCGCCTCCATGTCGTTCAGGTCCATGTTCATGCCGTAGAAGGTGTCGAATCCCGTGTGCACCAGGAGAGGCCTGCGGTGCTCGTTGAGCACCTCGAACACGGGGCGCATCTCGGGGCCGAAGGCCGGAAAACGCTGGGCGAAGGGATGCAGCTTCATCCCCATGAAGCCGTATTCCTCTATGCAGCGGCGCGTTTCCATGCCCTTGTCCGGAGTCTCTATATGCACGGAGCCGAAGGGGATGGCCTCGGGTATATCGGCACAGGTATCGCGGTTGAAGCGGTTGAGGTCCTCGGTCTCCTCCTCCCAGAGGGGAAATACCAGGTTGAAGAAATAAGGTATCTCAGAGTCGCGGATGCTGTCCAGTATATCCTGCGCGGATATATCCTCGCTGAGGGGAAACCCCGGCGTGAATTTCCTGACCCATCGTACCAGGCCGGCCATGCGCTTCGGCGGCATGATGTGGACGTGGGGGTCTACCCAGGGTATGCCGTTGCTCATGCTGCGTGTCTCGCCGCTGTCCCATCTCATCTTCCTGCTCCTTTTTTGTGCTCCCCTGCCTGCTGTCCTCATACCTTACGATTATATCCCACACAGCGTGCTGCCGGTCGTGCCGTGAATACGCCCGCCGTAAACGGGCCTGCTCCCCGGTCCTTTATGCCATCGTATGCCCCACGGACACGCGGCTCTGCTAGGATATATTGAGAACACCGGGAGGCGGTGTCCGTAAGAGAGGAGAAAGAGGTGCGCAGGCTGGCAATACCCCTGGCTATGCTGACGGTGTTTATGCTGCTCAACGGCGGGTGCGGCGGCAACGGTCTCTCCGGTGAGGTGCTGGAATTACTGGAGACGCGATGCGGGAATACAGACACCATCTCTTACACTTGTGTCACCGAGGACGCCGGGAGCCTCTATCGCGAGGAATTCGAGATCAGCTTCCCTGACAACTATCGCTATCGCTTTTACGGGGTCGAGGGAGGCCAGGCCAGGCTGCGCACCCTTACCGTGCAGTCCGGCATGGAACTATACCGTGCCGGCCTTGCCGGGGAGGAGCCCGGGCAGGCGGAAAAGCTGGAGGTCGTGCTCAAATCGCACGTCCCTCCCATCCGTTGCACCGGCAATTACCTGGCTCTCTATCACCTCATCGGCAACGCCGATTACTTCAATTCGATGATGGCCCTGATAGAAAGCGGCGACCTGGTAGTCGCGGGCAGGGAAAACCTGGATGGGACCGACACCTATCGCCTGGAGTCCGCTGCGGGCCTGGCGCCGGAGATGCGCATCTGGCTGGACACGGAAACGGGATTCCCCTCGAGGAAAGAGCTTGCCCTGAGCGAGGACAGGGTGGTGGTGTTCCGCTACCAGGACATACGAGAGAACCAGGTTTATGGGCAAGATAGCTTTCCCCCGGATCCGGTGGCCCTCTTCGGCGACCCCGGTATCGGCGTCAGTTCCGAAGCCAGGGATGGAGGCTGCCGGCCCGCCGATATGGCGAGCGCCTCCGCTCAGCTGGGCTTCGAGCCGGTGGTGCCGCAGATCCAGGGCTTCGAACTCGTCGCGTCCTACGTGCGGGACCCCGCGGAATCCAACCTCACCGAATCGGAGGCATCGACGCAGTTCCCCGAGGGCTTTCGCCAGCTCTACCTGGTCCTGCGCGACGGCACCCGCCAGGTGGAGATAATGGAGAGCCCTTACGATCCGGAGTTTTCCTATTACACCACCGGCATGGCCGCTCTTACCGGTGCTTTCCTCACCGTGCAGGAGGTGTTCGGGGCGGACGCCGGCAACGCTTCCTACACGGCCGCCATTGACTGCCAGGAGATGCACCTGGTGCTGGGGGACATGGCGCTCATGGTCACCGGGGACCTCTCGCGCGAGGAGTTCGAGTCGCTTGCCATACAGCTCAAAGATCTGAGCGCTCCCTGAAATACCTGGAGGCCGTGCCTTGCCGTTCACTCCCGACAGGTTTTCGACGGGAATGGACTCGCTTATACTCCGCAGGTTCTAAAACGTTTAACGGTGCGGGGGCTTTTCACAGGCTGGGCTCGACGAACCGCAGCGACCAGCCAAGGGGGGTGTGATAGGGCGGGCTTCCCGCCATCGCCGCGTCAACCGCGCCTGCCGCCTCGTCCGAGAAAGCGTCCAGCATGCGCTCGCCGGCCTCGGGAGAGGCGCCGCGGGGCTCTCCGATGTAGGTGGAGGGGTTTTTCTCCGTCACCCAGGAGAGCATCAACCCCACGTGGCTCAAGTCCTTTCCCAGCTCCTCCGCACCCATGATGCGCAGTGCCCTTCCCAGCGTGCCTATCAGGAGGTTAGGCCAGCGGCGAGGGTTGATGGAGACGCGCGGCAACTCCTTCCACGTGGGGCGCACGTCCTCCGGGCAGGCCGCGAGCATGAGCGACGTCTCGTTCAGGCCGGCATGGCTGTCCTCGTCGTCGCCGCACGCTCCCCTGCCGGCCCCGAGGCGCGACAGCAGCTCGGGGTCGAGCTCCACCATGCGGCGGAAGAAGGAGAGGAAGGGCGCGACGATGTAAAAACCTCGCTTGTCGTAAAGCCTTCGCACCGCCTTCGCCGTTGCCACCTGGTGGCGCGGTCCGCCGTGGTTATCGGTCACCAGGAGATAGTGAAAACCTCGTTCGGCCAGGAAAGTCGCGTTGGCGCGCAGCAACAGGTTGATGGCCCGGCTGTCCACTTCGACCGAACCGGGTATAGTATCGCTGCCCAGGTAATAAGATGGGAAGAGCACGAGGTCCAGTTCGGGGTGGCGCTCCCCTATCTTCCGCAGGGCACGGTCGCGGATTTCCTCGGCCATCCACACATCGGTTCCCAGTGGAAGGTGGGGACCGTGCACCTCCAGCGGGCTCAGGGCCATGACGAAAAGCGTCTTCTCCCGGTTCAGGGCATCGACCTCCGGGCTCGACATCTCCGCCAGCTTCAGGGTTTTACCAGCCATACAACGATTATACATCGGCTCGAGCCTGCGGGTAACGGTCTCGTTATTCCTTTCCAAACACATCATCCGCAGTGCATCCGCAGGCGTGCCTTTCCCGGTAACCCGCACTTTGCGCACCACCTGCCTGGCCACATTTCCCGTTACCAGGTGATATAATGACGCAGGAAAAAAGGACGTGGTAGCATTGCATTTCAACTTCGAGGAAATAGACGCCGTGATAAACGCCCGCTCCATGGCCATCGTTGGGGCATCCGCAAAACCCATGAAGTTCGGGTCCATGTTCACCACCTCCCAGCTTACCTACGGATTCTCGGGGCCGGTGTACCTGGTCAACCCCGGAGAGGACGAGATCATGGGGCGCAAGGTCTATCAGGACCTGGCATCGCTTCCCGAGGTGCCGGAACTCGTATACCTCACCATCCCCGCCCACCGCTCCATGGACATACTGCGTGAGTGCGCGGGCATGGGCGTGAAGGGCGTGATCATCATGGCCGCGGGTTTCCGGGAGATAGGAGAGGGAGGGGAGGCGCTGGAGCGCGAGGCGCTGAACCTGGCGCGGGAAGGCGGCTTCCGTATCGTGGGGCCGAACTGTTTCGGCATCTACAACCCCCGTAACCGCCTCGCCCTGCTGCCCGGCTACGATTTCTCCTACACCCCCGGCAACGTCGCCTACTTCTCCCAGAGCGGCGGTTTCTCGGTGCACGTGGGGCGCCAGTGCAAGAGCCTGGGTATTGATTTCTCGGCCATCGTCAGCTACGGCAACGGGGCCGACATAGACGAGACCGATCTCATCCGTTACTTCACCTCCGACCCCCAGACCGAGTTCATCGCCGGCTACCTGGAAGGCACCTCGGACGGGCGGGAACTGATGCAAGCCCTGCAGGAAGCGTCGTCGCGCAAGCCGGTGGTGCTGTGGAAAGTGGGGAAAAGCGATTCCTCGGCGCGGGCCGTGGTGTCCCATACGGGTTCGCTGGCCGGGTCGTCGGCCATCTGGGAAGGCATGCTGCGCCAGAGCGGCGTCATCGAGGTCTCCGGGGTGGACGAGACCTGCGACGTGCTCCTGGCCCTGAAGCACCTGGGACGCAGGCCCGGAAAGAGACTGATGCTCAGCGGGGGGGGCGGCGGCCTGGGTACCTATGCCGCGGACCTGGCGGAGGAAGCAGGCCTGGAGGTGCCGCCCCTCAGCGGCGAGAGCCAGGCCCGACTGCGCGAGGTCCTGAGAGCGCCCGGCGCGGCGGTGAACAACCCGCTGGATATCGGGACGCCGCTGACCCACCTCCCGATCTTCGAGGCCGCCATGCGCGAGGCCGCAGCCAACGCCTCCACCGATATCCTGGTCTTCGATATCGCCCTCAACTTCGGCTTCGGGCCGGGGGGCGAGGAAGGCCTCGCCGCCGCCATGGATATACTCGTGGGCATCAGGAAGGAATACGGCAAGCCGGTGGTGGTGGCGCTTTACAACAGGGCGCAGGGCGAGGAGGACATCGCCTTCGAGGAGATACGGCTGCGCCTGCAGAAACGGCTTCTTTCGGGAGACGTCCTGGTCTATCCATCCATGCCCAGGGCCATCCGCGCTCTGAGCCTGGTCAACCCCTGATCCTCTGCCGCCGCCGATGCGCCGTTTATGGCCGCGCCAGGCTGCACCTCCTCCATCACGTTCATATTCCCAACCATAAACTTCCAGAGAAGACCTCGTGCCGCCGCGCATCCCACCGAGACGGGCACGGCCCTTCCGGAACCTCGCTGAGTATGCCCCTGGAGTTCTTCGTGTTTCTTCCGGTCTCAGGTTGAAAATACAACTTGACACATATCTTAGATATATGTTACACAACACGAAACAACGTAACACAACGTAAGTAATACAGGAGATATATATTGCGAACCTACATGAACACCTATCACGTGGCCAAGAGCCTGGGGGTTAACGTCCAGACGGTAAGGCATTATATACGCCAGGGAGAACTGCGCGCGGCCCGCGTGGGTAAAAGGTACGTGGTGACCCAGGAGGACATAGACAACTTCCTGGAGAGAAGGAAGGAAAAGAAGTCCGTGGAGCATATAGGGCTCACGGACAAGGGACAGGAAACGATGCGCAAGATCAAGGATGATGCCGACAGGATCCTTACCTACCTGAGGGAATGCCCTGGAGCGGTGGCATCCGAGATCACCAAAGCTCTGAACCTGGAGGTAAAGGACGCGCAGAGAGCGCTGCGGCGGCTCGAGGTCAAGGACCTCGCCCACTGCGAACCCGGGGGGGGAAAGCTGGACAGGAACGTCGACCCCTGGTATGCGGGGTCGAAAAGGGAAGAATAGCGCCTGTCCTGCCGGCATCCAGACCGGCGGGGGCGGGCTTTTAATGTTGCCGGTAATGTCGGACCTGAAAGGGGGAGAACGATGGCGGAAAACACCCTGGGGATAAAGGAATATCTGGAGTCCTATATCCCGGAACTGGTGGGGAAGCGGCTGGCGGAGAAACCGATGCCCGACATGGAGGGCACCACCTTCACGCTCTCGGTAACCATCACGGGGGAGAAATCCCTTGCGTTCGGAATATCCATCAAGGGCGCGAAGGAGATCTCCGTGGTCGAGGGGGGGATAGAGAACCCCATGCTGGAGGTGGTCCTCTCCGAGGATTTCGTGAAGCCCCTGGTGGACCTGGCGTCTTCATTCACCGGGCGCAAGCAGTACGACGCGGTCAGCCAGACCAAGGGTGCGGTTGATTTCGACGTGGCCATGCCCGGTGACTGGAAAATGCCGGTCAAGGCGGTCTTCAACGGCGCATCCCAGCCCAGCTTGAGGATAGCGGGCTCGTCTTCCGACCTGGCCAAGATCGCATCCGGGGAGATGAACGGCCCCACGGCCTTCATGCAGGGGAAGATAAAGTTCGAGGGCGACATGGCCTTCGGCCTCTCACTCGGCAGCATCTTCATGTAGTCATTACGTGCGCCAGGGGGGCCGGCACGAGACCGGCCCCCTTTTTATTGCCTGAGACCAGCGTCGTTCCTTCGTAACGGGAAGCTCTGGAAGCCGGCCTCGGGTCACAGATCGCGCAGGTGTTCCTTGATGATCTTACCCCCGGCGTTCAGGGGCAGGGGGATATCCGAGATGACCACGAAATCCGGCACCTTGTAATCGGCGATCCTTCCCCTGCAGAATTCCAGGACCTCGTCCGCGGTAATATCGTGCCCGGGCATGGGAAATACCACCGCCTTGATCTTCTCCCCCAGCACCTGGTCAACAACTCCCACCACCCCGACCTGAAGCACCTTGGGGTTCATGGCGATGAGGTTCTCCACCTCCACGGAATAAACGTTCTCGCCGCCCCTGAGGATCATATCCTTCTTGCGACCGACGATGGTATAGAAACCTTCCTTATCCACGACCACCACGTCCCCCGAGCGGTGCCACCTGCGCCCCTTCTCGTCGATGACGAAGCTCTCCCTGGTCTTGTCGGGGAGATTCCAATAGCCATGGCACACGCCCGAGCCGCTGACGAGCAGCTCGCCCGGCTCTCCCAGCGGCAGCTCCTGCAGCCGTTCGTCCACCACCTTGAAGAGGGTGGGAGGCGTGGGCCAGCCTATCGACGACCCCCGCTCAATGACCTGCTCGGGAGGAAGTATAGATCCGGCGCCCACCGAGGTGGTCTCGGCCATTCCGAAACCGTTGCCTATCCTGGCGTCCGGGAAGTCCCCGAGCATGATCTCCCCCAGCTCCGGCGGCATGGGCGAGCCGCCCTGGAAGATCAATTTCAGGTGCCCCGCCTCCACCAGCCTGCCGTAATCGGGCTGCATGCGCATAAGCCAGAACATCGCGGTGGCCCCCACGAAGTAATTCACCTTTTCCTCGATCATTGATTCGATAACCTGGTCGGCCTGGAAGACGGGTAGCACCACGGCGCTCGCGCCCAGCAGGCAGAGGTTGAACAGCGTATGTAAGGCGGTGACGTGAAAGAGCGGCAAGGCGATCATCTGTCTTATCCTGTTGATCTCATCCATGGTATACATTCCCTGCATGAGATGGGGCAGGCAACTCATCTGGGCCATGGCATTGGCCACCACGTTACGGTGGGTGATGATGCTTCCCTTCGGCCTGCCGGTGGTCCCGCTGGTATAGCAGATGCTGCAGATGTCCCTTTCGCTCACTTCCACCTCTATGCGCGCCGGTGCATCTCTTGCCAGGAGGCTGGTATAGGGGGCACAACCATCCTCGCCCTCGTTGCCGGTGATGATAATGCTTTCCAGGTTCTCCAGCTGCAGGCGCAACGGCTTGACCTTCTCATAAAGCTCAGCCTGCACGATCAGCACCTTGGCTCCCGAGTCGCGAAGCTGGAAGGCGAGCTCCTCTCTCTCCAGCCTGGCATTGACGACCACCGATATCGCGCCGATGGCTGCAATGGCCAGATAACTCATGCAGAACTCGGGGTTGTTGAAGAGGATCATGGCGACGCAGTCGCCCTTCTTGACGCCATAATCCTCCATGAGCGAGGCGGCCACTTTCCTGACCGCTTCGTCCAGCCTTCTGCGCGTGTAGCGCTCGCCCGGGGCGGGAAAGACGAATATCTCCTCGTCGCCGAACCTCGCGAGGCCGTCGTTGAATATCGCCATCAGGGTGGGGTACCGGCATGCATAGGCCGTCTCCAGGCACCCCTCGAACCACTCTTCGATCACGCCCTCGCGCGGCCAGCCGCCTGTGAGCATGATATCCCCCTCACGATCAAGGACAGATTCCATTGGTGTAGTTGCGAAGTAAGGTCTTTCCTTATGATTATTGCTTATCGCGTGCCTTTTGAGAATAGCCCGGCAAATGACCGGGCATTCGCACGTATGCGGGGACTCGTGGGGATCGTTCCCCTCTATGTCTATTGCTGCAGGACACTTCTCTGGTGTCCTGCGCGCGGTCCCCGTGCTTACACTCGAAAACGGGCCGCCCGCCCGGAACGTGGCTGGCTGTCTGCTGCGATCATTATCCTCTACCCCGGGGAATAACAAGTAATTGGGCACGGCACTGCGAGCCGCTTGCCCTCCGGCGCAAAGAAGGGAGGTGTTCTAGATCATGATACGGGTAAAACGAGTTTACGAAGAGCCTTCGCCTGACGACGGAGCCAGGGTACTGGTGGACAGGCTCTGGCCCAGGGGGCTGAGCAAGGAAGAGGCCGGGCTGGATGTCTGGCTCAAGGAAGTCGCCCCCAGCAGCGAGCTGAGGAAGTGGTACGGGCACGATCCCGGCAAATGGGACGAGTTCAAGAGACGTTACGCGGCCGAGCTCGAGGGAAAGGAGGACCTGCTGCGGGAACTCGAGGTAAAGGCACGCAAGGGCAGGCTCACCTTGCTGTTCGGCTCGAAGGAAGTGCAATACAATAACGCCATCGCCCTCAAGGAACTGGTCGAGGGGAGAATGCGCGGGAAGGAGGTTCCTGAATGATGCCCATAGGCCCACTGATGACCGAGCACCGCCTCATCGAGCGCATGGCCAGGCAGCTCGAGGAGCGAGCGAGGAGCCTGGGAGGAGAACACGATGTGGACGCGGTGTTTGTCGAACGCGCCGTGGATTTCTTCCGTACCTATGCCGACCGCACGCATCACGGCAAGGAAGAGGATATCCTCTTCAGGGACCTGGAGAAGAAAGAGCTGTCCGAAGAACACGAGCGTGTCATGCTCGAGCTGGTGGAGGAACACAAACACGCGAGGCGGATGGTAGGCGACCTCGCCCGGGCGAGGGAGGATTACCTCGGCGGCGATCCGGAGGCGACGGTAAAGATACGGGCCCTTGTTCTGGAGCTCGTCGCCTTCTACGCTTCCCATATCGAAAAAGAGGACCGCCGCTTCTTCATTCCAATCATGGATTATTTCACTCGCGAGGAACAAGACGCCATACTCGAGGAATTCCGCGACTTCGACATGGGTATGATCCACGAAAAATACCGCAGGGTGGTGGAGTCATACGAGGATTCAACGCATGGATAACGGCGCCGGGCGCCGTGCGAGGAGGACGGGTTTGGGGGAAAAGGAGAAGGTGCTCGTACTCGAGGCGAGCTACGATTTAGGCCGGCTGGAGCAAGGCATGCGGGAGGTGCTCGAAGCATTCCCGCTCGAGCTGAAGGGAAAGAGCGTCCTGGTCAAGCCGAACCTGCTCGGCCCCTGGCCGGCGGAGAGCGGAATCGTCACCCACCCCATGGTGGTCAAGGCCATGGTCGATACCCTCAAGGCGAGGGGCGCGCGGGTGCAGGTGGGCGACAATCCCGGCGTGCGCGGGTACGGGCGGGCGGGCGAGGTATGGAGATCCACGGGTATGGAGGACCTGCTCGCGGAGCATTTCGTCAACTTCACCGCCTCGGCGCGCCGCGTCCCCATCGCCTCCCGCTTCATCGAGGAAACCTCGATCTCCTCCCAGGTGATCGACTGCGACATCCTTATCTCCATGCCCAAGTTCAAGACCCACGTAGGCACCATCATCACCGGCGCCATGAAAAACAGTTTCGGATTCCTGGTGGGTGGAGAGAAGGCGCGCATGCACGCGGTAGCCTCCCCCGGCCACGATTTCAGCGAGCTGGTAGTGGACATCTATCAGCTGCGGCTCCCGGACCTGGTGGTCATGGACGCGGTAACGGTAATGGAAGGCAACGGCCCCTCCTGCGAGGACATCCGCGAGGAAGGCAAGCTGCTCGCGGCCCGCAATGGCGTGGCCATGGATACGGTGATGGCCACCATGATGGGCATCGATCCCGCCATGATACCCCTGCTGGCGACGGCGGGCGAACGGGGCCTCGGCCCGGTGCGCATCGAGGACATCGACGTGCACGGCAGACTGGAGGTGATCGAGGGGTTCAAGAAACCCTCGACCGTGCCACGCATGTCCTGGACCACTCCCTTCCACCGCCTGGCCTTCAGGCTCGTCTCCCATCACGCCCTTCATGTCGATCCCGACCGTTGCACCGCATGCCGCACATGCGAGAAGAGCTGCCCTGTCGGCGCGATAAAGGTGAACAAGGTCCCCGAGTTCGACAGGCACAAGTGTATCAATTGCTACTGCTGCTACGAACTATGCCCGGAGCACGCCATCGTCCTCAACCGCGTCATCCGCATGCTGCAGAGGTAAGGCCTGGCGGCCATCCGGCGCGCATGCGCAACGAACGTGCCCGGGGGCACCTTATCCCCTGCGCCGACGCTTTCAAGAACCCTCCCCCCCGCCTTTCAGGGATTCCAGTGCCTTGATGGAGGTCGTGGGGGCTATGGATATATGGGTCATGCTGATCACCATGGCGATGCCCTGGTTTACCAGCGCCATCACCCAGTTACCCCACACCACCCAGATGAGGATGTCTATCACGGTGATCACCACCAGGCTGAGCATGCGGTTGGGCCACGCCCTCATCTCCTTTTCCGCCGCCGCCTGTTGCTCCAGGACTTCCACGGCCTTCCGCAACCGCTCGCCCTCGTCGCCCCACCTGCCCTCGTCCTCCAGCTCCAACAGCTTTTCCGCCAGCGGAAAGCGATAGAGATTGAGGAACGAGGCGACGGTTATCTTGCTGCCGTGCAGTCCCCGCAGGGCCGAGATCCACATCCCCAGGAAACCGAGGGAGACCAGGATGAGTATCCCTATATCGGCTCCCCTCGCCTTTTCGTCCTCCACCGTCGCCACCAGGAAAGCGAATACCGCTATGAGCACCAGGTAAAAGATGGCAGTAGCCACGAAGTACTTCCTGGTCTTGTCCAGCGACTTCCTCAAGGCCGCCAGTATCAAATCAAGCTTTCCGCTCTCCACCGCAACCACTTCCCCTGCAGCCATCTTCTTCTCCTCTCCCTGGAAGCCGACCTTCCTCGACCTCTCCTGATCACCATTCGCGCTCCTGTGGATTTTCCCTTCGCGCGCTTCCCTCTCCCTGCCCCGCTAAAACACGTTACGCCGCCCATACCGTCTTCCGCGCTGCGTCGCGTTCACCCGTTGCCTCCTTTGCTCTGCCTGCCCTATTGAGGATACCCAGCAAAGCAGGGCCGCAAACAGGCTGGCGTAGTCTTCTCGGCAGAAAAAAACAAGCGGAGGTTCCTTACCTCCGCTTGTTTTATGCCTCGAGCACCCATTTGTCTCCCGACAGTGGTTTCTTAACGCTCAATAGCGGTACGAACTCCGGGACTCGGTCCTCTTGGGCCTCGCCTCGCTTACGTTCAACGCGCGGCCGTCAACATCTTTACCGTTAAGGGCGGATATGGCAGCCTTGGCCTCATCTCCGTTGGACATCTCCACGAACCCGAAACCCCTGGACCGGTTGGTATTGCGATCCATTACCACCTCTGCGGAATCGACCGCACCGAACTCCTCGAACAACTCGCGCAGCCCATCCGAACTGGTCGAGTAACTGAGGTTCCCCACGTATATCTTCAAATCTTTCACCTCCTTCGCCTAAAAAAATCCCGAGGATACGGTCTCCTCGGGAAGACGAACGATCTAACCTAAAAAACCAATACGCGTACATTATAGCAGAAGCGGCGGGGTTTCCAACCCCTTTTTGATCCTTCCCCGCTTATGCCTGTTAACCGCTCATTAGATAAACGTGCCGTGGGTATTGCCTCTCGGTATCGTCCGCGTCAGTCGGTGCCTATCATCACGCTGGTGGCCTTGATGATGACGTATACCTCCTTGCCTTCGGCAAGCCCCATCCCCTCCGCGGAAGCCTTGGTGATAATCGCCACGACTTCGTCGCCGCCCGACAACTCCACCTTCACCTCGGAGCTCACGGCGCCGGGGGTCACAGCCTTTACCATCCCCTTGATCTGGTTCCTGGCACTTACCTTCATCCTCCCACCTCCTTTTCAAATAAATCTCGGATATATCCACCGCGGGACTGTTAAACCCGCCGGAATAGCGTGCAGCATCTGCTGATCTCCCGGTTGAAAGTGATCCGTAAGGATGCTCCTCGTCTTATGCTATTATCTGCCATATTTGGCGAAAACGCCAAAGACGTATTTCAGGCGCTGCCGCAGACGATATCTATATACAGTTGACAACTGCGCGAGATTTTTGATAAACAAGCAGCGTATGGTTTTCCGAGCAGTCTGCCCTAAAGCGATAGCTAAGGAGGGCTGCCGATAGGGTAGGGTTGGAAACAGCCCTGCCTCCCGTGCTTGGAAAGGAAGACCCGCTTAACAGGCTTAGACGAGGCGTCCTTTCATCATGGGGGACGTCCCCTTTTTGCCAAGAGCCGTCCTTTCTTGCGCGGACAGGACGGCTTTTTGCCGTCCGGATACATAGATCACAAGGAAAAACCGGCCCGCCGAAATGCACGGCCTTCAGCTTTCCTCCCACACAATAGGGGGGGCCCGCCCCGGGCTCCCCCTATTGCATTCCCTGCATCACGTCCTCGCCACGCGGCACTTCCCTCGCGCGCGTCGCATTCATATCGCGGCGCTTTAAGGAGATGCGCCCGCGCCCATCACCCGTATACCGTGCGATCCCGAACCCAAACCGGGGAGGGGTTCTCCTTGCCCTCGCGCTCTCCCGATCATATGCCCGCGAACGTATCGTCCAGCCAGTCGAAGATACGCTGGTGTGCCAGGAGCATGGCGCCCATCTGGCAGTGCAGCCCGGCGCCCTCCTCCGTGGTGAAGAGCATGAATTCCTTGGGGCAGGTAAGGGCGTCGTAGAGCCTCTGGGGCTCGCCCTTCATGCCGGTGTCGTTGTCGGAATCGATGATCAGGGTGGGACAGGTGATCTGGCCTGCCACATCCTCCATGGAGAACTGCGAATACGCGAGCAGGAAGGCGCTGGGCGTATCCACATCGAAGGTGAACATGCCGTTACCCACCCACCAGTTGAACTGGATGCTCTCCTGTATCGCTTCCTGCATGGCCGCGTCGAAATCGTCGGGGTCGGCGCGGATGGAATCGATGAGCCCTTCGGCGGTCCCGGCCGACGGGGGATAATACTGGGCGATGTTAGAGGCCACCGTGTACCAGGGCTCGAAAACGCCGCCATCGGCGATGAGGGCTGCGAGGCGGGGCTCGAAGGCGGCGCCGCGAGGTGCCAGGTAACCCCCGAGGCTTATACCGAACAGCGCTATCCTGCCAGGATCGACCTCGGGGCGCGACAGCGCGTAATCGACCACCGGCGTGATCACCTTCTCCCAGTCGTAGCGGAAGGGTATACCCTGCTCGCGTATGACCTCCCCCTGCCCCGGTCCCTCGAAGGTCAGGCAGTTGTATCCCCGGCGCACTGCGGCCACCGCTCCCCCGTTATATAGCTCCTCCTGCGTGCCGTCGAACCCGGTCTGCAATATGAGGGTGGGGCACGGCACACCCGAGTCGTCCACCTTGTAAAGGTATCCGGGAAGGGTGGTGTCCTCGTAGGGGATGCGTACCGGCTCGATGGGGGGATCGCAGAGTTTCGCTGCCTCGGCGAAACAGTCCCTGCTCTTTGCGGAACTCTCCCTTATGCGCGGGTCGGAGGGGTTACCGTGCAGGTAGAACTCGGCCATGGAGTAATAGGTGGTAGCCCTGAGGTACGCCTCGCGGGCGCTGACCTCATGCCCTCCGGCCAGGCTCTCCTCTGCGATGCCCCGCACGCGTTCGGCCGTCGCGTACCACTCCGCGTACCAGCTGTTAACGTCGACCTCGCTGATGCGCTCGGCCGTGGACAGGCACTCGCCGATGTCCGCACCGCCATAGGCGGTAGCCCCCAGGGCGCGGGTGAGCTGGAAGGCGAGTTCCGGGTCCGAGAATACGAGGGTGGTTTGTCCGTTCTGTCCGTTCTGTCCGTTCTGGCCTTCCTGTTCATCCCCGGGCTGTGATTGTCCTTCACCGCCGCACCCGCAAGGCGCCGGGGATATAGACACGGCGAGCATCAAGACAAGGACAAGGACGGCTGCCTTTCTCATCACCATTCCCTCCTCGCGTTTATCCGCCTGGTTCAATGTCGGACCGCCTTTATTTTCTCGGACATGCGCGGCCATTTCATGAGGTCAAAGTCTGTCGAGTAGAGCCTGCCGCGGCGAGGACATAAGCATACCGCGCGGTCATGAGGTCTTCGGCTCCTCGGCTATCCTCGAGGAAAGATCTATTTACGCGAGGGGAGTCGCGCCCCATTCGCCTCCACCATGATATAGATGACCGCATCCGCCGCCTTATCGCTTTCCATTACCTTGCCGCCCGTAGCCCCCAGGGCGGTGGACATGCCGGAGGCCGCGACGTTGAATAGCAGCTTGGCCCAGCGCACCCCGGCCAGGTTTTCGGTGATTTTGGCGGTTCCGGCATGATCGAGGACGGCCTTCACCTCGCGCAGCCTCTCGGTAACCCCGCTATCGAGTTCGCCGATATCGTAGCCCATCGATCCGGGCGATATCACCATGGTCGCTGTAGGCCGCTCTTAGCCCTGGAACGGGAGACGCCGCATGCGCCGCGGCCGTTTACATATCCCGATCTATGCGCATCTTTTCACCTATCGTCCCCCTTATGTGGTAGTCTATATGCTTGGAAGTTCTAGTGGCGAGCGACTTGGTTTATTAAGAGGAGGCAAAGATGAAAAAGGCAATCGTGGCGGCTTTCGTATTGGCCTTGGCTCTCTCTACCCTGGCATTCGCAGGATGCGGAGACAGCGGCGGAGACAGCTCTGACAACCCGGAGCAAGTGGTGGAGAAGTTTCTCGCTGCATCCATGAATGGTGACGCGGATGCGGCTTACGAGCTTATCACCGAGCAAAGCAAGGAAGATGTCACCGACAAGGAAGAGTTGGTAGAGGGGTTCTCCGAAGGTCTCGACTCTTACGAGGTGGGCAAGGGCAGCATCTCCGGCGACAGGGCCAGCGTTCCGGTAAAATTCCAGCTGACCGGACTGGACATGGAAATTGAGTTTAACATCATACTGCTCAAAGAGGACGGGTCATGGAAGATTTCCGGGCCGGATACCGACGCTGAAACCGAAAAAGCCCTGGAAGAGCTGTACGAGGAAATGGAAGTGGAAGTCGAATAATAAACCCGTAACCACAGCGAAACAGCAATAACCAGATATCCCGCCCACCGGGCGGGATATTTATACTCCTATCCCCGAGTAGCTTTTCACGACCGTCAGGCGGCAAACCATTAAAGAGGGCACGAGCAGAACTGCTCTGTATGGTTTTTTGCAAATAAGCCTTTCAACGCGACAGGCGCCGGTAATCGAGAAGCGAGCGCATGGCGCGGGCGCAGCGCGAGGCGGAAGGGTACGACGGCACTCCTTCCTCGATAAGGCGTATGATGGAACCGCTGCGGGCGCCCGCGAACGACATCACCACCAGAGGTTTGGAGTGCTCCTGCGGCACCGCGGCGAGCCCGGTGAGGAAATCCTGGTAACCACGGTCCCAATCTTCCTCCATGGTCTTCAGCTCGGGGAAACGTTTCTTCAGGTTGACCATGAAATCCGGCGCGCCGAATATGCCGTAGAGGAACGCCCCGTCTACCTCGCCCGATTCGTAAACCAGCTCCAGGAGGTCCTTGAACACGAGCACGTTGGGCTCGAAGGTGAGATCGATGGGGTTGCCGGTATAGGTAAATGGATTGGTGATCGCACCCAGCTTCTCCCGCAGTCCGTCGGAAAAGGGCGGCGCCTCCAGCCCCGCCTTCTCCAGGTGATAGGAGAGTGATGACCCGGGGCCGCCCGAATTGGTTATCACCGCCATGCGCCCGCCCTCCGGCAGCGGTTGCATGGAGAGCGCCCACAGCATGTCCAGCATATCATCCAGGTCGTCGGCGCGCAGGACACCAGCCTGGTGAAAGAGGCCGTCGTAGAGCTCGTCGGGACCGGATATGGCCCCGGTATGGGATAACGAGGAACGCGAGCCTGCCTCGGTGCCGCCCACGTAGATGGCCACCACCGGCTTCTTTCTTACCGCCGCCCTCGCCGCCGCGATGAATTCCCGGGGGCGGCGGATGGTCTCCACGTAAAGCCCCACCGCCTTTATCTCGTCCACTTCTCCAAGATATTCCAGGCAGTCCGCGAGGTCCATGTCCGCCTCGTTTCCCACGCTCAGGGTCTGTCCCATCATGATGCCCTGCGCCTTCAGGTAGGGGTTGATCATGGCCGTGTAAGCCCCCGACTGCGAGGCAAAGGCTATGTTCCCACCCATAGGCGGCTCGACGATGGTGGTGGAATTGAGGGAACACAGGCTGTTCATGATGCCCACGCAATTCGGCCCCAGGAAGCGGATGCCGTATTTAGCCGCCACTTCCATGAGCTTCCGCTCGCGCTCCCTGCCCACCTCTCCCCCAAACTCCTTGAACCCCCCGGAGATGATAATCGCCCGGCGCACGCCCGCCTTGCCGCATTCCTCCAGCATCTCCGGCACTATATCCGTGGGCAGCACGATCTGGGCCAGGTCCACGGGTTTGCCGACGTCGGCTATGCTGCGGTAGGCGGGTATGCCCATTACCGTCTCCTCGCTGCGGTGGATGGGATAGACCTCCCCCTTGAATCCCGTCTCCAGGATATTGGCCAGCTGGATAGACCCCATCTTCATGGGATTGTTGGAAGCGCCGAAAATGGCGATGGACGACGGGTTCATGATCTGCTGCAACGGGTGCATCGTATCCCTCCCTGGCTCTGCTTTTGTTTCTTACATAGCATTATTCTAAGCGATAACGCGGCTGCCTTGCTCCGCGAATCCGCCCGCGAGCCCGCGAGGTGTCGTATTCCCGCAGGTGATAACGCCCCGGAACCCTGTAAGAACCGTGCCGGTTCCGGTTAATGCCGCTGTTTGACAAGCGCGTTTATTTGGGTTAAACAGAGGTTGAAACGGAAAAGACTTGTATCACCGAGAATAGGGGTCCACGGAGGCAGCGCGGGAAATCGCGAAGGCTCCCGGGATCGAGGGAAGCAACGAGCCGCAGGTCTTATACTGGTCACCTTGACTGCGGGGAGCTAATGGTGAAACCGGCCCGGTCGAATGAAAAGATCGGGCTTTTCTTATAGAGGCGACAAGGACAAGGCAGGCAAAGAAGGGGGTACGGTAACGGGCTGAGACGAGCGGGCTGGAAAGCGGGCAGGCTTGCCGGTTATGACCATCGACCACCAGGCGTAGATATCGAGGCGTTTTTCCGCTTCGTGCCGCTTTTTATCCCACTCCTATTGCTCGAGATCGAGCGAATCTGCACGAACCTGAATGCATCGTTCGCTGATACTGGAGTGTTACAAATAGCCATTCCGATAAAAGACGCCGGGCGGCGAAGGAGGTGATCCCCTTGCAGGGGTTGAAAAAATGGTGCGTTTTCCTTGGTGTGCTCACCCTGCTGGCGATGGCCTTGCTCGCGGGCATCGGTTTCACTTTCCCGGGCAGCGACAGCCATCCCGGCGAGGAGAACGGCGAAGCCGGCGACGACACCCCGTTAATCACGGCGGAAGAGATACTGGACTATATAAGAGACTGGCTGGACGGGGATGAATCCGGGGATGACGGCGGGGCCGAGGCTCCGGACGGGGAAGAGGAAGAGGTCCCGGGTGAGGAAGCCGGTGAGACCCCGGGTGTAGGCGACGAAACGGCCCCCGGCGAAGAGGATCCCGAGGCCGGAGCGACCCCTCCAGACGATACGCCTTCGTCTGGGGAGGACGGCAGCCCCGGGGCCAAACCCCTGGATAAGAATAGCGGCGGCAAGACCGAGGTCAACGATCCCGCCGATACCCTCCACGAACTGGAGGAAGCTGTGAGGGAGCCGGGCTCCATCTCGGGATGCAAGTACCTCGACTCCAACCTGAACCGCAGCCGGGACGATGGAGAGCCCGGCATCGCGGGCGTGGGCATACGCCTCGAGGACGGCTGCAAGACCTGGCACGCCATAACCGCCGAGGACGGCAGCTACGCTTTCACCGGCCTGGAGCCGGGAAGCTACGAGGTGGAGGTCGTGGAGCGCACGGTGCCGGAGGGGCATTTCCACACCACCGATCCCGACGAGGTCGTGTTCCTGAAGCCCTGCCGCATGCACAGGGTAGTCGACTTCGGCAACGGCGTGCGCGAGGAGGTGGAGCCGGGCTCCATCTCCGGCCGCAAGTGGCGTGACAACGACGCCGACGGGGAGTTCAGCTTCTGCGACTCCCCCATGCCGGGGGTGGAGATAGAGCTCTGGCGTGACGGCCAGCTGCTGGACAGCAGAACCACGAGCAACGCGCCCTGCGACAAGGGCTCCTACAGTTTCTGCGGCCTGGAACCCGGTTCATACACGGTAAGGGAGGTCTCGCCGGACGGATACTACCCCACATTTCCAGTGGGTGGAGAGTGGGAGATAGATCTGCAACCCGGCGAGAAGAGGTGTTGCGTCAACTTCCTCAACGCGCGCAACCTGTCCATCTCCGGCACGAAGTGGGAGTGGAGGGACGAAAACGGTGACGGGCTTGCCCAGGACAGCGAGAAATACCCGCTGCAGGGCATCGCTGTCGAGCTCTCCTCACCATGCTCCCCGGAACCCATGCAGGCCGTCACCTCCATCGACGGGGAGTACGCCTTCGAGAACCTCAAGCCCGGCGTCTATAACGTCAGGGAGGTGCTTCCCCGGGGCTGGTATGCGGTAGATCCGGCTTGCGCGAGCCACGTCGTGGAACTCCTGTGCGATTACGACCAGGGCGACGTGGATTTCGTGAACGCCCGCTATCCCTCCATCTCAGGCAACAAATGGGAATGGGGGGACGGCAACGGAAACAGCGAGGTCGATGAGGGGGAATACTCGCCCCTCCGCGGCGTGGAGATACGCCTTCTGCAGGGCGGCGTGGAGGTCATGCCCTCCGTTACCACCACGGAGGACGGCAGCTATTTCTTCGACGGGCTGGAACCCGGTACATACACCGTCTCGGAGGTCCTGACACAGGGGTGGTATGCCATGGATCCATCCGGCGGCGCCCGGCAGGTCGAGTTGAATGCGGGGGTGGACGCGAGGGGCGTGGACTTCCTGAACAGCCAGGTCGCGGTGGCGGGAGAGGTGGTGACGCCGCCCATCGCCCCGGCAAGCGCCGCACGGCAGGCTACGGGCGAACTGCCGCAGACCGGCATCAACCAGGTCCCGTTCATCCTGGCCTCGGGCATACTGCTGCTAGCGGGCCTTCTGCTCCTGGCGCTGGGCATTATCCGTTCGCACAGCTCGTAGAGCAAGCTCAAACCAGAAGGGCCCCCTCGGGGGCCCTTCTTTTTCATCCCTTTCGCCGTCAACTGCCGGGCACGTAGCCCATGGCATCGTGCCCGCCCTCGAGCGAGCCCTTGTAGTTGAAGTACATGGGGCGCTCGGCGACTATGAGCTGGGTGGAATCCACCTTTATGGCCACGTCCTGTTCGGCGCCCACGGCCTCGAATACATTTACCGTATAGCGGCTCGTCGGTCCCACGCTATATACCTTCTGCACGGTCTGGCCGGTCACGAGCATGTAGTCCACGGTCACCAACGCAGCCGTTTCGTCCGGGTTCTGCAGGCAAAGCCATTCCTCGAACCCCCGCTGGGTGCAGCCCTCGGCGAAGAACCACGAGGAGGAGGGGACGTTAACGCCCACCACGTTGTGGCCGCCGCGGTACATGCCCTTGTAATCGAAGTACATGGGGCGCTCGGCCACCAGCGCGTCTTCCGATTCCACCATGATGGAGACGTTCATGTCCTCCCCTACCGCTTCGTTGACGTTGACGGTGAAACGGGAAAGGGGTTTGAGGCCGTACTCTATCACGTCCGTGCCGCCCCCCTGGTACATATAGGTCACCGTAGCCTCGATGGCGAAACCGTTGGGGTTCTGCAGGCAAAGCCACTCCTCGAAACCGGTACCCGTGTAACCCTCGGCGAAGAACCAGTAATTGAAAGGAACGATCGCGCCCATGACGTCGTGGCCTCCCTGCCATTTGCTCTTGTAGTCGAAGTACATGGGGCGCTCGGCGATGATGGGATTCTCCGAATACAGAGCGGCGGAGACGTTTCCCGCGGCACCCACCTCCTTGTTGACATCTATGTTGTAGCGCGAATGAGGCGCCACCCCGTAGCTGCGCAAGTCATGGCCGTCCTCGAACATGTAGTCCACCTCGACGCTGGCCGGAGTGTCTCCCGGGTTCTGGATGGTCAGCCACTCCTCGAACCCCGCGAGCGTGTATCCTTCCGCGAAAAACCAGTCGCTGGAGATATAAGGGTTCAGGGCCATGAGGCTGTATGCCTCCTGGGTGGAATAGCCGCCGTAGCTTTTCACCGCCAGGTAGTAGGTCTCGCCCTCCTCGACGGGATACTGGATGAACTCCGGTGTGTTGCCGCTGCTTAAACTGTACGCGACCAGGGCCTCGCTGCCCGGGTCGTCGTTTACGTCGCCACGGTAGAGCAGCAGGTCATAATCGCTCCCCCCGGGGATGTCGGTGAGCACGAAAGAGCTGTATCCGGACATCTCCGGTTGGACACGGTAGATATCGAGATCGCTGTTGCAGGAGATATAGGATTCGTATATCCCCGTATCCAGCACTGGCGCCTGGTCCGCCTGTTTCCTGGTGTCGTTGGGCTCCATGGAATCCTGGTAGCCCGAACCGTCAAGGGCCAGGGAGGCCTGCATGTCGATGACCCCGAAGCCCGCGTCCCCGTCCCAGGTCCCGCCACCCTGCGCGCTCTCCTCTATCCGCCACTCCAGTTCAGCGGCGGAGATGCCGGGGTTGTCCGCCAGGATGAGCCCGGACTGGCCGCTCACCAGGGGCGTGGAGAAAGAGGTGCCGTCGCCTGAAAGATAGGTGTTGTCAGAGGCTTTGCCCAAGCCTATTATGTCCACTCCCGGCGCCAGCACGTCGAGGCCGTACCCGTAGTCGGAGAAATCGCTTTTCTGGCCTGTATGCCCGCTGGAGCCCACCCCGATCACGTTAGGCAGGCAGCAGGGAAAAGAAAGGTCGTCGGTGCTTTCGTTGCCCCGCGCTGCCACCACTACGCATCCCTTCTCCCGGGCGTAGTCAACTGCCTCCCTCTCGGCCTGGGAGTATTCGTAAGCGCCGTAGCTCAGGTTGATGATGTCGGCCCCGTTATCCGCGGCATACTTGATGCCCTGCACCGACTTCGAGTCCGGTATGGTCGTGCCGTCATGAACGCAGATGGGCATGATGTTGCAGGACCAGTCGATCCCTGCTATCCCCACCGTATTGTCGCTGTCCGCGGCGGCGACTCCCGCTACGAAAGTACCGTGGCCTGACGCTTCGTTGTCCGCCGTCACAGCTCCGCCGGTGAAGGTGTCATAGCCCGCGAGCACCTTCCCCGCCAGGTCCTCGTGAGTAGGCCGGATTCCGGAGTCGAGCACGGCGATAGTGGTCTCCGTGCTCCCGGTGGTCTGGTCCCATGCGGTGTAAGCATTGATGTTCGCAAGATACCATTGATCGCCGCTTGTAACGTAGGCATCGTCCGGGGTTAACAGGACCTGCCTGAGATAATCCGGCTCGGCCCACCTCACCCCCGGCAGCCCCCGTATGGCCTCGAGGGCCCCTTCCACGGAGATATCCGCGGCTATGGTCAGCGCAGCCATGTCGAGCCCTTCGATGTATTCATCCACGCCTGCTCTGACCCGGGCGAGGAAACCCTCCAGGACCTGCGCCTCGCCCTCGAATCCGATAATGATGCCCCCCGCCCGGTGCCGGGCCTGTTCTCTATCGCCTTCTTCCCTTTTCAACTCCTTCTTCTCCGCCCCTGCGCTCTCGTGAGCGGCCTCGAGTATGCCAGCTTTGAGGGCTTCGAGTTCCGCCCGTTCCGCCTCCGCGGCGCTTTCCCTCGGCTCACCGCCCTGCGCCGGGGCCACGGCCCCCGCGGATATAAGCAGGAAAGCCATCGCCACGCACAGAGAAAAAAGAACCCTGCCCCGCATGAGAACACCTCCATCTTCTGGTTCCACTGCCTTTGCTTTGCTGGAGACCCTGAAGAATCATCTCATAGAACCTTTACGTGCAACCCATTTTTTGGATAATAGCATGGCGCAGGCGGAGCGAGCCGTCTCGCCCGGCACTTGCCCGAGGCGCACGCGACCGTTTCGTATGCGCGTAACCCGCGAAGCCGCGAGGAAGGAGAGAAGACGATCTCACAACCCCCCGTCGCCCTTCCCTTCCCCCGCATCCCGGATGTCGAAAGACCTCCCGCCTGCGCACCGCTGCAGCATTCGTTTCATGGCACCTGCCCGCCGTCGAGGGCTTCCTCCACCGCCTTGAGGGATACCTTCTTGCTCACCGAAGCGCCGCTGGTTATGTCCACCTGCAACGACTGAGAGGATATCACCTCGTCGAATATATCCCTTATCTCCTGCTGCGTCTCCTCCGCTATCCTGCCGCTGTCCGTGAACCCGATGGAGACGATACGTCCGCCCGCCACCTCGACCTCCACCGCCGCCCTGACGTGGAACACGCTGTAAGACCCCTCGTTCCTGCCATCGGGGACGCGCGACATGTCCACCTCTTCGATGTTGAGTTCGCCGGCGACGGTAAGAAAACGCCACGCGTATATGCCGCCCATCAAGCCCGCAACTATCAAGAGGGCCACCAGGGCGACAGACATCCACAGGACCGCTTTTCTTCGTGTGGACCTCTTTCCCGTTTCCAGGGAAGGCCCTGGCTGCGGGGCCTCCTCCCGCGGTGTCTCGCCTTTATCCCCGAGCTGTTTTTCCTCCATGCGCGATATCCGTTCATTTCGCCGGCCGGGACGTATCGCTTTTACCATTATAGACGCGGCGCGATCTTATGGTCAGGCCCGGTTCCTTTTGCCGTCTTGTCATGAGATCCGTGTAATCTTATATATACAATATTATGGTATTATTAGTTATTATTACCATAATTAAAGCGTACCTAGCTGGTTTTTTACCTCTTGAGCTTTGACCGCCGGTAAGTTGAAAAACGTGTCACAGCCGGCCTCGACCTGATAAAATGGGAGGCGTCGGACAAGCTGTTACCGGCTGCGAGGACAAAGAGATACTATACCGGTCAGGCAGATAATCGTAGAAGCATCAACGTCAATCGCGGAAAGGAGGAGGCATGGAAGGGTATATCTGGGACTACCGCGATCCCTATGCCTGGATGGCCAAGGTGAGGGAGGGGCTTCCGCCCCTGATCATATCGGTGGCCATCACCGGCGGGGTACAGGGTAAGGAGATGAACGAGAACCTGCCCGAGACCCCGGAGGAGCAGGCGGAGCAGACCAAAGAGGCCTACGAGGCCGGGGCCAGCATCGTTCACGTGCACGCCCGTAACCCCGAGGTGCAGTGGATGACCACCAGCAACCCTGAAGACTACCTCAAGGTCAACGCCATGATCAGGGAAAAGTGCCCGGACATCATCATCAACAACACCACGGGCGGAGGACCGGAGCTGACCATGGAGCAGCGCATGGCCTCCATCTACGCCAACCCCGAGCTGTGCTCGCTGAACCTGGGGCCCTTCGTCCTCAAGGTCCCCTTGAAGGAGCGCGCGGAACCCCTGCCCCACCCGCGGCCGGCTATGCTGTTCGACCGCTGCCTGCCCTGCAGCTACGCAGATGTCGAGACCTTCGCCCGCACCATGAAGGAGAAGGGCATCAAGCCGGAGATGGAACTCTATAACCCCGGGCAGTACTGGGTATTCCAGGACCTGCTCATGGAGGGGCTTCTCGACCCGCCCTACGATTTTCAGTTCGTCATGGGCTTCCAGACCAGCTCCTTCCCCACCCCGGCGAACCTGCTCGGGCTGATAAACGAGCTGCCGTCACAGTCCATCTTCTCCGTTATCGGTGTTGGGTATTACCAGATACCCATGAACGTCATGGGCATCATGCTCGGTGGCCACGTGCGCGTGGGCATGGAGGACAACCTCTACTACGCGAAGGGCAGGAAGCTCAAGAACAACGCCGAGCTGGTGGCGAGGATCGCGCGCATCGCCAAGGAGATGAACCGGGAGATAGCCACCCCGGCCCAGGCCCGGGAGATGCTGGGCATATCGCAGGAACCCTCACAATACTGATAGAGAGACAGGAAAACTCGCCTGCCGGAAGCGAGAACTGCAAGGGAAGTGCAGATTCCCACCCGGCCAGGAATGTAAAAGCGCGAGCGGGGTGTCCGCTACCCCCACTCGCGCTTTCGCGCTGCAACCCCAGTCCAGCCGTCCAGGGGGCCATGGAGACGCCCGCCTTACGGCGCGACCCGTGCCCCCGGACAACAACGCGTTCAATATGTTTATCACGGTTCCCGATAATCTAGACTGTAAGTTGCAGGCCGGCGCACGTCGCGTGAGGCGGTGCCTGGCGGCATGATGTTGACTGCATGTGGTTCGTATGGAGCGTCGCCGTGGGAGGTAGACATGATGCGTTCCGGTTCTAGGGCAGAGAACACATCCTTGTTGTTACGCCTGACAGCCTGCTTAGCCTTGTTTTTCCTGACCATGCCCCTGGTCTCCTGCGGAGAAGGGCAGGAGCCTGCTCCCAGCTTCAGCGAGGAACTGCAGCAACAGATGCAGGCGATGGTGGATAACGTCATGGAACAGGCGAGCATTCCCGGCTGCATAGTGGGGGTCTGGGTCCCGGGCATGGGGGAATGGGTCGCGGCTATCGGCGAGGCGGACATCGCGAGCGGAAGAGCCATGACCACGGAAGACAAGGTGCGTATCGCCAGCAATACCAAGACCTTCACCGCCACCCTGGTTCTGCAACTGGCGGACGAGGGCAAGCTCGGCCTGGATGACCCTCTGGAGAAATATGTTACGGGGGTACCCTATGGCGGCGAGATCACGATCCGGCAGCTCCTGAACATGACTGCGGGGGTCTTCAGCTTCTCCGAGGACGAGGGTTTTCTCGATGCCTTTACCGCTGACCCCCTGATGGAGATGACGCCCGGAGAGAGCCTGGACATAGCGCTGGCCCACCCCCCCGACTTCCCTCCCGGTCAGGGCTGGCATTACTCAGACACCAATTACGAGATACTGGGGATGATAGTCGAACAGGTCACCGGCAGGGCCATCGAGGACGAGGTGCAGGCGCGAATCATCGAGCCCCTGGGTCTTAAGAATACGTCCTTCCCCACCACGCCCGACATGCCGGAGGGGTATGCCCGGGGCTACGTTCTGGAGGACGATGGCAAGCTCGCCGATTACACGCGGGTAAGCCCGTCGGTGCCCTGGGCGGGCGGCGCCATGATCTCCAACCTGGATGACCTCAAGATATGGGCAAAAGCACTTTCCAGCAGCGAGCTGCTGAGCGCGGAGATGCATGAGGAGCAACTCGGATGGGTGAAGATCCCGGATCTGGAGAACGTGGACGGCAGATACGGCCTGGGGATAATGGGACTAGGAGGTTTTCAGGGCCATAACGGGGCTATCTTCGGCTACAACAGCTCCGTGCTCTACCTGCCGGATGACGACGCCACCATCGTGGTCCTGGTCAACAAATCCACCAACTCGTCCCAGGAATCTATGCTCGTCTTCCTGGGCATCGTGCAGTTGCTCTTCCCGGAGCAATTCCCGAACCCGTAAGGACGGCGACGCGAGGAGTAATGTAGTGATGGATCTATCTGCCGGCGCTGATGAGCTCCGCGAAGCTTATGCTTGCGGCGCGTTGAAGTAGGGATGACCATGCAGAACCCGCGGAAATACGGCAACCCTCCATATGATGTAGCCGTGGTGCACGGAGGCCCGGGCGCTCCGGGCGAAGTAGCGCCCGTGGCGAGGGAACTCTCGCGGGAGCACGGGGTCCTGGAGCCCTTGCAGACGCGGCCGAGTCTCGCCGGGCAGGTCGAGGAACTGAAGGACCTGCTCGGGGGCGATGCGCCGGAGCCGGTCAAGCTCATCGGTTATTCCTGGGGAGCGCTACTATCCTACGTTTTCGCGGCCGAGTTCCCCGCCTGCATCGGAAAGCTTATCCTGGTGAGCAGCGGGGTCTTCAGCGACGCTTACGTGAGGAGGATCAAGCGCAACCGCCTCAGCCGCCTCTCGGCGAGAGAGAGGGCGCGCATGGAGGAACTCCTGGACGCCCTCAACGATCCCACCGTCGCGGACAAGGATAGCCCTTTCGCAGAGCTGGGAGACCTCCTGTGGGCGGCGGATGCCTACGACCCAACGCCACGCGGCAGCGACGTCATCGACTTCCAGCATGAAATATTCGAGGCGGTATGGAAAGACGCGGAGGAATTGCGCGGCAGCGGCAAGCTGCTGGAGATGGGCAAACGCATAACCTGCCCCGTGGTGGCCATACACGGTGATTTCGACCCCCATCCCTGGGACGGGATAAAGAAACCACTCGAGGAAGTACTCGATGATTTCAGGTTCGTCTTGTTGGAGAGGTGCGGGCACCATCCCTGGTACGAGAAACACGCCCGCGATGAATTCTTCGCGTTACTGGAGAAGGAACTCGCGTAGCAAGGGGGCAAGGAAGAGAGGGCCTTGCCCCCTCTAACCTTTTAGAAATAAAGGGCAGGTCGAGGGATATTCCCCGACCTGCTTGCTTATACCTTCGCGTCTTATCTGTTACCAGCCATACAGCTGCTCGGCCGCCCCTCCCATGACTATGTCGATCTCTTCCTTTGAGAACTTGATGCCCGAGGGGCTGTCCGGCTCCAGGAAGGCGGCCACCCAGTCCTTGGGCCACACTATGAAGTTGGTCATCGAGCCGTCCGTACCGAAGAGCACCCTCCAGGGCCCCAGCATGTCGATGGCCATGCGCAGGGGACGGAAGAGGTAATCCGGGTTGCCGCTGTACTCGGGCTGCCAGCCGGAGAAGTCCACGTAGATGTTGGGCTTGGAGGTGGCGAGATCGATGGCCTCCAACCACCATCCGTGCCCGCAGTGGGCGATGATGAAATTGGTCTGCGGGAAATCGGCGGCGGCAGTCTCTATGTAGCATGGCTGTGAGAACATGGGCTTGAGCGGCGGGGGCTCCGTGCCCGAATGGATGAGCACAGGCACCCCCATCTCCCCCGCCGCCTCGTAGAACGGGTAACAGACGGGGTCGTTGGGGTAGAACCCGGTCGTGGGATGCAGCTTCAACCCTATCATGCCCCATTCCTCTACCCCTTTGCGGAACTGCTCCAGGCCCCCCTTACGCCGGGGGTCGATGCCGAAATGGGAGAAGAGCCTGCCCGAGTGCTTCCTGGTGAAGTCCGCAAACAGGCGGTTCTTCTCCTCCATGGACATGTTGGGGGTCTTTTCAGGGGCGGGCTCGTTGCATCCCATGCCGAAGTCGAGCGGCAGGATAACCGCGCGGTCGATGCCCGCCTCGTCCATCCAGCCGACGAGCTTGTCGGCGGTGGGGTCACTTGCAAGGGGCATGAAAGTCGCCAGGAGTTGTTCAGGGTCCTGGTGATCCCGGCTCTCCTTGTTGAAAAGCACCGCCGCCATGCGGGCGCAGCCGAGGAAGAATTCCTCGGGGTCGCTACCCTCGAAAAAGACGTGTACGTGGCTGTCGACGATCATATCCGCCTCCTTATCTCGATCGTTGTTTATTCGGTTAACTATAATTTTCCATATAGACCTCCTCGCTCGAGACAGACGATCCCGCTTTCGCTCGCACGGCTCCGGTAAATCCCCGCCCGAGGCGGCGGCCAGGTGGAAGAAGTACTCCGGCCGTTATCTGCATGAGTTCGACTGGAAGCATATGCCGAGGCATTCATCGAAGGTAAAAGCCTTCGCGCCGCCCCCCCCTCTGAAACTTCGCACCATCAACCGCTATTGGACTTAGAGTTATCCGCGCGGTCACTCTTTCCTTTCAAGGTAGTCCGCAACCAGGCCAGCAGCATCTCCATCGGCATGCCCGGATTGGCTTTAGCGGGGTTCAGAGCCCAATGCCCATACAGTCCATCCTGCAGGGAAACCAATATAACCGCCGTCTCTTCGGCCTGCTCGGGGCTGATCCTTCCCGCATCCGCGGCATCCAGAAGGAGGTCCTTAACATGATCGAAGTATGCCTCGTACATGTTATTCAGGGCTTCCCTTACCTGCTTATTCCTGGAAGAGCGATAGAAGATCGCAAAAAAGACCCTCTTCATGTCCTGGTCGATAAACTCGCCCGAGAACATTATCCTTATCGCTGTCTCGAGGCGTTCCCACGGATCCTCTATATCCGCGATGTATCCCAGATACCTATCTTCCTGTCTATTTAGGACATAGTGCGTTAACTCCATCGCCAGATTGTCTTTGGTCTTGAAGTAATGGGTGATGATACTAGGGGTCATGCCCGCTTCCCCCGCGATCTTCGCTATAGAGGAATTCTCGAGCCCATATTTCAGAACCGACCTGTAATAAGCTTCGACTATCTGGGTGCGTCTCTCTTTAGCAAGGCTTTTCCTACCCATTAAGATGAACACTCCCCCATGAGATAACCGCTGTAATCATAAATTGTTTGTATGTGCAATCAATTTATAATTCATCCCCTTCCCCATGTCAAGAGCAGAAAACCCTTTTATCGATAAATGATGCGTCCTCCCGCAAACGACATAAGCAGCCAGAGCTTTCTTGAGGCAGCGTTCCTGCAGGATCTCGTGATAGAATCTTAAGGCAAGGCCAGTCTAGGAGGAGGTGCTTTATCGTGAAGACCCTGGTTGCCTATCACAGTCAGACCGGGCAGACGAAAAAGGTCGCCGACGCCATCTACGA
>CAYWXM010000060.1:0-73707 GCA_964462595.1 uncultured Actinomycetota bacterium
AGAACGGTTTCATCGGCCGGGGGTGGGGATCGCCCGGGCCAGACCGGCGATCTTATCCGGCTTCGCCTGCCGGTTGCTTTTCATCCGCGGCGGCGCCCCTTTTCTTCTTTCCCTCCGGGATCACGAACTCCCCTCCCTCGGGGTGGTCCTCGTCCGGCACCCATATCTGTATGGTGTCGGTGGGGCATACCATGGCGCATTCGCCGCAGCCCGTGCACTTGGTGTAGTCTATAGTGGCAAAACCGTTGTCCACGTGGATGGCGTCCTCGGGGCAGACCTTCTCGCACCTCTTGCAACCTATGCATGCCACCTGGCATACACTCAAAGCCTTCTTGCCGGTGTATTGACACTTGCAGCGCGCGAAGACCCTGGCGGTGACGGGTACCAGCTCTATGAGGTCGCGGGGGCAGACGTCGGCACAAAGGCCGCAGCCGGTGCATTTCTTGACGTTCACGCGCTGGATGCCTTCCTCGTCGAAGGTGATGGCGTTAACCGGGCACACCCTGGCGCAGTCCTCCAGGCCGAGGCAGCCGAAGGGGCATGCCTTCCCCCCGCCAACAGCCGTCTGGGCGGCGCGGCAGGAGTTCACGCCCTGGTAGATGGCCCTTATGGGCGAAAGGCTCGCGCCGCCGCGGCAGTGGATGTGGGCTTTTACCGGCACTTCCGGCTCGAACTCGATGCCCATTATCCTGGCCACCTCGGCCGCGACTTCCGGCCCGCCCGCCTTGCACAGGTCGACCGGAGCCTCGCCCTTGACTATCGCCTCGGCCGCCGGCTCGCAACCCGGCATCCCGCAGGCGCCGCAATTCGAGCGCGGCAGGGCGGAGAGGACTTCCTCCACCCGGGGGTCGATCTCTACGTAGAAGCGCCTGTACGAGATGGCCAGTATGGCTCCCAGCAGCGCGCCGAAGCCGGCGAGGGCTATTGCGGCTTTCCATATCAGGGACCAGTCCATGCCCTTCTCCTCACAGTCCGAACATCCCCGCGAAGCCCATGAAGGCCAGCGAGAAGAGGGCGGCGGCGATAAAAGATATGGGCACGCCACGGAAAAACTTGGGAACCGGCGCTATGTCCAGCCTCTCGCGCATGGCCGAGAAGATGATCAGCACCAGGGAAAAACCCACTGCCACGCCCAGGGTATACACGACCGATTCCAGGAACCCGTAGTTGTAGGTGATGTTGAGCTTGGTGAAGAAACCCGGCTTCACGCTCTCGGTGGCGGCGGCCAGCACCGCGCAGTTGGTGGTGATGAGGGGCAGGTAGATGCCCATGGCGCGGTAAAGGGGCGGGCTGGTCTTTTTGATCACCATCTCCACGAATTGCACCAGGCTGGCGATGATGAGGATGAAGGCGGGTATGTAGAGGAATTCGCCCACCCCCAGCGGCTCCAGCACGTAATTCCAGGCCACCCAGCTCGCCGAGGTGGCCATGACCATGACGAAGATGACCGAGATGCTCATGCCCAGGGATGTCTCCAGGCTGCCCGAGACCCCGAAGAAGGGGCAGAGGGCGATGAAACGGATGAGCAGTATGTTGGCGACGATGGCGGCGCCGAAGAATAAGAGGAAGAATCTCCACGCCTCGTTCATGCCCTCACTCCTCCCCCGTCTCCGGCTGTTTGCGGTCCTGGTACCATCGCAGCAGGGCCGAAAGCAGGGCGAAGGTGATAAAAGCTCCCGGGAAGAGCACCAGGATCACGGGCATGCTCTTCGTTCCCAGGTTTATGATGGTGGTGTCGAACATCACGATCTTTCCCGTGCCGAAGAGCTCACGGAAGGCGCTCATGACCAGCAGCACCACCGTATAACCCATCCCTATGCCCAAGCCGTCCATGAGGGCATGCGAGACCTTGGCGGAACTGGCATAGCCCTCCGCCCGTGCCAGGATTATGCAGTTGACCACGATTAACGGTATCCATACCCCCAACTGGTTGTATACGGGCTCGAAGAAACCCTTGAGGGTGAGATCCACGATGGTGACGAAGGAGGCTATGACCACGATGTAGATGGGAATGCGGATCTGGTCGGGGATAAAACCGCGGATGAGGGAGATGATAACGTTGGAGCAGGTAAGCACGAATATCACGGCCAGGCCCATGAAGATGCAGTTCTCCACCTTGGTGGAGATGGCCAGGGCCGAGCACAGGCCTACCATGAGAACGAGCAGGGGATTGACGCGGATTATCCCCTTGGTGAACTCGCCGAGATTCGTGCGTTCTTTTTCCATTATTGCTCTCCCGCCGTCATTGCACTTTCTGCCATATCTCCAGGGCCGTGTTCACGCCGTTGGTGATACCCCGCGAGGTGTAGGTGGCGCTGGAGACGCCATCGATGTTCTCCCCCAGGGTTAGCGGCTCGGGCCCCTTGCCCGCGAACTGTCCCAGGAAGTCGGGATTCTCCGCCGCTGGACCTCCCAGGCCCGGCGTCTCGTTGTTGACCACCACCTCTATCCCCGTCACCCTGCCCTCCGAGTCCACACCTACCGCCATGGTGATGAAGCTGTACCCCTTACTCTTGAGCACGAAGGCGTAGCCGACGGTCGCGCCCCCGCCGTCCACTCCCTCGAAGACGTCGATGAGGTCCGGGTAATCGCCTTGCAGGGACGCGGTAAGCTCCAGGTCTTCCTCGGGCTGGGCCTCTATGGGGGCCAGGACCGCCTCGGCGGCCTCCGCGCGTTTCTCGATCTCCTGCTTGGCGATGCGGTCCATCACCACCGAGTAGGTGAAACCCAGGCCGACTGCCGCTATCAGGCAGATAAGGAGGAGACGCAGGCCCATGTTCAGAGCGTTCTTCATCATGGCTATGCGGCCTCCCTGGCTTTTATCTTACCGTAGTGGTGCGGCATGATGTAACGGTCGATGAGGGGCACCAGTGCGTTCATGAACAGGATGGCGAACATCACTCCCTCGGGGTTGTTCGACCAGCCGCGCAGCAGCCAGGTGATCAGCCCCAGCCCCACGCCGTAAAGGACTTTACCCCTGCGTGCCAGGGGACTGGTGGTGTAGTCGGTGGCCATGAAGATAGCCCCGATGAGCAGGCCTCCCGCCAGGGAAAAGAAAAGCGGGTCGCGGCCGCTGAGCGCCGTGAATGCGGCCAACGTTCCCACGTAGACGACAGGTATCCTCCAGTCGATCACGCGCGTCGCCACCAGGTATATGCCCCCCAGGATGAGCAGCAGGGCGGAGACCTCTCCCAGGCAACCCCAGGGATTGGAGAAGAGAAGGGGCTTGTAGTAGCTGGACCCGAAGAGGCCCTGGGGGGCCTTGGCCGCCCCGTCGTAGATGGTCTTCATGGCCGCCAGCGGGCTGGCCCCGTTCACTACATCGACCATGGATCCTATGGACTTGTGCGTGGCGGTGTTGGCGAACCCGATGGCCGCCGACTTGGCGTAAGCGGTGGCGAAATATGCCGGCCAGGAGACAAAAGCCACGGCGCGCCCCACCAGGGCGGGGTTGAAGATGTTGTGGCCGAGCCCCCCGAACAGCTGCTTGCCGAGCATGGTCGCGGAGAGCCCCGCCACCAGGGCGATCCACCACGGCAGGAGAGGGGGAAGGGTCAAGGCCAGCAGCAGGCCAGTGAGCAGGGCACTGCAGTCGTCCAGGGTTACGGGAAGCTTGCGGCCTTTCTGCATCACGAACTCTCCCAGCAGGGCACCGGATATGGAGGCCAGGAACACCCAGAGCGCAGGCAGCCCGTGGATGACGAGTGCGTAGATGATCACGGGCACGAGGGCCGCGATGACGTGGCACATGATCCGGCGCGTGCTCAGCGAGGTCCTGATATGGGGCGAGGTGGAGACGATGAGTTTATTCTCCATCGCCTTCATCCCTTTTGCCGGAGTTTTCGGCCAGTTCGGAAGCGCGTTTCTCCATGCGCGCCTTGCGGTCAGCCAGCTCCTTCTTGCCCATCTTGATCAGCTGCACCAGTGGATTCCCGGTGGGGCAGGCGTAAGCGCAGCAGCCGCACTCTATGCAGTCGTTAATATCCAGGCGCTGCAGGGAATCCCATCTCTCGTTATAGGCATAGGTGGCCAGGTAGGTGGGGATGAGCCCCATGGGGCAGGCATCCACGCAGCGCCCGCAGCGTATGCACACGGGTTCCGTGGGGATGGAATAGGCGGTCTCCTGGCGGGAAAGGGCCAGTATCCCGGAAGTGCCCTTGACCACTGGGACATCCAGCGTGTATTGCGCCAGCCCCATCATGGGACCACCCATGAGCACCTTCCCCGGGGGCTGCGTGAAGCCGCCGCATGCCTCGATGGCGGCTGCGAAACTGGTCCCCAGGGGCACCATGAGGTTGGAGGGCTCTTTTATTATGGAACCGGTGACCGTGACCACCCGCTCCGTAAGGGGCATGCCGGTGGAGAAGTAGCGGGCGATGGCGTGGGCCGTGCCCACGTTGTTCACCACCACGCCAACGTGCATGGGGAGGCCTCCGGAGGGGACTTCCCTTCCCAGCAGGCCGGCGATGAGCACTTTTTCGGCCCCCTGGGGGTACCTGGTGCGCAAGGACGATATATCTATACCGCCCTTGCGGTTTGCCGCCGCCATCACCTTGATCGCCTGGGGTTTGTTGTCCTCGATGGCCAGTATGCCACGCGAGGCGCCCACAGCACGCATGATAATATACAGCCCTTCGAGCACGGCCTCCGGCTGCTCCAGCATGAGGCGGTAGTCGGAGTTGAGGTAAGGCTCGCATTCCGCCCCGTTGAGGATAACCGTATCGATGGGGTATTCGCCTGGCGGGTTGAGTTTGACGTGGGTGGGGAAGGCTGCCCCGCCCAGCCCCACTATGCCCGCTTTTCGTATGGCGGCCCGTATGCCCTCGGCGTCCATGTCCTCCCAGGGACCGGGAGGTGCAAGGGAGGGGTCGAGGCGGTATTCCCCGTCGTTTTCCACCAGCACCGCCAGCACCTCTCCACCCGCGGGGTGGGCCTGTGGCGCGACCTGCGTGACCTTGCCCGAAACGCTGCAATGGATAGGGGCCGAGACGTATGATTCCGAGTCTCCGACCAGGGTGCCCACCAGGACCTCGTCGCCCTTCTTAACCCTGGGGGTGCAGGGGGCGCCCACGTTCTGCCTCATGGGTATGGTGAGCATGGATGGCGCTGCGATCTTCCTGATGGGTTTATCGGAGGTAAAGGATTTGTTGCCCGGGGGGTGGACGCCTCCCCTGGCCCTTGCCTTTAAGCGCGAAGCAATGCTCATTTTCCCGGCCTTCGTTGTTGCGCCATGTATTTCGACATATTCTACGTCTTTGAGAATATGAAAACCAGCATGAATATATAGCAGGCTAATGCAAATGTCCAGGTTCTCCGAAAAATAATTCTGGGCATCCCGAAATAATTCTCCACCTGATCCGACAATTGGGGTAAACTTCTTATATGGACTGCAGAGCCATGGTAATGGAGAAGGATGGAAAACGCGCGCTGGTGAGGGTGGCGCGGCTGAACTGCGCCGAGTGCGGGGGATGCGGCCTGTTCGCGCGCAACCGCGAACAGACCATGGAGTTCAGCGCCGTTGACCGCCTCGGGGTCAGGGTCGGGGACGAGGTCATCCTCAAGGTGCCCTCTCGCGGGCTGATACTCTCCTACCTTGCCGTTTTCGGCCTCCCGCTCCTGGTGATGGCGGCGGCTTACTTTTCCGCCGCGACCGTGTTCGTTTTATCCTTCGGTGGCGACGGCACGGGGGCCGGCATAGTCGCGGCCATCGCGGCCGGTCTCGTGGCCCTGTGGGGCGGAGTGAAGCTGGCGGACCGCATGGGCCTTTCACCGGTTATCGTAGAGGTCGTCGCGACGGGAGAGGAAAGCACCGGCGACGATTTCATCGGAAAGGTACTCTGACCGCCGTTCCCCGGCCGCAAGGGTCCGATGATCCCGTGGACCTAGGAGATTTCCGTGTCGAGCCTGGCGAGTAAAGCATCAACTCTCTCCTTGTCCTGCGGATATTCGTATATGGCCAGGCTCAGGGCGCGTTCCGCCCCGCCGTCGCGGTCCAGCTGTTCCAGGTAATTGAGCATCTTTGCTTCCAGGCGCTTGCCACATACCTGCGCTCCTTCCCTGCCCACGCTGGGAAGGATCACCACGAGGTCGTTGCGGTTCCTGGCCAGCTCGTCAACCGAGCGCGTGTCGCTCTTGAGCACGGAGATGCTGAGATCGCGAATGACGCTGATGCCCCTGGCGCGCATGGCGCCGACCAGCTTCTCGTCCAGCGAGAACTCGAGCAGCGAGAACGGGATGTCGTAGCGCTCGTTCTCGTCGATGCGTGAGGCGAGTTCCCTGACCAGGAACCTCCCGTTGCCGAGCTGTGTCTCGTCGTCTATAAGGTCCTGGCGCTCCATTTTCACGAAGAAGTACCTGAACTGGGTGCGCATGTAGGAACAGAGCAGGGCCAGGATGCCATATGCGAGGAACTTAGCCACGATCAGCTGGACCGCGGTCCCGTACCCGAAGTCCCCTACCCAGATGAGGCGCACGGCGGTGTAGGCCGAGATGCATAGCGCAAAGGACAGGAGGGCTCCACGCTTGTCCCAGTAAAGGCTGGACACTATGACCACGAGCATCATCACGTGGCCGAAGATCTCGATGCCGTCCGTCTTCTGCACCAGCATGGCGACGGCCATGACCGCTATGGCGATGGCGATCACCAGGATCACTATGCGCTCGAACTTCGCGTATTTCATACCCGCCTCCTTCCTCCCCATCCCTGCCTTCAGAGATCCGTATGAAACGGGCAGCTGACGTCGCCAATTACCGGATCGTATTCGTATCTCTTGCCCGAGTCCGGACAGTCCAGGGACTTCTCGTCATCGATATAGTCCGGGACCAGGAGCGGCAGTGTAGCGGGGTTCTCGCCGAAGTCGCAGCGATAGACGAGTATCTCCTCCTCGATGATCCTGAGGTTGACCTTGCAGGCCGTCTTCTTGCTGGCGCTCACCGATACGGCAAAGGAAGCCACGGCTATGCTTACCAGGATCCCGATGATCAGGATCACCACCATAAGCTCGACGAAAGTGAACCCCTCTTCGCCTCCGCAGCCGTCGATGCGGCTCATCTTAACCCCCGCCTCGTTAGCCTTCATACCTCCGCAATCGGTACTTGCAGATGAATGCTTGAAAGCGTCATGGCCAGCGGTACCTGCCAGCCGATGCGAGGAACCTGCTGCCGGTTTCCAGGATACAGGTCCAGCGCGGGCTTATCCAGAGGCGATAGAGGCAAACTGCACGCGGAACCGGTGCTTGCGTGTGATGATCGCGCTCGGGCCATACGGGACGTCAGCGCGGCGAGGCCGTGCGGTAGTATGGCTCGCGAACCCCGCATGCTTTATATTCGAATTAGCCGCGATATAAAACGGTACGAGAGAAAGAAGATAGCAAGGAGGGAAGCTTGAAAAACATCAGGTTGATGCTGGGCGATTGGGAGCTGGTGTCTCTTTCGGACGGCTATTTCCGCCTCGACGGAGGCTCGATGTTCGGCGTGATACCGAAACCCCTGTGGGAGAGGAAAAAACCCGCCGATGACAGGAACCGCATCAGGTTGGGATTGAACGCCCTGCTGGTCAAAACGCCTCGAGCTCTCGTCCTGCTGGAGTCGGGTATCGGGAACAAGATGACCCCCAAGGAGGAGGACCTTTACGGGCTGGAAAGGGATTCGGACCTCATGCAGGCCCTGGAGGCGGAAGGGTGCGAGCCTTCTGACATCGACTTCGTGATCCATTCGCATCTTCACCTGGATCACTGCGGATGGGCCACGCGGGAGGTGGATGGAGTATTTCAACCTGCCTTCCCCAACGCCCGGTACATCGTGCAGAGCAGGGAATGGGAAGCCGCCACGAACCCGGATCCAAGGAGCCGGGCATCGTACGACCGGCGTCATTTCCTGGCCCTGGAGCAGAAAGGCCTTCTGGCCATGGTGGATGGCGAGACCGAGGTATTCCCCGGCGTGAGGGTGGTCTATACCGGCGGACATACCCCCGGTCACCAGGTGACCTATCTCGAGAACGGCGGCTCACGGTGCCTTTTCGTGGGAGACCTGGTGCCCACCCTGGCCCATCTGAAGGTGCATTGGCACATGGGTTGGGATCTCTTTCCCCTGGAGTTGATGCGAGAGAAGACCGAGGTGCTGGAGGAGGCCGCGCGCCGCAGGGACCTGGTTTTCTTTACCCACGAGGACGAAAGCCCCTTCGCCTATATCGAGGAGCAGTCCGGTAACCTTCGCGCCGTGGCGGCGATCTGAGCGAAAGGGCGTTAGAAGACGCGGGCGGGGGAGGGCGCTGTATGCGATTATGCGCACTTCGAGGACCTGGCGCAGGTTCCTGCCGGGCCTGCCGCCGCCGTTTCCCGGAGCCGCAGCGCGGGTCTTCACGCGGGCTGCCCCGCCGATCCGGACACGGACACTCGCGAACGATGTCCCGTGACACGGACGCCAATCCCTCCCGGTGAGGTTATAATTGTACGAGAGAGGGGAGGATCATCGATGGCGTTTGAGCAAGGCGTTGCGGGTTCCGGGATGGTCGAGGCGCCTCCCGTGGGGCCGAGGCGCGCGTGGAGGTTTTCCCGGGAGGCGGAGTTGCTCGGGGCCGGCGTCTTTGTCCTGGCGGGCGCCTTTATCTATCCACATCTGGAAGATATCGCCGGCGCGGTCCTACCCGGGTGTCTGTTCAAACGCATCACCGGCTTGCCATGCCTGTTGTGCGGGATGACACGCAGTCTGGCCGCCACCGCCCACGGGCATCTGGGCGAGGCATTTCGCATGCACCTGCTGGGGCCTCCCTTCTTCGCGCTGACCCTCGCCGTTACCGCCCTGCTGGCGGCCGAGTTCGTGACCTCGCGCCGCATACTGCCCAGGCCGGGCGAGCGGGCATGGAAGCATATCGGGTGGTGGACGCTGGGGCTGCTGACGGCGGCCTGGGTATCCCGTTTTATCTTATTCGGTATCAACGTGTAAGGAAGGTCCCCCCTGGGGGGGCGACACAGAAAGGAGGATGTATGGAGGGAGCACAGTACGGTGAGCAGGCGGGCACAACCTTGCAGTACAACGTCGCCGCCAGGGTCAGCACCGATTTCATCACGGACCCCGGGATGGCCATCCTTCTCTCCATAGTGACCTGCGGCATCTACGGCTTTTACATCATCTACAAGCTGGTGCAGAGGAGGGACGAACACTTCAGACGCATGTCGGCGGTGGCGGATGCCTCCATCGCGCAACTCAAGGTAAAGGCGCAGGGGAGAGAGGACGCCATAGCGGCCGAACTCACCCAGCTGGAGCAGATCCGCATGCGCATGGCCACCATGGCGGCGGAGAGAGGGGCGGCGATCTGGCTGCTCATATGCATCTTCACTGGAGTGGGATCTCTGATACTCTACTATCTGCTCATGCAGGATTACGTGGAACACGACGAGGTCGAGTCGCAGTTCTTCACCCTTATGAGCGGCGCCCTGGCCAAACTGGGGCTGTCGGGACAGGCTGGACAGGCGGTCCCCTCGGTACCCAGGAGGGAGTACGTCACCTTCCTGATCCTGACCATCGTCACCTGCGGCATCTACGGTATTTACTGGATGTACGTGATGATCAAGGACTTCAACGAACATTTCCTGGCTCAGGTGCCCTGGGAGGATTTCCTCCTCCAGGCCCTGCAGTGATGGAGACGCCGCGGCCGTGTCTCTTTCCGCGCGTTCCAGCTCGTGGTGGTCCCGAGACGGATACGCTGGAGCGGCAGGCAGCAGGTGGAAGGCGGGATTTATATCGGCAGCCAGATGGCGAGGGCGATAACCGCGGCGACGACGACAAGGGAAGCGAACCCCGCGATGCCGAAACGGGAGTCGCGGTAGCGGGAACGTTCCCTTCCGCCCCGGTAGCCCCGGGAGGCGAGGGCCGTTCCCAGTTCTTCCGCGTCACGGAAGCAGCCGCTGAAAAGGGGCACGAACAGAGGCGGCAGGGAGCGCGCTCGGCGCAGCAGGCGCCCGCTGGAAAAATCCGCTCCGCGAGCTTCCTGGACCATGGCGACCTCTGCAGAGCGGCCGAGCATCACGGGCAGGAATCGCAGGGCCATGGCGAGGATAATCGCCGTTTCCTGCACCGGGAATCCGACAAAGCGCAATGGGTACATGAGGCCCTCAAGGCCCGTAAGGAGCTCCAACGGGTTCGTGGTCATGGTGAGCACGCAGATCAGGATAACCGCCATCACCAGGCGCACGGAATAGAGCAGGCCGTTCTGAATCCCGGTATTGGTGATGCTGAAAGGGCCCCACTCCCAGAGTACCCGGCCGGGAGAGAAGAAAAGCTGGGCCAGGGCGGTGACGAGAAGAAGGATGAGCACGGAGCGCAGCGCCTTCAGTACCTGCAGCGGGGGGAGCTTGGCTGCGTATATGACCAGCAGCGCAAAGAGCAGGAGCACGAGCACGCCCGCGGCGCTGTCGGCCGCGAAAGCGCCGCCTATCAGGGCCAGGGCACAGATGATCTTGGCGCGCGCATCCAGGCTGTGGATCGGTGAGGCGATGGTGTAATGCTGCCCCAGGCTGACGCGGTTGAAGTCCCTCATCCCGGTCCCCTCCCCAGGGCATCACGGATGAGCGAGGCGGCTTCCGAGGGAGAGTGAATGCCGTGGGGGAGGTCGAGCCCGCAAAGGCGCAACTCCTCGAAGACCGCGACCAGGGCTGGTGGCCGCAACCCGGCGGCCTCGAGCTCGCCCACCGCCGTGAGCACCATTTCCTTTTCCCCCTGCAGGGAGATCCGCCCACGCGAGAGCACGGCGACCCGGTCGGCCAGCAGCCCCATCTCCTCCCAGTCGTGGGTGACCAGGAGCACACCGATCCCGCGGGCACGCAGCTCCGACAGGATGCAATAGAGATGTTCTCGGCCCGGCATGTCGAGGCCCGAGGAGGGCTCGTCCATGAACAGGTATGCGGGCCGCATGGCCAGCACCCCGGCCAGCGCGGCGCGGCGCATCTCGCCCTCGCTAAGGGAGAACGGCGAACGGGAGGAATACGTTTCCGGGTCCAGCCCCACAGCCGTGAGGGACTCGCTTACCACCGCCGCCAGTTCATCGCCGCGCCATCCACGGTTACGGGGCCCGAAGGCCACGTCTTTTTCCACCGTTTCCGCGAAGAGCTGCTTTTCCGGGGACTGCAGCAATATGGCGGCGGCCTCTTTCAGGGCGCGTGCTCCTGAACGGCCCTCGAGGCGCTCGCCGTCCAGGGATATCGTCCCGCGGGTAGCCCGCAGCAGGCCGCACATGACGTGCACTAGCGTGGATTTGCCGGCTCCCGTCCTGCCCGCGAGGCACAGGATCTCTCCCTTCCTCAGCTCGAGGTCGATCGACGAAAGCACCTCCCTGGCCATGGGGGTGCCGGGAAGGTAGGTAAAACCCGTGTCCTTCAGCGTGATGCCCACAGCCGTTCCGCCACCTCCCCCGCCTCCATTGCTTGATCCCCGACCGGTAACCCGCGCCGCTCAAGCTCACATGCCAGCAGGTACAGATCCGGCGGGCGGAGGCCGTATTTACCGCTTAACCCCTCGTCCCTGAAGACCTCGCGCGGGTCGCCGGCAAAAAGAAGGCGCCCGCTGCCCAGAAGGAGCAAGCGGTCGGCCGCCAGCATCTCCTCCGGGCGGTGGGTGGCGTGTATCACGGCTACCCCCAGATCATCCCGCAGCCTCTTGAAAAGGGCGATCAACTCCGAACGGGTCGGAGGGTCGAGCATGGATGTCGACTCGTCGGAAACGAGCATGCGCGGATGCATGGCCAGCGCTCCCGCCACCACAAGGCGTTTTTTCTCGCCCAGGGACAGGAGGTGCGGTTCGCGGAAGCGCAGCGCCGTGAGGCCCATGGTCTCCATGGCTTCCTCCACGCGCATGCGCATCTCCTCGCGGGAGAGCCCCAGGTTCTCGGGGCCGAAGGCCACGTCGTCCTCCACCGTGGGTCCCACGATCTGGTTGTCCGGATTCTGCATGATCAGCCCCACGCTGCTGCGTATATCGGCCAGGTTCTCCGGGAGAGCGGTGTCCAGCCCGCACGAGACTACCCTTCCACGCGTGGGGAGTATGAGGGCGTTGAGAAGCCTGCACAGCGTGGACTTGCCCGAGCCGTTCATCCCCGCCAGCGCCACGAACTCCCCCTGCCTTACCTGCAGGGAGATCTTATCCAGGGCGGGGACGGGGTCGTTTTCCCTGCCCGGGTAGATAAAGGTAACGTCCTCGCAGATCGCGGCGACGCATCCGGGCTCATACAACTCAGGTCACCTCCCCGGGCAGTGTGCGCCCAAGCGAGAGGACCAGCCTGCGCGCGGCCAGGCCGATGAAAATACCTGTGGGTAGGGCAATCAGCAGCAGGTAGGGGAGATAATACTTCAAGCCCGGGAAACCTACAAGCCACATGGCGACCGCGAGTTGCGTGGCGTTGTGGGTGACCGCGCCGGCGATGCTTATACCGGTGAGGCTGAAAGCCCGGGGCCCGAGCCCGTAAAGGGCGGCCATGACCAGTGTGGCGGCCGTTCCCGCCACAAGGCTGAGGGTGAGCCCGACAAAACTGCCGCGCAGCAGACCTCCCAGCAGGCAGCGCAGGACGTTCACCACCAGGGCCTCCCACGGGCCGAGGGCAACCAGCGCGATCACCGTGGCCAGGTTGGCCAGGCCCAGTTTGGCTCCGGGAAGGGGCAGGATGGGAGGGATGGTCCCCTCGATTATCTGCAGGACCAGGCCCAGGGCTACGAGCAGGCCTATGCGGCTCACCTGGTAGGCACGGCGATCGGCGGACGGGTAAGCCGCATGCGTCCCGGGACTTTTACTGGTTGACCGCATCCGGTCCCCCGTCGCCGCCAACTACCTCGATGACCACGCGGTTGGGAAGGCAGACGATGCTCTTTCCCGGGCTGGATATCCAGCCGGTCTTCACGCACAGCTTGTCGGGGCAGGCGGAATCGATCATGCGCACCCGGCCCCCGCTTATCTCCACCAGGCTGTCGCCCTGGTAACCCCTGACGGTCAGTTCCTGCTCCCCTCCCGTGAGGGGGACCTCCCGGACCACCTGGCCGTTCACGGAGATCACCGCCTTCATGCTTCCGCCACCCCCGGCTTCCGTAATGCCCTGGAGGATGAGGAAGACGCTCAGGGCCACCACCGCGGCCGCGATAAGGACGTCGCCGGGAGCCCACCAGCGTCTTGCGCTGGGGCGCTGCCGGGCACGGCTGCCCGTATCGTGAGCTGGACCTCGCTCCATAACACCCGCTTTCATGCCGGACCCGCGCTGCTCAGGTCCTCCCTCTTTTTCACTCTCTATATATTAGCGTTTCTCCGCGGTAAATGTGCCCGGGCGTATGCGGCTTGAAGGCGGTGCTATCCGCTGCCCTGGCCTGGACCGGCACCGGCGACCCTTTTGGCAGGCCTGCAGTCTCTTCACTCGCCCGGGCCGGGTCGGGAGCCGCCCTCATCTTCCTGGCCCCGGGGGCTTCTCTCCGCGGGCTCGCTGTGGGATGCGCCGCGGGGGGGACGGACGGTGAAGCCCGGGTCTCACGGGAGAGCCTTTTGGCTGGCATTATATGGATGTGAATGCTGGATTGAAGGCCTGACGCGTTTCGGTCTTTCCTCGAGCGTGTCTCATGCATATAATCATGGCTATGGATGTCAAGGAAGCAAACCTGGTATTTCACAACGAGACCGCCTGTGAATACGACAAGAAATGGGCCATACGCTTCGACGCGGACATGGCGGAGTTCGTGCTCTCCAAGTTCGAGCTGGGGCTGGGCGGGCCTTTCCCGCGCGACGTCCGCATCATGGAGATAGGGTGCGGCACCGGTTATGCCATGCTCAACCTGGGCCTGGCCGGCGTGCTCGAGGAAGCCTGGGGCTGCGATATATCCCAGGGGATGCTGGACGTGTGCCAGGACAACGCGGACAACCTGGGCATAAAAGTCCACCTGCAGCAGGCCGACGCGGAACGGCTGCCCTACGAGGATAATACCTTCGACCTGGTGATCGGACATGCCGTCCTGCACCACCTGCCCGATCTGGACACGTCTTTTCGCGAGATACAGCGCGTGCTCAAGCCCGGCGGCAAGTGCGTGGTGGCGGGAGAACCAACCGTGGTGGGGCACCGCCTCGCCCGGATGGCCAAGGCCACCTCGTCCTTCGCGATCAAGTGGTACGCACGGTTTGGCGGCAGGTTGGGGAAGAAGAAGATAGCGCTGCGGCGCTACGATGCCTCCGCCTCACCCGAGGACCACGAGCTGCAGGAGCTGGAATTCATGGTGGATATCCACAATTTCCGCCCCGGCGAGCTATGCGACATGGCGAGCAAGGCGGGCTTCTCGAAAGTGCGCTTCGAATCCGAGGAACTCATCTCCAGTTTCATCGGCTGGATCTTCCGCACCGTGGAGGGCAGCGTGAGCGAGGACAACATCAGCGATCGCTGGCGCTGGGGAGCGTACAACACCTATAAGCGGGTGAGGAGCTGGGACCAGAAGCTCTACCCCTACCTGCCCCGAGGCTGGTTCTACAACCTCATAGTTTACCTGGAGAACTGAGCATCTTCTCCGTCGGGTCCGGCTGCGCGGGCAGTGGGTTAAGCGCCGGTCGCGCCCCGGGGAGACGATCCGGCGACAGCGGTGATGGGCATGGCTTCGAGCGGGGTGAGCGGGAAAACCGGCTTGTGTCGGGCATACCGTCACCTTATCTTTATCACGGGGATGGAGAGACGGCTATGAAAGACGGGATGGTAGAGGCCCTGCGCGAGGTGGAGAAGGGATCGCGACTGGAGAGCGGCGGCGCGGCAAGACCGCGCGGCTGGTCCTGGATCAGGCTCACTTTTGACTTCGTGCGCGATAAGCGCATGTACGGTCCCCGTTACTGGCGCTGGCTCTACCGTTTCCTCCGCTTCAAGGTGCTGCATCCGCGGGTGAAGACGGAGGGGTTTATCTTCCTGCCCCGCCGCTACCAGGTGGTGGTGAGAAAAGGCGCCTCCATACGCATCGGACGCTGGGTATGGATCGGGACCAATAACGCCCTGCGCTGTCACGAAGGCGAACTCTACGTCGGCGATAACACCATCTTCGGCACCGACAACACCGTCAATTGCTATACGGGAATATATATCGGGCCGGAATGCCTGTTCGCCGATTCCGTGTATATCGTGGACTTCGACCACAACTACTGGGACCCGGTCGTCTCCATCCGTTCCCAGGGAATCACCAAGAAGCCGGTACGGCTGGAGGGAGACATATGGGTGGGGGAGAAGACCTCCATACTGCGCGGCGTGACCGTGGGCAGGGGCTCGGTGATCGGGGCCTTGAGCCTGGTAAACCGCGACGTGCCTCCCTACGCGGTGGTCGGAGGTGTCCCCGCCCGGGTGCTGGGCTGGAGGCCAAGGCCGGTCGCCGCGGGGGAAAGCGGCGTTGGAAAGGGATCTTCCCCGGAGGGGGAGACGCGGTCTGGAGGGTAAAGGCTTGAGCTTCGGCGCCTGGCGATCGGCGACCTGGGCTTGATGGAAGGCGGGTGTAACATGAGCGATAGCGGAAGCGGGTCCGAGTTTGCCATGCCGGAGATCCGGCGCGACGAGGTGACCGGCGCCTGGTCCATCCTGGCGGTTGGCAGGTCGCGCCGGCCGGGAGCCATCCCCGGCCAGGGCGGAGGCGAACCCCAGTGCCCGTTCTGTCCCGGTAACGAGTCCCTCACGCCACCGGAGGATTGGGCCGTGGGGAGGGACGGCGGACCGCCGGACTCGCCCGGCTGGAAAGTCAGGGCGGTGCCCAACCTTTACCCGGCCCTGATGCCTGAAGCAGCAAGACGGGGTTGGAGGCGGGGAGGCAGGGTAGGCCGACCGGCACGCGGCGACCACGAGGTGATCATCAACTCGCCGGACCACTATCTTTCCCTGGGCGACATGGATGCGGAGAAAGCGAATACGCTCATGGGCGCTTGGCTCGAGCGCTACCGCCATTACGCGGCGTTACCCGAGGTGAAGCAGGTACAGATAATCGTCAACCATAAAAGGGAGGCCGGAGCTTCCCTCGACCATCCCCACACCCAGGTCTTCGTCCTGCCCATGCCGACCAGGGCGATACTGGACGAGCTGCGCGAGGCCCGCCGCCATCGCGGCAGGGGATGCCCTCTCTGCGTGGCCGTGGAGGAAGCGCGCGAAGACGGCAGGGTGGTGCTGGAAAACGGGAGCTGGGCCGCACTGGTCCCGTACGCGGCGCGAGCCCCTTTCGAGATGCGTTTCGTGCCCTTGCGCCACGAACCGGACTTTGGCTCAGCCGGCGCGGGTGATATGGAGGGCTTGGCCGATATACTCGCTCGCTCCTTGAAGGCCCTTTCCACCCTGTTGGGAAACCCCGCGTATAACCTGTGGCTGCACAGCTCTCCCTGCGACGGCAAGGACTACGCCTATTACCACTGGCACGTGGAGATGATTCCCCGCATCATCACCACCGCCGGCTTCGAGCTCGCCACCGGCATGTACCTTAATATCCTCGACCCCGGGGAGGCTGCGCGCCAGCTGCGAGAGAAGCTGGGTTGAGGCCTCGATCTCACATCGTTTCAGGCACCGCATGCCTGCGCGGCGGCGTGGAATTCGTGGTAGGCGCGGAGGGCGAAGCAGGCGGCGTTGGGAGTCAGGTAGGCGGGTATCCCTGCGCCATGCAGCTTCGCAACGTAGGGGGCGGTGAAGGAGCTGGGAAAGAGCACGGAAACCAGGGGCTTGGAGATGGCCGAGCGGGCTTCCAGCATCTCCTCGGTGATGGCGCCGATGAGGCCGATGTCGCCATCGCGGGAGGCGGGAGCGGAACCCACGGTCATCAGGATATCCACCCCCGGATCCCCGTCCAGTATCTTCAGGGTCTTGAGGTAATTTCCCGGTATCACGGCACCGAAGCCCAGGTCCACGGGGTTGGAGAAGGATGTGCCCTCCGAGGGCAGAAAACCCGCCATCTCCTCGCGGGTTTCCCGGCGTAGGGATGCCATCTCCAGTCCGTGCCATTCAACCGCGTCGGCGCAGTTGACCCCCAGTCCCCCAGGGGCGCTGACGATAGCGACCTTCTTTCCCAGGCACGGGGGCAGGTGATAAAGTGCGGCGGCGCAATCCAGCATCTCGGAGAGATCGCGCACCAGGATGATCCCCGCCTGGCGAGCCGCCCCCATAAAGACCTCGGCGTTTCCGCCTAAAGCAGCTGTATGGCTGGCGGCGGCTTTGCCGCCCGAGGGTGTAAGGCCTGATTTCATGACCATAAGCGGCTTCCTGCCCTTGAGGGCGATAGCCGTCTCCAGGAAGCGGCGGGCGTCGCGCACCTCTTCGAGGTAGGCGAGGATCATGTCGGTGTGATCGTCGCTGGCGAGGTACTCCAGGTAGTCGGCGCAGTTCAGGTCGAGCTCGTTGCCGCTGGAGACGATCTTGTCGAAGAAAACGCTGCGCTCCAGAGCGGTGACGTAGGTGATACTGGAGATGCTGCCGCTCTGCGAGATCATGCTGGCTCGCCCTTCCGTGGGGAACATGCCCGCGAAAAGGGCTATCCTGCCGCGCGAGGAGAAGATGCCCATGCAGTTCGGGCCCACCAGCCTCAGCCCGCTTCCCTGCAGCGCCGCGGCTATCTCTTTCTCCAGCTGTAGCCCCTCCTCGCGCCCGGTCTCGGAGAAACCCGCGCTGTTTATGATGCACACCCCCACTCCGGAGGCGGCGCATTCGCCCACCAGTGCGGGTACGGCAGCGGGGGGTACGGCCAGTATCACGAGGTCCAGGCCTCGGGGAACCGAGCCTATATCTGGATAGCAGCGCAGGCCCATGATCTCGTCGTGGCGTGGATTGACGGGGTAGAGCTTTCCCTGGTAACCCATGTCCTTGAAGGAGCGCAGGAAGAGGGTGCCCGGGTTGTCCATGCGTTCCGAGACGCCTACGATAGCGGCCGAGGCGGGAAAGAACACGCGGTCGAGGCTGTGTTTAAGTTCGTGATCCATGCATATTCACGTCCAAGTACGCTTTCACGCCGCACGACCTGCTTCATGTCTCGGCGTGGTTCCAGACGGAGGTCGCCTTGTCGCTCCGCTCCTCGTAATACGTCTTCTAGATGCGCGGAAAGGCTAGCTTCCTTCGGCGCGCTGGGGTATGGGGGGGCAGACGCTGAGAACGCGTGGCCGGTACTCGTAATCCTTAGTCGAGCGTTTGTAGACGTCTATGGTGTGACGCGCTATGCGCTCCCAGTTGTATTCCTCCCCGATAAACTTCTGGGCGTCGCTGGTCAAACGCTGTGCCAGCCCCTCGTCTCGCAGCACGCGGATCATGGCCGCAGCCAGCGATTCGGGATTCCCGGGCTTGAAACAAAGCCCCGTCTCCTCGTGCACCACGATCTCCTTCAGGCCCCCGGTGTCCGCCACGATGACCGGGCATCCCGCCACCATGGCCTCCAGCACCACCATGCCGAACGGCTCGTATATGCTGGGCACAACGGTGATATCGGCGCATTTATAGAACATGGCCAGCTTACTCGCATCCACGAAGCCGAGAAGCTTGATCTTCTCCCCCAGGCCCAACTCGCCGATCATTACCTGCAAGGCCCTGACATGCGGGCCGGTGCCCGCGACCAGGAAGCGCAAGTCGGGAAACTCCTGCAGGACCCTGGGCATGGCCTCTATAACCGTCTGCACCCCTTTTTCGTATACCAGGCGACCCACGAAGAAGATCATGTGCGTATCCGGTTCGACGAACTGCTTGCGCAATCTTTCCGTGTCCGCGCCTCCGTGGAAGAGCTCGTACTCGATGCCGTTGGGGATGACCGTGACCTTGTCCTCCGGCAGCTCGAATATGCGCGTCACCTCGTCCTTCATATAATTGCTGCAGGTTATGGTGCGCACGCTTTCGAAGGTCAGCCACCACTCGACCTGGTGGATAATGCGAGACATGCCCTCGGGTATATGGCCCTGGTGGCGCCCATATTCGGTAGCGTGGATGGTGGCCACGAGAGGGATGCGGTAGGCGTGCTTGAGGGCGATAGCCGCATGCGCCACCAGCCAGTCATGGGCGTGAAGCACGTGGACCTTGCCGATCCTCTCGTTGATGATGGGGATAGCCCGCTCCAGCAGGGCCACGTTGAACTGCAGCGTCCAGGGGACCCACTCGTCCTGGGGTATCTCCGGCGGATAGAGGGGGACGCGGTGAATCTGCACGCCCTCCGCGACCTCATAATCAGGCGCTTCTGGTGCGTCCTTCGTTATCACGTGCGCGTTGATACCCATGCGGGCCAGGTTCACGGCAAGCTGGTGCACGTGCGTTCCCAGTCCGCCGATTATCCTGGGAGGGTACTCCCAGGAGAGGATAACGACGTTCATCATATACACCGTTTTCACGCGACGCGGCGACATCGCAGGTCGCCGCAACTCCGATTAGACTCCGTTTAGAAAGAATACCCTAAAGGTCAACACAAGCAGAGATATTGTATAAAAATGGCCTCGATATGGCAATATTTGCGGCCCAAGCCCGGTCTCCGTGAACGTACGTATACGTGCCGGGCCGGAGACGAGCTCCGTGAAGCTCCTTGAAAAACCAAGCGCGTCCCTGAACTTGTCCCGGCGCAGGCACCGCCGCGCCGCCCTCCGGGCGCCGCCGCCGCTTTCGCGATGCAAGACACGGGGGTATGCGCTCAGACGGGGTCGCCTCAGGCAGGCCCCCGGATCCCGGGAAGGGTTCTCTGTACAGACGCCGCTCGGACGTTTTCTGACATTCGCTACGTTGGATATGCCCGGACGTGGAGGGAATGCAGGTTCGATTCAGCCGGATCGAACAGCGGCTATTTCCAATAGTCAAGGGTAAGCCAGGAAAAGAGGTTGTCGGTGTCCTCGAGCTCGCGGAGGCGGTCTTCCTCGATGTTCCCACGGTCCAGCATGCCCGTTACGTCGTTGAACCTGGCATAGTGTGATTCGAAGCGGTCGCGGGCATAACCGAAGGCGGTATCACGGGTGATCATGAAGGTCCAGTCGCTGGACTCCATGAGCAGCAGCTCGCGTGCCGCCTGCAATAATGCGCGTTCCCGCTCGTTGTCCCCGGCGGTAAAGCCTGAGGCAAGGCGCTCAAACTCCTCTTCGGCCCCGTGCGTCCGCTCCCATATATCCTCGGTGGCCTGGTTTACCCAGGTGGAGAAGGTCCCATCGACGTTCCAGGCGGTCATGCGGGGGGAGATGACCGGGAGCCCCAGGGACTGGATCCTCGCGGCAATACGGCCAGGAAGCTCGGTCTCCTCGCCGAGAAGGCTCAAGACCTCGCGTAGCCATTGCGGCCCCTCCTTCCACCAGTGCCCGATGAGTTCCGTGTCGTAGGCGGCAAGCAGCACCGGGGCTATCCCCTCCGCAGGCTCTGAGACCTCTTGGCCCCGCCGGAAGAGCGCGGTGGCGTAATCGCGTGCGTCCTCTTTCGCCAGTTCCTCGGCCTTTTCGGGTTGATAGACGTCCTTTGCGTCCAGGGGCGTGTCCTGGGAGGTGATCCTCCAGTACTGGAAGCCCCATCCCTCGTAGTCCCGCTTGGCGAACTCGCGGTATTGACCTCCACAAGGATAGCCCTGCATGGTCCATACCAGGTCATGTGCGGTCTTGTCGCGCCGCAGCGCCATCAGGGGGGTATCGCCCAGCCGGCGCGGTTCCCAGGTACGGGTATCCGCGTCCGTTCCATCTTCCGCCGTGAAGTCGAGCACGGCGTACGAGAGAGGGGGCGAGAACTCTTCGAGCACCCCGTCGAGCTCGGGCGTATACGAACATTCCGGGAGCCAGATGCCCTGCGGATCGCGGCTGAAACAACGCCGGTAGCTTTCCAGCCCGATCTCTATCTGGGCGCTCCTGCTGAGATCGGAGCCCAGCGAGGGCAGGTGAGCGTGGGTGGCCGCGCTGGCCAGCACCTCCACCACTCCCGCATCCATGCCCTCCTCCAGGACCTCCATCATCCTGCCCCGGAAACGCTGCTCGAAATCCCGCAGCAGGCCGCGGTACTGGTCTGCGAAAAAAGAGGCCAGGCGGCGCCGGGGCTCGTCGCCCATACCCTCGAGGCGCTCCATCTCCTTCAGGGTGTGCCCGATCTTGTTCCTCAAGTACCAATCCAGCCGTTCCTCCATGTAGCCGTCCTGGAGCTGTTCCGCCAGCACAGGGGTCATGGTGAGCGCCAGTTTCGCCTTGACCGCCCCGCTGGAGAGGTCCGCGATCAACCTCCAGATGGGAAGGTAACTCTCGGCCCAGGCCTCCAGGAGCCATTCCTCCCCAACGGGCCAGTCGCCGTTGCGGCGTACGTAGGGCATGTGGGTATGCAGGAGGATGACGATGCCTGCGCGGGACATGTCAGCTCTCCGCGGGTTCCTCGGCGGCGGGAGGTTTGACGCCGATGCCGATAAAGTCGATGGCGCCCTCGAGGCCGGAAGCGCCGAGGCGGAAGTCGCGCGTGGTGATGGAGGGGATGAAGAACGGGCGGTAAAGAAGACGCTCCAGCCGGGGCGGGATATCCAGGCAGAACTGCGAGAAGTTACGCCTGGACAGGGCGTCGTGCAGGCGCAGCCTGCGGGCGTGAAAGACCCCCAGCACGTCCACGCGGGGAAAGAACCCGCGCATGAAATCCAGGAACTGGCGCGCATCGTATTCTGTGATATGGAAAGGGTTTATCGGCTCGTCGCGGCCGGGGGAGATGATCAGGCGGTTGGGGGTGGTGATGACACACATGCCTCCCGGCGCAAGCACCCGCCGCGCCTCGCGCATGAAAAGCTCCGGCTCGTGCAGGTGTTCCAGCACCTGGAGGGAGCAGACGAGGTCGAAGGACGCGTCCTCGATCCCGAGGTCGTAGAGGTTCGAGTAGAGGAAGCCGAGGTTGGGCCTGCTGTAGGTCTTGCGTGCATGGTAGATGGCCTCGGGCGCCAGGTCCACGCCAACCGCGAGGGCGGCGCGGGTGGCCAGCAGGTCGATGCCGTAACCCTCCCCGCTGCCCAGGTCCACCACCCTCTTGCCCCGCGCGAACTCCAGCAGGTATTCGTAGGCGACCAGGTGCCTCTGGAACCAGTAGTTCTCCTCCCGTATCCCGGGCAGGGTCCTTTCCCCGGTAAGCATGAGGTCGGGATATGAATCCTGGGGCAGGTCGGTGGTATCGATATTTTTTCTCACAGGTCACCCCGTCTCAGAAGATGGTGGGCATGGGCATGGAAAGCCAGGCCAGGCTGGAGGCTATGACCACCGCCCCCACGGTTAAGAGATAGAAATTGGACAGCCCCCATCCCAGACCCACCAGGATGAGGCCCAGGAGACATGCGCTGGCCGTGTAGTAAAGGCGGTTTCTCTTCATTTCACCAGATCGAGTACCTGTTTGAACTCCGCGCCGTCAGCGCGGCAGGTCACCTCGTAGATAAGGGCTTCCGAGGTGGTGACCACGGCGCCTTCGCCGCGCATCCTCACCAGGGCGGTCTCGTGGTCCTCGGGTTTGCGCGTGCCGGTGCCGTCCGCGACCACCTGCACGCGGTAGTCGAGATGCAGGGCGTCGTGCACCGTCTGGCAGACGCAGATATGGGTCTCTATCCCGGTCACCAGGAGCCGTTTCCTCCCGGTTGCGGCAAGCGCCTCCTCGAACTCGGGCACGCCGAAGCAGCTGAAGACACGCTTGGTCACCGGCCTGTATTCCGAAAGGGCCTTTTTGACCTCGTCCACGCTATAGCCGAGGCCTTGGGGGTAATGCTCGGTGAGCACCACCGGGATGGAGAAGATGTCGGCGAGTCTCAGCAATCTGGTGATGCTGGCCACCACCGACTCGCGGTTGTGGATCATGTTCACCAGCTTTTCCTGAGGGTCGATGACCACCAGTATGCTGTCGTCGGCGTTAGCCAGGGCCGGATGCCTTTTCATGACCGTCCTTTCTTGCCTCAATCCTCCTCTTCCTCCTCGGTTATCTCCTCCAGGTAATCATCCACCAGGCCGGAGACGTGGATGGCGGAGTTGAAGGCGGCGTCTCCACCCGTTCCCTCCGCGCTGGTGGTATCGCCGCAGAGGAAGAAATTGTCCAGTGAAGGGATGGTGAAACCGGGCCGGTCTTCGCGCGTCTGGCCGGGGCGGGGCAGAAAGCCGTCCACCATGGAGAGGCGCATGGTGCGCTCCCAGTCCACGCTCTTCCAGATGCCCGGGAACATCTCCTCGAGCAATGCGCGCAGGTTCTTTTCCTCGCGCTCCATCTTATCCGCGTTCTTGATCCAGGGAAGCGGCAGCGGGTAGTACCAGGAAAAAAGCTGCCTGCCCTGTGGCGCCATTTGCGGGTCGATGTTCGACGTGAACTGCCCCATGCTCAGGGGTTCTGACGTCACCAGCAGGCCGCTCTTGTCCGTAACCGGCTCCTTGAGCCCGACATCCAGGGAGATGCCGGCCGTCGGGACCAGCTCCCGCGCTTTTTTCACGAACTTGATGGGCAGGTCTTTGCCCCCGAACAGGTCGGGCAGGTTCTGGACCGGTATCGCGCTGATAACCGCGTAGGCGGAATAGGTATTGGTCTCCGTCTTTACCTGGTTCACCAGGCCTTTTTTGAGCATAAGCCGCGTTACCTTGCTGCCCGTAACGATCTGGCCGTTCTTTTCCACTTCCTCCCGCAGGCCCTCGATGATGCTGGGGGTGCCCCCTTTCGGGTAGCCGACCTTGACCTTAGAGCGCAGCGCCGCCTTTAAATAGGCGGCGAGTTCGCCGGCGGAAGAATAACGGGGCTCGGGGGCGATTATGCCTATACCCGAGATAACGCGCAGGATCTCGAGCGTCTCCTGCGACTTGCATCCGCTGGTCATGTCCTCGAGGGAGAGCTGGTACTTCTTGGCCGGATTGCCCATGACCAGCTTGGCCAGGTAGCGTGCCGCGCTGAGTTTCGCCGCCAGGGGCAGCATGGGGGACTTGAAGATCTTACCTATGCTGTTCGGCAGCGGCTGGAACTCGCCTTCGCGCCATAGTTCCGGTTCACCTGGGGTGATGAACTCCAGCTCGCGTCCCAGGCGGCGGAAAACGGCGGCCGCGGCGCCGTCGGAAGCGGATCGGTTGGCATGCAAGCCGTATTCAACGGTATAACCGTCTTTCTCCATGTAGCTTGCCCTGCCGCCCAGCGACTTGGACTTCTCCAGCAGCAACACGTCGTATCCCTTGTGGGCGAGGAGGGCACCGGCAGACAGGCCGGCGTATCCTCCCCCAATGACGATGACGTCGTAATCCATGTGATTCCCCTTTTCCTCGATCAGCGGCTGCGAATCGATATCTCCACCACGGCCTCCACCGCGGCCTCCACCACGGCACGAGCCGTCGCAGGTTTTTGTACGAAGTTTATTAAACCATAAAAACCGCCTCGTGGTTGAAGAGGGCATGCGGTGAAGAGGAAAGATGAAAGAAGCGCAAGCGAAGCATCGCCCGGGTGAACCCGGTAACGTTTACCCCGTGCGGGCCGGCTTGCGTGTGAGCGGGCAGCGAGCAAGCCTGGTCTAAGGTGCGGAAGGCTCCCGTCACCACCTCCCTTTATGGCCTTAAGGGGGTGAAGATCGGTCCCGAATGACGCGCCCCCCTGCCTTTCCCATATGGCGTTCGGGCTGCGCCTTGCCTTAAGATATTGGCGTTGGATAAAGGCGGATCGCGGGGGGGGTGGCATGTGAACACGGAACGGGTCGGTTTTTACGCCGCATGTGTGGAGCAGATAAGGCTGGAGGGCATACTGGATGCGCCGGAGGGGGTGGAACGTCCCCCGGCATGCATCCTCTGCCATCCTCATCCCGTAGGCGGCGGGTCCATGTATGTGCCCCTGATAGAGACTATAGCCCGTGTCCTTGTCTCGCGCGGGTGGGCATGCCTGCGCTTTAATTTCCGTGGTGTGGGGTTGAGCAGTGGCGTAAGCACCGGAGGCCTGTGCGAGGTCGAGGACGTCGAGGGAGCCTATCAGTTCCTGGCGGACAGGAGCGATATCGATGACAACGATGTGTACCTGGTGGGCTGGTCTTTTGGTGCGTGGATAGGGCTCAGGTGGGCGGTCGAGAGCGGTCGCTCCCGCAGGGTGGCCCTGGTAAGCCCGCCCATGGTGGGGTTCGACTTTTTCTTCTTCCTCGATGCCCATCGGGTCTACCTGCCCGAGGATTCGCTTATCGTCAGCGGTGAGCGCGACCAGTTCAACGACCCGGAAAAACTAGGCGAGCTTTCCTCGCGCCTGGGTGCTGAGCTGCGCATCGTCGAGGGCGCAGACCATTTTCTCTTCGGCTACGAGCAGGAGATCGCCGAGATAATAGCCGGGCACTGGGAATAGACCCACCGTCTGCCCACCGCCGCTCTTCCCATAACCCGAAAGTCTGCGACATCCCGCTCGCTGCGTTCCCCGCAGGGTGGGGCCAGGTCTCGAGCGGAATCGCAAACCACATCTTCCGGGGCCAACGTTTCATGCAGAGGACCTTGTGGGGATAATACAAGTGGATATAAAGAAGGGGGTGGTTTGGATGGACAGGAAAGAACTCCTGACCAAGGTGCGCGACGAGGCGGAACTGCAGAGCCTGAAGCAGGCGGACGGCGCGGTGAGGGTTATAGTGAGCGTGCTCAAGACACTGCTCTCAGAGGAAGTTGCGCGAGAGGTGGAGGAGTCCCTCCCCGAGGACCTGCGCGAGGGATGGAGGCTGGTCGAGCCTTACCCCGCGGATATCCTCGAAAGGCAGGATATCTATTTCGAGGAGACAGGGGGCGAAGAGCCCGGGCAGATACCAACCATAACCAACGGGTGAACCTTCCGGCATGGACCTTACCCTCCGCTCGATCGCGACTCCGGACGCGGGGGCAGGCGGGGCAAGCGGGAAGAGATGGCGGCGAACCGGACCGGTTATGGATGGAGCGTTAAGAGGGGAATAAGCCGCTCGCCGGAGTTTCGCTATCGGTTTAGCCTTTCACCCACGGGCGGAGCCGACGCGGTGCAAAGCAAAACAACGCCTTTACCAGCAAAAACTTAGCCCCCCAGGGCGCTTTTTTTATTTGCAATAAGAAGGGGTTATGGATATAATACTTTGGGTTCACCGCAGGGCTAACAAAGTGCCTGCCGATAAAGATCGGACTTCACCGGGGACTTAGGAACCTTCGCGAGGAGGCCATGGCCATCGGTTTAATATACGTTATAACCGGCCGAGAAAGCCGAAAAATTGCAGGCGGTATGATCGTTCGAGAGCGCTTTGTAAGAGGAAAGGAGTTGCAGCATGGTTCCGAGTGACCTGGAAATCGCGCAAGCAGCGGAACTACTCCCCATCGTCGAGATAGCAGGGAAGATGGGGCTCGAGGAGGACGAGATCGACCTCTTCGGCAAGTACAAGGCCAAAATCGATTTCGAGGCCTTCCTGGAGAGGGTGAAAGACAAGCCTAACGGCAAGTACATCGACGTGACAGCCATCACCCCCACCCCCCTGGGCGAGGGTAAGACCGTGACTTCCATCGGTCTCACGGAATCCCTGGCCAAAATCGGCAAGAGAGTCGTGCTGGCCTTGAGAGAACCCTCCATGGGCCCGGTGTTCGGCATCAAGGGCGGGGCGGCCGGAGGAGGTTACTCGCAGGTGGTACCCATGGAGGACCTCAACCTCCATTTCACCGGCGATATCCACGCCGTGACCGCCGCCAACAACCTGCTGGCGGCGATGATAGACACCAGCATCCTGCTGAAAAACCCCTTGAACATCGATCCTTTGACCATCTCCTGGAGAAGGGTGACGGATATCAGCGACCGCGCCCTGCGCGACATCGTAGTCGGGCTGGGCGGAAGGGAGAACGGCTATCCCCGCCAGACCGGCTACGACATCAGCGTGGCCTCCGAGGTCATGGCCATCCTGGCTCTGGCCAACAGCCTCAAGGACCTCAGGGAGCGCCTGTCGCGCATAGTGGTCGCCTATTCCTACGACGGCAAGCCGGTCACCGCGGAGGACCTCAAGGCTGCGGGAGCCATGACCGTGCTGCTCAAGGAAGCCCTCAAGCCCAACCTCATCCAGACCCTGGAGCACAACCCGTGCATCATGCATGCCGGGCCTTTCGCCAACATCGCCCACGGCAACAACTCCATCGTGGCCGACTACGTGGCGCTCAAGTGCGGCGACTACGTGGTGACGGAGTCCGGCTTCGGCGCGGACTGCGGCGCGGAGAAGATGATGGACATCAAGTGCCGCTACTCCGGCCTTACCCCGGACTGCGTGGTCATCACCTCCACCGTACGCGCCCTCAAGATGCACGGCGGCGCCTTCGAAGCTCGCCCGGGTAAGCCGCTGGACGAGGAACTGGTCAAGAAGGAGAATATGCCGGCCCTGGAGGATGGCACCGGAAACCTGGTCAAGCAGATCGAGAACATGAAGCTCTTCGGCGTACCGGTAGTGGTGACCATCAACAGGCGCACCACCGATACCGAGGCGGAGATCGCTCTGGTGAAGAAGCTGGCCGAAGAGGCCGGCGTGGAGGCCTGCGTGCCCATCGACGTGTGGGCCAAGGGCGGCGAGGGCGGCAAGGAAGCGGCCGAGGCGGTCGTCGCGGCCTGTGACAAGCCCAAGGACTTCAAGTTCCTCTATCCCCTCGAGGCCACCATCAAGGAGAAGATAGAGACCATCGCCACCAAGATCTATGGCGCCGACGGGGTCGATTACAACCCCCTGGCGGAGCAGAAGATCAAGCAGTTCACCGAGGCCGGCTTCGACAAGCTGCCCATCTGCATGGCCAAGACCCACCTCTCGCTGTCGCACGACCCCAACCTCAAGGGCGTGCCCAAGAATTACCGCCTGCCGGTAGTGGATATAAGGCCGTCGATAGGCGCCGGGTTCCTGTACCCGCTCTGTGGGACCATGAGGACCATGCCCGGCCTTCCGAGCCGCCCTGCATCGGTCGATGTCGATATAGATGAGGATGGGAAGACCCTCGGACTGTTTTAGGTCGCGTAACGTAGGATAAGGATGCCAGTCGGAAGCGATGCCCCGGTCCGAGGGACCGGGGCATTCACCGGTAAAGGCACAATTTATAGGTATGGGAAGTGAGTGATCCTTGGAAGGCAATTACAAAGTACTGTTCATGCCGGATAATCGTTACATATTAGTCTCTCACGGAGAAAACCTGCTCAAGGCGGCCATGGATGCAGACGTGCACATCAACGCTTCCTGCGGGGGCGCGGGTTCCTGTGGAAAGTGCCGGGTGGTGGTCGAGGAAGGGGAGGTGGAGCGCGAGCCGAACACCAAGCTGGCCGAGGCGGAGATCGCCAAGGGATATGCGCTGGCCTGTCAGACCAAGGTTCTCTCTGATCTCAAGGTGACGATCCCACTGGAATCGCGCATTGGCGACAAGCGCATATTCCAGCGCGCTGAGCCCACCCCCGCGCACGGCTACCTGCTGGCGGCTGCCGACTGGGAGGAACGCCTGCCGGAATGGGAACTCGATCCGCCCACCCGCAAGGTACACCTGGTATTGGCCGAACCCACCCTCGACGATAACACCAGCGACGCCGAGCGTATCAAGCGCGGCCTGGCTATGGAGGCGGATCTGCGCGATGTGGTGATCGATTTTCCAGTCCTGCAGAGGCTTCCCAACATGATCCGCCAGAGCAACTGGGACATAACGGTGACCGTGCTGGATTCCGGCGATGAGCTGCGTGCCGTACGCATCGAGCAGGGAGATACCTCGCTCAGGCAGTCGGCCATCGCCATCGATATAGGCACCACCACCATCTCCGCCGAACTCATCGACCTGCACACCGGGGAGGTCACCGCACGGGCTTCCGACTACAATGCCCAGGTGGCGTTCGGAGAGGATGTGATCTCGCGCATCATCTACGCGACTAAGGGTACCGGGCTGGCAAAGCTGCAGTCGGTGGTCGTCGGGACCATATGGAACCTGATAAAGAACCTGGTCGAGCAGGCGGAGATCGAATATTGCAATATCACCCACGTGGTGGCGGCCGGGAACACGACCATTACGCACCTGTTTCTGGGGCTCAACCCCAAATATATACGGGAAGAGCCATACATACCCTCCGGCACCATTTTCCCCTGGATCAAGTGCTCGGATATCGGCCTGCGCATCGCGGCGGGCGTCTATCTCTATGCCATTCCCTGCGTGGCCAGCTACGTGGGGGGCGACATAGTGGCGGGCGTCCTGGCCGCCGGTATCTTCAACACCGACAGGATGACCCTGTACATCGATATCGGTACCAATGGGGAGATAGTGCTGGGCAACCGCGACTGGATGCTCTCGTGTTCGTGCTCCGCCGGACCCGCTTTCGAGGGCGGGGGGGTCAAACACGGCATGCGTGCCACCAGCGGAGCCATAGAGCAGGTGCGTATCGATAAGGTGGGTTACGAACCCATGATAATCACCGTGGGGAACAGGAAGCCCATCGGCATCTGCGGGTCCGGCCTCATAGACCTTCTTTCCGAGATGTTCCTCACCGGTCTCATGAACGAGAAGGGCAAGATCAACACCGACTTGCCCACGGATCGCGTGCGCGCTATTGAGGGTGGCGCCGAGTACGTGCTGGTGTGGGCGGAGGACTCGGCCACCCGCAGGGATATCGTCATCACCGAGGTGGACATCGACAACCTCATGCGGGCCAAGGCGGCGGTTTATGCGGGCATCGAGGTCCTGCTCTCGTCGATGGATATGGACGTCTCTATGATCGACGAGCTGCTCATAGCGGGCGCTTTCGGGCGTTACCTGGAAGTCGACAAGGCCGTGAGCATCGGCCTGCTGCCGGATATCGGTTACGACAAGATCAAGTTCGTGGGAAACGGTTCTCTCCTGGGCGCCCATCTCTCGGCGCTTTCCAGGGAGATGATGGAAAAGGCCAACGATATCGCGCGCCAGATGACCTACCTGGAGCTTTCCATGAACCCGGCGTTCATGGATCACTATATGTCGGCGATGTTCTTCCCGCATACCAACATGGAGATGTTCCCCACCGTGCAGGAGAAGCTGGAAGCCTACCGCTCCGTGCAGCGCATGGCATCCGAGACAGCCGAAGACGACGGGGGAGGGGAAGGAAGCTGAGATGTCGACGTTCGTGATCGCCGTAGCGGGCAAGGGAGGCACGGGGAAGACGACGTTTTCCGCCGTGAGCGTGGCCTGGCTCGTGGACAGAACGGGAAAACCGGTGCTGGCCGTGGACGCAGATTCGAATTCCAACCTCGACCTGGCCCTGGGCACGCGCGCGGAGAAGACCATTGGATCCGTGCGCGAGTATCTCACCGAAAACGTGAAAAACATGCCCGCGGGGATGTCCAAGGAAGTGTGGGTGGAGATGCTCCTGCAGCAGGCACTGGTGGAGGAAAAGGGATTCGACCTCGTCTCCATGGGGAGGCCGGAAGGGCCCGGGTGCTACTGCTACCTTAACAATATCTTTCGCCGTTACCTCGATATCATGGCCAGCCATTACGATTACGTGGTCATGGATAACGAGGCGGGCATGGAGCACCTGTCGCGGCGCACCACCACCGGGGTGGACATCATGTTCGTCACCTCGGACCCCACGGTCCGCGGTATAGAGACGGCCTTGCGCATCCGCGACCTGGCCCGCGACCTCAAGCTGAACATCAGGCAGATAGCCCTGGTGATATCCCGGGTGCGCAACGGCCTGCCCGATAACCTGCGCTCCCTGGCCGAGGACAACAACCTGGAGATAGCGGGGACGATACCCGACGACGATACCATCCGGGAATACGACGAGGCCGGCAAAGCACTCTCCCAGCTCCCCGAGGAGAGCCAGGCACGGAAGGCGGTAGAGGAAATATTGGTCTCTTACCTGGGGATTTCCGGGGGCAAAGACTAGAAAACGGGCTATATATATACTGGCGGTAAAACAGACGGGTATTAATGTTGAAAGATTATGGCGTAATGGCCGAAATGGTGAGATAATCAGGACTTGGACCGGGGAGGTCTGACGATGTACGTAGAGAAACCCATGGTCGTATTTTTGGACAAGCTCGCCTCCAGGTCGCCGGAGCCAGGCGGTGGGTCGGTTTCGGCACTCGTGGCTGCCCTTGGAGCGGCCCTTATTTCGATGGTCGGAAACCTGACCCTGGGCAAGGAAAAGTATGCCGCCGTCCAGGACCAGGTGGAAGAGTTGCTCGCATCTTCAGAAAAACTCCGCGGTGAGCTTCAAAGCTTGATCCAGAAAGACACGGAGGTTTACTCGGAAGTCTCGGCCGCCTACAAGCTCCCGCGCGATACGGAGGAGGAGAAGGTCACGAGGAAAGCCCGTATCCAGGATGCCCTGAAGCTGGCGACCGAGGTCCCCTTCGAGATAGCCGAAAAGAGCCTCGAGGTAGCCCGCCTCGCGGAGACCTCCGCCGAGATCGGTAACGTCGGAGCGGTAAGCGACGCCGGGGTGGCGGTGCTTCTAGCCGAGGCGGCCGCGCAGAGCGCAGCCCTGAACGTCAAGATCAACGTGAACAGCATAGAGGACGTCGCATACACGCAGAGTAAATGGGACCGCATCTGCGAGATACTGGAGGAAGCGGCGGACCTGCGCGAACGAGTAGTGCAAGTGACCTACGAAAAGCTGGGTTGATCCGTTCGCGTAGCGGCGCGATCACCCCGTGGTTCGGAAAGAAGTGACGAGGCGACCTCGTTTGAGAAGCCGTAAGGATATATGGAGACCCTGTGCGTTGTCGCGTGACACGCTGTCGGATGTAAGCGCTTGCGGAGGTTACGCGAGTACTTGTCAGGATGTGAGAGGAAAGGAGCATGGGACATGACCTTGGTCATCGATTGTGTAGCCATCGGCGACGAGCTGATGAAGGAGATCATCGCGGAAACCGAATCCCTTAAATCTAAGGGCGTCACCCCGGGTATCGCCACCCTGCTGGTGGGGGACGACTTCGGGGCCAGGATGTACAGGGGCCAGGTGGAGAAGTTCTGCGAGGAGGCGGGTTTCAATTATGTAAACGAGAATCCGCCGGCCGACGTAAGCGAGGACGAGGTCGTGGAGATCGTCAAGAGGCTCAATGCCGACAAGGCAGTCAGCGGCATCCTTCCCCTCCGCCCCTTCCCCGAACATATATCGGACAGCGCGGTTATCAACTCCATCGACGTGGGCAAGGACATCGATACCTTTCACCCCTTCAACATGGGAAAACTGGCCCTCGGAGAGCCCACCTTTCCTCCCGCCACGCCTTCAGCGGTGGTCGAGATACTCGACCGTTATGCCAGGGACGTAAAGAAGGTGGACCCCAAGGATTTTTACGAGGGCGCCGAGGTGTGCGTGGTCGGGCACTCCAATATCGTGGGCAAGCCCCTGGCTTTCCTCATGCTCAACCGCAATGCCTCGACCACCGTGGTCCATGTCTTCACCTCGATGAAAGGAAACCTGGAAAAACATACCAAGCAGGCGGATATCCTTATCGTGGCCGCGGGCAAGGCGGATCTCCTCGGGCCGGAACAGGTGAAAGAGGGAGCTATCGTGATAGACGTGGGCATCAACCGCGTCAAAGTCCTGGATGAGGCGGGCGAGCCGGTGTTGAACGATAAGGGTAAGCCTAAGACGAAGACGGTTGGCGACGTATCGTTCGACGCCGTGAAAGACATGACCGAAGCCATCACAACCGTTCCCGGAGGCGTGGGCTCGGTTACCAACCGCATGCTCATGAAGAACGCCCTGCGCGCCTGCAAGATGCAGAACGGGCTTGAATGATAAACGACAATGCGCTGTTTGAGCAGGGAGAATATCATAGTAAACGACAGCAGGAAAGATATTGGAAAGGAGAGATGAGATGGCATTCAATCTACCGACGGAGACGGCCAAGGGCAAAGTCCGCGAGGTAGAGTTGGGAGCTGGCGAAAAAGCCATAAAGGTGGGCGGAGAAGATATCCTTCCCTTCTACCTCTGGGAGGGAGAGATGCCCAACAAGCCTATCGTCGCGGCCGAAGTATACGACGAGGTGACGGACGAACTGACTCCGGCGCTGGAGAAAGCCCTCGGCGAAGTGAAGAACGACCCCGTAGCCTGGTCTAAGAAGGCCGTCGAAGAATGGGGAGCGGACGCCATATTCCTGTTTCTCGCCTCGACCGATCCCAAGGGTACAGATGCCCCTACGGAGGCGGCGGCGGATACGGCGCTCAAGGTGATGGAGGCCGTAAACGTGCCGGTTATAGTGTACGGCACCGAGGACGTGGATAAGGATTCGGAGCTTTCCAGGGTCATCTGCGCCAAGGCGGAGGGAAGGAACGTGATCATAGGCCCAGCCAAGGAAGAGGACTTCAAAAAGGTGGGCGCGCCGGCCATCGGTTACAAGCAGACGGTCGTGGGTTTTACCCCCATCGACGTCAACCTGGCCAAGCAGCTCAACATCCTCCTCACCAACCTGGGCATGGAGGCTGAAAAGCTGCTTATCGACCCTACCACGGGAGCCCTGGGCTACGGCCTCGAGTACACCTATTCGGTCATGGAGCGCTTGAAGATCGCCGCTCTCTACCAGGACGACTCCATGACCAAGATGCCCATGCTTGCCAATATAGCCCTGCAGGCCTGGAAAACCAAGGAGGCCAAGAGCAGCGAGGAGGAATACCCGGAGTGGGGGGACCAGGAGAAGCGCGGCATCATGTGGGAGGTGCTGACATCCGTGCCTTTGCTTCTGGCGGGCTCCAACATCCTGGTACTGAGGCACCCCGAGTCCATCCGCTTAACCAAGCAGATAATAGCCGACCTTTTAGGATAGGCTTTGATATACGGTCGGGCGTTTGTGGCGAAGACACGAATGCGGCGAGGCGGTCTGGTATGAGAAATACGGGAGCCGAGCACGGTGCGCCAACTTCGGACCGGCCGACGAAAATAATGGGTTCAAGAAGGACCCGGAAAGTAATTCCACAGGAGGGATAAAGAATGGCGGAATACGAGGAATTGACAGCGTGTGAAACCACGCTGGAGATGCTGCAGAAAGCAAAGGAGGAGGGGCAGGAGACCGCCTTCGACCGCGTGCAGTATCAGAAGGGATGCGCCTTCGGAGAGGCAGGCACCTGCTGCCGTATCTGCAACATGGGTCCCTGCCGTATCAACCCCAAGAAACCCGACGAGAGCCGGGGGGTATGCGGGGCCAACGTCGATACCATCGTGGCGCGCAATTTCGCCCGCATGGTGGCCGGCGGGGCGTCAGCCCACTCCGATCACGGCCGCGCCGTCGCCGAGACGATGCTCATGACGCTCAAGGGAGAAGCGCAGGACTACGAGATCAAGGACCGTATAAAGCTTCTCGAGCTGGCCGGCGAACTGGATATCGAGATCGGCGAACGCGACATCAACGAGATCGCCCTGGAGGTGGCCGAGCGCTGCATGGCCATGTTCGGACAGCAGGAGGGCGAGCTGGCCATGGCGAAGAGGGCCCCCGAGAAGCGCAAGGAGATATGGCGCCAGCTGGGGATCTTCCCGCGCGGCATCGACCGCGAGATAGTCGAGATCATGCACCGCACCCATATAGGAGTCGACCAGCATTACGAGAACATCCTCATGGCCAGCGCCCGCGCCGCGCTGAGCGACGGCTGGGGAGGTTCCATGATCGGGACCGAACTTCAGGACATACTGTTCAACACCCCCACGCCCATAGAGTCCAGGATCGACCTCGGGGTGCTCGAGGAGGACATGGTAAACATCATCGTGCACGGGCACGAGCCCATCCTCTCGGAGATGATCGTGCTTGCCTCCAACCTGCCCGAGATGCAGGAGAAAGCCAAGAGCGTCGGCGCCACCGGCATCAACCTGGCGGGCATCTGCTGCACCGCCAACGAGATCCTCATGCGGCACGGTATCCCGGTAGCCGGAAACGTGCTGCAGCAGGAGATGGCCCTCCTCACCGGCGCGGTGGAGGCCATGGTGGTTGACGTGCAGTGCATATACCAGGGGATAGGTCAGATAGCGAGCTGCATCCACAGCGACATCATCACCACGTCCCCCAAGGCCAAGATGCCTTACGCCAGGCATATCGAGTTCCACGAGGACCGCGCCCTGGAGATAGCCAAGGAGATCGTGTCCACGGCCATCGACAACTTCAAGAACCGTGGCAAGGTGTCCATACCCAAGAGGAACGAGGCCCTCATAGCGGGCTTCGACCACGAGTACATCAACTACATGTTGGGCGGGAAGTTCCGCGCCTCTTACCGTCCCCTCAACGACGCTGTCATAGACGGCCGCATACGCGGCGTGGTGGGAGTGGTCGGGTGCAACAACCCCCGCGTCAAGCACGACGACATCCACATCAAGGTGACCCGGGACCTCATCGCCAACGGTTGCCTGGTGGTCATGACCGGGTGCGCCGCCCAGTCCGCCGCCAAGGCAGGGCTCATGCTGCCCGAGGTGGCCCGAGAGGTCTGTCCGCAGGGGCTGTGGGAGGTATGCGAGGCGGTAGGCATGCCGCCGGTACTGCATGCCGGCTCCTGCGTGGACAACAGCCGCATCCTCATATCCCTTACCGCGATGGTCAACGAGGGCGGACTCGGCGACGATATCAGCGACCTCCCCGCCGCCGGCTGCGCGCCGGAGTGGATGAGCGAGAAAGCCATATCCATCGGGGAGTACTTCGTGGCCTCGGGGGTCACCACCGTGTTCGGCGTCAGCTGGCCCACCACGGGGAGCAAGAACGTGACCGACTTCCTGTTCGAGAAGTACAAGGACACCCTCAAGAGCAGCTGGGCTTTCGAACGCGACCCCGAAAAGATGGTCGGAATGATCCTCAACATCATCGATAACAAGCGCGAGGCCCTGGGTATCTCGGCCAAGCGTGAGAGGGTGCTATACGACATGGCTATGAGGAGGGAGTTGGAGATCTAATGAGTAGGATAATCGCAACCGCAGCTATAAAAGGGGCCCACAAGGAGTTAGCCGAGGCCGAACGCTTGTTCAACGAGACGGCCGAGGCGGCCGGCGCCACCGCCGCGGTGGAGTTCCCCAACACGGGCTACTACCTGCCCATCATCTACGCTCTCACCGGGCATAAGATAGAGAAGGTAGAGGACATGGCCGAGACCCTGAGACTGGCCAAGGAGCTCATGCCGCCGGTGCCCAGGCAGAACCACTGGGTGCCCTATCTGGGGCACACGCTGGACGCGGGCGTCGCCACCCTCTTCGCGGGGGAGATTATCGAGGGCTGCAAGTACGTCACCAGCCCGCCCGTGGACGATATGTGGCTCGGCGCCGCGGACGACGTGATCATGCGCGAGCGCGGCGTGGAGTTCGTGGACGGGACAGCCCCCGGTTTCTGTGCCCTTACCGGCATAGCCTCGAACTCGGAGATGGCGGACAAGATAGTGGTGGAGCTGCTGCAGAAGAACCTGTACGTATGGATGTCAGGTCATATCGAGGGCAGGACCATCACCGAACAGCTCATGGAGGCTGACCGCCAGCTGGGATGGGACACGCGCATCGTGCCCTACGGCAAGGAGATGAGTTCGGCGGTGTATTCGCTCGGGTTCGCGGCCAGGGCGGCCATGTCCTTCGGCGGCGCCAAGCCGGGCGACTTCAACAAGGTGCTGCGTTACAACAAGAACCGCATATTCGCCTTCGTGCTGGCGCTCGATTACGTTGACGAGCAGAAATACGCCTACGCGGCGGGGGCCATAAACTACGGCTTCCCCACCATCGCCAGCTCCAAGATCCCGGAGATCCTCCCCACCGGCGTGTGCACCTACGAGCACGTGGTCTCGGATATCCCCGAGGAGGAGATCGTGCAGAAGTGCGTCGAGGTGAGGGGGCTCAAGATCCAGATCGCCGAGATCCCCATACCCATGGCCTATGGGCCCGCTTTCGAGGGCGAGGTGATCCGCAAGGACGACATGTACATACAGTTCGGCGGGAATATCACCCCCGCGTTCGAGTACGTGACGATGAAAGAGATAAGCGAGATCGACGACCACGATATACAGGTAGTGGGGCCGGAGATCGACGACGTCAACGAGGGCGACGCCCTTCCCCTGGGCATCGTGGTGGAAGTGGCCGGGCGCAAGATGCAGGAGGACTTCGAGTCCATCCTGGAGCGCCAGATACACCACCTCATCAACGGCGCCGAGGGCATCTGGCACATGGGCCAGCGCGACATCGTGTGGACGCGCATCAGCAAGAAGGCCCAGGCCAAGGGGTTCAAGATCTACCATTACGGCGAGATCATCCACGCCAAGCTCATCAACGACTTCCCCTCCATCGTGGACAAGGTGAAGGTGACCATCTACACCAACATCGAGGACGTGGAGAAATGGGAGGCGACGGCCCGCCATTCCTACCGCTACCGCGACGAGAAGACGGCCGGTATGACCGACGATTCCGTGGACACCTTCTACTCCTGCACCCTGTGCCAGTCCTTCGCCCCCACCCACGTATGCATCATCTCGCCCCAGAGGCTGGGGCTGTGCGGAGCGTACAACTGGTTGGACGGCAAAGCGGCGTACGAGATCGATCCCACCGGGCCCAACCAGCCGGTGAAGAAGGGAGACTGCGTCGACGAGACCAGGGGCTCGTGGCCGGCCGTTGACGAGTTCGTGAAGACGAATTCCGGGGGCAGCGTGGAATCGGTGTACCTGTACACCATGATGGAGAACCCCATGACCTCTTGCGGGTGCTTCGAGTGCATCGTGGCCTTCCTGCCCATATGCAACGGGGTGATGATCGTCAACCGCGAGCACACCGGCATGACCCCCTGCGGCATGACCTTCTCCACTCTGGCCAACACGGTGGGGGGCGGCAACGTGACCCCCGGCTTTATCGGCATCGGGAAGGTCTATATAACCTCGAAGAAGTTCATCTCGGCGGACGGAGGCTTCAAGCGCATAGTGTGGATGCCCAAGGAGCTCAAGGAGATGCTTTCCGAGCAGCTCGCCGCTCGCTGTGAGGACGACGACGTGGCCGACCCCGACTTTATCAGCAAGGTCGCCGACGAGGAAGTGGGCCTTACGGAGGAGGAGATCCTCCCCTTCCTGGAGGAGAAGGGGCATCCCGCCCTGGCCATGGAGCCGATGCTGACGTAAGTGGAGCCAAGAGGAGGGGGACCTCGGCCCCCCTCCTCGTTTAAAGATAACGTGGTGGGAAAACCGCTGATCTAGTAGGAAGGAGCTTGTGATGGGACTTTCGGGCTTGGATATCTTCAAAAAGCTACCCAAGACCAACTGTAAAGAATGCGGCTTCCCGACCTGCCTCGCCTTCGCCATGAAGCTGGCGGCGGGACAGGCATCGCTCGACCTGTGTCCATACGTTACGGACGAAGTGAGAGCGGAGCTGGCGGAGGCCAGCGCCCCGCCCATCCGCGGGGTTACGGTGGGAACTGGGGACGAGGCCTTCAAGGTAGGCGAGGAGCTGGTGCTCTTCCGCCACGAGAAGACCTTCTTCAACCCCGCAGTCTTGGGTGTCTTGATAAGCGATGACATGGACGACGCCAAGGTAGACGAACTGGTAAAACAGGTAAACGAGTGCGAGCACGAGCGTGTCGGCGTGATGATGAAAGTAGGGACCATTGCGCTGAAGGCCGCCTCGGGCGACGCGGGCAAGTTCAAGGCCCTGGTGGAGAAGGTAAAGGGCATGACCAAGAAGCCCCTCATCCTCATGTCCGAGGACGTGGAGGTAATGAAGGCGGGGGTGGAGGCCGCGGCGGACTTGCGTCCGTTGCTTCATGCCGCCACCGAGGGCAATGCCGATGCCATGGGAGAGTTGGCCAAGGAAAAGGACCTCCCCCTGGTGGTCAAGTCAGAGGACCTGGAGAAGCTCTCGGAGCTTTCCGAGAAGCTGACCGGCATGGGGGTGAAGGATCTCATTCTCGACCCCTCCCCGCGCCTCCCGCGCGAGACCTTCAAGGACCTGGTGTCCTTGAGGCGCTCCGCCTTGAACGACAAGTACGCTCCCTTCGGCTTCTCGACCATCACTTTCACCTGCGAGGAAACGGATGACGAGCTCTACGAGACGGCCCTGGCCAGCATGTACATCTGCAAGTACGGCGGCATAGTTATCATGTCCCACGCCGAACAGTGGAGGATGTATCCCCTGCTGGTGCTGATACTGAACATCTTCACGGATCCCCAGCGCCCCATGGCAGTGGATGCCAAGTTCTACGAGATCGGCACGCCGGACGAGATGAGCCCGGTTATCATAACCACGAACTTCTCCCTCACCTACTTCATCGTCTCCGGCGAGATCGAGGGAAGCAGGATCCCGGCCTGGCTGGGTGTCGTGGACGTGGACGGCCAGTCCGTGCTCACCGCCTGGGCGGCGGGCAAGTTCGTGCCCGAAGTGATAGCGAAGTTCGTCAACACCTCGGGAATAGCGGACAAGGTCAAGCACCGCAAGCTGATCATCCCCGGCTACGTGGCCCAGATCTCGGGCGAGCTGGAGGAGGAACTGCCCGATTGGGAGATAGTCATCGGCACCAGGGAGGCGGCGGACCTGCCGGCTTTCCTGCGTCAGTTCTCGACCTCCTAGGCGGCACGATAAAGCGAGCGGCGGCCGGTTTCATAAAAGCCGCATCTGAAGACCGACCGGCGCTGTATGATGATGCGGCAACGATTACAGTATAGAGGAGGAACGCAAGAGATGATCATCACCACATCGAAACCCTTCGAGGAGGTATTGAAACAACTCGAGGGGGAGGACAAGGTGTTCATAGTCGGGTGTGGCTTGTGCGCCACCGACTGCGAGACGGGCGGCGAGCCGCAGGTTGCCGAGATGAAGGCCAGGCTCGAGGCCGAGGGCAAGATGGTGACCGGGACCATCGTCTTCGACGAGGTATGTCACGAGCTCAACACCAAGCGTAAGTTCCGGGAGAACAAGGAGGCGGTGGAGGCCGCTGATAGTTACGTGGTCATGGCGTGTGGCGCCGGCACCCAGTCAGTGCGCGAGTGCACGGAAAAGGCAGTGCACTCCGCCAACAACACCGTCTTTCTGGGCAATATCCAGAGACACGGGCAGTTCGTGGAGAAGTGCTCCCTGTGCGGTGACTGCGTGCTGGAGGATTTCGGGGCCATCTGCCCGGTGACCCGCTGCCACAAGGGTATCCTCAACGGGCCCTGCGGCGGCACCGACGACGGCAAGTGCGAGACGGACAAGGAAAAGGACTGCGCCTGGACCTTGATCTACAACCAGCTGGAGAAGATGGGCAAGCTCGACCGCTTCAAGCGCATATACGGCCTCAAGAACTGGCAGGCCAGCATGAAGCCGGGAAGGGTCATGTTCGAGAGGAAGGGCAAGGAGGTGGGCGAGTAAGATGACGTTACTTATTGACAAGCACCTCAAGCCCGGTATCCAGGAGATACTGGAATCCGGCACCTTCCTGGTCACGGGAGAGATCGGACCCCCCAAGGGGACGGACATCGACGAGATGATCGGGCATATCGACCTGCTCAAGGACAAGGTGCACGCCATGAACATCACGGACAACCAGTCCTCGGTGATGCGCTATCCCTCCCTGGGCACGGCCCTGATCATCAAGGAACACGGCGGTGAGCCCAACCTGCAGGTGACCTGCCGCGACCGCAACCGCCTGGCCATCGAGGCGGACCTGCTGTTCGCATATACCCGCGGTATCCGCAGCGTGCTATGCCTCACCGGCGACTCCATCCCGGTAGGTGACCACAAGGAAGCCAAGGCGGTCTTCGATTGCGAGAGCGTGCAACTCCTGCAGATGATCGGCAACATGGAAGAGGGCAAGGACTCCGGCGGAAACGAGATGAAGGGCGGCGTGGAGTTCTACAAGGGCGCTATCGTCACTCCGGAAGCACACCCCATAGAGCCCCAGATGCTCAAGTTCGAGAAGAAGATCGAGGCGGGGGCGCAATGGTTCCAGACCCAGGCCGTCTACGACATGGATAACTTCAAGCGCTTCATGGAACAGGCCCGCAAGATCAGCGACAAGGTGAAGATATGCGCGGGGCTCGTTCTCCTTACCAGCATGGGAGCCATAAGGTACATGAACGCCAACGTCCCCGGCGTCTTCGTTCCGGATAACCTGGTGCAGGAGATGACGGACGCGCCCAAGGGCGAGGCTCTCAATACGGGGATCAGGATCATGGCCCGCCAGATACGCCAGTGCATCGACGAGGAGCTCTGCGACGGCGTGCATATCATGGCTATCGGAAAAGAGGGCGCGGTGCCGCAGATCCTCGACGAGGCCGGCGTGGACATCTCCAAGATGTAGCATGGGTCTTACGATCCGAAATTGGTCCGAGGTAAAGGAAACACGCAGACGTATTCGTGCCAGGCCTGCACGTTGGGAAGCGTGGAGGCGCTGGCACCGTCGCGTCACCCTTCGGGTGCCGCTGTCGCTTACGCGATGCAAACCACATTGGTGATTGCACAGGCGCGTGGGTTATGGGTCGGGGCATGAGTGCGCAGACGTGCGATCTGTGGATCGAGGCGTAGTTGAGTAAACGGGCGGGTTATGGATAGAGGCGTTGGGTGGTAGGTAATGGGAAATTGGGAACCGGCCATGATGGCCTCGGCCATAGGCAGCCTTCCGCACCTTGACCCGGAAGAAGCCTGCGAGGTGACGCTCGAATACCTCGAGGAGGCCCCGACGTGGCCCCAATTGCCGCGGCGGGATTTTCGCGAGAATATGTATGCCCAGTTCAGCGAGGGTTTTCCCGGTGTCGTGGTGGATATGGAGAGACGCAAGGTATTTTGCGATACCTCGGTCGATCTCCTGCCGCAGATAGAGGGCGTTTACCGGGCTTACCTGGAGGGCGATCATTCCAGCATGTCGGTGGGGATAGATTACGCCGCCGGGCTGCATGCCTTCGCGGAGAGAGTAAAGAAGGAGGGTAAGGTATATCCCATCCTCAAAGGGCAGGTCACCGGGCCCATTAGCTTTGGTTTAACGGTCATGGATGAGAACAACCGGCCTATCCTTTATAACGACGAGCTGGCCGATGCCATGGTGAAACTGCTCAATCTCAAGGCGAGATGGATGGAGGAGTTCCTGCGGCAGACCGGCGCGGCCGAAGAGGTCCTTATATTCTTTGATGAACCATACCTGGTTTCGGTGGGCTCGGCCCTGGTGAGCGTAAGCGAGGATCGTGTGCTGGACTCGCTGCGTCTATGCGCGGAGGGATTGACCTGCCTGACGGGGACACATTGCTGCGGCAACACGGATTGGTCCCTGCTTTTCAAGACGGGCCTCCAGGTGGTGAACTTCGATGCTTTCCTTTATATGGACAGCATGGCCCTGTATCCCGCGGAACTGGCGGATTTCCTGCAGCGGGGCGGGGTCCTGGCATGGGGACTGGTGGTGAACAAGCCGGAAGTGGAGGGCGAGAGCGTGGACAGCCTGGCCCGACGTTTTGAAGAGGGCGTTGACCTGCTGGTATCGAGGGGAGTGCCCAGGGACCTTATCATGGAAAGGGCGATGATCACCCCCTCGTGCGGCCTGGAAGGCGTATCGCCGTCTCAGGCGGAGAGGGCATATATGCTGACCGCCGAGCTTTCGCGCCGCCTGCGGGGCTGAGGATGCGTTGGAATTGAGCTGTGGAGGAAGCTTGGATAAAGGGGACCGCTTGCCACAAGGGGAACGGGAAAGGCATTACGACCAGCGCCTGCCGCGCTGGCTGCACCGACCCATTCATGCCGGGAGGAACATGCGCGAGGTAGACAGCATACTGCGCAGCCTCGAGCTCCATACCGTCTGTGAGAGCGCGAAATGCCCCAACCGCATGGAATGTTTCTCCTCCCGCACCGCAACCTTCATGCTCCTGGGCGAGGTCTGCACGCGCAACTGTTCGTTCTGTTCGGTGGCCAAGGGCGTGCCCAGGGATGTGGATGCCGGAGAGCCGAAGAGGGTGGCCGAAGCCGCGGTTTCCCTGGGCCTGCAGCACGTGGTCATGACCAGCGTGACGCGGGACGATCTCGAGGACGGCGGAGCGGGCCATTTCGCGGCAGCCATCCGTGCCATAAGAAAACACCTGCCGCTTGCTTCGGTGGAGGTACTGACCCCCGATTTTAAAGGAGGCCTGGATGCGCTACGCGTGGTCCTCTCCGAGAAGCCGGATGTGTTCAATCACAACCTCGAGACGGTGGAGGAGCTTTACCCCGGTGTGCGTCCGCAGGCAGACTACGCCAGGTCTCTCGAGCTGTTGAGGGTTGCCGGCGATATCTGCCCCGACGTCAGCATCAAGAGCGGCATCATGGTCGGCCTGGGTGAAACCCGCGCCCAGCTCGTGAGGCTTTTCCGCGACCTGTCGGAGGCGGGTTGTGATATGCTCACCATCGGGCAGTATCTGCGGCCGTCGAAACAGCAGATGAAGGTCGTGAGGTTCCTTCCCCCGCACGAATTCGATGAGCTGGCCGGGGAGGCGGAGGAGGCCGGCATCCCGCTGGTGGCCTCGGCGCCTTTCGTGCGCAGTTCCTACCGGGCGAAGGAGCTTTTGTATAGGAGGGAAAAACAGTGGGCCGCACGGGCGGCCGCAGGCTTAACCAAGGAGGAGGAACGATATGCTGATCATCGGTGAAAAGGTAAACGTGATGATGAAGGTCATCGGGGCCGCCATCAAGGAACGCGATAAGAAGCCCATTCAGGAAATGGCTCTGCTTCAGGCGGAAGGCGGAGCGAACTGGCTTGATATAAACCTGGGGCCCGCCACCAAGGAAGGGCCGGAAAAGATGCGTTTCGTGGTGGATGCGGTGCAGGAGGTAACCGACCTGCCCCTGGCTCTGGACACCATGAACGTGGAAGCTATGCAGGCGGGACTCGAGGCGGTCAAGGGCGAGGTCATGATCAACTCCATCTCCGCGCAGCAGGATCGTATGGAGCAGCTTATGCCCATGGCCATCAAGTACAACGCCTGGATGGTGGGGCTGGTGCTCAATGCCCAGGGAAACGTCCCCCGTGATGCCAGCGAGAGGGTGGAGGTAGCCTACAACATCCTGAGCATCGCCAAGGAATACGGCGTGCCCATGGACAAGATCCTCATCGACCCCATCGTGCTGCCTATAAGCGTCACCCAGGACCAGGTGCATGCGCTCGTTGACGCCATGGACATGCTGGAAGGCGTCTTTTCCGAGTTCGATCCGTCGCCGGGGACCGTGGTGGGGCTTTCAAACGTCTCCAACAGCGTGCCGGACAGCGAATTGTGCAGCCTCATCAACCGTACCCTGCTCGGCGTGCTCATGGCCAAAGGCCTGACGGCGGCGATAGTCGATCCCAACGATGAAGAGCTCATGGGTATTATAAACAAGAACAACGAGTACCAGATAATCGAGAAGATCGTTAAGGGCGAAGAGGTGGACGACAGCGATCCCCTCACCATAAAACTGCACAAGACGTACAAGGTCCTCATCGAGGAGACACTTTACGCACATTCTTACCTGGAGCTGTAAGAGGATACGAGGGAGGAAGATAACGGGAGTCGAGGCCATTTTTCTCGCGGCCCCAATCCCCGGCCGGGGCGTGAATGGCGGATAACGCGAGCTGGTGCAGGTCCTGGCATCTCGCGCTGCGGCGCGTAAGCGGGACCGGACCCCGGGCTTGCGGCGCAGAACGCCTAACCCGGCCACATCCCGCGGGAAACAGACAGAGCGTTGGTTGTTAGTGGGAGGAAATGGGAGAAAAAAATGAATGACGCACCTGGTGGAGGCAAACAACGCTTCGCGGACCCCGATGATCTCGCGCCGTTGCAGGAGGTCCTGGACAGGTACAAGGAGGAAAAGGGAGCTCTCATCCCCCTGCTTCAGGACGCCCAGGAGGCGTACGGGTATCTGGACGAAAGGGTGATGAGGGCCCTGGCCAGGGGAGCTGGCTATCAGCTCAGCCAGGTGTACGGAGTCGCTACCTTTTATACGCAGTTCAGGTTGGAGCCCATAGGGGAGCACCTCATAAGGGTCTGCCACGGCACGGCATGCCACGTGGCAGGCGCGGAGCTCATCTCCGAGGAGATATCGAACTTCCTGGGCATAAAGGACGGACAGACCACCCCGGACGGGAAGTTCACCCTGGAGTCGGTGATGTGCGTGGGTGCATGTTCGCTGTCGCCTATCATGATCGTGGACGGGGATACGCACGGCAAGCTGAAGGCGGCGAACGTGCGCAAGATCATCAAGAAGTACAAGGGCGATAGCGGGGAGACGGAAGAATGAACGATAACGGGAAGACGAGGCTGGTGCTTGGTTACGGCACCTGTGGCATCGCCGCCGGGGCCGGCGTGGTAAAGGAAGCCCTGGAGAAAGAGCTGGCGACGGGGAAATACGACGCCTGCCTGGACATCGCCGGCTGCATGGGGGCCTGTTTCAGGGAACCCATAGTAGAGGTGAAAAAACCGGATGGCAGCTCGGTGGCTTACGGAGACCTCACGCCCAAGCGGGTTCCCCAACTCCTGGAGGCGGTGGCCAGTGGAGAGGTGATCGAGGACTGGGTGGTAAGGCGCTCCGACGACAAGGATGCGGGAGAGGGAGACTTTTTCGCCAACCAGCACCGCATCGTGCTGCGCAATTGCGGCAACATAAACCCCGAGAGCATAGAGGAATACATAGCCGTCGGCGGATACGATGCGGCGAGAAAGGCCCTGACCTCCATGCCCCCCGAGGAGGTCATCGACGAGGTGGCGAAATCCGGTATCCGGGGGCGCGGTGGGGCCGGGTTCCCCACCGGCACCAAGTGGGGGTTCGCGCGCAAGGCGAAGGGGGACCAGAAGTACCTGGTATGCAACGCGGATGAAGGAGACCCCGGAGCTTTCATGGACCGCAGCGTCCTGGAGGGTGATCCCCATGCCGTCATCGAGGGGATGATCATAGCGGGATACGCCATCGGGGCCACCCAGGCATATATATACTGTCGCGCCGAGTACCCACTGGCCCTCAAGAGGCTGGATATCGCCATCGCCGCCTGCCACGAGTGGGGCTACCTGGGCAAGGGTATCTTCGGCACAGACTGGGATTTCGACATCAAGATCAAGAAAGGGGCCGGCGCTTTCGTCTGCGGCGAGGAGACGGCGCTCATTGCCTCCATAGAGGGCAAGCGGGGAATGCCCAGGCCGCGCCCACCCTTTCCGGCCAACGAGGGGCTGTGGGGAAAACCCACTAATATCAACAACGTGGAGACGCTGGCGGCGGTATCGTGGATCATCGCCAACGGAGGTGACAAGTACGCGAGCATAGGAACGGAAAAGAGCAAGGGGACCAAAGTCTTCTGCCTCGCCGGGAAGATCCGCCGCAGCGGACTGGCCGAGGTGCCCATGGGTTATACCCTGAGGCAGGTCATATTCGACGTCGGAGGCGGGGTCATCGAGGGCCGCGACTTCAAGGCCATACAGATGGGTGGCCCCTCGGGCGGCTGCCTGCCGGCCAGCCTTCTGGATACCGAGGTCGATTACGAGGCCATCACGGCTACCGGCGCCATAATGGGATCGGGCGGCATGATCGTGGCCGACTCCACCACCTGCATGGTGGACCTCGCCCGCTACTTCCTCTCCTTCACCCAGGAGGAGAGCTGTGGGAAGTGCGTGCCCTGCCGCATAGGGACCAAGCGCATGCTGGAGATACTCACGCGTATCTGCGAGGGGAAAGGGGAGCCGGAGGACCTGGAGAGGCTGGAGGTGCTGGCAGAAGATATCAAAGCGGGCAGCCTGTGTGCCCTGGGAGGGACCGCTCCCAATCCCGTGCTGACCACGCTGAAATATTTCCGCAACGAATACGAGGACCATATCTTCGCCAAGAAATGCACGGCGGGCGTATGCCCCGCCCTTATCACCATCTATATCGACGAGGAAAAATGCACGGGATGTGGCGCCTGCGTCAAGGTATGCCCGGTAGGCGCGATATCGGGAGAAAAGAAGAAGCCGCACTCCATCGACCCGGACACATGTATTCGCTGCAAGTTATGCATAAGCCGGTGTCCGGAAGACGCTATCTACGCGGAATGAGGTGGCAGGAATGGAAACTATCCACGTGAACATAGACGGCCGGGATATCACGACCACCAACGAACACACCATCCTGGAAGCCGCGAGGGAGAATGGCATACGCATACCCAGCCTGTGCCACGAACAGCGGCTGGAGCCCTACGGAGCCTGCCGCATCTGCCTGGTGGAAGTGGAGGGCGCGAGGGGGCTTCTCCCTTCCTGCTGCACCAAGGTAACGGACGGGATGGTGGTGCATACCACCACCGATCAACTGGTAAGGCTGAGGCGGACGATACTGGAGCTTATCCTGTCCGACCACCCCAAGGACTGTATGACCTGCGAGAGCTCGGGCAATTGCGAACTGCAGGACCTGGCCTACGAGTACGGGATAAAGGAAGTGCGCTTCCAGGGAGAAGAGCATCATTACGAGGTGCTCGACGATAACCCGCTGATCGAGCGCGACTACGATAAGTGCATCCTGTGCGGCCGCTGCATCCGCATCTGCCGCGAGGTGCAGGGCGTGGGCGTCTACGATTTCGTCAACCGGGGGTTTGACGCGGTGCCCGGGATACCCTACGAAAAGCCGATGACGGAGTCTCCCTGTGAGTTCTGCGGCCAGTGCGTATCCGCCTGCCCCACGGGAGCGATTATCTCCATACCCTCCAAGGGCAGAGGCCGCTCCTGGCAGATCGAGAAGGTCAGGACGACCTGCCCTTATTGCGGGTGTGGCTGCCAGCTGGACCTGCACGTGCGGGAAGGAGAGATCGTGGAGGTGTCCTCGCCGGTCATGGTGGGGCCGGGAGAGGGCAATCTCTGCGTGAAGGGGCGCTACGGATATCCCTTCACACAGCACGAGGACCGCCTGAAGACGCCGTTGATCAGGAAAGACGGCGAACTGGTGCCCGCTACGTGGGAGGAGGCGCTGGAGACGGTCGCCAAGCATATCAACAAGGCCATGGACGACAGGGGACCGGAAAGCGTAGCCTTCCTGAGCTCCGCGAAATGCACAAACGAGGAGAATTACCTGCTCATGAAGCTTGCCCGCGCGGGAGTCGGCACCAATAACGTAGACCACTGTGCCCGCCTGTGCCATGCGTCCACCGTGGCCGGCCTGGCAAAGGCTTTCGGGAGCGGCGCCATGACCAATTCCATCGATGACCTGGAAAAGGCCGGCTGCATCCTGGCTATCGGCTCCAATACCACCGAGAGCCATCCCATCGTGGGCTTGCGCGTGAAGAGAGCGGTGATGCAGAACGACTGCAAGCTTATCGTGGCCGACCCGCGCCATATACGCCTCTGCTATTACGCCGATCAGTGGATGCGGCAAAAGCCGGGCACCGACGTGGCCCTCCTCAACGGTATGATGAACGTGATCCTGGCCGAGGGCCTGGCGGACGAGGAGTTCATAAGCCAGCGAACCGAGAACTTCGAGGAATTCAAGAAGGTCATCGAGGGGTACCCGCCCGAGAGGGTAGCCGATATATGCGGGGTAGCGGCTGAAGATATCCGCCGCGCTGCGCGCACCTTCGCCGAGGCCGATAGCGCCGCCATAATATATGCCATGGGCATAACCCAGCATACCACCGGCGTCGACAACGTCCTGTCCACGGCCAACCTGGCCATGATCACGGGCAACCTGGGCAAAGAGGGCGGGGGGGTGAATCCCCTGCGAGGTCAGAACAACGTGCAGGGAGCCTGCGATGTGGGAGCCCTTCCCAACGTCTTCACTGGCTACCAGTCCGTTTCTGACCCCGCGGTAAGGAGCAAGTTCGAGGAAACCTGGGGGGTGGACTATCTGCCTGGTAACCCCGGTCTGACGATCATGGAGATGATGGAGGGCGCCGAGAAAGGGGACATCAGCGTTCTCTATATCATGGGTGAGAACCCAGCTCTTTCCGACCCCGACACGGCCCACCTCCTCGAATGCCTGCAAAAACTGGAGTTCCTGGTGGTGCAGGATATCTTCCTCTCCGAGACGGCCCGATACGCGGACGTGGTGCTGCCGTCCTCTTCCTTCGCCGAGAAAGAGGGGACCTTTACCAATACCGACCGTCGCGTTTTAAGGGTGCGCAAGGCACTGGAGCCCCCGGGTGACGCCAGGGAGGATTCCTGGATAATAGCCCAAGTGGCACAGAGGCTGGGCTACGATATGGGAGACGTGTCGGCGGCGCGGGTGATGGACGAAATAGCCTCCCTCACCCCCTCCTACGGAGGGGTATCGTACGCGAGGCTGGATAAGGAGGGCGAACTGAGATGGCCCTGCCCGAGCTCGGACCACCCCGGAACCCCCGTCCTTCATGTAGGCAAATTTACCAGGGGCAAAGGTCTTTTCAGCCCGGTGGAGTTCAAGACGCCCGCAGAGATGCCCGACGAAGAATACCCGTTCGTGCTGACCACGGGAAGGCTGCTCACGCATTTCCATACCGGTACCATGTCCCGTCACGTGGATGAGCTGGACGAATTGGAGCCGCGCAACCGCTTGTGGCTGAATCCCACCGACGCCGGTAAACTTGGTGTCGAAAACGGCGAGGAAGTGGCCGTGCAGTCGCGCCGTGGCGCGATAAAGCTGGAGGCGATGGTGACGGACAGAGTGGCGGAAGGCGTGGTCTTCGTGCCCTTCCATTTCCGGGAATCTCCCGCCAACGCGTTGACGAACCCGGCCCTGGATCCCGTGGCCAAGATACCGGAGTTCAAAGTCGCCGCGGTGCGGATACTGAAGGGTGATTCCATGGCGGGAGTTGAATTCATCTCCATGGCGACATGATGGAGCTCCGGGCCGGTAGAAGCAGTTTATACTGACCGGGGATTGTTTCGATGGTAGAATATAAACGGACCGGGGCAGGCGGGAGCGCTTGGATGCGCCAGTTAAAGGGTATGTTTCTATAGAGGTGCCGTAGTGAATCGCGTAAACGGGAGAGATGTTATATGAATCTATACCAGAATCTCGTGAGGACGGCGGAAAAGAATCCTGATACCACGGCGATCTTTTTCGGGCACGACACCATATCCTATGGGGAACTGCTGGCGCACACCAACCGTCTGGCCAATGGCCTGCACGGCCTGGGGGTGGACGAGAATTCCAAGGTCGCCATTCTCCTCCGCAACGTGCCCGAATTTGTTATCTCCTATTACGCGATCCTGGCCCTCGGCGCCACGGTGGTGCCCCTGTGCTACATGTGCTTGATCGAGGAGGTCGACAAGATAGTATGTGATTCCAACGTCGAGACGATGATAACCAACTTTGAATTCGACGACCTCGTAAAGGAGCTGCAGTCATCCATGTGCTCCGAAGTTCAACGCATCATCGTCAAGGACGCGCCGGAGCTGGAGGGGGTCATAGCCTACGAGAAGCTCGTGGAGGGCCAATCCGAGAAGCTGGAGGCCGCCAGCAGGGAAGAGGACGACGTGGCGGTTATCCTTTATGCGCCCACGTCTTCCAGGGTGGTCAGGGGGTGTATGCTCACCCACCGCAATCTCGATTGGAACGCCGAAGTGATGTCAAGGCAATGCTCTTTGACGAGCGAGGACGTGGTCATGGCGGTGCTGCCCTTTTTCGCGGTTTACGGCCAGAGCTGCGTAATGAATTCCTCCATAAAGGCGGGGGCGAGCCTGGTGATGCACGAATCGTTTATCCCCGGAGAGGTGCTCAAGGCCCTGCAACACGAGCAGGTCACCGTGTTCTTCGGGGTACCGACGATGTTCGTCTACATCCTCAATCACCCGCTCATCTACCAGTACGACCTGGGCTCGGTGCGCTTGTGGTTCACGGGTGGAGCGCCCTTCCCTCGCGAGGTCATGGACCGCTGGAACAACGAGCTGGGCTCGAGGATCTACGAAGGCTACGGGCTGACGGAGGCCGCGCCCCTGGTGACCATGCAGCCACTGGGCGGGCCATACAAGATCGGATCTATCGGGATTTCACCCGATGACCTCGAGGTGAGGGTAATAGACGAGGAAGGAAAGGAGCTCGAACGCGGCGAGGTCGGAGAATTGATCGTGAAGGGCCCTAACGTCATGAAAGGGTATTACAGCAAGCAGGACGAGACGGATAAGGTCTTGAAGGATGGTTGGCTTCACACGGGCGACATGGTCTATATCGACGAAGATGGTTTCGTCTTCATCGTAGGCCGTAAGAAAGACCTGATAATAAGGGGTGGGTTCAATATCTACCCCAGGGAGATAGAGGAAGTCCTCGTCTCGCATCCCCTTATATCCGAGGCGGCGGTGGTGGGGATCCCCAACAAGTACCTGGGCGAGGAAGTGAAGGCCTACGTTAAGCAGAAGCCGGGCTCCAACCTGACCGAGGAGCAGGTGCTCGAGTTCTGCGAGGAGCACCTGCCCTATTACAAGACCCCCAAGTTCGTGGTCTTCGTGAGGTCTTTCAAGAAGGATCCCTCGGGTCAGATCCTCAAGGACCTCATCGAGGAGGAAACCTGAGCGTGGCTGCTTCATAAAGGCGTCGTGACGAGAAGCCTGGCAGCAAGACAAGTATAATGGGGAGCGGTTAACGCTCCCTTTCGTTTTTTACGCATGGGGTACGAGCCGGTTGATGTCTCGAGATAAGCGGCGGTATTTCTGATTTCTTGCGCGCAAGCGGAGAAGCGCTATCGAGAGAACGCCGGCGGGAGGATCGGAGACTCGCTTGAACGGGTCGTTCGTGGACAGGCTGCTGGACTGGTTGATGCCCCTCTTTTCCAACTGGGGCTATCTCGTTGTGTTCGCGGGCGTTTTTCTGGAGAGCATTTTCCTCACCGGCTGGATAGCGCCGGGTACGACCGTCATCCTCATAGGCAGTTTTTTCGCCGCCCAGGGGGAACTGAACATCTTCATGCTCTGGGCGACAAGTGTCGTTGCCGCGCTTCTCGGCGATAACGTGGGATATTTTATCGGCCGCAGGATGGGCCGCGAAGCGGTGGAGAGATACGAGAGAAGGCCGAAGCTGCGTGTAGGCATGGAGAGGAGTCAGCACTTCTTTGCCCGCTATGGCGGCATTACCGTCCTCTTCGGACGCATGATCTCCGGGGTGGATGCCTTTATACCGCTTACCGCGGGGATAAACGGCATGCCCCACTGGAAGTACATGGTATATGATACCCCGGGCGCCATGTTGTGGTCCGGCGTTTTCTGCGCACTGGGATACTTCTTCGGGGAGAACTGGCAGACCATAGACGAGGTCATCAACTGGCTGGGATGGGGAGCGCTCGGCATCCTGGCGTTGATCGTGATCGCGGCCTACCTTATCAACCGCCGCAGAAAGGAAAAGGAACAAGCCATGTGAAACAATGGCTGAAAGGAACGCCGGGACCGCAACTCAGGCTGCCTGGCTTTGCCGGGATTGCGTTGCCGCAGGGGCGATATCTATGCGGGCCAGCTCGGCGGGAGGAGTTTTACAGGCTTTCAGGGCTTGTGATAGAATCACGCTGATTCTTAGGCTGCATTGGCTGTTTTATATGGGTAAACTCGATCGTTTTCGGGAGTTATGCAGTGGCAGAAGGTTACGCTTTCAGAAAAAAGCTCTTACTCTGCATCATCCTGTTTGCCTTCTGGATAGTGCTCACCGCCACTGTTGCCCTGCACGATCTCGTCCTGGGGGCGATATGCTCGGCCTTTGTGGCCGTTCTCACCGTGGCCCTCATGGGCAGGGCCCTGGACCACCGTATCACTCCCGCGGTGCTCCTCCGTCTCCCCTGGTTCATGCTCAGGCTGATCTGGGAGATGATCAAGGCCAACTATGACGTGGCGAAGATCATCATAAACCCCAAACTGCCCATCGACCCCGTAATAGTGACATACCACACCTACCTGTCCGGTGACCTGCCCCGCACGGTATTCTGCGATTCCATCACCCTCACCCCGGGCACGGTGACGGTGGATCTCTCAGATGACATGCTCAGGGTCCATTGCCTCTGTCCCTATCATGAGGAAGGGCTGGCCGGCCTGGAAAAGATGGTGGCATGGTTGTTCGGGGTGAAAAAAGATGGATAGTTTCCTGATCGTAATAGCACTTATCATCAGCGTCAATGCGGTGATCTGCCTCTACCGTGCCGCGGTAGGTCCCACTACCCAGGACAGGCTGCTGGGCGTGAACATCGTGGGCACCAAGACCCTGGTGGTGGTGGTGCTGATCACCTTCATCCAGGCCGAGAGTTTCTTCCTGGACGTGGCCATCGTCTATGCCCTGCTGCTCTTCGTGGTGACCGTGGCCCTCTCGCGCTACCTGGAGACGGAGGGCTGGGAGGAGGCGGGGTAACATGGCAACGAACATCGTGGCGGTCATATTCTGCTGTACAGGGACCTTTTTCTTTCTTCTGGGTACCACGGGCCTGCTGCGCATGCCGGACATCTTCAGCCGGCTGCACCCGACCACCAAGTGCGACACCCTGGGAGCATGCTCGGTGGTCATCGGCATGGCCGTTTACAGCGGGTGGTCGTGGGACCTGGTAAAGCTCGTCCTCATCGCGTCTTTTCTGCTCCTTTCCAGCGCGACCTGCGGGCATGCCATAGGGCGCTCCGCCCTTAAGAGGGATATCGGGTACTGGAAGAAGAAAAGCGGGGAGGTGGAGGATGGGAACAGCGCTTAACATCACCTTCATGGTCCTCCTCGTGGCCACGGCCCTGCTGGCCGTCTTCGCGCGTGACCTGCTGGCCGCGGTGATCATCTTCTCCGTGTACAGCCTGCTCATGGCCCTGATGTGGCAGCGCCTGCAGGCTCCCGACCTGGCCCTCACCGAGGCCGCGGTGGGCGCCGGGGTGACCACGGTGCTTTTCGTGGTGGCCATCTTCAAGACGCGCAGGAGGGAGGAGGAAGAAGAGTGAAAAGGATCATCTCGCTGCTCTTCATAGCCGCGCTGTTCGCGCTCCTGCTCTACGTGGTGGCCTGCATGCCGCCCATGGGTGATCCGGAGAATCCCACGAACTCCAGCGAAGTCATAAGGCGCTACCTCGAGAAGGCGGAAGAGGAGACGAATACCGTCAACGTGATCACCGGCGTCATCATCAATTACAGGGGCTACGACACCATGGGGGAGGTGTCGGTCATCTTCTGCGCCCTGGCGGCTGTGCTGGCCGTGCTGGGCAGGGAGAGGAGGGGGAGGATCTACGCCTACGTCGACCGCTCCAGGGTGCCGTCATCGGTCATCGTAAGGACCATGGTGGCCTTCCTGGTCCCCTTCATCGTACTCTTCTCCATCTACACCATCCTGCACGGCGAGATATCGCCCGGTGGCGGCTTCCAGGGCGGAGCCATTATCGGGGGCAGCATGATCGTCTTCACCACCATATTCGGGCTTTACGAAACTTCGCAGCGCATCCCGCAGCGGTTGCGTTTTCCCCTGGAGGGCTCGGCGGTGACCATGTTCTTCATAGCCGGGGTGCTGGGATTGGTTGGCGGAGGCAACTTCCTCACCTACGCCTGGCCGAATATCGCGGCCAGCCTTCAACACGCCGTGGTTGTCTGGCTCACCGTCCTGGTGGAGATAGGGATAGGCCTGGGCGGTGCCATGGTTTTCATATCCATCCTCTTCAGCATGATACGGGAGGAGGAAGAGATTGCGGTTGTTCCATAATTATCATTACATCGTGGCCATGCTGCTATTCTGCATCGGCATCTACACCGTCATCGTGCGGCGTAATATCATCAAGAAACTCATAGGTTTGAATATCATGGAGACCTCGGTGTTCTTCTTCTATATCTCGCTGGGATACCTCGACGGCGGCATCGCCCCCATCCGGGTCGGCGGCGCCGACCCTTCATACATGGTCAACCCCCTGCCGCAAGCCCTTATCCTCACCGGCATCGTGGTGGCGGTGAGCGTGACCGCTCTGGCCCTGGCGCTGGTCATCCTGCTCTACCGCCAGTACGGGACGTTGGACGTGGACCGCCTTTTCCGGGACGAGGAGGAAAAGTTGCAGGAGGGCGCGGAGAAGGAAGGCGCCACATAGATGGGAGCTTACCGACATTTTCCCATCTTCATGATCACCCTGCCGATACTGGGCGCGGTGCTCCTGCCCTTCCTGGGCTACCTGCGCGAGAAGTGGGTGCCCTGGGCGGCGGCGCTGCCCCTGACCGCCTCGAGCGTTCTGGGTGTCCTGCTCATCGGAAAGATACCCGCAGACGGGTATCTGAGCTATCGCATGGGAAACTGGGAACCACCCTGGGGGATAGAGGTGCGCGTGGATTACGTGGGCCTGTTTCTCATGCTCATCGTCTGCGGCATCAGCCTGCTGGCCCTATTCTATTCGCGGCGGTATATCGCCAAGGAGGTCTCGGGAGGCCGCCTTACGGCCTACTACATCCTCTACCTGCTCATGTCCGGGGCCATGCTCGGGTTCACGGCCACCGGAGACATCTTCAACCTCTTCGTGTTCATGGAGATACTGGCGATCTCATCCTATGCGCTGGTGGCCATCACCGGCAACCGCAACGCGGTGCGCGCCGCCTTCAAGTACTTGCTCATGGGGGCGCCCTCTTCGATCATGGTCCTGTTGGCCATTGGTTTTCTCTATTCGGCCACCGGGACGTTGAACATGGCCGACCTCGCGGGACGCATTGCGGAATCGGGCTACACCGAGGTGCTCATCGTCTCCTACATCCTCTTCGTCATCGGGTTCGGGGTGAAGGCGGCTTTATTTCCCTTGCACATGTGGCTTCCAGATGCCCATTCCATAGCGCCTTCGCCCATCAGCGCTCTCCTCTCCGGACTGCTGGTCGAGGTGGGAGCATTCGCGATACTGAGGATCAGCTTCTCCGTATTTACCACCGGCGCGGAAAACCTCATCGGGGGGACCGTGGACGCGGTGGGCATATTCGCGGCGGCGGCGGTCCTTTATGGGGGGATCATGGCCATCCTGCAGAAGGACCTCAAGATGATGATCGCCTATTCCACCGTCAGCCACATAGGCTATATCTTCCTCGGCATCACGGCCATGACCGCCGAGGGCGTAACCGGGGCCATGTACCACATGCTCGACCACGGCCTGGCCAAGGCCTGCCTCTTCCTGTGCGCCGGCAGTTTTATCTACATGAAGGGATACCGGCGCATAGAGGACCTCAAGGGAGCCTGGCGGCAGATGCCCTGGACCTGTTTTGCCTTCTCCCTGGCCGCGATGTCGGTGGTGGGAATACCGCCGACGGCCGGCTTCATCAGCAAATGGTACCTCATCCTGGGCAATATCGAAGGCGGGAATTACCTGTACGTCGTCATCCTGCTCACGGGCTCTATCCTGGCGGCGGTATATTGCTTCCGGGTCATATACTACATGTTCTTCCAGTCGGGGGAGGAGGGAGCGTGGGAAGGCGAGTTCCGGGACGCCGCACCCTCCATGCTCTGGCCGGTATGGGTTTTGTCCGCGGGCACGCTGTTCTTCGGCGTGTTCTCTTATCTGTTGATACCATCGCTGCTCAAGGCGGCGGAATATTTATTGTGAGGAGCAAAGGGGGTAGTCGATGTCGGACTCAAGCACGTTCTCGGTAATACCGCTGGTAGCTATGCTGCTGCCCTTGGTCTCGCTGCTGGTCATCCTGGCCATGCCCAAGAAGGCGAAACGGCTGCGATTGTGGCTCTGTTTCCTGAGCACCCTGGCCACCTTTGGGGTGGTGCTGTCCATGCTGCCGGGTATCCTGGACGGAAACACCTATACCATCAAGCTGGCCAGCGTGGTGGAGGGCCTGGAGATCCGCCTGACCGTGGACACCCTGGGATATTATTTTTCCCTCATCCTTTCCTTCCTCTGGATGCTTTCCACCCTCTATTCCATATCGTATATCGACCACAAGGAGAACCGCTTCTTCGCCTTCCTGGCCTTGTGCCTGACCTTTCTTCTCGGGTGCGCCTTCTCGGCTAACATGTTCACCTATTTCATCTTCTACGAGATGATGACCTTCGGCTCCTACCCCCTGATCATCCACGAGGAGACGGCCATGGCGCGAAGGGCAGGTTACAAGTACCTGGTCTATGCCATCGCGGCGGGCACGGTGCTCTTCTTCGCCGTCGTGGCCCATTACTTCTGGGGCGACGGGCAGATGGGCTTCGGGCAGTACGGCGTGCTCAGCCTCGAGCTGGCCGGCCGCGCCGCCCTTACCGCCATCTTCTTCACCTACCTGGCGGGGTTCGGGGTAAAGGCGGCCATCATGCCCCTGCACGGCTGGGTGCCGGACGCCCACCCGGCGGCGCCGTCCCCGGCCAGCGCCCTGCTCTCCGGCGTCATCCTCAAGGCAGGCGCTTTCGGTATCATCCGCGTGGTCTTCAACGTATTCGGCGTGGAACTCATGCGGGAACTGAACGTGTTCATCGTCATGGCCGTGCTGGCCTGCATCACCATCGTGGTGGCCTCGGTTTTCGCCCTTACCCAGGACAACCTGAAGCGCAGGCTGGCCTATTCCAGCATCGGGCAGGTATCCTATATCATCCTCGGTTTGGCCATGCTCACGCAGGACGGAGCCCTGGGCGGCGTGATGCACCTCACCCATCACGCCCTCATGAAGGGCTGCCTCTTCCTCTGCGCCGGGGTGATCCTGGTGAAGACGGGCAAGAAGAACATCAGCGACATGAAGGGCATCGGCTATAAACTCCCGATAACCATGATCTGTTTCTCGGTGGCCGCACTGGCCATGATGGGCACTCCGCCCTCGGTGGGTTTCATCACCAAGTGGCTGCTGGGAAGCGGCGCCCTGGAGGGGGGATTGCCGGTTTACGTTATTATTCTGCTGGTCAGCGCCCTGCTGAACGCGGCATATTTCCTGCCCATCATCTATATCGCTTTCTTCCGCTGGGAGGGTGACGAGGAGGAGGGGCATGGGGAGGGGCACCGCCCCAAGCTCGTGTTCGGCAAGGAGGCAGACCACCCCTTGATCGTTCCGCTGGTCATCCTGTCCTCCATGGTTATTATCGTGGGCATATGGGTGAACGTCCCGGGATTCCCGTACTCTTTCGCCAGCCCGGTGGTCGAGGACATATACGGCAGCGAGGTCTCCGGCCACGTTTACCTGGATGAAAACGACAACGGCATATACGACGAGGGCGAGCCGGGAGCGGAAGGAGCCGTAGTCGATCTGTTGCTGCAGGGCGAGGTGATCGAGACCGCGAGCACCGACGCCGCGGGCCTGTACGAATTCGAGCGCGTGGCGGAAGGGACCTACGAGATCGAGCTGGACGAGGAAGGCATGTCCGTCGTCGGCTCCACCCTGATCAGGGGGGTGAGGGTAACAATCGAAGAGGACTTGGTGGTGGAGAAGCCCTTCCTGGTCCAGCCCTGACACGATGAGGTATAGAGGTTGCACGAGACCAAGGTAGCGATATTCGCATATTCCATCCTGCCTGTGCTGGCGATGGCGTTTCCCATCGCCGGTGCGGCGCTGGCGGCGGCGGCGGGCGAGAAAAGGGCGCGCCTGCGTAACTGGGCCGCGGTGGCCTCGACCGCAGCTACCATGCTCATGGCGGTCCTCATCCTGACCAGGGTGCTCTCAGACGGTCCGCTTTATTTCAACCTGGACATCATGCGCATCGGCGAGAGTTACGTGTGCAACCTGGAAGTGGACGCCATGGGCGCGTTCTTCGTATTCTTCTCCTCCGTGCTGTGGTTCGCCGCTTCCATGCACGCCTTCCGCTACATGGAACACGAGCACAAGCGCACCCGCTTCTTCTTCTTCATGCTGCTCACCGAGGCCGCCACCCTGGGCGTGTTCATGGTGCAGGACTTCTTCAGCCTCTACCTGTTCTTCGAGGCCATGGGCCTTCTCGCCTACGTGCTGGTAGTCCACTCGGAGACGGACAAGGCGCGCTCGGCGGCGGCGAAATACATATGCATGACCGTGGTGGGAGGCCTGAGCCTCATCGGAGGCATCTTCTTTTACCTGGGCGGGTCGGGAACGGTGGCCTTCAAGCCCCTGGCGGACAGCGCATGGCTGGGCGGCCCTTTCAGGATCGCTGCCCTTGTTTTCCTCATCGCCGGGTTCGGGGTCAAGGCCGGAATGCTGCCGCTGCATATATGGCTTCCAGACGCTCATCCCGCGGCGCCATCTCCCGCCAGCGCCCTGCTTTCCGGGGTGATGATCAAGGCGGGCGCGTACGGTATCCTGCGCACGGCGCTCACCTTTTTCCAGCAGCCGGCCGCGCACGGCACCGAGGTGGTCAGCGGTGGGCACGCCGCGGAGGGAGCGGCACATATGGCCACCGGCCTGGCGGCCGACATGCGCATGCTGGGGTTCGCCATCATCTGGATAGCGGTGGCCACCATGTTCGTGGGCATGCTCCTGGCCCTGGTGCAGAACGATATCAAGCGCACCCTGGCTTACTCCAGCGTAAGCCAGATGGGGTACATCCTCTTCGGCATCGGTTGTATGACCTATCTCGGCGCGGAAGGGGCCATGGGCATGGGAGGGAGTCTCTATCACATCATCAACCACGCCTTCTTCAAGGGGTGCTTCTTCCTCGCCGCCGGGTCCGTCCTCTTCTGCGCCCACGAGCTGGACATGTTCAAACTGGGCGGCCTGTGGAGACGTATGCCCCTGACCACGCTTTTCTGGTGCATCGCCGCCCTGGGTATCATGGGCATACCCCTGTGGGGCGGCTTCGTATCCAAGACGCTACTGCATCATGCCGTGGTTGAGTCGCACGAATTCGCCCTGCACGCCCAGCTGGCCACCGCGGGCTGGGTTAAAGCGGCGGAGATGATCTTCATCATCACCAGCGGCGGGACCATCGGCTATATCACCAAGATGACCTATTACACTTTTTTCCGCCGCCCCGATGTGGAACACGTCCATCACCTAGAGCACGTTAAGGAGGCGCCGGCCTGGATGCTCGCGGGAACGGGGCTGCTGGCCGCCGGCGTGTTTTTCAACGGCCTCTTCCCGGGCGTGCTCCTGAGCAAGCTGGTCGGACCCACCGTACAGACGGTGCCGGGCTTCGATGCCCACATGGCGGCCCATGTGTCCGAGGTACCCATATTTATCTGGGCGAACGTGAAAGAGGTCCTGATACCCCTGGCCATAGGCATAAGCGTGTTCGTTCTCGGCGCCTGGCCCGATCTCTTGCGGAGGAAAAGATACGGGCCTGACCTGTTCCACATCCGGCTGCCACGCTGGCTGGGTGTCGATTACTGGTACGTGCACGGCGCGAAAGGATCTCTGGCCATGCTCTTCGCAGGGCAAAGGACCTATGCACCCATCAAGCTGCGCGTGATAGCTATACTTAGAAGTGGAGCACAAGGCACGGCACACATGGTAAGGGACGTGATCGCGCCAGCCCTCACGGAGCGGCCTTATACGCGGGTAAGGGACGGCGTGTTGAGGCTGGTGGACCATTCCTCGGAGCGGTTGATGCCGAAGGTAAGGGAATACCAGGGCGATATCGCGGTGGGGGCCCTGGTCCTCGCGGTCTCACTGACCATCTTCCTGATCATGAGGCTCCTGTGATCCGGGATGGCGGCTTGATGATAAGAATGAAAGAGCTTACAGAGGCGATGTGCGTTAAAGAATATGCCTGAAGGTTGAGAGGGGTATGTACGTGTCTTTCATGGCGGGAGCCGGCAGCAGGACGTTGCTGCACACGATCGCTGTACACCTCGCGGCGGCTGCGAACGGCACATTCGCGCGGGATTTCTTCGCAATCCTGGTGGCGGCGCTGGCCGGGGTGGCGGTACTGGTCTATGCGGCAGCATCCGGCCTCTTCGAGCTGAAGCTCTTCAAATTCGATCCATATTCCCTCAAGCTGCCCAGGGAGTCGAAGGTGGAATACTGGTACACGCGGGCGGCAAAGAGCTTCGAATCCTTCCTTGCCAGCGGGGGGTGGAGCTATGCCAAGGCAAAGAAACAGGCCAGGGTCAGGATGAAGCGGGACTGGAGGAACATGCGCAAGCAGACCCGTGTAGTCCTGCCCGAGGCCGTGAAGAAGCTGAACCGCGATATCGCCCTGGGGGCATTGGCGATCGCCATCGTGCTGGTTGCCCTGATCGTGGTCAGCCTGCTTTAGTTTGCCGTTCATACTGGCCTGGCGTGTTTAGCCGGAGTTCAAAGACAGGGGGAGATGATGAAAAAAGCGCTTACTCTTTTTGTGTTCGTCGCGGCCGTGCTATTGTTAGTGGGAAATATCGCTCCTGCTTCAGCCCAGGAGGAGGGCGATACGGGGGATGGGGGAAGCAGCGGGCTGCGCCTGGTTGTCATCATCGCCGCCATCTGGCTGGTCATCATGGCCGCCGTTGTCACGGTAGTCATGATCACCAGGAGGAAATCGGGAGAGGAAGATCGGGAAAGTCGCGAGGTATAGAAGTAAGGCATGGCCGGAAAGAAAGGGTGATATTGCATGGATGAGAAGCTGAACACGACATCGCGGTGGCTGCTGGCCCTGGCTGTCATCCTCATACCGTTGACGGCGATAGCGCTCGTCTCGGGTGCTTGGGGAGTGAACTACCAGTTCGATACGAACCAATGGATACGTTACCTTATTTTCGCCTCCTGGATACTGCTGGCGATTTCCGCGGTAACGGGGATTGCTAACCTCATCAATCCGCCCGAGCTGGAGTCGGAGAAAGCGGTGACGCCCGCGCCAGCTGGTGGATCGCTGGAGGTAGAGGACGACGAGGACGGGGAGGATACGAGCAGCACCGACAAGGAAAAGGTGAAGCCGGCTTTCAACGCCGCTTATGCTTTCACGCTGGCACAGGCATGTTCTTTCGCGTTGGGCTTGATACTCTACGTGGCCTACATGTCCTGGATGATTCTCGGGCTGCAGGCATATCCCACGGGGTTTTAGAGATAACCGGGCATGGGGGAATACCTGCGCCGTTTTTATCGCGATAACGTGGATGCTGAGGGCTTAATATCCTTCCGCGTAGTACGGAGAGAGAGCGACCTGAACATTTTCGCGGAGCGCGACCTCGCCGCCGAGGCGCGCTCTTCGCTTGCGAGCCACCGCACGGACCTCGAGGAATTCATCTCTCGCCAGCCACGCTTCCGCACCGCCCGCGGTCCCCATGAAGTGCCCACGGACTCGCCGCCGGTTGTGAGGCTCATGGCGGATGCGGCGGCCAGGGCGGGAGTCGGCCCCATGGCCGCTGTCGCGGGAGCTATAGCTGACATGGTGGGAAAAGACCTCCAGCCCCTGTCCCCGGAGATCATAGTGGAGAACGGGGGGGATATATTCATCCGCTCGGAGCGCGAGAGGCACGTGGGTATCTTCGCCGGGAAATCGCCGCTGAGCGGGCGCGTGGCGCTGAAGGTCCCCGCCACCCCCTCCCGAGGGCTTGGCGTATGCACTTCCTCCGCGACGGTTGGCCCGTCCTACAGCGCGGGGAGGGCGGATTCGGCGCTGGTGGTGGCGGAAAGCGCCGCCCTGGCGGACGCCGCTGCTACCGTTCTCGGTAACCGAGCCAAGACGGAAGGGCATATCGAGGAGGCCCTGGGCGCCGCCGCCGCGATCGATGGGGTAGTGGGCTGCCTGGTGATAATCGGCGACCGCCTGGGGGTGCGGGGCGACGTGGAACTGGAGAAGACCTAGCCCCGCTTTCGCATACGCGGGCGCACTATCGCCACGTATACGTGCCAGGCCAGGCCTGGCTTCGCCAGGACTGGCGCTGGACACTGTTGCGCCGCCCTGCGAGCGGCGCAATCGCTTACGCGATGCATTCCTGTCGTGACCTTAGTCTTGAGAGAGAAGGGAGGATACCGTTTCGAGCAGTTCGTCGGGGTCGGCCGGTTTCTCGAGATAGGCTGCATACCCCATTTCCTTGCCCGTCTCCAGCTGATAGCGACGCCTGCTTACTTCCTCCCGCACCGAGGTGAGCACGATAACCGGCATCTTTGACCAGCGCTCGTATGCCGGTTCCTGCAGCGTGTTGAATACGGCAAAGCCGTCCACCCTGGGCATCAAGAGGTCCAGGACCACCAACTCCGGGTCTTCCGACCGTATTTTTTCCAGCGCCTCGGCCCCGTCCCTGGCGGTGACTATATCGTACCCCTCGTCCTCGAGAAGAATGGAAAGCACCTCGATAACGTCGGGATCGTCGTCGGCGAGCAATATCCTGCTACCCATGATCTACCTCCAGTTTTTCTTCATCTGTTCCGTTTTGCTCGACGATGATGCCAAGGCTCGTGCCGTGGTCTTCCTCAAGCATCCATCGCTCTTCGAGCAGGCATACGACCCCTACGGGGATGGAAAAGGTAACCCTCGTGCCGATGCCGGTCTCGGGTACGGGACTCTTCAAGTGGATTTCTCCATGGTGCATATCCACGATCCGTTTGCATATCGACAGCCCCAGCCCGGTCCCCTCCGGTGATTCGGGGTCGCCTTTGTAGAACTCCTCGAAGACGTGGGGTATATGCTCCGGTGCAACCCCGCTGCCGCTGTCCTCCACGCTCACCGTGACCGCATCGTCCACGCGCATTGCGCGGATGGTTATCCGCCCGCCGCGCGGGGTGTGGCGTACCGAGTTGGAGACCAGGTTGAGGATCAACTGCTGCAGGCGTATCTCGGAGGCGAATGCCTCCGGCAGGGGGCGGTGGATCTCCGTGGTGACCGTGATGCCCTCGGGCGCGGCAAGCTCATGCGCCATCTCCACCGCGGCCCCCAGCACCTCCTCCCACGATACGGCCTTGAGCTCCGTCATGACCTGCCTGCTCTCCAGGCGTGACAGCTCCAGCAGGTCGCTTATGAGTTCCATCATCCCGTCCATGCGCTCGATGCTGCGGCGTATCCCGTTGACCATGCGCTCGTCGAGGCAATCCGTGCCCTTGCGCAGCAGAAGCTTGAGGTATCCCTGTACCGCCACCAGGGGTGACTTGAGGTCGTGGGTGACCATAGAGAGAAAACTCAGAAAATGGCGGCGTTCGTCCCTTATGCGCTCCAGGTCGCGCCTGGCCTGCTCCGCATCCCTTTCCAGGCGCTCGCGCGATTCCGCGCTTTGCAGGAGATTGCCACCCAGTTCCGCTATCGACTCCAGGAAATTCAGGTCCTCCCGGTCGAAGCTCATGGCCTCCGAGAAATAGAGGCGCATGACGCCGCGCACCTGGTCGCGGTCCCTGAAGGGGAGGAAGACGATGGAGGCCACGCCCTCCCGGCGCAGTTCCTCCCGGTTGATAATGCGGGGGTCTCCAGCCACGTCCCAGACGAAGAGGGTGGTCCCCTTCAGAACCTGCTTCAATGCATCGTCCGCCAGGATCTGAACTTCCTGCAGCATGTCCTCCTCGACGCCATAGCTGATGCGCGGCAGTAGCCTCCTGCCGTCGTCAGAGAGGGTGAGCAGCGTGCAGGCCCTGGCCTCCATGCCCCTGGCCGTCGCCTCCACCAGCGCCCTGATGATGCTGTCCGCTCCGCCGGCCGCGGTGATGGAAAGGGCTATCTCGCGTATGATACCGTGTCGCAAAGGTCCACTCCGCAGGTAGTTTAAAGGTAGCTGCCCCGATACTTGAATTTCATGATATCAAAGCCGGGGCAATAACGGCAGGGCCGGAAGTGGCCACGGCAAAACGGCGAGGGCTTACGGGGTGGAATCCGGGGCCGCCGGCAGTGCCGGAACGCTGCCCCGAAGCCGGGAGAGTCGACGGCGGACCTGGTGCATTGCCTCAACCCGGTTTGATATATTACAGGTGGACGAGGCGTTCGGGCATCGTGACAAAGCCGGGATGGCCGGCAGGGGAGTCCGCTCATGGACCTGGAAAAAGCCCGCGCAGAGGCGGAGAAACTGCGCGAGGAGCTCAATTATCACGGTTATCGCTACTACGTACTCGACGATCCCGTGGTCTCGGACGAGGAATACGACGGCATGATGCACGAGCTGATCGCCCTCGAGGATGAATTCCCGGAGCTGGTGACGCCCGATTCACCTACGCAGAGGGTTGGAGCCCCTCCGGGGGAGGCCTTCCAGCCCGTGCGCCACCGGGTACGCATGATGAGCCTCGATAACGTGTTCAACCCGGATGAGCTGTCCGCTTTCATCCGCCGCGTGGAGAACAATGTCGGAGAGGCGGATTATATATGCGAGCTGAAGATCGACGGAGCCGGCATCGCCCTTACCTACGAGGATGGAGTGCTGGTGCGCGGCGCCACGCGGGGCGACGGCGCCACCGGCGAGGACGTTACCGCCAACCTGAAGACGGTAAAGGCCCTTCCCTTGCGCCTGCTCCAGGAAAAATCCGTGTCCTTCCTGGAGATAAGGGGCGAGGTTTTCATGCCCAAGGAGTCCTTCCTCGAGCTCAATCGCCAGAGAGAGGAGCTGGGGCAGCCCCCCTTCGCCAACCCCCGCAATGCGGCCGCTGGTTCCCTGCGCCAGCTCGATCCCCACGTGACCGCGTCGCGCAACCTCAATCTCATCTGCTATGAGATCGGCTATATGGAGGGGAAGGATCTCGCTACCCAGAAGGAGGTGCTGGAGCAGATAGCCGCCTGGGGTTTCCACGTGAGCGAGCATTGGCGTCCGGCCGCGGACGCCGCCGAGATAGTCGATTTCTGCCGGGAATGGATAAGCAAGCGCGACGACCTGGCGTACGAGGTGGACGGGGCGGTGATCAAGGTCAACCGGCTCGACCTGCGTGAACGCCTGGGAGCGACCAGCAAGGCACCGCGCTGGGCGGTGGCCTACAAGTTCCCCGCCGAGGAGAAGACCACCCGCCTCACGGACATCGTGGTCAACGTGGGGCGCACCGGCGCACTTACCCCGACCGCGATCCTGGAACCGGTTTTCGTGGGGGGCTCAACGGTTTCCCGGGCCACCCTGCACAACGAGGACGAGGTGAGGCGCAAGGGGATCAAGATCGGCGACATGGTGCTGGTGCACAAGGCGGGGGACGTAATACCCGAGATCATCAAGCCCATCACGGAGGCAAGAGACGGCACGGAGAGGGATTTCGTCATGCCCCGGGAGTGTCCCGCGTGCGGCAGCAAAGTCTACCGCCCGGAGGACGAAGTGGTGGCACGGTGTATCAATATCGATTGCCCCGCACGTCTTTTCGAGAGCATACTGCATTTCGGCTCTCGCGGGGCCATGGATATCGAGGGACTGGGACCCGCGACCATCAAGGAATTGATGGATAGAGGTTACGTGCGCAACGTGGAGGACATCTACTTTCTCAGCGGCGAGCAGCTCTATTCGCTCACCGGCTTCAAGGACAAGTCTGTGGAAAACATGATGAACTCCATCGCCAAGAGCAAGGAACGGCCTTTATCCCGCCTGCTCTTCGCCCTGGGCATCCGACACGTCGGGTCCCATGTCGCGGAGGTGCTGGCCCGGCGCTACCGCACCATCGACAGGCTGGCCGAAGCCGGCGAGGAGGAGCTGAGGGATATATCCGAGGTGGGCCAGACCATTGCCGGGAGCGTGAAGGCCTTTTTTTCTGAGCCGCGCAACCTGCAGCTGATCAGCAGGCTCAGGGAGGCAGGGGTAAATATGGAGGAGGAAGTGGAGGAAGGCCCGCGTCCCCTGGAGGGGTTGACCTTCGTACTTACCGGTGCCTTGGACTCTATGACCAGGGACGAGGCACGCGGATTGATAGAGGAAAGGGGAGGAAGGCTATCCTCGAGCGTGAGCCGCAAGACCGACTACGTGGTTGCGGGAAGCGATCCCGGAAGCAAGTATGACAAGGCCCGCGAGCTTGGTGTTAAGATCATCGGAGAGAGCGAGCTGACGGCCATGCTGCGTGAGCGGGCGTAAACGGGAACGGAAGGAGAGAGATGATAGAGGAGAAGGACGTCGAGTACGTGGCCCTGCTGGCGCGCCTGGAATTGAGCGAGGAGGAAAAAGAGGTTTTCACCCGCCAGCTGGGGCAGGTCCTGGAGCATGCGGAGAAGATAAGGTCTCTTGATACGGAGGACGTGGAGCCCACCTCTCACGCCATACCCCTGAAGAACGTCATGCGTCCGGATGAGGTACGGCCATGCCTGTCCCAGGAGGAAGCGCTCTCGAACGCGCCTCGTGCCGAGGGCGGATACTTCGTGGTGCCCAAGATCGTCTGAAGGGCAGGGGAGTCGGAATTGAGCCCATACGTCATGGTGGCTACGGCCCTGGTCCTGCTGGGTATAGTGGCCTGGCTCTGGCAGTATAAGGAAACGCGCGGAGAGCCGGCGCGCTTCCTGCTGTCATGGCTCGTCCTGGTCGCGTTGAGCGCCCTCGCGGGCGCTGCCGGCATGTGGATAGGGGACGCGTCGGTGAGCCAGTCCTTCGCCGCCGCGGAGCGACTGTTTCTGATGGGCGCTGTTTTTCTGCTCTTTCTCTTTGCTCGTTCCTTCAGTGAGGCGGCGGGTTTCGCCCTCCTCTACTGGTCTATCCCCTTGCAGTTGGGAACGGCGGTGATCGTTTGGAACTGGCAAAGCTTATTCGTGCTCAGCGGTGGTTCCTGGGTCATGGACATGGGGGAGCCGGCCGCCCTGCTCACCGTGGCCGTAAACTGGTTTTATGGAGTGATGGCTTTCGTCTACGCGGCTATCCTCTACCTTACCCTGCGCCGCGAAGGGCGGGGTAGAGAGAGCGGCAGGACGCTGATCATGGTCTCGGGGATCGTCGTGCTCTTCGTGGCCAGCGGGCTGCAGGGCTCCATCAGCGGTGCGGCCGGATATGCTGTCAGTATCGCGTATCTCGGGCAACTGGCGGGAGTTCTGCTGCTGGTCTGGGCATTTCGCGGCCCCAGGATATTCAGAACCGCAGAGAGATAAGGAGTGCATGGAATTGGATTCGTTCTACAATATGAAGGCATGGGAATTGCGGGGGCTCATGGCTCGCGGCGAGATCAGGGCCACGGAGATCCTGGACTCGGTGCTCGAACGCCTGCAGGGAGTTGAGGACAGGGTCCACTCCTATATAACCCTCACGCCCGATGAGGCGCGGGCGGCCGCGGAGGCAGCGGATGAGGCTGGGGTTGCTGGCGCCGTGGCGGGCATACCCATGGCGGTCAAGGACGTATTATGCACGCGGGGGGTGCGCACTACCTGCGGCTCGCGCATGCTCGAGAACTTCGTGCCCGTCTACGACGCCACAGTGATCGCGAAGCTTCGCGGCGAGGGGCTGGTGATGGTGGGAAAGGCCAACATGGACGAGTTCACCATGGGCTCTTCCACCGAGAACTCCGCCTACGGCCCTACCCGCAACCCGTGGGATCTGCAACGGGTTCCCGGAGGCTCGAGCGGTGGCTCCGCGGCGGCGGTGGCGGCGGGGGAGGCCATATGGTCACTAGGTTCGGACACCGGAGGCTCCATCCGCCAGCCCGCTTCGTTCTGCGGGCTGGTGGGGCTCAAGCCCACTTACGGGCTGGTCTCCCGTTACGGGCTGGTGGCCTTCGCATCCTCGCTGGACCAGGTGGGGCCCATAACCCGCGACGTCAGGGATTGCGCGCTCCTGCTGTCCCTGCTCGCCGGGCATGACCCCATGGATTCCACCTCCTTAGGCGTGGGAATCCCCGATTACCAGGCCGAGATGCAGGGAGACATAAAGGGCCTCAAGGTCGGAGTGCCCCGCGAGCTCATGCAGGAGGGCCTTACGCCCGGGGTGAGGAACGCGATGGAAAAAAGCCTCGAACTCTTCGCGCAGCTGGGAGCCGAGGTGGAGGAGGCCACGCTGCCCAACCTGGACTACGCCCTCTCCGCTTACTATATCATCGCTCCCGCCGAGGCGAGCTCCAACCTGGCGAGGTTCGACGGTGTGCGCTACGGCAAGAGGGTCGAGGAGGCCGAGGATATGCTGCAGATGTACATGCGCACGCGCGCCGTGGGCTTCGGGCCCGAGGTGAAAAGGCGCATCATGCTCGGTACCTATGCTCTCTCGGCGGGGTACTACGACGCATATTACGGGCAGGCCCAGAAAGTGAGGACCCTTATCGTGAGGGACTTCCAGGCCGCGTACGAGAAGTTCGACGTCCTGGTCAGCCCCACTTCGCCGACCACGTCTTTCGGCCTGGGGGAGAAGGCGGGCGACCCGCTGTCCATGTACCTCTCGGACGTCTGCACCATACCGGTCAACCTTGCCGGTATCCCGGCTGTCAGCATACCGTGCGGGCTGGAGGACGGGCTTCCGGTGGGCCTGCAGATAATGGGCAAGGTCCTGGGTGAAACCACGGTTCTGCGTGCTGCCCGGGCCATGGAGGAGGCCCTGGATTTCCGGGAGAAACCGGGCGCGGAGGGAGGGCTGGAGACATGAGCGGGTACGAAGCGGTAATAGGACTGGAGATACACGTTGAGCTCAAGACCGTATCCAAGATGTTCTGCTCCTGCGACGCATCCTTCGGCGGGGAGCCCAACTCCAGGACATGCCCGGTCTGCCTGGGGCTGCCGGGGGTATTGCCGGTGCTCAACCTCAGGGCGGTGGAGCTGGCGGCGCGGCTGGCCCTGGCCCTCGATTGCGAGATAGCGCCATACAGCATCTTCCACCGCAAGAACTATTTCTATCCTGATATGCCTAAAAATTTCCAGATCTCCCAGTACGATCTTCCGCTGGGGGTGGGAGGTCATCTCGACCTGGAGATGGAGGAGGGCGGCCTGCGCGTGGACATAACCCGAGCGCACCTGGAGGAAGACACCGGCAAGAGCGTGCACGTAAGCGAGAGCGGGAGGATACACGGCTCTGAGTACAGCCTGGAAGATTTCAACCGCGCCGGAGTACCCCTGCTGGAGATCGTGACCGAGCCCGATATCCGCACGCCCGAGCAGGCCCGGGCTTTCGTGCAGGAGCTCAAGAGCATCATGGAGCACCTGGAGATTTCCGACTGCAAGATGGAGGAGGGCAGCCTGCGCTGCGATGCCAATATCTCGCTGCGGCCACAGGGCTCGGCACAGTTCGGAGTAAAGGCGGAGATAAAGAACATGAATTCCTTCCGGGCCCTTTACCGCGCCCTTGATTACGAGATCGGGAGGCAGGAAGACGTGCTGTCGCGGGGCGGAGAGGTGGTGCAGGAGACGCGGCACTGGGACGCGGACGCCAACGTTACCACGCCCCTGCGCAACAAGGAATACGCGTTCGACTACCGCTATTTCCCCGAGCCGGACCTGGTACCCCTGGAGCTGGACCAGGCATTCGTCGAAGGGGTGCGGGCGGGGCTGCCGGAGCTCCCGGCCGAAAGGAGGAGGCGTTTGCGCGAGGATTACGGCCTGCCCGCGCACGATGCCTCGCTGCTGACTTCCTCCAAGGCCATGGGCGATTTCTACGAGGAAGCGGTGGCAGCGGGGGCCGACCCCAAGGCGGCCAGCAACTGGATGATGGGGGAACTTTCCGCGTACCTGAACGCTAAAAATATCGAGATCGGCGAACTAAAGGTAACGCCTTCCCGGCTGGCGGCGATGATCTCCCTCGTGGACGAAGAGGTCATCAGCGGCAAGATAGCCAAGTCCGTCTTCGAGGAGATGCTGGAGAGCGGCAAGGACCCGGACGCGATCGTGAAAGAGAGGGGCATCACCCAGATCAGCGACCAGGAGGAGCTGGCAAGGCACATAGGGGAGGCGATAAGGGAGAACCCGGATAGTGTTGAGGACTACCGAAAGGGAAAGCAGAAAGCGCTGGGATTCCTTGTCGGACAGGTGATGCGCAAGACCGGGGGCCGGGCGAATCCGCAGGTTCTGAACGAGATGTTGCGAAAGAGCCTGGATGACGGGTCTTGAATTGCGTTGACAGGCAGGAAATCGGGAGGTAAGTAATGGATGCTGAAACCGAGAGGATATGCCCGAGTTGCGGAAAGCAGGTGAAGGCGGGAGCCGCGTTCTGCACCTATTGCGGAGCTGCCCTGGGGGTTGCAGAAGAGGCTGCGGCAGCCGCGCCCCCCACAGGCGAGCCGGCTCCTGAGCAGGAGGAGACGACGCAGCCGCTGCCGCAGGCGGCGGAGACGGCCACACCCGTACCGCTGGTTCCCCCCACAGCCGGCGTGGCGGCAGCGCCGGGGTTCGTGCCCCGGACGTCCCCGAAAAGTAGCAAGTTGCCTCTTCTCGTGGGTCTGGCGGGAGGAATACTGGTAATCGCGGGAATAGCGTTGCTGGTGCTCTGGCTCACGGTATGGAATAGCGGCGGAGGGGGGAGCGGAGACCCCATATCACTGGCGGAGAAATACATAAACGCGATGGAAAAAGGCGACTTCGATGGCTATCTCGGGTGCTTCGAGGAAGGCTACATGGATAGTTACATGGAGGACAACCCCGTGCTCGAGGGAATGGGCGTGGACATCGAGGAAATGATGAGGATGACCTTCGATATGATGGAGGTCGAGTTCGAGGACTATGCCCTGGAGATCGAGTCCGAGGGGGAGCAGGAGGCGACGGTGGTCACCACCAGGGGAACCGCCACCTTGTCGGTTATGGGGTTTGAGCAGGTATACGACCTGTCGGAGGAACCCATGGTGTTCGAGATGATCGAGGAAGGCGGCAGTTGGTACCTGACCAGGGATCCCATGCCGGGATCTATGGGCGGCGACATGGACTTCGATATGGGTGACCTCGAGGAAATGGAATACGAGGATTTCGACCTGGAGGACATGAGTGAGCTGCTACCCGAAGAAATGGATCTCGAGGACCTGGAGGACATGAGCTCCGAGGACCTGGAGAAGATGCTGGAGGAGCTGGAGCAGCTCATGGAGGACCTTCCCGAGGAAAGCAGCACCTGAGCTTTTTCCGAGACACAAAGAGGTGGAGCCGCGAAGCTCCACCTCCGTTATTGAAAGGGCAGGAGAGCGCGGGGCGTGGCGATGCGGCAGCGCTGCTGGATGAGCGTTGCGGGCGATAAACCGCCGCACAGGGAAATGCCGGATCGCGTTTGATCCACGCGCTGGAGGTCTTCCGGCGAGGTCCGATCGCCGGGAACGTGAAAGCGGGGGTAGCACCCCCGCTCCCTATTTAAACGACCTGATGTTTTCGGTGCTGTTTTCTGCTACTCGGCTATCAGCTTCTCGTAGGCCGCCGCGTCCAGGAGGTCATCGACTCCTGAGGGATCGGCGAGTTCGACCTTGACCATCCAACCGGCCTCGTAGCAATCCTCGTTGACAATCTCCGGCGCCTCGACTACTTCCTGGTTGGTCTCGATGATAGTACCGTTCACGGGGCTGTAGACGTCGGAAACCGACTTCACCGATTCGATCTCCGCGTAGGGATTGCCCGCCTTCACTTCCGTCCCCGTATCGGGGAGTTCGAGGAAAACGATCTCCCCCAGCTGGTCCTGGGCGTAGTAGGTTATCCCCAGGGTGGCGATGTTGCCATCGATCCTGGCCCAGCAATGCTCCACGTGATACTTGAGGTCTTCCGGGTACATCTGCTTTCACCTCCACATAGCTTGAATGTGACTATGACATAATATCGCAACCGACCGGTGCGCGCCACATGTTCTACTTGCGTGCCGGGGTGGCGTGTATGGCGCGGGAGTGCGCCGCCTCCGCCGCCTCCATTACCCCTTCGGCGAGGCTGGGATGGGCGTGCACCGTTCTTCCTATCTGGTTGGCGGTGACCCCCGTCTGGATGGCGAGGGCCAGCTCGTGGATGAGGTCGGAGGCGTGGGCGCTCATTATCTGGCAGCCGATAATCTTGTCGCTGGAAGCATCCACCACCAGCTGGATGAAACCCTGCCCCTTGCCCATGGCCAGGGCCTTGCCGAGGCCACCGAACATGAAACGGCCGATCCTGGTCTCGATGCCTTTCTCCTCGGCCTTGGCAGGGGTGAGGCCTACGCTGGCGATCTCCGGCTCGGTGAAGATGCAGGCGGGGACCACGTCGTAGTTCATGACCGAGTCCACCCCCATGGCGTTTTCGGCCGCGCAGATGCCCTCGGCAGATGCCACGTGGGCCAGCAGGATGCCGCCGGCCACGTCCCCGATGGCGTATATACCCGGCGCGCTCGTCTCCAGGCGCTCGTTGACCACGATCTCCCCGCGCTTGCCCAGCTCTACTCCCGCCTTTTCCAGGCCCAGTCCCGCCGAGTTCAGCGACCTGCCGATGGATACCAGGAGTTTGTCCGCCTCCAGGATATCGCCCGTGGAGAGCTTGGCTTTCACGCCCTCCGGGCGGTATTCGACCATCTCGTCGATGGTGGTCTCGGTGAGTATCTCGATGCCTTTCTTAACCAGTATCCTCTTCATCTGCTGTGAAACGCGTTCGTCCTCGGTGGGCAGGATACGCGGCATGAGCTCCACCATGGTGACCTTGGTGCCCAGCGCGTTGTAGATGGTGGCGAACTCGGAGCCCACCACCCCGCTGCCCACGATGATCATGGACTTGGGTATCGTCGTCAGCTCCAGGCCCTCCGTGGAGGTGAGGATGGCCGGCTGGTCGAAGTCGAAGGTGGGCAGGCGGGCCGGCTCCGACCCGGTGCCGAGTATCACCTTCTCCGTCTCTATGGCCCTCTCTCCCTCCTCCGTATCGACCTTCACGAGGTTGGGCGACTCCAGGCGAGCCATGCCCTTGATCACCTCGACCTTGTTGGCCTTGAGCAGTTGCGCGACGCCGTTACGCAGCTGCGCGCTTATCTTTTCCTTGCGCTCCACCATGGCCTTGAGGTCCGGCACGGGCTCCGCGACCTTGATGCCGAACTCCTCCGCGTCCTTGATCATCTCCAGCACCTCGGTGCAGGCGAGCAGGGCCTTGGTGGGTATGCATCCCCAATTGAGGCAGACCCCTCCCAGGAGGTTTTTCTCTACCAACACCACCCCGCTGCCCAACTGGGCCGCCCTGATGGCGGCCACGTAGCCGCCGGGTCCCGCGCCTACGACGACCAGCTTTGCTTTCTGCACCTCTGCTGCCATATCTTCCTCCTTCGATTTTTCTGCGAATGCAGCGGGTTTTTACCACCCGTAACGATCCATACATCCAGGATATTTTATCATTATCCGAGCTCCCGTGGGCGCTTTGTTCCCGAGACCTTAGTGGGTAATCGAGCGAGGTGCTTTACCGGCCTGAGCCTCCGGGTAACGGCCTCGCTCGGCTGCGCTTGCTATCTCTACATATGAAGAAACCGTTACTTGCGCGCTCGCTGCGACCGACCCGGTAGTTCTCG
>CAYWXM010000061.1:0-12766 GCA_964462595.1 uncultured Actinomycetota bacterium
TTCTATCGACAACATCAAGATGGGCATGCAGGTCAAGGTGGCTTACGCCACCGAGCCGGTGGAGCATCCCATGCTGCTTATGCACTTCGAGCCAGCATAGCGAGCAAACTCACCGCGCAGCGGTGATTCGAGGATGACGGGGGGAGGCAGCGCCTTTCCCCGTTTATTATTTGGATACCACCTGGTTTTCTTATATAATCCCATCGGGAGTTTCCGCCACTCCCGGCGTGGCATTATCCGATTCAATTCCTGCAGTTGAAGATGAAATAGGGCAGGGAGCAAGGAATGAGGCAGGTGATGTAATTGCTGTACGAGCTGGACGAGGAAAAGAAACTATTCCGCAAGACGGTCAGGGACTTCTCCGAACAGGTCATTCGACCCCAGGTAGAACACATGTGGGAGACGGGCGAGTTTCCATACGACATCGTGCGCCAGATGGGGGAACTGGGCATCCTGGGCATACCGTTCCCGGAGGAATACGGGGGAGCGGGAGGCGATTACCTGGCCTACGCCATAGGCGTGGAAGAGCTGGCCCGCGTAGACGGTTCGTGTGCGATCACGGTGGAGGCGCATATTTCGCTGGGCACCAGCCCTTTTTATTATTACGGCTCCGAGAAACAGAAGCAGGAGTGGCTGGTGCCTCTGGCTCAGGGGAAGATCCTGGGATCTTTCGGCCTGACCGAGCCGGAGGCGGGTTCGGACGCCGGAAACACGCAGACCAGGGCAGAGCTAGTTAACGGAGAGTGGGTCATAAACGGCACCAAATGCTTCATCACCAACCCGGGCACGGACATGAGCGGGGTGGTAACCCTTACCGTGATGACCGGCACGCGTCCCGATGGCAGGAAAGAGATCTCCAACATCTACGTGCCCAAGGGCACGCCGGGATACAATATCGCGCCCAAGTACAAGAAGATGGGCTGGCATGCCGCGGACACGCGGGAGCTGAATTTCGACGACTGCCGCGTCCCCGAGTCCAACCTCATAGGGAAGAGGGGAAGCGGGTTCAGGCAGTTCCTCGATTGCCTCGACGGTGGCCGCATAGCCATAGCTGCGCTCTCGGTGGGGACCGCCCAGGGCGCCTTCGAGGAAAGCCTCGATTATGCGAAGGAGCGTAAGCAGTTCGGGAGGCCCATCGCCAGTTTCCAGGCCGTGCAGTTCAAGCTGGCCGACATGGCTACGGATATCGAGATGGCCAGGGATATGACCTACAAGGCGGCCGCCATGCGCGATGCCGGGGTCGCTCATACCAAGGAGGCGGCCATGGCCAAGCTCTTCTCGTCGGAGATGTGCATGCGCGCCACCACGCAGGCGGTGCAGGTCTTCGGGGGGTATGGGTACATGGACGAGTACGCGGTGTCCAGGTTCTTCCGCGATGCCAAGATACTGGAGATAGGCGAGGGGACCTCCGAGATCCAGCGCATGGTCATAGCCCGCGAGCTCGGTTTGAAATAGTTCATTACGTGCGAGCAGATGGACCTGGTGGGGCGCGCAGCCAGCAGAGGGCTGCCGATGCCACCGCCGAGGGGCGTCTCGCATAGGAGATGGGATGATCATAAAGGTGGGTTAGAGCAGCATGGGGTCGGGTATCGAAAGCGGGAGTTTAAGCTGAGCTGCATGGTATATGGTAAGCTTTTTGCGTGGCCATACGCTCGAAACCCGATCCCGAAAAACAACTAGGAGGGTAATATGTACGAACTGAACGAAGAACAGAAGATGCTGCAACAGACGGTACGCCAGCTGGCTAAGGATAAGGTGGAGCCAAGAGCGGCGGAGATCGACGCCACCGGCGAGTACCCGTGGGACATGTTCGAGCTCCTGCGCGACAACGACCTCCTGGCCCTATGCTTCCCGGAGGAGCTGGACGGGGCGGGAGCCGACCTGCTCACCGTGTGCATCGCCATAGAGGAGCTTGCCAGGGTGTGCACGAACACCAGCCTCATCCTCGGAGTCTGCAAGCTGGGCTCCCAGCCCATAATGCTCGCCGGCAACGACGAGCAGCTCAAGAAGTACATCCCGCCCCTGGCCAAGGGCGAGAAACAGTGCTCCTTCGGCCTCAGCGAGCCGGGAGCGGGCTCGGATGCCGCGGCCATGTCCACGAAAGCGGTGAAGAAGGGCGGCGTTTACGTGATGAACGGCCAGAAGTGCTTCATCACCAACGGCGGCATCGCCGAGACCTATTCCGTCTTCGCCAAGACCGACGACTCGGCGGGGGTGAAGGGTATATCCGCCTTTATCGTGGAGAAGGGCTTCCCCGGTTTCAACCTCGGCAAGATAGAGCACAAGATGGGCATCAGGGGATCGCGCACCGCCGAGCTGGTGTTCGAGGACATGGAGGTGCCGGAGGAGAACCTCCTGGGCAAGGAGGGCGAGGGCTTCAAGATCGCCATGATGACGCTGGACCGTACGCGCCCCTCCATCGGGGCCCAGGCGGTGGGAATAGCCGCGGGCGCGCTCGAGCACGCGGCCAACTATGCCAAGGAAAGGGTGCAGTTCGGGGGGCCCATCGCCCGCCTGCAGGGCATACAGTTCATGCTCGCGGACATGGCCATCCAGGTAGAGGCGGCGCGGCAACTCGTCTATCACTCTGCCCACCTGGTGGAGACGGCCGGGCGCGAGGCATCGGCCATATCAGCCATGGCCAAATGTTTCGCCGCAGACACGGCCATGAAGGTCACCACGGACGCGGTGCAGGTGCTGGGGGGCGTGGGGTACATGGTCGAGTACCCGCTGGAGCGCATGATGCGCGATGCCAAGATCACCCAGATATACGAGGGCACCAACCAGATACAGCGGGTGGTCATCGCCAGGCACCTGCTGCGGTAGCAGTGTCGGCAGGGCGAGGAGAGAGCGGGAACGATAGGCGATAAATGCGGTCCCGGCCAGGGGCCGGATCGTGTAATAGAAAGGGGCGCGGCATGTCCGCGCCCTGTGTCATTTCAAGCATGCGGATAAACAGAGCTATGCGTGAATGACCCGAGACTCAAGCAGCCCCTTGACGCACGAAGAGCTTGGTGATAGTATATCGACCGGATGGTCGGTCGATATAATTGGGATGGGCTCATGGCCAAGCGCAATAACCCCGTTAAGGAGATCAGGGAAAAGCAGATCAAGGAAGCGGCTCTCAGGCTGTTCTCCGAAAAGGGATTTCACAACACCACCGTCACCCAGATAGCAGACGAGGCGGAACTGGGCAAGGGCACCATCTACTGGTACTGGAAGAGCAAGGAAGACCTGGCCTTCTCACTCGTCTCAGACATGCTCGACGACTTCGTAATGCTTATCGAGGGAGCCCGGGATGCCGAAGGCCCGGTGATCGCAAGGCTCGAGAGCCTGGTGGAGAAGGTGGCGGAGCTTTATTACCAGGAGACCGAATACCTGCGACTGCTATGGAAGTTCCGGGTCGACCGCAGCTATATCTTCAGCGAGGAATATACCAGCCGGGTCGCCAGTTATTACCTGCGGATGAGGAAAGCGCTGGAGGGCATGATCGAGGAGGGTATAGGAAATGGGGAGTTGAGGAGGTTGGATCCCAAGCGCATGGCGTTCATCTTCCTGGGCATAGTGGAAGGCCTCGAGCTGGAGTGGCTGGAGAACGAGGACGAACTGTCCATGCGCGACGCGCTGGTCGAGGCCATGGGCATCGTCATCGCGGGTGTAGCGAGGGGAGAACCACCGAAAGGCGCTGAATAGCGTCTTCGTGAGGAAAGGAGAGCAAAGATGAGAGTGATAGCGTTGGGAGGGGCCGGCATGATGGGCCGCTTCGGGGTCAAGGACCTGGCCTCGAAGGAGGTGGTCGAAGACCTGCTGATAGCGGACTACGACCTGGCGGCGGCCGAGGCGCTGGCGAGAGAGCTGGGGAGCAAGTGCCGAGCTCAGAAAGTGGATGCTAACGATCACGCCGGCATGGTGGAAGCCATACGCGGTTTCGACGTGGCCATGGGGACTATCGGTCCTTTCTACAAGTACGAGAAGAAGGTGGCGAGCGCGTGCATCGAGGCCGGCGTGAACTACGTCAGCATCTGCGACGACTACGATGCATGCGCGGATTTCATGGAGTTGGACGCCGACGCCAAGAAGGCCGGGGTCACCGCCATCACCGGCGTGGGATGGACGCCAGGCATCACCAATGTCTTTGCGCGTCTCGGGGCTGACCAGCTGGACGAGGTCGATGAGATAGCTACCGCATGGGCCAGCCATGCGGCGGATACGGCCGGGAAAGCGGTCACCCTGCATTACATCCACGCCGTCACCGGGATGGTCCCCACTTACAAAGACGGCCGCATCACCTGGGTGCCGGCGGGTTCAGGCCTGGAAAGGTTGCGCTTTCCCGATCCGGTTGGGACCCTGAACGTCTTTCACGCCGGGCATCCGGAGCCCATCACCATCCCTCGCTACATCAACGCCCGTACAGTCAGCTTAAAGGGCGGCCTGGTGGAGGGCTATCTGGTTTCGCTTACCAATGCTCTGGTCAAGCTGCGGCTTACGGACACCGTGAGGAAAAAGGATTTGCTGGGGGGCTTCTTCAACAAAGTACTGCCCTACCTGGAAGACGTGGGGAAACCTCCGGAAACCGGTTCCGCAAATCGCGTAGATGTGACCGGCAAGAAGGACGGCAAATGGGTGCATCTGACCTACGGCGCCGTGGCCCATATGGACATGATCACCTGCCTGCCGTCTTCGGTGGCGGTGCAGATGGTGGGGGAGGGCTTGGTGACTGAAAAGGGTGCTCTGGCCCCCGAGGCATGCCTGCCGCCGGTGGAGTTCCTCAAGAGATTGGCGGAAGGCGGAGTGCGGCTCTACGAGGGCGACGACATGACCACTCCCCTTGTGCTGTAACCGAAAGAGGCCGTAACATCCGGCCAGCCTGATAAGAAGGGGCCTGCCGGAAGCGGACAGGCCCCCTTTTCCGCTGCTGGCTCAATAACCGGCCACGTCGTGTCCTCCCTGGCTGGAACCCATGGTGCCCGTGTAGCTGAAGTACATGGCGCGTTCCGCCAGCAAGGTGGGAGAGCCGTCCTTGGAGGTGACAGCGATAGAGAACTCCAGGGATTCCCGGTTGAGCACCTCATTGGCATATACGGTGGAGCGCGAATTAGGCAGGAGCTCCAACTCCTGGGAGACTATCTCGCCACTGGCCAGGATGTAGTCGATAACCGCGGTCTTTTTCTCGTTCGAGGTGTTCTGGATGAGCACCCAAGTCTCGAACTGGGAGTCGGGATTGCCCGTATACCCCTCCGCGAAGTAGAGCCGGGAGGAGGGCGTTGTCGCGCCCAAGCAGTTATGGCCGCCCTCCCACTTGTCACGGTAGTCGAAGTACATGGCGCGTTCCACCACCACCGGTTTATCCGCGTGGACGTGAGCGCTTATCATCTGCCCCTGTCCCACGTCGCCGTCCGCGTAGACGGTCAGGCGGCTCTTCGCTAGTGCGGTATATTCAACCGGCTTCACGTTTCCGTCGGGGAACATGTAGGTGACGGTAACCGCTGCGGGCTGGTCGTTCTGGTTGGATACCAGGATCCACTCGTCGAACAGGCTGCCCTCCCCGCCGGTGAAGCCTTCCGCCAGGTACCAGTCGCTGCGGGCGCCCGTCGCCGCCATCCCCACGTGGTTGCCCGACCATACGTTGTTATAGGTGAAATACATGGATCTTTCGGCCACTACCGGGAGGTCGGAGCGGATAAACGCACTAACTTCACGGCCTTCCCCTACCTCGTGGTCTACGCTTATGCTCAGCCGCTGCCTGCCCTGCACCGTGTAGTTCTTTCGCGCCGTTTCGCCCCCCGGGAAAAGATAGTCTATGCTGACCCCGGTGGCGTCGGTATTGGGGTTGAGGACGAGCAGCCATTCCTCGAAGGGACTGGCCGTGGTGCCGGTGAAACCCTCGGCGAAAAACAGCTCGACGCCGGGGGCGTTGGTACCGATGGCGTCGTCGCCACCCAGTATTCCGGCGTGCAGGTGGTACATGGAGCGCTCGCAGATGAGGCCGTCCTGTCCTTGGACGATAACCGCTACCCCGCTTTCACCGGGCATCTCCGCGTTGACGTACACGGTGCGCCGGCTGTGCGCGGGGACCAGGTGCTCGGTGGTCCTTTCCGTCCCGCCCTCGGTTATGTAGGTTGTGTAAACGGTCATGTCGCTCTCTCCCATGCTGGAGAGCAGTATGTATTCGTCGAAACCGGGCTGGGTGGTCCCCTCGGCGAAATACCAGGTGGAGGGGAGACCAGAGGGTGAGGGATTCTCGCATGTAGCTTCTACCGCAGATGTTTCTACGGCGCTCGCGCTCGCGGTGTTCGTTACCTTGCCCCCCAGGGGAAGGTCGCTTCCCACCTGCACCATGAAGGTGACCACCGACTCTTCGCCCGGGGCAATGACCCCGGAAGCCTCACCCGGCGAATTGGCGGGCATGCCCGCCGCCAGGGGGGTGGTGCCGCCTGCGTCCTCTACCCTTACCCCGTTAAGCGTGGTGGTATGGGTTACGTAGGAGGTGAAATCGGGAACCGCGTCCGCTATCGTTACCCCGGTGGCGGCCTTGCCGCCCGTGTTCGCGAGCCGGATCGTATATTTGATGACGGATCCTCGGGTAATGGTCCCGGATGGCGTCGCCTGCTTGGAGAGGACGAGGTTCGGCTCCCGGGTGCTCATGTATCCTATGGCGTAGACGCCCGCGCTGCTGCGCCCGGTGAACCACATCTTGTACGTGGATACCTCCCCGTGCCCGTCGAACCTGGTGGGGCTGTAAATAACGCATGGCGTGTAGGTGCGGTCGTCGCGCCATGCAACCCCGTCGTCCTTGTAAATGAGCGGATTGCCAGCGTCCCTGGTCCAGTTTATACCGTCGCTGGAGGAGGCATAGCCTATGCCCTCGTTTCCACCGCTTGCCGGTCCTCCTCCCGAGTACCAGAAATGCCACACGTCCTCCGATTCCCGCACCACCGTGCCGTGGCTGGAGTAGTCGCTGTCCCACTGCCCCGCGCCGCCCCGGTCGAACACGGGCGCGTCCTCGTAGGGAGCCTGATGGTAGCGGGTCCAGTGATTGCCGTCACTGCTGTAGGCCAGACCGGTGACCTCGTACCCGCCCGTGGTGGCGTCGTAATACATCGCGAATCTGTAGTCGAAGGGGTCCGTTCCGCTGTTGCTTGCGGACGGATTGTACAGCACGGATACGGGACCGTAGGTGCCGCGTTTCCAGTCCGTTCCGGAAGGCCCGGAAACCAGCGGGTACGTGGCGTCCTCCGTCAACGCTTGGTCATTGACCCAGTTCACCCCGTCGGTTGAATCCGCCGTGTGTATGGCGTCAATGGTATAGAGCGAAGACGAATTCCAATACCAGATCTTGTAGTAGTAAGGCCCTGCGCCGTAACCTTCAGCGATATATAAGACCTTGGCGTGATACCCGTCTGCTTCGATGCCCGTTACCTCTTCATGGTTTTCCCAGTTGATGCCGTCGTTCGAGTAGACTACCCACTCCCAGCGGGACGAGTCGGTATCGCCGTACCACATCTTGTAATAGTAGGCGTCGCCGTGGCCGGAGAACTGCGAGGCATCGTAGAGGACGCAGGGGTAGTAGGACTTCTCCGTATCCTCTGGGTAGAAAACGGGGTTTCCGGGGTACTCGTGCCAGTCGCTGTAGTCGGCCAGCGCACTTCCCGTGGGTACCGCGCAAATGTATGCCGCGAGAAGAAGAAGAAGGGCAACGGCCGCGGCCGCCTTTCTGCCCGGCTTGGGTGCTGACATGTTATCTGCCTCCTTTATACTAAAAACAACATTCAAGCTGCGCTTTCTACGTTATGTATATATTTCGAAGGTTTGGCGTGGAATCTGAACTAAAAACTACAAGCATCCCGGGAGCGGCGCCATATGGAAGGAAAACGGCATGATATCGGGCTTTATCCGCGAAAAGGCGGTATATACCAGGCAAGATATCCCGCACGGGAAGGTCTTTCCACCCCTTCTGAGCGTTTCCATGCTGTCGCCCCTACAACGGCAGGCGGCGGACGTGCGTGGAGCCACGTATGTAACCCGCGGACGCGGGAGGATTCTCACGGCAATAGGGTATAATCATAAAACGATCTTTTTTTGAGGTAATGCAGAAAGGGCTCTTTTCGAGAACCCGGGAAATACGATGACAACGAAGTTTTCAAGAGGTCTTGCGTTCTGTGCGGTCTTGATGGTCGCGTTCTCATGTTTATTGTCATTTTCAGCAATGCTTCCTGCTCCCGCGGCGGACCTGCCGACTGCCTGGTACTTCGCCGAGGGCACCACGCGGGAAGGCTTCTTCGAATACATATCCCTGCAGAACCCATCCGCGGAGACGGTTACCGCCAGCGTCACCTACATGACCAACGAAGGACCCCTGGGCCCGTTTTTGCACGATATTCCCCCGATGTCGCGGGACACGGTCTACGTCAACGGTTACCTTGAGCCGGAACTGGACGTTTCGGTGAAAGTCGAGAGCGTGACCGGCCTGGTCGCGGAGCGCCCCATGTACTTCACGTACAAAGGTAAATGGGAGGGGGGGCACGTTGTCGAGGGGGTTACCGCGCCCTGCAGGGACTGGTACTTCGCGGAAGGAACGACCCAGCCGGGATTCGAGGAATGGCTGTGCATTCAGAACCCGCAAAAAGAGGACCTGGACGTGACGGTGGTCTACTTCACCCCCACCGTAGTCGAGCAGGAAACCTATAGCATAGCAACAGAGCATCGTTATACCGTCGACGTAAACCATGAGGTGGAGAAGCTGTGGCCGGACGATCCCTACCAGGACGTGAGCATAAGGGTCTATGCCGATCGGGAGATAATCGCCGAGCGACCCATGTACTTCGCCTACAAAAACGACTGGGAAGGCGGCCACGCCGTGGTGGGGGAAACCCAGCCGGGAACGGAATGGTTCCTGGCCGAGGGCTGCTGCCAGTGGAACTTCGAGACCTGGATCTGTATCCTCAACCCGAATGAGGAGACGGCGGTAGCGACGATCAATTGGCGCCGCTCTGACGGGGCGCCGCTGCCGGCGCACAAGTTAGGGATACCGGGTTATTCAAGACAAACGTTATACGTGAACCAGATTGTGGGGATGGGGGACTTCTCTTTTCACATCACCTCGACAGGCCCGATCGTGGTCGAGAGGCCGGTGTACTTTACCTATAACTACATGTGGGACGGGGGTCACGACAACATGGCCTGCGACCACGCGGCGAGCGAATGGTACCTCGCGGAGGGAACGACCAGGCGCGGTATCGAGACCTATCTCTGTATCCTGAACCCCCTAGGGGTGGAGCAGACCGTGTTCGCCACCTACATGATGGAGGAAGGTAAGAACAAGGTGGTTGATTTCGTCGTTCCCGCGCATTCCCGCTATACGCGCAGCGTTAACGACGATGTAGGAGCGAACCACGACGTTTCATTCCGCGTGATAGCCTTAAAGGGGGTCTCCATGACCGAAAAAGGTGAGATCGTGGTGGAGCGCCCCATGTATTTCCTTTACGGCGGCACGTTGCCCGGGGGCCACGTGGCCTCGGGGTACCCGACCGATTAATCGACTGCCTGCAGAGATACCGCGTTCGACCGGGGCGGACATCCATGCTCCGCGGACATCTCCTGTTGTCTGGAAGCGGGATCCGGTGTCCGGTTTGCATTTTTATTCGGATTTCAGAGACCTGGACGTTTCCGATTTGCCACCCCCGGTGATATGGGATAATATTTCAAAGCGTAGTGGACGGACAGGATGAAAACGGACGGAGGATGTCATGGGTATTATCGACGAGGCCGTGGCCAAAGGGCAGGGAGCTCTCTCGGAATACGAGGCCAAGTTGTTTCTCAAAGAACACAAGATCCCCGTTACCAGGGAGGAGCTGGTGGTCGGAGAGGACGAGGCCGTGGCAGCCGCCGAAAGGATAGGTTTCCCGACCGTCCTCAAGGCAAACGGACCTGACATTGCCCACAAGACGGAGCGCAACCTGGTGCAGGTCGGCCTGGATAATCCGGACGAGGTGCGCAGGGCTTACAAGGCGATCGTCGAGAGCCTGGGCGATGACCCCTACGACGGCATCCTGGTGCAGGAGATGATCAAGGGGGAGCGCGAGCTGGTGGTGGGCCTGGTCAGGGACCCGCAATTCGGCCCCTGCGTGATGTTCGGTCTGGGCGGCATCTTCACCGAGGTACTCAAGGATACTTCATTCCGCGTGGCGCCCATCGAGAAGTACGACGCCCTGCAGATGATGGACGAGATAAAGAGCAAGGCCATCCTGGGGCCGTTCCGGGGCAAGGAGGAAGTGGACCGCGACCTGCTGGCCGATATCCTCATCGCCATCGGCAACATCGGCATGGATTACGATGCCGTGAAAGAGATCGACATGAACCCGGTGATAATCCAGGGGTCCAGCCCGGTGGTCGTCGACTCCCTCATCGTGCTGGGCAACGGCAAATAACTCCCCATTATTTTATTGAGGTCACTACCGGTTGCAGCGCGAAAGCGCGGCGACGCCCGGAGGGCGGCGGCACGGTGCCTGTGCCTGAACGCTTCCCAGAGTTAAGGCCTGGCATGCATGCACCTGGAAGAAAGAAGTGGTTAGACTTTCAGCTTGTCGCAGGCAAGCAGGGCGCGGGAAGCCGCGCCCATTTTTTATTGAGCTTACGATAGTCTATCTTCCGATGATGTAATGGTTGGGGTCCACTTCCTCGCGCAGGATCTGCAATTCCTCTTCGGTTGGCGGCTTCGTCACCTCTACTCCGGGCGCCCTGAGAAGCTCGAAACCGGTATTCTCCTGGACTTCCTCAAAGGTATGGCCTTCATGGATTGACTCGACCCGCATGCGCTTGGTCTCGGGGTCGAAACCCATGACCGCCATATTGGTGATCACCTTGTAGGGGCCGGTGTCCTTCGCCAGGCCGGCTTCCTCCCTTGCGCCGGGTCCATCCAGGTACCCAGGAGTGGTGATGAAACTGACCCTCTCCACGAAGCGCCGTGAGTCTTGGGGAGTGATGATCATTATTTTCCAGGCCATGGAGCCGAAATCGTTGGCTCCACCCGAGCCGGGAAAACGAACCTTCGGTTTTTCCCAATCGCCTATTACGGTGGAGTTTATATTCCCGTACATATCGATCTGGGCTCCGCCCAGGAAGCAGTAATCCACCATGCCGCGCGCCAGGGTCTCCATTACATCGCACATGCCGCTGGCCATGACCGCCTTGTAAAAGGTGCGGGAGTCGCCGACCGAGATGGGCATGGTAGGAAGCAGGGGAGCGATGCCCCCGGCCTCGAAGATTATCACCAGGTTGGGCGAGTATGCTTTCTGGGCCAGCATGGAGGCCGCGCAGGGCGCCCCCGTACCAACTGCCACCGACGCTCCGTCCTCGAGGTAGCGGGAGGCGGCACAGATCATCATTTCCATGGTGTTGTATTCGCTCATATTCTACGACCTCCCGTTTAGATCGATGAGGTTTTCAATGGCGCGTAGCTGGTTTATACGCTCGATACCACCGCAAAGCTCCAGGTACTGGTTGAAGTCACGCGTGCGATATATGTACTTATCCAGGAACTTCTTGAACTCCTCGGGATCCTTCTCCAGGGTCAGCCACAGCCTGAGGTGTTCTTCGTCGGAGAAGTATTCGTAGGGCATGTTCCCCGGATAGCTGCCGTAGGGTACTTCGCATACCGCGTCCACCAGGTAATAGGGGATAACCGTGGAGGTCGGGTCCATGCGGATCTCGTCGTTGGAGATGAGGCGCTCCGTGGTGATGATGAGCTGCTTGGAGGCCCGGGCCAGCTCGAGGTCGGTTATGGAGATCCCTTTTACGCGGCAGTTTCCGTAGATGTCTGCCTCATGTACGTGTATGGCCGAGATGTCCGGCCACAGGGCGGGATAGAGAACGAAGTTCTCGCCCGTGAAGGGACATTTCACCACCTTGGCGGCGCTGTGCTTGAAGGTGTCGGTGCCCATTATGTTACGGGCGGGCATGAAGGATACCCCGGTTGCGGCTGCCTTGAGCCGGCATGCGAGGGCATAGTTGGTCCATTCGCAGCACTCCACCTTCCCGCTTTCCATGTAGCGGCGCGCATTGGGGGAGAGGCCGCGGGCCTCGAGGCCTATGATATAGGCGATGTCGCAGCGGTCGAAGACCTCGCCCGCCGCCAGTATCTGAAAATCGTGGGTGGAGGTATGGCCGGCGAAAGCCATGTTCCTCTTGCGCTGCCGCACGATCTCGTGGCAGACGGCTGTCGGTATGCGGTTCGCTCCGAAACCGCCTATGGCCAGGTACTGGCCGTCGTGGACGAATTTGCCGACCGCCTCGCTAACGGTCATGACCTTGCTTGTGAGAGCCCTCTTCTTGGTGCGGAAATAAGCCCTCGCCTTGTCCGCGTCGGGGTCCGTGAAGAGCGGCCCCTCGCCTTCAGCAACAACTTCGAACATGCTTCTGACCCTCCCTAATCTTGATGCCATGTCGGGATAGTGCAAACCGATATGTAGGATATCATTTAGAAAAAAAGGAGGCAAACTATTAAGGAGTACTTGTCATTTCAACTCATGTAGTGTTGAATAAAAATCGGGCAGAGACTGACGCAATCTTCGTATTCTAGCTATATCAGGGCATTTCCAAGGTGAATATTCATACGGGTCTTTAGTAGCGGATTGTATCTGAAGGTGTGCTAGGGAAAGGGGGAGCAAGGATGAGCGAGGTCGTCTGGAAGCCATACGGAGACTACCTGGAGAAGTCCAACATCACCAGGTTCATGCGCAAGCACGGCATCGGCAGCTATGAGGAGCTG
>CAYWXM010000062.1:0-37233 GCA_964462595.1 uncultured Actinomycetota bacterium
CACGGTTACCAGGGCGGCCTCGTCTCCCGGGTTGGCCAGGGTAAGCCACTCCTCGAAGCCCGAGCGCGTGGTCCCCTCGGCGAAATACCAGGAGGTGGCGGGGTGGCGCGACCCCATGGTGGAGGAACCCCCCTGCCAGTTGCCGTGATAATCGAAGTACATCGCGCGCTCTACGAATATGCGCTGGGGGCTGGTTATGGAGGCTGCGACGTCCTGCTCCGGGCCGACAAGGGCGTTGACGCTGGCGGAGAACCTGCTCTTGCCGGGAACGAGAAAGGAAGCGTTCTGGGTCTGGCCTCCCGCCATGAGAAAGGTGAACTCTACATGGGCATCTTCCTCATCGGGGTTAAGCACGCACAGCCACTCCTCGAAGCCCGAGCGCGTGGTCCCCTCGGCGAAATACCAGCTGCTGCGGCTGAGATCATGCAGCGCGGCCGCTACGTCGAGCATTCCGTGACCGTAATACTGGTCCCATCCCGCGGCACCCAGGTCGGTGCAGTTCGAGGTTATTATGCTCGAGGCATCGCACGGGGTCAGCCTGGAGTCGACGGAGAACATGAGTGCGGCGGTGGCGGAAACCTGGGGCGCCGCCATGCTCGTGCCCTCTCCCCACACCAGCTTGTAGCCGGACTGGTAATTACCGGCTACGCGGTAAGATTCCTGGGGGACGCCGTCACCGTAGCCGTCACCGTTGTCGTCCCGCGTGAGATCGCCCCCGGGAGCTACCAGGTCGAGCCCCTCCCCGTAGTTGGAGTAATGCGCGCGCACGTCCCGGTAATCGGTGGCTCCCACGGCCATGACGTACATGCCTGCGTCCGCGGGGCAACCCATGCCCCCGGGGTATCCCGGATCGGACCCCTCGTTTCCGGCCGCAGCCACGCAAAGGGCCCCCCTTTCATGCGCGTATTTGACCGCCTCTTCGACGGCATTGCTGTGGCGGGGTGATGAAAGGCTCAGGTTGATCACCTTGGCGCCGTTGTCCACGGCGTAATAGATGCCCGAGGCCACCGTCGAGGATGTTCCGGCGCCATCGCTTCCCAGGACCCGTACGGGCATGATAGTACACTCATAAGCCATGCCGGCCGCGCGGAACGAGTTGTCGTAGGAAGAGGCGATTATGGCGGCGACATGGGTGCCGTGGCCGTATTCGTCATCCGGATACTCGTCGCCGGCGATGAAGTCATATCCGGGCTTGAACCGGGTAGCGGCGAAGTCCGGGGCGCGGCTGAAGTTTTCGGCGGTGCGGTAGGCCACGCCCGAATCGATGACGGCCACGATTGCCGATTCACGCCCCCCTGCGGCGATATCCCAGGCCCCGGGCATGTTTATCTTCTCCAGGTTCCACTGCAGTGGATAGTCGGGATCATCGGGGGTCTCTGCGGCGTTGAAAGTAAGGTCGGGTTCAACCCATGCGACGCTTGGGAGATCCCGCAGCACGCTCTCCTCGATGCCTTGCGGCAGCTCGGCGAGGAGCATGCCTCCCGGCAATGCCTTCTCGAGACGCATACCCCCGGCAACGAGCCTTATGACTGTCTCCGCCGTCTTACCGCTACGCGGTTTGAGGATGTACGAGCGTCCGGAGGCCACCTCACCGCCTTGGCCCTCACCGCCCGCGGCGGGGAAGGCCATGGCTACCCAGAGCAGCAATATCAGGAAGGCGGAAGTCAGGAGCCTCGGGAAAATCCGGTACGAGCTCATAGGATACGCCATCCCTTCTCGACATGCCCAGTATCGATCCTATTATACGGCTTTCCGGGCTACATGCTTTGACTTCCCGACGAGACGATTTGTTTCCGCTTTGCGGGTAACGTTTTCGGCCTATGCGTAAGCGGCCACGCAGGGAGGTTTCCCGCCTTTCACCGCCGCCTGAGATACACGTCCAGGAACCGGCCTCGCTTATCCGCGGCGTGATCCGGCTCGATGTGCCAGGTATTCCTCGAGACGGCGCATGCCCTCCGCCAGGTTGTCGAGGTGGTTGGCGTAGCTGAAGCGGATGTAACCCTCGCCGCCCTTCCCGAAATCGATGCCGGGGGTAACGGCCACGTGCGTACGTTCCAGCAGCTCCATGGCGAAGGAGTAGGAGTCATCGCTGAAATCCCCGGCGTTGGCCAGGATATAAAAGGCGCCCTGCGGCTCGACCGTCACGCCGAAACCGATCTCCCGCAGCCTCGGAAGCATAAAACGCCGGCGCTCGTCGTAGGTGCGCACCATTGCCGCTACTTCCTCGCCCGCCTCGGTGAGCGCCGCGATGCCCGCTCGCTGCACGAAGGCATTGGCGGAGATGAACAGGTTCTGCTGTATCTTCTGGATGGGCCGCACGTACTCCTCGGGGGCGATGAGGAAGCCCAGCCGCCACCCGGTCATGGCGTAGAGCTTGGAGAAGCCGCCCAGGACGAAGGCATGTTCGGTGAACTCGAGGATGGAGTGTTCGCGGCTTTCGTACACCAGACCGTGGTAGATCTCGTCGCTCACCACGTACGGCCCCCGGCCGCACAGCGCCGCTATCTCCTGCATGACCTCCGGCTCCAGCAGGTTACCGGTAGGGTTTGACGGGGAGTTGATGATTATGGCCCGGGTGCGCTTCCCCAGCTTGCTCTCGATATCCCGCGGCCGGTACTGGAAGCCGTCCTCCTCGTGCACGGGGATCTCCACCGGTCTTCCGTCGACGAAATCCACGATGTTGGGATAGCAGGCATAGCAGGGATCGGAGAGTATGATCTCGTCCCCGGGGTCGAGCAGGGCGGCGAAGAGCAGCAGCATGGCGGGAGAGCTGCCGCTGGTGACGATGACCCTCTCCGGGTCCACCCGTGCGCCGTATCTCTCGGAATAATGGCGGGAGATCGCCTCGCGCAGCTCGTGCAGCCCCAGGCTGTGGGTGTAATGTGTATCGCCCTCCAGCATGGCGCGGTAAGCCGCCTCCTTGACGCAACGCGGCGTATCGAAGTCGGGCTCTCCGACTTCCATGTGGACGATGTCGTGGCCTTCCCGCCCCATCTGCAGGGCTTTTTCCAGCACCTCCATGACGATGAAGGGCGGGATGCGTTCTCCCCGCCTGGCGATCATGCAGCCCCTCCTGGTTTGATGGCCGGGGACGATGGTTGCGGAGGCACGGCGGCTTTACCATAATGTGCCCGCGACGCCCCCCGACGTTTTCTATGGCAATATTATCAGAACAGGATATTATTGTTTAAGTGATCGTGGTTACCGGGCAGCAATGCTCTCGCCGTCCTGGAAGGAGAAGCATATGGATTGGGACGCCCTTCGCAGCCGTATAAAAGCCGACTTCGACGCGAAGAACGCCACTCGCGAGCAGGTCCTGAAAGCCTGCCGTTCGCTGGTCCAGACCTCCAGCTACATAATCAGGTCTGTCCACCGCGGGGAACGTGAGGAAGCCCTGCGCCTGATAGAGCAGGCGGGGGCCCTTTCTTCCAGCATTACCGAGATGACCAGAGACCACCCGGAGGTTTACACGGCGGGTTTCGTGCACGACGCCCAGAAGGAGTACGCCGAGGCCATGTCCACCTACGCCCTCATCAACGGGGAGCCCCTGCCGGAACCGGAGGAGTTGGGAGTCGAATACCCCGCTTACCTCAACGGGCTGGGGGAGGTGGTGGGTGAGCTGCGCCGTTCCATTCTAGACCTCATCCGCGAGGGTCACCTGGAGCGAGGCGACGAGCTGCTTTCCTACATGGACGACATCTATTATCTGATGGTCTCGTTCGATTATCCCGATGCCATCACCGGCGGGCTGCGGCGCACCACGGACATGGCCCGCGCCATCATGGAGAGGACTCGCGGCGACCTGACCACCACACTCAGGCAGAGTAAGCTCAAGGAAGCCATCTTCGAGCTGGAGACGAATCTCAAGAAGGTCTCTGATAAATAGCCGGGGGCGCGGCTGCACCCGGGTTTCATCCGTGCCGGGGATGGTTATCTCTTCTATCCCATGGGCCTCATGCGGTCCAGGCGTTCCTGCACCCGCCGGGCTTCAGCTGGTTTTTTTCACGAAGACGGCGTTGGCCAGGTGCCACCCGATGGTGCGTTTCTTTTTGCCCACCATGGCCTGCAGCGGTCCCTGGAAGGGGTCTTTGGCCTCTATCTTGATCTTCACCCCGGGCTTGATGCCCAGCGAGGCCATGAAGCGCAGCAGCTCGGTGTCGTCGTCCTTCACGCTCGCCACTTCTGCCCTCTCTCCGGGTTCCAGGGAATAAAGGTTGACTTCCTCGACCTTTATATCCTCTACCCTGGAGGGAATGGGGTAGCCGTGGGGGCAGACCTTGGGGCGGTTAAGCGCGGAATAGAGCCTCTGTTCGACCTCGTCGGAGATATCGCTCTCGAACAGCAGGGCCTCCTCGTGGGCTTCGTGCCACTCGAAACCAAGCATGTCGGTGAGAAACCTCTCCACGATGCGATGCCTGCGTATGGCTTTCACCGCCTGTTTCTCTCCCGCGGGGGTCAGGGTTATGCCGTGATAGGGCACGTAGTTGATCAACCCCTCGCGTGAGAGCCGCTTCAGCATGTCGGTGACCGTGGATGGGGCTACCTTCATGGATTCAGCGAGCGCCGATGTCGTGACCGGGCTTTCTGTCTGCTCCAGGCGGAAGATATGCTTGAGATACTCGCCGAATGGGTCTTTTGCCGGGGCGCCCCTGGGTGTCTTGTCCGTACCCCTCTTAGCTGAATCCATGTTTCCCTCACTGGAGGCTTGAAATTTTGGTCAACCCAAATTATAATTTCGCTGATCCGAATTTTCAAGCCCGATCCTGAGGCTATCGAGTGGTATCGGGAGCCCGAGATGCAGGTACGCGCCGATTCCGTGATATCTGTGATATATTTGTCGGGAAAACGGGGGCGGTATCGGTCGGGGTCAACGGCAGCAGCCTTTATAGATAGATCGTCGCAAGCGTAATGTCGGTGAAAGGCAAAAAAGGGGAAGGAGCTTGATATGGAGTATTGGGCCCTGGCTACCGGGGGCGCGGCCCTGGTAGGTCTGATCATGGCCTTTGTCTACGCCGGGATGGTCACCAGGGAGGATGCCGGAGACGATAAGATGCAGTCGATAGCCGCCGCCATCCGCGAAGGGGCTTTCGCCTTCATCAAGCGCGAGTACCGTGTGCTCGCGGGTTTCGTGGTCATCGTCTTCGCTCTCATCACCATCTTTATATGGTACAAACCTCCCGGGGGAGGTGAAAGCACCTATACGGGGATATATACCGCCATCGCCTATCTGCTCGGCGCGATCTGCTCCATGGCCGCGGGCTTCATAGGCATGAACATCGCCACCAGGGCTAATGTCCGCACCACCCATGGCGCGGAGAGCGGAACGCATGGCGCGTTGATCATCGCCTTCCGCGGGGGGGCGGTGATGGGGTTTACCGTAGCGGGCCTGGGACTGCTGGGGCTCTCTACGGTTTACCTGGTATTCGTCAAGTGGTGGCAGGTGGTCTCCAGCCCGGCGGGGCAGGCCTCGATCATTGCGGGATTCAGCCTGGGCGCCAGTTCGGTGGCCCTGTTCGCCCGCGTGGGCGGCGGCATCTACACCAAGGCGGCCGACGTCGGAGCCGACCTGGTGGGAAAGGTAGAGGCCGGCATCCCCGAGGACGATCCCCGCAACCCGGCGGTTATCGCCGACAACGTCGGGGACAACGTCGGGGACGTAGCCGGTATGGGCGCGGACCTCTACGAGTCTTACGTCGGCTCTATCGTGGCCCCCATAGCGCTGGCGGCCACCGTATTCGCATTCTCCGGCGTCGCCGAAGATGTCACCCGGGGGATGCTGCTGCCCATGATGATCGCAGGCGTGGGCATCCTGGCCTCCGTGCTGGCGACATTTTTCGTGAGGGCGAAGGAGGGTGCCCATCTCTCGAGGGCTCTCAACGCCGGCAGCTACGCGGCCGCTATCCTCACCACCGTGGGTACCCTGCCGCTGGTGCTTCTATGGCTGAAAGACATCGTTGAAGTAGAGAACCCCATAGGCTTCTGGATCTCCATCGTGGCCGGCCTTGCAGCCGGTCTCGCCATTGGGGGGATCAGCGAATACTATACCTCCGACAAATACAAGCCGGTAAGGGAGATAGCGGAGTCGTCCCGGACAGGGCCGGCGACCACGATTCTCTCGGGTTTCTCCTCGGGCATGGAGAGCACGGCGGGTGCGATCTTCTTCCTGGTGGCCGCCATCGCGGGGGCCTACATAGCCGGGAACTGGGCCATGCCCGATGTGGCCAACAGCGGCATCTACGGTATCGCGCTCGCGGCCATAGGCATGCTTTCCACCACCGGCATGACGGTGTCGGTGGACGCCTACGGGCCGATCGCGGACAACGCGGGGGGAATAGCGGAGATGAGCCACCGGCCGCCCGAGGTGAGGAAGATCACCGACAGCCTCGACTCGCTGGGTAACACCACCGCGGCCATCGCCAAGGGTTTCGCCATCGCCTCGGCCGGGGTCACCGCCCTGGCGCTGTTCAAGGCCTATACGGAAGCGGTCGGTATACAGCTTATCGACCTGGGAAGATGGCAGACCATGGTCGGGCTCTTCCTGGGGGGCATGTTCCCGTTCCTCTTCTCGTCCATGGCCATCAAGGCGGTGGGGCGGGCGGCCTTCGAGATGATCGAGGAGGTGCGCCGCCAGTTCAAGGATATACCCGGACTCAGGGAGGGCAAGGAAGGTGCGAAGGCGGACTACGCCAAATGCGTCGATATCTCCACCAAGGCAGCCCTCAAACGCATGATCCCCCCGGCCACCATCGCTATCATCAGCCCGGTGGTGATCGGGCTCTGGGATACCCAGGCACTGGCGGGATATCTCGCCGGAGCGCTGGTGGTAGGGTTCCTTATCGCTATCTTCATGGCCAATGCGGGAGGCGCCTGGGACAACGCCAAGAAATATATCGAGGCGGGAAACCTGGGCGGAAAAGGAACCCCGGTCCATGCCGCGGCAGTGGTGGGGGATACGGTGGGTGACCCCTTCAAGGACACCGCCGGACCCTCCATGAATATCATGATCAAGGTGATGACGGTGATCGCACTGGTTTTCGCACCGTTGTTCATCTGATAATGTACAGATCAAAAAAGGGCCAGGAGAGATCCTGGCCCTTTTTTCTACGTAAGGGGAGTGGGAGTCAGGTCTTGGCCTTTCGCGCGTTCCGCGGGCATTTCTTCCCACGCGAGCCGCGGGTATTTCTTCCGTTGACGAGTTGCGGGGAGCTGCGATCGCCTGTATATCGGTACGCCGGTGGGAGGTAAAGGCTGTTGGTGTCAGGTCTTGGCCTTTCGCGCGTTCCGCGCAAAAAGCAAGACGCTGACCCCACCCTACGGGGAAAAGAACGGAGGGGAGTGCGCAGACGGATGAGTTACAGGACAAAGGGGGGTGGACAGACGGAGGGGTTATAGAGCGGGATGTCGGGTGGGAGGTAACGGGCGGTGGAGGTGGAATTAAAGAGATGTGTCCTTGACGGGCTGCGTCTAAATATGTTACGTCTATTTGCCGAATGAACGCCTATGGACGGGGACGAAGTGATATGAAGCTGATCATTACAGAGAAGAACACGACCGCGAAGCGCATCTCGACCATCCTCTCGGATGGCAAGGCCCGCGCAACGGCGAAGACACGCAACCCCGTTTACGCATTCCACGTGAACGGGGACGAGGTACGCTGTATGGGGTTGAAAGGCCATATACTCAAGGTCGACTTCCCGATGCAGTATCAGCAGTGGCAGGACGTAGAGCCGCGGGAACTCATCCATGCCGATATCATCAAGATCCCGACCAACAAGGCGCTCATCAAGACCATCCAGACCGAGGCCAGAAAGGCGGACGAAGTCATCATCGCCACCGACTTCGACCGCGAGGGAGAACTCATCGGCGTTGACGCCATCAATAAGATCAGGGAGGTAAGGCCGGACGTGCCCGTGAAGAGGGCTCGCTTCTCCGCCTTGACGCCGGTGGAGATAAAAAAGGTTTTCGCGAGCCTCGAGGACCCTTATTACGACCTGGCCTCTGCGGGCGAGGCGCGGCAGGATATCGACCTCATCTGGGGCGCCAGCCTCACCAGGTTCATCAGCCTGGCCTCCACCCGGCTCGGCAAGCACTTCCTGTCGGTGGGACGTGTACAGAGCCCCACGCTGGCCCTCATCGTGGACAAGGAAAAGGAGCGCAAGGCTTTCGTGTCTACGCCGTTCTGGACCCTGAAGATCGATTGCGTCAAGGGTGGTGAGACATTCCAGGCCACACACGCCAGGGATCGTTTCGAAAACGAGGAAGAGGCGAAAGAAGCCCTCTCGCGCCTGGAGAAGACGGCCCTGGTCAGGGAGGTCAAGACCAGCGAGCGGGCGATCAAGCCGCCCATACCTTTCAATACCACGGGCCTGCTCACCGCCGCCGCTTCGCTGGGTTTCTCGGCCGCGAAAGCCATGAATGTCGCCGAGAACCTGTACATGAACGGTTACATCAGCTACCCTCGCGTGGACAACACTGTTTATCCGCAGTCGCTCGATCTGCGCGGCATCCTGAAAGAACTCACCGCCAGCCACGAGTTCGCGCCATTGTGCTCGTCCCTGCTCTCGCGGGATAAGCTCATACCTACACGCGGCAAGAAAGAAACCACCGACCATCCCCCCATACACCCCACGGCGGCGGCCTCGCAAGGCAAGCTGTCCCCGCAGGAATGGAAGATCTACGAACTGGTGGTGCGCCGCTTCATGGCCACGCTGGCCGCAGAGGCGGTAGTGATGTCGGTGCGCGCCGACCTCGACTGCGGGCCCGAGCCCTTCATCTCGCGCGGCAGCCGCACCGCGGAGGAGGGATGGTACAGGTATTACCCCTACGGCCGCAAAAAAGAGGTCATGCTCCCGCACCTGGAGGTTGGAGACGTCGTTCGCGTAGATGAGCCTGCAGAACTCAGGAAAGGGGAAACCCAGCCGCCCGCGCGTTACAACCAGGGGAAGCTGATAGAGAGAATGGAGGAGCTCGGGTTGGGGACCAAGTCCACGCGACATTCCATTATCGAGAGCCTCTACGGCAGAGGTTATATCTACGGGGATCCCATTACGCCCAGCGAGACAGGTATCGCGGTGACGGAAGCCCTGCGCAAGTACGCGGGCGTGATCTCGTCGCCCGAGATGACAGCAGCGCTGGAAAGGGACATGGACGCCATCGCCGAAGGCGCCGAAACCCAGGCGGAGGTAGTGGACAAATCGCGCGAAATGCTGGCCGAAGTGATGCACATGCTGGAGAAGAGCAAGCAAGAGGTGGCCGCCGAGATCCGCAACGGCATCAAGGAGGACCGCATCTTGGGGACCTGCCCGCAGTGCGGAGAGAATTTACGCATCGTCAAGGCCAAAAAGAGCAAGAAGAGATTTGTGGGATGCAGCGGATACCCCGAATGCACCACCACCTACCCGTTGCCGCAGACCGGTACAATCATGCCCACCGGGGAGATATGCCCCGAGTGCGGTTCCCCCAAGGTCAAGGTGGTCAATAAGGGACGCCGCCCCTGGGTTTTCTGCCTGGACCCCGAATGCCCCACCAAGAAAGAGGCCAGGGCCAAGGCGGAAAAAGCCGCCGAATAAGGTTACGCGCGTCCATCCGGAAAATAGGGTCAGGTCTTGGGAAAATAGGGTCAGGTCTTGTTTTTTGCATACTGCGGTATGTTGCCTGTTGGCACCTGCGGCTTTGCTGCGCGCATGCAAGACCCGACCCCAATCGCCGCACATCGCTGGAAACGAGCCTCGGCCCTGGTATAAAGAATCTGCCGTGGCGCCTTGGGATCGGATAGGCCTGGCGTGGGTCTTAAGTAATGGCGACCGGGGCCAGGATAAATCCTGGCCCGCGGCGCGTGCGCGTCGCTCGCCACCGGCTGGGTTATGGGGCGGGCGGGGGTGCGTAGACGGATGGGTTAAAGCGGGTTATACAGGGCGGTGATTTGCGCGGTGCCGATCGGTTATAGGAAAATAGCGTATGTGTTGAGATGAGAGAAGGAAGTTTGCATGCGTAAGGTGACCATTGTCGGAGCGGGGCAGGTGGGTTCCACCACGGCAATGCGCCTGGCGGAACAGGGCATAGCCGACGTATCGATCATAGATGTCTTCGGTGAACTGGCGCAGGGCAAAGCGCTGGATATCTCGCAGGCCCTGGCTCTCTCCACCTCGCCGGCCAGGGTAACGGGGGGGAGCGATTACGGCCTGGCGGCGGGAAGCGACGTGGCGGTGATAACGGCGGGTTTCCCACGCCAACCGGGCATGTCGCGCGCCGATCTCCTGGGAAAGAACGCCGCCGTGGTACAGGAGGTGGCGCTGGCCCTGGCGAGGGAGGCGCCTACATGCGTGCTCATCGTGATAACCAATCCCCTGGACGAGATGGCCCACCTGGCCTGGAGGGTCACGGGATGGGACCGGCACAGGGTGATGGGGATGGCGGGGTTGCTGGACGGCTCCCGCCTGGCGTTCTTCGCGGCGGAGGAGCTGGATATCCCATCAGGCCAGGTGCAACCCATGGTTATGGGCAGCCACGGCGACGCCATGCTTCCGCTGGCACGGTTCACCTCCGTCGCCGGCGTGCCCCTGAGCGATCTGCTCCCCGAACCGAAGCTGCTGGAGCTGGAGGAAAGGGCGAGGGACGGGGGAGCGGAGATAGTATCCCTGCTCAAGAAGGGAAGCGCCTATTATGCGCCCTCGGCATGTGCGGCCCGCATGGTGAGGGCCGTACTAGACGACGAGGGCTGCCGGGTGACCGCCAGCGTAAGGTTGCAAGGTGAGTACGGCCTCGAGGACGTTTTCCTGGGGGTGCCGGTGATCCTGGGGGCCGGGGGCTGGCGCAGGGTGGTGGAGCTGCCGCTGCTTCCCGACGAGCGGGAGAAACTGGCTGAATGCGCGGGCATGATCAAGGAGAGAATGGAAGAACTGGATGGATGGCTCGAGGGTAATCTCACCTGAGGAGATCTCCGCGACAGTCGAGGAGCTTGCCGTCAAGGCCAGCACCGACCTTCCACCGGACGTAGAGGAAAGCCTGATGCGTGCGGCAGAAGCAGAGCCGAAACCCCTGGCTCGCTATGCACTGAAGATGCTGGTCGAGAACGCTTGCGTGGCGCGGCGCGAGAGCATGCCCTTGTGCCAGGACACCGGCATGTTTCACCTCTTCGTGGAGCTGGGCGAGGGGACGGTCCTTCCTGGAGGCTACACGGAGGCGGCCGATGAAGGCTTGCGCAGGGCCACCGCTAGGGTACCGCTGAGATCTTCCCTGGTCGACGACCCTCTCTTCGAGCGGGCGAACCGGGGGGATAACACGCCGATCGTCGTTCACGTGGAGGAAAAAGGACCGGCCGGAAAAGCACGCTTTACGGTCATGGCCAAGGGTGGGGGAAGCGAGAACGCCACTCACCTTTTCCTGCTCCTTCCCGGCGAGGGCGCGGAGGGAGTGAAGAGGGTAGCGCTTGCGGCGGTGCGCCGCAAGGGAGCGCATGCCTGCCCACCGATAATCCTGGGTGTAGGCGTGGGGTCCGACTCGGCCGGAGCCCTGGAGATTGCTTTGAAGAGCCTGCTGCGCCCGCTGGGCGAGCGCCACCACCGGGAGGATCTGGCGAGGCTGGAAGAGGACATACTGGACGCCGTGAACGCGACCGGTATCGGGGCGGCGGGGCTCGGGGGAGATATCACCGCACTGGACGTACACGTGGAGGAGGCGCCGGCACATATCGCCTGCCTGCCCGTGGGCGTCGTCATCTGCTGCCATTCCCTGCGGCGTTGCTCAAAAGAGGTCTGACATGGCGTTGAAGAACGGGGAAACCGACGAGAAGTGCAGGGACACGGGAAAGAAAGCCCAGGCTTTCCAGCGCACCGAGGAAGACCTGCAGATAAAGCCAACGGCTTACCGTGACCTGCTGCGCAACCGCGACTTCCTGCGCCTGTGGATGGGGCAGATGGTCTCGGCCATCGGTGACTGGGTCATCGTGGCGGTCCTTTTCGCCTTCGTTGACCAGATATCCGGCGGAAAGAGCTACGCCATCAGCCTGATGATGCTCTCCAAGTTCCTGCCCGCCGTGCTGCTCGGGTTCCTGGCGGGTATAATAATCGACCGCCTGGACCGCAAGCGCACCCTGATGCTCTGCGACTTCAGCCGTGCCGCGCTGGTGCTCGCGCTGCCCTTCGCTACCAACCTGCTCGCCATCTGCATCCTCGTCTTCATCATCGAGACCTTTTCCATCATCTACGGCCCGGCCAAGGATGCGAGCATCCCCGACCTGGTGGAGCCGGATCAGCTGACCAACGCCAATTCCCTCAACATGCTTACTCTCTACGCTTCCATGGCCTTCGGGACCGCCATCGCCGGCAGCGTTATCGGCCTCTTCGCGTGGCTAGCCAGGGTCAACCCGAGTTTCATGGGGCAATACGTCGATCCGAACAAGGCCGCCTTCGTGGTGGACTCGGTCACCTTTATCGTCTCCGCCTGGCTCATCTACCGTATAAATTTCAAGCGGCGCTCCCGCGATGAAAGGGTGCGCATGTCGACGGACCAGGTGAAACAGGACTTTAAACAGGGGTTTTATTATCTGCGGCACAACCCGCTAACGCGCATCATCCTAATCCTTACCCTTACCTGCTTCCTGGGTGGTGGCACTATCTACGTGCTCACGGTCGGTTTCGTAAAGTACGTCCTGGGAGGCAGCAACTCGGATTTCATGTACATCCTGACCACGCTGCTCTTCGGGATGATGGGCGGCTCCATCCTGGCGGGGGCGCTCAAGGACCGCATAAGGAAGGAGAGGGTTCTTGGCCTGGCAATAACCGGCTTCGGCTGTGGGGTCGTAGTCTTCTCCCTGCTTACCATGGTCTGGCTCTCGTTCATCGTGGCCTTCGCGGGAGGGGTATGCATGGGCTACGCCATCGTGGGCATGGTCACCCTTCTGCACGAGACCCTGGATGAGGAGTACCGCGGCCGCGCTTTCGCCACCATCCAGGTGATCATGCGCGCCTCCATCTTCCTCTCCATCATGCTCGCGGGCCCCCTGGCCGACCTTATAACGGGGCTGGGGCGCAGTTTAGGGTTAAGCCCGATTTCCCTGGGTTTCATGAGGATCGGGGGGTCTTTCGAGGGCAACATAGACGGCAAGGTAGCGGATTTCAGATACCTATTGAACGGGCCGCAGATCATCCTGTTCGTGGGAGGCATCATCATCCTTTTTGCGGGCTTCTATGGGCAGCGGGCTTTCCACCATTATTTCGGATGGCATGTCCACGATAAGATATTGAGAAGAAGGCCAAAAGCCGGGGAAACCCCATGGGAGCCGGATGCGGAGGAGACCTGTGTGGAGGGGGGGAGAGATTCCGTAGATACGGCGGGTAAGGCGGTGGCCGTGAAGGAGGAGATGGCCTTACTGCGGCAGGCGGAGCTGGCGCTGGAGGAAGAGCTGAGCGGCACCGCCGCCCCGGCCGGAAGGGAAGGCGGAGAAGAGGCGGGATCGGAAAAAGAGGGCGGGAACGATATAGGGGACGGGGGAGATGACGAAGGCCGCTGAGAGCGTTGAGCCGGAGGAGATAAGAGTGACGCTTCCCCTGACGCGCGAGATACGCGGCAGGCTGAGGGCGGGAGACCGCCTGCTTCTTACCGGGCGCATGCTGACCGCACGGGACCAGGCTCATCGCAGGCTCGTGGAGGCCCTGGAAAAAGGAGAAACCCCGCCAATAAGTCTACGCGGCGAGATCATCTACTACGCGGGGCCCAGCCCGGCGCCCGCGGGAAAGCCGTCCGGCTCGGTAGGCCCGACAACCTCCTCGCGCATGGACCCCTACACGCCGCGCCTGGCGGGGGAGGGCGTCGCGGCTTTCATGGGCAAGGGCCCGCGCTCGCCGCAAGTGCTCCAGGCCCTGAGGGATCAGGGCTCGCTTTACCTGGTGGGCGTGGGCGGAGCGGCGGCCATGCTCGGATCCAGGGTCCGCTCCAGCAGGGCCATCGCATACGAGGAGCTGGGTCCGGAGGCGGTATTTGAGCTCGAGGTGGAGGATTTCCCGGCCATCGTGGCAAGCGACCTCGCGGGCGGCGACGTGTTCTCTCACCTGAAGGATTAAGGCGGCCGGCAAACAGGTCCGGGCGTATATAACTCGCCGTCAAGGTTCCGATCGCCGGGAACGCCCGCTCCCCCACGAGAAATCGGCGTTTTTAAACCGCCGGCTATCGGCTGGCTGCGGCCCGAGTCCCATCCTGACCCCCGGGTTTCCATGGTGTAATATAGTAGTGCTTTGTCAGGAATCGGGGAGAGAGGAAGAAATGGCTGATCGCAACGATCACACAAAGGGAGGCAAAGGAAGAAGCCTTTTCATAAGTTTCGAAGGCCTGGAGGGTTCCGGAAAGACCACCCAGGTAAACATGCTGCACGCCCATCTGCTGCGCATGAACGTAGACGTCGTGTCCACTCATGAGCCGGGAGGGACGCGCATCGGGGAGGAGATACGCCGCATCCTCCTCAACCCGGGTTTCAAGGAGATGCATTCCATGACCGAGACGGTACTCTATGCCGCGGACCGCTCACAGCATTATTACGAGGTCATCAAGCCCGCCCTTGACGAGGGCAAGGTCATTATCTGCGACCGTTACATCGACTCCACGCTGGCTTACCAGGGGGTGGCGCGCAGGGTCGGCATGGAGGGGGTGCAGAACCTCAATGAATGGATAACCGACGACTTCTACCCCGACCTGACGTTCCTGTTGGAGATACCCTATCGCCTGGGACTTAAACGGGTTCAGGAGAGAAAAAAAGCTCTCGATCGCATAGAGGGTGAGTCGCAGGCCTTCCACGAGCAGGTGCAGGAGGCCTACAAGACCCTGGCCAAGTTCTTCCCGAACCGCATCAAGGTGCTGAACGGTTCCGACAAACCCGAGAACATCCATCACAACGTGATGCAGGAAGTAACTCAGCTCCTGAGTTGACCGTCCCAGTAGTCGCGGGCGGGTTTAACGTAGAGCAAGACTTATAACCACGTGATCATCAGCGGCAGTCCCCGTATCTCGAGGGAGGATGACTAAGACGAGCCCTACAGGTTGTAGCGGATGGGGAGAGATCTACGGCCAGGAAAAGGCCGTGGGCTTCCTGGTGGAAAGCCTGAGGCGAGGCGAAGTGCCCCACGCCCTCCTCTTCACCGGGCCCAGGGGGGTGGGCAAATACAGCACCGCGCTGCTCTTTGCCGCCGCGCTCCTCTGCCCGGCGGGGGAACCCGATGCATGCCCCTCCTGTCTCAAGGTGGCCAGGGGAGTGCATCCCGACCTCCACGTGGTGGAGGCGGAGGGCAACCAGATACTCATCGGGCAGGTGCGGGACCTGGAGGGGGAGCTGCACGTCAAGCCGAAGGAGTCCAGGCGCAAGGTGGCGATCGTGGACGAGGCGGAGACTATGAACCAGGATGCCGCCAACGCCTTCCTCAAGACCCTGGAGGAGCCGCCGCCGGAGACCTTCATCATCCTGGTGGTCGAGAGCAGGCAGGCCCTGCTGGAGACGGTGGCCTCACGCTGCCACGAGGTGCGTTTCTCGGCACTGGGGAAGCGGGACATCGAGCGTTTTCTCAAGGAAAAGGAGGGCCTGGCCGAGGCGGAGGCGGAGAAACTGGCGCGTCTCAGCGGGGGGATCTTCGGGCGTGCCCTTCTCTGGGCGCGGAACCCCGAACTGGCGGCACACTGGAACCGGGGTGTCGAGCTGGCGGCGTCACTGCGGCGTTCCTCCCTGCTGACCCTGCTGGAACTGGCGGCCGAAGAGCGCGGGAGGCTTCAGGATACGGCCGTAAACGGAGACAACGGAGACCTTGACGAATACATCAAGGCCATGGACAGGCGCGGCGGCGAGCTGCTGCGCAAGCACAGGGAAAAACGGGGAAAGAGGGAGGCGTTGAAGCTGCGCCGTCAGGCCGCGCTTGACCTTTTCGATGGCATGAGCTCCTTTTACAGGGATATAATGCTCTTGAACCTGAGTGAAGACGAGGGAAGGGACGCCCGCGAGGCCCCGCTGTTGAACCTGGAATGGATGGAGGAGCTGGAGAGAGAGGCCCTTCATACGGGGACGGGTGAGGCCATGCGGCGCCTGGAGGCATTGCGCGGAGCCAGGAAGGCCCTGGAGGCAAACGTGGATATAGGGTTGCTTCTGGACAGCCTGCTCCTGGAGCTGAAAAACATCAGGACTTGAAACGTCGCCCATGGGCGGCGCGGGAGGGATAGAGATGGCTTTGGTGGTTGGAGTGAGCATGAAGAAGGGATGCAAGGTGGGGTATTTCGACCCCGACCGGCTCCTTTTGCGCACGGGTGACGAGGTGATCGTCCCCACTCCCAGGGGAGTGGAGTTCGGGGTGGTGAACTCGCCGCCCATGGAGATACCGGATGCATGCACGTCGAAGGAAATGAAGAAAGTGGTGCGGCGCGCCACGGACCGCGATCGGCAGCAGAGGGAACGCAACGAGATAAGGCGTGACCGGGCATTCCGTAAATGCCAGGAATTGATAGTCAGGCATCAGCTGCCTATGAAGCTCATCGACATCGACTACGTCTTCGACGGCAGCTCCATAACCTTCTATTTCACCTCCGAGGGCAGGGTCGATTTCCGGGCCCTGGTGCGCGATCTCGCCTCCGCCCTCAAGACGCGCATAGAGCTGCGCCAGATAGGGGTACGCGACGAGGCCAAGATGATAGGGGGGCTCGGACCCTGCGGCCGCCCGCTGTGCTGCTCGCTGTTTCTGGACGAGTTCTATCCCATTTCCATACGCATGGCCAAGGAACAGCACCTGCCCCTGAACCCGGCCAAGATATCCGGGGTATGCGGGCGCCTCATGTGTTGCCTGCGTTACGAGCAGGAGTCTTACCGCCGCTTCACGCTATGGGTTCCGAGTGTGGGAGACACGGTGCAGATAGAGCAAGGCACGGCCAGGGTGGTGGCACACGACATGATGGGCGAGAAGGTCGACCTGGAAACGGAGGACGGCGAGAAGATAACGCTTCCGGCATCCTATTTCGGACCCGAACCCGCGGAAGTGGAGATCGCAGTGGAAGAGGCCGAGGACGAGATAGTGGAAGACGCCGATATGGAAATGGACGAGGAATTGCAGTGAAGGCGGCGGCTGACGCCGCCGGCACCCGGCCTCATCTCATCGACATCATCCCTGCTAGTGTGCTATATATTGTTACTGTTCCGTGAGTGCAAGAACAGCTGAGCGAAGAGGGAAAGTATTCAGGAAGATTATGGTAGAAGTAAGATTTCACAGCCTGGGAGGCCAGGGAGCCGTCACGCTCATCAACATGCTTGCCCAGGCGGGGGACCTGGTGGGCAAGAAGGTGCAGGCCTTCCCTTTCTTCGGCGCGGAGCGCCGGGGCGCACCGGTGATGTGTTTTCTGCGCATGGACGACAAGCCGATTGACCTGCGAAGCCAGATCTACCGACCCGATTTCCTTGTGGTTATGAGCCCTTCCGTGCTGGATGCAGCGCTGAAAGAGGGCACGAAGGACAGCACCGTGATACTGGTAAACATGAAAGAGGATGTGGCTAGAGACAGCCTGTCTCATCTTCCCTTCGAGGTCCATGCCATAGACGGCACCTCCATAGCCATCGACCTGGGCATGGAGGTGGAGGGGCTGCCGGTGACCAATATAGCCTTCCTGGGAGCCGTATCTTTTGTCACCGAACTGGTCCCGCTCGAGGCGGTGACGGAGGTGATCAGGCAGAACACCCCAGCTTCGAGGCTGGAGGCGAACATGGAGGCGGCAAGGCGAGGGTTCACTTCGGTGGTGGAGATAAACAGGGCCAAGGCCCCGGCGCAGAGGGAAAGGAAGAACGCGGCTTCGTAAGGCCGTGCCGCCAGCGATGACGGATGCTGGAAGGAAGAGAGATGCCGAAACGGAAGAAGAAAGACGCAAGTGACGAGATAGGCTTCGTGACCACCCTCTCCGTGCCCAGCGAGGGGAGCGTTGGCCATACAGGTAGCTGGCGTATCTTCATGCCCGTGCTGGACGAGTCGAGATGCAAGAAATGCCTGCTGTGTTGGATATACTGCCCGGAGGGCTGCATAAGCAAGGACATAAAGATAAACTACGACTACTGCAAGGGCTGTGGCATCTGTGCGGAGGAATGCCCGAGCAACGCCATAAAGATGGAAAAAGAGGAGAAGAATGAGACTGGTTGACACCGGGAACCATATCGCCGCCTGGGGAGCGCGGCTGGCGCGGGCCGAGGTCGTTTCCGCCTACCCCATAACGCCCCAGACCCAGGTGATCGAGGAGATATCGCGCTTCATCGACGAGGGCGATATGGATTGCGAATACATCCCCGTGGAGAGCGAGCACAGCGCCATGGCCGCCATGATCGGCTCGGCGGCGATGGGGGTGAGGTCTTTCTCCGCCACCTCTTCCCACGGCCTGGCCTACATGCACGAGCTGTTGCACTGGGCGGCGGGAATACGCCTGCCCATGGTCATGGTCAACGTAAACCGCGCCATGGGGCCGGGATGGAACATATGGTGCGACCACCAGGACGCCATGGCGGCGCGCGATACGGGTTGGATCCAGCTCTACTGCGCCTCCCACCAGGAGGTGCTGGACACGGTTATCCAGGCCTACCGCATATCGGAAGACCTCAAGGTGATCCTTCCGGTGATGGTGTGCTACGACGCCGTCTATATAAGCCACAACTACATGCAGGTCGAGGTGCCCGATCCGGAGACGGTGGACCGTTTCCTGCCCTCTTTCCGCTCCCTGTGGAGGCTGGACATCGATTACCCGCTCACCCATGGCTCGGTGATCTATCCCAGCGATTACGAGGAGGTCCGGTACTCCATGTTCAAAGGGCAGGACAACGCGCGCGAGGTGATCGTTAAGGCCGCGGAGGAATACCGAGATATCGTGGGTGGTTTCCACGGTGACCTGCTGGAGACGTATCGCATGGAAGACGCGGATTGCGCCCTGGTGGCCCTGGGCAGTATGGCCTCGGAGTGCAAGATGGCCGCGGACGAATTGCGCGACAAGGGTTACCGCTGCGGATTGGTGCGCGTGCGCTCTTACCGTCCCTTTCCTATAGCTGAGTTGCGTGAGCTGCTGACCCCGATGCGCATGGTGATGGTGCTGGACCGAAGCGTCTCCTTCGGCCTGGAGGGAGCCCTGTTCTCGGAGGTGAAGGCGTGCCTGTACGGACGCAGCGATGCCGCAATATACAGCCTCGTAACCGGACTGGGCGGGCGCGACGTGAGATACGACCTGGTAGCGGAAAACGCCGAGGCAGCGCTGGCGGGCAAGCTCGAGACCGAGAGCAGGTGGCCCAGCCTGAAGTTGAACGAGCATCACCTGGTGAGCAAGCGGGGCCTGGAGGGATACTGGAAGAAGGAGGGAGTGCTGTGAGGCTGCGCGATTTCCCCGAGGAAGAGCTGTTCCTGCAGGGCAGCGCCGCTTGCCAGGGATGCCCCGCCAGCACCGCCCTGCGGGTGGCCTTCAAGGCCCTGGGGCGCGAGACCATCCTGGCGGTCATCGCTTCCTGCACCTCGGTGTTGCAGAGCCCCTTCCCCGTTTCGGCCCTCAACCTGCCCACCCTGAACATGGCTTTCGCGACCGGGGGGGCTACCGCCTCAGGCCTCAGCGCGGCGGCCGACCGCCTGGTGGCCAGGGGCGTGTTCAAGGAAAAACCGACCATCCTTGTGTGGGCGGGGGACGGGGGAACCTACGATATAGGTATCCAGGCCCTCTCCGGAGCGGCGGAGCGCAATACCGATTTCATCTACGTGTGCTACAACAACGAGGCCTACTCCAACACCGGCACGCAGCGCAGCGGCGCCACCCCCTACGGCGCATGGACCAGCAACACCACCAAGGGCAAAGACGAATGGCGCAAGGACGTGGCACAGATCATGGTAGCCCATGGCATCCCGTACGTGGCCACCGCCTCCCTCGCCTATCCCACGGACATGTACCGCAAGTTCGCCAAGGCCAGGGAGATAAAGGGCACGCGCTACATAGAGATACAGGCGCCCTGCCCGCCGGGGTGGAAGTTCCCCTCCAGCTACACCATCAAGGTGGCCCGCATGGCGGTACAGAGCGGCATGTGGATGCTCTACGAATACGAGAACGGGAAGACCAGCTACACCGCGGGCACGCAGCGTATCATCCAGGGGCAGTCCAGGCTGCTCCCGGTGGAGGAATACCTGCAGGTGCAGGGGCGGTTCCGCCACCTGTTCTCACCCGAGAAAGACGAGGAAAGGATCGCGGAGATACAGGGCCGAGTCGACCATATCTTCGATACGCTGCAATTCACGCACAAGATGAAAGAGCACATCATGGACATCGAGCTGGCCTCCCCCCGCTAGCAATAAAAGGGGTCAGGTCTTGTTCTTTGCATACTCTAGTATCTTGGTGAATTGCTCGAAAAACGGGGTTGTTGAACTGCACTTTTGTTGAGCATGCCAGATTATGGAATGCAAAAAACAAGACCTGACCCCGCAAGCGTTTGACGGTATAATCTAGTATTGTCGAAACGGTGCCGACGTAGCTCAGCAGGTAGAGCAGCTCACTCGTAATGAGCAGGTCAGCGGTTCGAGTCCGCTCGTCGGCTCCATTATATTAGCAGGTCAGGGGAATATAACCTCTGACCTGGATACTTTATCATAGCGGCTGAGGGGGACAAATCTACAAATAATCTACACGGATTTGCCTGAGACCTTCTTGTTGGGATCCATGGGGTTAATCGCTTTAGCTCTGGGTGGCGCGTTTGTCGTTGCCATATGTGACATGCTGTCTTGGAATTATTTTCTGAGGGATCCAGGGCCTTCCTACCTGGCGCAGGCCCGCTGAACCTTAGTCGAACGTCTCTTCACCGATGGCCCCTATTGCAGCCAGGTAGGCAGGGATCAAGGCCTTGTCTTCATCCGCCGCAATTGCGAGGCAATTAAGCTCTTCAGGCTCCATCATATCTTCCGACATGTGCTTGTGCATTATCTTTGCCGAAGTTGTATGGGTGCACATTTCCTCGGGGCTGTATTCCCTTACCCAGTTATAGAGGTCGCCGCATCTGATAATGCGCGTCGTATACAACTCACCAACTACCTCAGCAAGCAACTGTGTATCACTCATTTGATTCACCCCCTTTTCGTTATTCTCTCGGTGTTTCTACTTGGATGCTCTTGCACCGGTAATCGAGGAAACTTTCTTGCTGAATACTAGAGCGTCCAGCCGGGATCCCACTCTCTCCGATGCTTCGGGGAGCAGGTGGCCGTATTCGTCCATCGTCGTAGTGATCGACGCATGGCCCATCTGGTGCTGGATAAACTTCAGGTTTTCACCCAGGGAGATCATCAGGCTGGCGTATGTGTGCCTGAGGTCGTGGAACCTGATGGTCCTGAGCTTTGCCTTCTTCAAGGCCGTGGCAAAATCGCGCTTCACCAGGTTCTGCGCGTCGATGGGATTACCGACTTCATTCGGGAAAACCAGATCTTCGGGATCGTATTCATCGGGGCGGTGGGCTGCAAGGATCTTCGAGAGTTCGGGGGACATGGATATAGCCCTTTTCGCCTTTTCGGTCTTAGGTTCTCCAAGGCCGTACTTGGGGTGATAGGTACGGCGAATGTATATAACACCCCTACGGAAGTCTATATCGCCCCATCTGAGGGCTAAGAGTTCGCCCTGGCGGGCTCCCGTGAACACGGCAGTAGCAAAGAGGGGGTAGTAGGCGGGGCTTGCGGCTTCCAGGAACCTGCGTACCTCGTCAGGTGTCAGGTAGTCCATCTCTTTCTTGTTGATGCGGGGGCGCTCCACAAAGCGGGCGGGGTTCTCTCGGATGTAGCCCCATATCTGAGCGTGTTTGAACATCAGCTTGAGCACTACGACCATTTTTATGACCGTGGTAGGACTTAGCTTCTTCTCCTTCTTCTTGGGGTCCTGGCCTTGCTCCATCTTGGCGGTGACGAAACCCTGAACCTTGCCGGGGCTTATTTCCCCCAGGAGATCACCACCGAAGTGCGGCTTGAGATGGTTCTCGATAATGGCTGTATAGTCATGCAACGTTTTTTCCTTGACCTTGTGGGCTGCGTAATCTTTCAGCCATTTGTCGGCGAAGTCGGCGAAGGTTATATCCTCCTGCTGGCCATACGTTCCCTCTGCGATCTCTCTTTCTCGGCGGCTCAGGATAGACTCGGCGTTCTTCTTCTTGCTGCCGCCGGCCTCCCACTTCCACTTGCCGCCGGGGAGCTTATACCTGGCGTAGTAGAGGGGATCTCCATCCTTCGAGAATCGTTTAACAACGCTACCCATGGTCTTTACCCTCTTTCGTTTTGTCTTGAGGTTTCCTGTTCAAATCAGGTTTCTTCTTGGGGGGTCTGCCGGGCCTCCTGTTTAAATCAACGTTGTATTCCTTGCAAACACCCTTTATCCCCTCTTCTCCTGTCCCGCTTTTCTTTACGGCCCTTAGTTCTCTTTCGAAATGGCTAAGACTATCTGGAAAATCTTTAAGCTGGTTTTTCCCCTTCTTGAGCGCACTATTATAAAATCTTCTAAGCGGATCACTATTTGCCCTATTTCCTCGAACCGATTTGCCGCAATCATCTGAGCAATATCTTTTGCTGGTTTTAGTCATATTAAATGTCCTCGTACACTTTGGATTCGCGCAGACCCTTAACCCCTCACTCCTAAGAAACCAATCTGCTAATCGAACATGAAGAGCATTGATCAGGCAGACAGAATCCCAGACAAGGCGAATATCTTGACCTGCTCGCTCAATTCGTGGGGCTGAACGAGATAGGGCATTATTAATGTCCTCAAGGGCTGTTTCTTCTCCCCTGCTCCATTGTTCAAGCAGCCTCCATATTTCGTACAGCACAGCACCAAGGGATTCTCGGTAATTACGGAACAACGGCTCGTGGTTCTTGGTGCTCATAATCTCTTCTCCAACAGGTTGCTTGAGGTAATGGCCCAGGCCCTTATAGCTATCTACATTATGGCTTCCAACTTCATCTTCAAGGCTCACGACGTTGTAGGTGTCCCCGTGACCCAATATAAACGGCTCATATGGATAAAGCTTCGCAAAGCCAAGCCCAAGCAGCCCGAAGCGCGTAGCAAACTCCGTGAATATATTTAGCAGGAATTCGTTCTGCATCATTTCCTGCTTCCAATCGGAGGCGATCATTATGGCTTCCTTCATGCTACCGCTCTCCTGTGGAAACGGGTTTTCTTTGAAGAAACCCAGCAGCCGACTTTCCCCGAAGAACCCGAAAACGCTATCGAGAACATCCTTCATCATGTACGTGCTGTACTTCGCCCCGTGTTTGGGCTCGATATAGTATTCAAGTCCCTCCTTGACTATGGAATACTTCTCGAATCTGAACCAATCCCCATTTTCATAAAATATATCCTTGGGCTTGATACGGTTGTAAAGCTCTCTGGCTTGAAAGCCTTCGAACGGTCCCAGATGTTGGAATTTTTCGTTGATATACTTGAAGCAGATGTCTTTATTCTCTTCTGTCAGCCCCTCTCCCAAGAGTCTTTCGACTTCGGTTAGGAGCTCTTCGATATTCTTCATCTTGCCCTCATAATAGGAATATTGGTTATAGCGGTATTACCCATGAACCTTAAATCTTAATATAAGTATAAGGCATTAGTTATGAGGCCGCAAGAGTGGAAAGGAGGATTGGATGAACACAATAAGAAGGGCACGAGAACAGCAGGGTTTTTCGCAAACGGCGTTCGCAGCGCGAGTCGGAATAGGCCAAGGTACATTAAGTGATTTCGAAAACAACAAACGTATTTGTTGGCCCAAGCTTCGCCGCAAGATCGCTAGGGCATTAGGCGTTCCCGAAAGCGACCTCTTCGACGAGAAGGGCCGTGTCTTGGAGGTGGGTAATGGAGATGAAAGTTAACACAAAAGCCACCCCCTGCGAGGTCCCCGAGCGCCTCATAACACCCGCCGAGCTAGCTAAGTTCTTGTCGGTCAAGGTCACTTGGGTGTGGGCTGCAGCACGCGATGGAAAGATACCTTGTGTCAGGGTAGGCCACTATCAGAGATTCGACTTGAAAGTAGTCATCGAGGCGCTTGAGCAAGCACGCCTTGCATCCTGACATAAGGGGGCTAACAAGTGAGCGATCGTGCCATGAGCAGAGAGCCCCGCCATATCGGCGAGCTTCTTGAAGAAATCTTCGAGGAGTTCGAGGAAATCATTTCCGCTGAGATACAAAGCCCTGAGGAAGATACGGAGAACGACCATGACAACCAGGATAACTGCATCACGCCCCACAGGCAGCGAGCTGTTCCGCGAGCTTCTTGACTTCATCGAGCTGAGGGAGGTTGAGGGGTTCGTCCAGGAGGGGAAAAAGATACCCGATCTTCTCCCACATCAGGGAAGCGATGAAGCGGAGCTGCTCAAGAGAATGGAGCGGCTTGCGGTAATGGGTTGCCCGGTCAACGATTTGGAATACCTTATCGCCGAGTTCTGTCGTTTCTACCCGGGAAGACATGCTGATGTTTCCCGCCTCGTCTTAGGCCCCCGAGGGGAGGTCATGCTTAATGTCCGGTGATAGGCCGTGGGCCAACATGGAGACGGCTCAACTGGTTGAGCACACCACAGACGAAATAAGGGGCCTCCCCATCAATAAGGCGCTGTCGATCATCTATGACCGCTTCCTTGAACCGAGCGACTATCGCCGGGCCTACTTCGCATCGGTCATCAAGGAGGGCCGCCCCGAGATACCCTACTCAGAGATATTCGAGGCGTTGGAGTATAACCCCGGGCGGCTCAAGAGCGTTATCTATTCCCTGAACGAGTACCATCAGATACTACGCGGGGATCACGGGCAGCGCGTCTTTCTCGGCTACCAGCCCCTAGACACCCTATTGCGTGGAATTCGGCCCGGGCAGGTCATGGGGATCATGGGCCGGGCGGGTGTGGCGAAGACGGCTATCGCCATCAACGTTATCGCCAACATCTTCAGAAGGTCCGATGCACACCCCGTGCTCTTCTTCTCGCTTGAGATGCCAAGCGCAGAGGTGGTAGCAAGACTATACTGCATCGACAACGGAGAAACCCCGGAACGCTTGGATGCTTACCTGTCCAAAGCGCAAGGAGATCCGCGCCTTGCCGCTTGGACGAGAAGATACCGGGACTTGGTTATTGTAGACGAGGGCGGGTTGAAGATAGATGATCTTGGGGTGATCTACAAAGAGTCTGAAGCCTACCTTGGCAAGAGGATACCGCTGGTCCTCATCGATTATCTCGGACTCCTGCGTGGTCCAGGCCCGAACTCCTACGAGCGCATATCCAACGTATCGAGAGAACTCAAGAACACCGCGAAGCGCCTGTCCTGCTCCGTGCTCGTTCTCATCCAGACCAGCCGGCAGGGCGGGACGGGCGGCGATAGGGTAACGCTCACCATGGCAAGGGATTCCGGGGCCATAGAAGAGGCAGTTGATTTCCTGTTGGGAGTATGGCGGCCTGAACTCTCTGAGAGGGGTGGCCCGGAGGGAGAGCTTATCATGTCGGTGCTCAAGAACAGGCACGGTCCCACTGGCGAGTCAAGCTTCTACTTCGATAAGAATACGCTGAAGATACAGGCAGGTTATCATGGCGAGTCCGCAGGTTGAGAATGGATATACGAGAATAGCGAATGAGCTGCTCGAAGCTCTGGTGCAGATCTATATCTCAGGTAATGAATGCAGGATCTACCTGGCAATCATTAGGCGGACTTATGGGCATGCGAAATGCCAAGCTGCAGTAAGCATTACCCTCCTAATGCGCGATACTGGTATAGATCGCAAGGGCGTTATACGAGCCTTGAGTGTACTTGAAGCACGAAATATGATTCACATAGACAGAAGTGGCTACATCAATGTCATTGGACCGCAGAAGGACTATGAGCAATGGAAAACTGGTGGCGTAGATGCCACTACCCCAACTGGTGGCGTAGATGCCACCAAGACTAGTGGCGTTAGTGCCACCCATAAAAGAAAAAAGAAATACTTAACCGTTTTCGATCATTGGAACTCGAAGGGGATCATCAAACACCGTGCCCTAACCGCCAAGATGGAGAGGGCAATAAACGGGAGGCTACGCGAGAAGTACACCCTGGAGGATATCACCCGCGCCATAGACAACTATGCCGCTGTGTTCTCGGACCCGAATTGTTTCTTTTCATATCGCTGGACCCTTACCGACTTCCTTAACCGTGGTCTTGACCGTTTCGTTGATGATGCTCGGCCTTTGGAGAACTTCAGGCGGGATAAGCAAGGAGCCAAGTGCCTTAACGCGGGGGCGGGGTATCCACGTTCTCGGATGACGGCTACAGCCCTGTTAGCATGCGACTGCAGCGAGTGCACAGAGGAGCTGAAGAGGCGTGAAGATAGCTGAAGATTGCACGATCATCGTTATCGAACCGTTTGATGAATACCAAGCCCTTCTTGTGGGCTCGATGGGAAAGGGGCTAGGAGATGAGCAACATGATGACAGCGCAGAAAGCCATCAGGGCTAAGTGCCTGGACTGCGCGAACGGCAGCGCTACGGAGGTCAGGCATTGTCCCATAAAGGACTGCCCCCTGTACCCCTATCGCTTCGGCATGCGTCCCGATACGGCAGAGAAGAGGGGCAAAGCTATCGGCCCGGAAGAGGAATCGCAGAAATGGGGGTAGGAATACTGACAGGAATCGATTCTGCCGAATCCGTTGCCATACTTTACATCGGTCTTTTTCGGCGATGTCCCCTTCCAAGGGGTTCTATATGTGTTCGGGGATGAACGGCCCTCAGACGGCCTCTCCGTGCCTCATCAAAAGGAAGTGACGAGAGATGAAATATTCACAGGGCGAATACGTAGGTCACCTACAGAAGAGCGCAACATCGACCATAAGGTTGCATAAGCACCTATGGGATGGAGATGAATACTACGACCTGAGGGAATGGGTTATGAGCGAGGGCGGGGAGCTTTGCCCCAGCAAGAAGGGTTTCCGCTTTCGGGCTGATCTACTGGAGAAGATTGTTGAACTGCTTCGTCATGCCAGGCAGTAGCCTTGCGGATTGTTGGGAATGTCGCTGACAATCATTCCTGCGTTTGCTGTGAAAGATCCATATTCCACACAGTCGCACGAGACAATACTCCCCACCCATCTCCATCACACGCATGTCATCTCCACAAATGGGAGTTATGGCATATTCCCCTTCTACTTACATCCTACGTATACCTAATATAGAGGAGTACTCTATAACACCCTACGGATATGGATATCTTATCTTATCAATGCAATCGATGAGATCGGCTTGCTTGAGGTTTTGTATATATCTGGTAAGATTATGGGGAAGGGCTGCATGTGCTGGAAGTCGATTGTTGGATGGACATGAATTACTTCGCCGAGAAGTTTCGTGATCACTGTTGTGATAGCGACAAAGAGATCCCCGACAAAGTCCTAGATGTTCTGGACAAGCCCCTCTCTTCCCTCACATATACCGAGGTGGAAATCTACAACAAGCATATCGGACCTCATCAGGAGAGTATACGGGCAGCGCTGCTGGCGGAATATGATCTACAGGGTTCCCCGAAGAACAAATGGGAAGAGCGCATTAACCCTTATCACCGTACGATAGTTGAGGAAATCGCTGCACAGGTCCTGGGCATGGAGAGCGCCGCCGCATTGCCGACAACTGTGGCCACAAGGATTCCCTATCGTAAGCCCGAAAGCTCCAGGAAGGATTTTGCGCGCAAGCCCCTTAAAGCTCGCAGAAGCTACAAGAGGCCTATCATTGCGGCGATAATCCTCGTGCTTATCGGAATGCTGGCCTTGGCGGTCATAGATGCGACCGCGCCTTCGCGCGCCCTGAGCGGCATAAAGGGAGAGATCGAGCGCGGGGAATACTCGCTTGCGATAAAACATATCGATGAGCTTGCAGAGAAACATCCGGGGAAGGCCCAAGCAGAAGAAGCGCTATTCCTCAAACCCGAAGCAGCGCTGCGATATGCGGCCGAACTCCACGAGCGGGCAAGGTACGAGGAAGCAATACAATACTTCGAGATTGCCGCCGAAATCCAGGAGCTAGAGCAAGAGGCCACTCTGGGCTGCATCAATGCATATGTTGATTGGGCGAAGGTGCTCTCAGAAGAAGGTGACTACTCGGGGAGCTATGAGTGCTGTGAATCCGCTCTGGGCATAGCGCCTGACGGATATGACACGGGACTCATCATGAGCAATAGAGCCGAGCTCTTGTTCAATTGGGGTACGCAATTGAAGGAGCAAGGCCTGTATGCTATGTCAGCCATTCGCTTTGAGAAGTGCTTCGCCGAGTGGCCGGCGGGGCCATTAGCGCAACAGGCCCGCGTAAACTACGTGGAAATGACCGTGTCTGGCTACACGAATCAACTCCCCAATAAGAACCCTACCTCGAACGGCGAAGTAGAAGTACGAATCAGTAATCCGACTACATACGATGCACGTTGCTTTTTTAGTGGACCATCATCAACGTATGTTGACATTGGACCCAGTGCTGCAACCACGTTATTCCTTACGCCCGGCATTTACAGCGAAGGGTATTTAACCCTAGCTGGTGGCGGCTTTGACGCGAATATATCTTATGAGCTTATCCGTGGTTATTGGGAAATCATCATTCCCGCCCCGCAACTGGCGGCAACCCAAGCCATAGACTACAGCGCAGTTATCGCTAGGGTAGATGAATTAAGGACCACGCTACCGCCAGAGCTGTTTTACTGTTTTGATGAGCTACGCTATGAGCAGATAACCGATCCGGCAAGGGCACAAGATAGATACGGTGATTACGATCCAAGAACTGACACGATAGGATTCACCCTTGAAATACCACCCGATGCACTAGACCGAATTATCTTCCATGAATGGGGCCACGCATTCTCCTACAAGTATCTCTCCAGCAAGGAAAAGGAAGAATACATGAGACTTAGAGGGATTCTTCCAGGGACAAAGTGGGATAATCGTGAGGAGTATACAAAATCTGTAGAAGAGGATTTCGCAGAAGTTTTCGCCGTTGTTTTCGGTGGTGTGGAATGGGTCAACCATACGGTCTACGGGCCTGTTCATAACCCCGAGGAAATAAGGGCGGTGATGCTGTCTGCGGCCAATTGAACAAGGTCTGCAGGTGAATACGGCCGTCCGCTTAAGAATATAGGGCTTGGCCGATGACGGGAAGGGGAGAACCATGAGAGAGGCAGTAATATACCCAACAAAAATATTTCTAGCCGCAATAGTTACTTTTTTCTTGGTCCTAACTCCAATGATCCAGGCAGGAGCCGTAGATGATGGCCATTGTGTGGTTGGAGCCGACCAGGGTTCTACAACTTGGTATTTTGCCGAAGGATGTACCCGTTCCGGCTTCAATACCTTTCTCTGTCTGGGAAACCCGAACAACCAATCCGTGAGCGCAACGATCACTTATTACCTGGGTAACGGAGCGACTATCAGCAGGATCCAACAGATCCCGGCAAACTCAAGATCGACAATTTTCCTTAATGGCGATAACCAGCTTGGCTTCAGGGACGATGTATCGGGGGATGTCTCCATCAAGGTCGAATCGACCTCAGGCCTTCCCATAATCGCCGAGCGGCCCATGTACTTCGATGGTACTTATAAGGGTGGCCACGACGTGATGGGCGCATTCGAGCCGGCGAACGCTTGGTACTTCGCCGAAGGCTATACCGGCCCTGGGTTCGATGAGTGGATCTGTATCATGAACCCTGGCGGCGCTCCTGCATCCGTAAACTTCCGCTTCCAGACCCAGGAGGTGGGAGAGATAGTGAAACAAGGCCTGATTGTTAATGCTCGATCCCGCCAGACTTACAAGGTGAATGATCTCCTCGGGCAGGGCTATCAGGCTTCGCTGCAGATCGAATCCAACCAGCCAATAGTGGCGGAGAGATCGATGTACTTCAATTACCTGGGCATGGGAAACCACAACTGGCAGGGCGGCCACTGCGTGATGGGAATAACCGAGCTGTCGAAGGAGTATTTCTTTGCCGAGGGGTGCACCAGGTATCCGAATTTCGAGCAATGGATAACCCTACAGAACGCGAATGACGTACCGATAACGGTGGACGCATTCTATCAGCTTGGGCCGGGGCAGGGAGACCCTGTTGTGAGGTCCTATGACCTGGGGCCAAGAACACGGGACACGGTCTTTGTGGAGGGCGAGGTCGGAAGGGACAAAGATGTTTCGGTCAAGCTGAGTTCAAGCAGCTATTTCCTGGCCGAGAGGCCCATGTATTTCAACTATCAGTATGGTGACCTGAACGCCAGGGGCGGCCATTGCGTCATCGGGTCCTCGTCAACCAGCAGCGATTGGTTCTTTGCGGAAGGCTATACGGGCTCCGGTTTCAATGAGTGGCTGTGCCTTCAGAACCCAAACAGCGAATCTGCGGCCTTAACGATGTATTTTCTCACACAGGAAGCGGGCATGAAGACAGTCGGGGGCATTTCGATTCCTGCGCATTCTCGCTATACGGTCATGGTAAACGCCGTTGCCGGGGACAACCTACAGCTTTCAAGCCGTATCGAATCGAGCAAGCCGATCGTTGCAGAAAGGCCCATGTACTTCTCCTACGGTATGATACTGCCCCCTCCACCGCCAGAACCAACACCTCCACCTCCGCCACCACCTCCTCCGCCACCGGGAGGGCTGATCGTGCTCGACCACACGTCATATACCGATACAATCAATTACCTGCATATTGTTGGAGAAGTGCAGAACACCACATCGAGTAATATCGAATTCGGCAGGATAGTGGCGACCATATACAACTCATCTGGAGGAGTAATAGCGACAGACTTCACATATACATATCTGGATATTCTGGCACCGGGCGAGAAGTCTCCTTTCCATGTGCTATCGGAGATGCCGCCTGGCTTTGCCAACTATACCCTGCAAACCGAATACCGTACGACCTCAACGCCACCGAATCGTTCGCTTACGATCTTGAGCCAGTCGAGCAATGTGGATTCGATAGGTTACCTTCACATTGTTGGCGAAGTCAGGAACGACTCAGGCCACACAATAGAGTTCTGTGAAATTTCGGGCACAATGTATGACAGCGGCGGGAAGGTTGTGGAGACTGACTTCACTTACACGAGTATCAGTACCCTAAGCCCTGGCCAGACATCACCATTCGAACTATTAATATCTTCCAATCGGGCATCTCTTGTACACCATTGGAATCTCTATACCCAATACAGGGTTAAGTAGGTGCGGCTTAGGGGGCTTTCGAGCGGCTCATGTGATAATAATGGGATATCCCTAGCTGCTTACGCTTGCTATGAACAGTCCCCAAAGAGCACCCCACTTCTTCGGCTATCTCCCTATCGCTCCTTCCTTTTGCCTTCTGTTCAACAAGCCAATCTGGGTCAATCTCAACTCGCTTTCCCTGGATATTGTACTCTGTGCGTATCTTATAGATTGTCTGGGGGTTAACTCCCAATTCCTCGGCAATCTCTTTGTCAGCCTTTCCTCGCTCTTTCTGCTGTTTCAGCCAATTAGGATCGATAACGTTTCGTTTAGGTATCTTCAATTTATATTTCTTGATGTTGTCATAGATAGCCTGCCGTGAGTATCCAGACTCCTTGGCAATCTGGCTAATGGAAGCACTAGATAGGAGCCGTTCCTTCAGCCATGAAGGGTCAATCTCTGGTCGTCTTGCCCTCTCGGGGAAGCCATAAAGAATCTCGTTGTCATTCATGCCGATTGCAATAGATTATATCAAGACTGCATCTGATTCAGTTGGAGTATCTGGGTGCATCCCGGCTAGAACGGCAACTACTCTTTGCTGTCCACCAGAAGTCCTCCATTCAACCGCTTCCGGAACCTCATTGAACTCAAGAAGCTGTTGCCCCCCCATTTCCTCTATGGCCTTGCGGACTTCTTGCGGTGTCGCATAGAAATATTCCCTTCTCATATTAACCAGGTTCAGTCGTCGGTCTGCGAAATACTGGTGCAGATTGCTTTCAAGGCTAACGGCATCATCAGAGAAGATCAACGCATGAACATCGAAGTTGAACGGCACGCTCGCGTCCCCAAGCTCTCGTACCCGATCCATCGGTTCAAGCCTCCTAGTGAGGCCGATCTTGATTACATGTTCGCCAAAACTACCAAAGTTGGAAATTACATATACGTATCCCGCTCTGATATTAGCCTCTCGGTTTTCAATGCCCTCAATCGCCGCATCGATTTCAGCCAATTTTGCCTCCATGTTTGCGACCCCCTGCTCATCGCCCTTTTCGCGGAGTTTTTCAAGGGTCGTCTGATAATGCGCCTGCTCTTTCTCCAAGCGGCGCCTCTCCGCTTCCAACTCCCTAATGGCTTTCTCCTCTTCCCTCTGGCGAGCCCGCTCTTCCTTCAGCCTTTCCCTCTCTTCCTCCACCTTGAAGAGGTAGTCAGCTGTAAGTTCGATCTCATAGACTCTCCAGCGGTGGTATTCATCGGTTATGCGCAGGTCGATCATCTTCCCAAGCTTGGCTATTGATTCACGGGCTTTTTCCAGCCGTGAGATGGAAGATGCAACCGTATGTGGTTTCATGGTTCTGACGATATTATCAGCCTCTGAGTTATAGGCTCGCAGCATCAATTTTGACAGATCATTGACTAGCTTTTGTCCTTGCTTTAAAGAATTGTTGAAAGTGAAGTTCGTTACTGATGAAGTTGCTCTACCCGATTTCACAAGTGCTTTTATATTATCTTGGGTGTCTTTTAGCTTTCCTTTGTACGCCACAGCATCGTCCAGTGGATGCCTGTATCTGTATATGCCGACCTCCTGCAAAATAGCCATCTCGTCTGTCTCAACAATCTTTGCCTGGGCTTCTATCAACTCTCTTTGTACCTGGGAAAGTTGTGCCTGGGCAGCTGCTACTTGTTGCCCAATAGAAGCGAGATCGGAGCGCATGGCTTCGACTTGCCTGGCAAGCTCTAATGCTTCAACCCCCTTGAGATATTCGACCCACTGTATCAGGTTGGCGTTTTCGGCTTCCAGCTCTTCATATTTTCTCTTTCCTGCAAACATTGATTATTCCTTTCTCTTGGGTTTCATATTCAAGGGTGCAATTTATCACAGCGAATTCCAGCTGCAGATATCTGCTATATCCAACTTATTGTGGTAATTTTACCATCTCTAGAAGATGAACTGGGAAGTCCTTGGAAAGAGGTTTACCTGCCCGGTCACATTGAAATGGACAATTATGGATGAAACATGTGCATCATCTACACCACATACTTTTAACCCGATGGGGGTATAAATAAAACTGATTTAAAGAAAGGCAAGGTATCCTCGAAGCGAAGGGGGGTTGGTTGTGACCGAGAATTACTTCACCGATGCCCTTTACCAAAATTATCTTCAGTCCGGCAAGAGTATGTCGGAGAATGTCTCTCGAGTTCTAAGCAAGTCACTGATCGAGTTAACAGAAGACGAAAGAGAAGCATACAAAACTTATATCTTACCAAGTAAGGGGGTTATTAAGAATCAGATAAAAGAGATACTAGAGCAACCCGGCGTAAATGAGGAAGAGTGGCAGTCTCAACTTCAGAACTATGGACAAAGCATAATCGGGCAAATGGTTGCCGAGGTTATTATTGAGTTAGGGTTGCCAACAGCAGCCGTAGAAGAGGTAGCGCCTCAACCCATTGAAGAAACCCCCCAACCTCCGCAGGTAACGCCAACTCCTGCGCCACCCGTATCACCTCAGGTAGCACCAGCTTCTGTGCCGCCTGTACCACCGCAGAAAAAGAGCAATGTTAAGAAATTGGTAATCCTCCTGGTGTCTATCGTGGTGGTATTTGCGGTGATTGGCGCTATTGTCGGAGTGACAACTGGCAAGGATGATGAGGAAACGAAGACTGAAGCGAGCGAAACGACCACGCAGAACACCACACCGAAAACGATATCGCTTTCCATCACCACCCCAACGGGAATGCAGCAAGTGAACAATCCCCAGATAGCTGTGTCAGGAAAAACCGAACCGGGAGCAAAGGTTACTATCAAGTCAGATGCGGGCGTGGGGGGTTATTGCGATGCAGATAGTACGGGAGCTTTCGCGACAGTTATAACTCTACCAACTACACCGTCCATGTACACGATTAACGTCAGGGCAACAACGGATGAGGGTGAGGCAGAGAAATCCGTCATCTGTGAATTCGTGGAAGACCCTGCAGCATACAAGGCTAAGTGCCAAACCCTCGATTATCGTGTGGTGTCGAAGAACGCAGATAACTACATCGGGCAGTTCTTCTATGCCCGAGGCGAGGTCTTTCAGATTATGGAGCAGGGCAATACGACATTCATGCTCGTTGCCGTTACTGATTCAGGGTATGGATTCTGGGATGATAATGTAGCTGTTTATTTAGCCGGTACAACTGATGCACTGGAAGAGAGCATCGTTAGGATATGGGGATCATGCGGCGGGAATTACACATACGAGTCGGTGGCTGGATACACGATAACAGTGCCGCAGATCGATGCTGAATACGTGGAGGTAGAGAGGTTGTAACTAGGAGGTAGTTCATGACCAAAGCGTCTGCTTCAATCCCAAAAACAGTAGCTGACCGCTTAAGGGGAGGCCTTAAACAGTTTCAGCCGATTGCGAAGTCAGCACAAGACCGTGATGTCAATGAGTCGGATACAGTTACTATCATCGTCGATATTCTGGCCTTCGTTCTTGGGTATGACAAGTTCAAGGAGATCACCAAGGAGCATTCAATCCGTGGAACCTATTGTGATCTCGCAATCTCCGTTGACGACAAGTTAGAGATGCTTATTGAAGCCAAGGCAATCGGGCTGGACCTCAAGGCCGGCCATAAGAGGCAGGTGGTAGATTATGCATCAAAGCAGGGAACGGAGTGGGTTGTTCTCACTAATGCAATAGATTGGCAAGTCTATCATGTCAACTTTACGAAACCGATTACCGATGAACTGGTCCTTGAGTTCAACCTTCTCGAACTTGATCTGAAAAAGCCAGACGACCTGGAATGCCTTTATCTTCTAAGTAGAGAGGGGCTACACAAGTCGGCTCTTGATGCATACCACACACAGAAGCAAGTTCTTAGCCGCTTTAATCTGGCAGCCATCATCTTGAGTGAGCAGAGTCTAAAGACGATTCGGAAGCAATTGAAAATTATGGCTCCCGAGATAAGAACAGATGTTGAAGAAATAGAGAAGATACTAAGGAAAGAAGTCTTGAAGCGAGAGGTGGTAGAAGGAGAGAAGGCAGAGGAGACCCGTAAAAAGGTAGAGAAGATGTTGGCAAAAAGTGAGAAGCAGAGAGCCAAGAAGAAGGCAGCGGAAAAGCCAGAGCCAGGAGATTACAGTGAGCCAGTAGGAGGCGAAAGAACCGGCCTGCCTCCTTCACAAGAAACGGCCGGGCCTTACTCAACATGATCTAGACTCTCGTCATTTAGGATCTTCTTAAGGCTATAGAGATTAAGATGCCGCCTAGGCAGGCAGATGTCACGCATAAGAGGGCAAAGAGGGCGAAGGATGAAGGGGGAATTCGGCAAGAGATGGGAACCGATTGAAGGAGTGGGGTAAATGGAATTCCGAGACTTGACGATCGATGAAGAGGACACGCTTGCTAACCGAGAGGTCAGGATTGCCTTCGGATCTTTTTCGATCCAAGGAATAGTGCGAGATTATAAACAATCGGGCCTCATGATTCTTGGTGATGCCGTGCTTAAGGAAGGTGTTAGCGGCAGCAGCATGATTAGTGAAACATGTTATATAAACCTAGACCAGGTCAGCGCAGTGCTGATTGTTGAATAGACAAGAACTGTGAGCGTTAAATCCTGTAAAACCACGGACCGTCTATCGCGAATATTAAAAGGCGGGAGCCACGGAAGGGAACCAGAATAGCCCCAGCGAAGTCTTTAACGAATAGATGGCAGGATCAGGAAGAACACTCGATGATGACTTGAGGGTTGCCTGCGTTTAGGTGTGGGTATAATGTGTTTAGAGGAGAGGAGTAGGAGCCGATAATAATCACGGAGGTGGAAATACAATGGCAAAACCCATTCAAGCTACACCTGTTTTAACAGGTAAGAGTGCGAAGGCATTTATTGAAGCCACCAAATCGGCAAGCTATAAACCGGAGAACGCGCCGCGTATGGAGCAGGCGAGAGCTACCTTTAAGGATTGGAGCCAGAGACTCAGCGACCCTAGTAAGAAGTAGAACTGAAAAGTGCCGATTCCGCAAGACTGCTTCCCAGAATATCTCACCGAAGCAAACGCACCCAGTTGCTTTGATTGTGGCGACATTGAGCTTAACGGATTCCTTCTTGATGATGCCCTGAAGCATCAAACAACCCACATTGCTCAAACAATTCTAATAAGAACCGAAGAAAGTATTGTTGGCTACTGTAGTCTCTGTGCAGATGCTTTAAGAGCGAAAGAGGCGCAGCCGCTTTCGTTGAAGAAAAGAATTAAGGGGCAATGCGGCAAGAATTATCCAAGCTGGCCCGCATTGAAAATCGGTAGATTGGGTGTCTGCTTGGATAGACAGCGCCAGGGTATAGGGGATGCAATGCTCGTTTATGTTCTGGGTCTTGCTGAAAAGCTCGAGCAGTATCTAGCAATTCGATTTATCTCCGTTGATGCATATGTTAGCAGCGAGGACTTCTATTCGAGGGTTGGTTTTGTGCGCCACGCCCCGCAGCCAGATGATGAAGGACATCAGACAGTAAGCATGAGGCTAGATCTCTTTGAATATTGGGAGCAAAGACGTGAACTCCCACTAGAATAATCTAGCATTTATCTAGCGAGCTGGAAAAAGAATGGCAGGTAGTGTGAGGGGAAAGCGGGGGCAGGTTTTACTATCCGCTCAAGAGCGGCAATATATATAATATATATAACATATACTAAAGGTATGGGTTATTAAAAACGTAGCCTGGGAGTATAAATGCGAGGGGTGGGCGGGTACACAACACCCCGGCTTAGGGGTTATTAAACACGCATACCACCGCTTGAATTGTAGGATGGCGTAGAGAAACAAATAGACCCTGGATGAGAAGAGCCCTGGCCTCCCGCTCTACATATAATCTACATGCTTGAGCGCAACCCGTTCTCGCTCCCGTAAACTCACAGCAAGAGATACCCGCATGAATACTGGATTTGAGGGCTGTTCAGGTAAGTGTGCTAAACTGACAGAAACTAGGAGAAATACCTGCGAGATGAACTCGTAATGAGCAGGTCAGCGGTTCGAATCCGCTCGTCGGCTCCATTCCTATTGCCATGTTCGATCGGAGCCCGCAAACGGCAGGGCTTTACGTCATC